>JBQTIG010000119.1:0-35180 GCA_052388375.1 Planctomycetaceae bacterium | reverse complement strand
GCTGAGCCTGAGGGTCAGCCCCCCCCGTTCGCCCACCCCGTGGCGCCGCCCGGACTTGGATCGGGGCGCTGCGGCAGCGCTGCCGCAAGATCGGCGGCCGGGTAGCGGAACCCCGCGCACCCGGGTGGGTTATGATCGTGGTACGGGACCATGAGGCGGATGGTGGCGGCCCCCCTTCTCCTGGCCTTCGCGATCGGCGCGGCGGCTGCGCCCCCGATGGCGCCTCCCAGCTCCGAAGAACCCCCCGCCCCCGACCTCCTCTTCTTCGCGGAGGGACCGTCGAAGCTGGCGCATGAGCTCCACTTCCGTTGCGCCTCCTGCCACAGCGACGCCGAAACCGCGGGAGGATTCCTCCTCCAGCCCTACGACGACCTCGACCGCCCTCCGCGCCCCCAACTGCTCCACAACTATCGCGCGGCGCTGCGTTTCCTCGATCCCGCCGACCCGCTGCGCAGCCCGCTCGTGCGCAAGTCCCTGGGTGAAATGAACCACGGCGGGGGCGCGCTCTACGCCGGACTCTCCGCCAAGGAGGTCGCCACGCTCCTCGACTTCGCCTTGGGCGCGACGCTCAAGAACCTGCCCCCCGACGCCATCCTGCCGCGCAAGGCGACCGGTCCCGTGGGGGAGGACCTGGAGCTGGACGGCACCTTGAGCGCCGATCGCGACGGCGATCCCATCGGGTATCGATGGAGCCTGATCGATCGGCCCGACGGCAGCGCCGCCGCGCTCGCCGACGCCGAGTCGCCTCAGGCGCGCCTGACGCCCGACGAACCGGGCGTCTACCGCGTGGAGCTGCGCGTACACGACGGGAAACTCTGGAGCCTGCCCGAGACCCTCCAGGTCATGGCCACGGGCAGGGCGGCGTCCCCGCCGCCCTCGATGGAGGGGGAGCGCGAGGGGCCGCCCCCCGCTTCCCTCTTCACAGGCCGCCTCGACTCCAGCCGCCTCCGCCTCGTGCGCCGGCTCCATTTCGACCTGAAGGCGCGCGGCCCGACCCTCGAGGAGACCGCCGCCCTCCTGGGGCGCAGCCACGACGACTGCGTGGATCTGCTCCTGAAGGAAGAGGAGACCTGGCAGGCCTGGTACGAGGGCCAACTCTACTATTTCCTGCTCCTCGACCGCTTCCGTCCCAAGGACAGCCCCATCACCACGCTGCCCGCGCGCCTCGCGAAGGCGGAGGTGGGGGTGCCGCGGGCGCTGGAGGAGATCGTCCGGAGCCAGTTCTTCAGCCAGCGCAACCCCGGGAACGATACTTTCGTGACCGTCGTGCTGGAGCAGTGCCTGGGAATGGTCGTCCAGAAGAACCTGAACGTGCTCGAAGCGGGCAAGAAGATGTACGACGGAGTCGCCGCCAGCTTCCTGGGCGGCAAGGGGAACAGCCAGTCCGACCTGGTCCGGATCGTGTTCGACCAGCCCGCCTGCTGCGAGCACCTCCTGCGGCGCGCCTATCTCGACCTGCACGGCAGGGAGCCCGACAAGAAGATGCTCGCGGCCGAGGCGGCGCGCCTGCGCGAGGATCCCTCCGCGTATGCGACGATCGTGGCCGGATGGCTCAAGGCCCCCGCCTACACCGAGGCCGTGGCGCGGCCCCGCACCAAGCCGGAGGTCCCCTACGTGCGCGCGCTCTTCCTCGACGTGTTGGGCCGCCTGCCCACCTACGAGGAGTTGCGCAACGTCCGCAACGCCTTCTTGAGCTTGGCCGATCCGACGCCGATCCGTCTGGTCATGGTGCGCGTGCTGCTCGAGTCGGGGGAGGCGCGGACGCCCGCCTCCGCCACCGATCCGGAGCGGTTCGTCGCGGAGCAGTTCGTGAGGCTGCTGGCGCGCGCCCCCAGCGCCAAGGAAACCGATACCTTCGTCCAGGGGCTGCGGAACGACCCCCGGGTCACGCCGCGGCTGGTCCTCTGGACGCTTCTCTCCAGCTCCGAGTACCAGACCTATTGAGGTGAACCATGTGCGACACGTTGACCCGCCGCGGCTTCCTGAAACACGGGGGCGTCGCCGCCCTCACGCTGCCCCTCCTGAGCACTCCCGCCTTCGCGAGGCGGAAGTACCAGACCAAGCACGTCATCCTGGTCGCCTTCGCGGGCGGCGTGCGGAGCCGCGAGACGATCCTCACGCCCAACAACGTGCCCAACCTCATGCGCATCGCGGAGAACGGCGTCATCTGCCCCAACGTGAACGTCATGAACAACGGCCACTTCGGGGCGACGATGTCGATCTTCACCGGAATCACCGAGTACCTGGGGATCCGCGAGAACGAGCGCGGCGAGAACCCGACGGTCTTCGAGTACGTGCGCAAGCACGCCGCGGTGCCCGCGAGCATGGTTTGGCTCTCCACGTCGGGCGGGGCCCAGCAGCGCAACCTCGTCTACGGCACGCACCCGGAGTACGGCGAGGCCTACGGCGCCAATCTCATCGACGGCGACGGCATCTTCAACGCCGAGTTCCGCAAGGTGCTCGATGCCTTCGGCCGGCCCGGAGTGCCCTCGGCCCAGGAGGACGAGTCGGTGGCACGGCTGCGCGGCGCCATGACCCCGCCCCCCGCCGGCGACGGGCGCACGCCCAACGATCCCGCCACGGTGGATCGTCTGCAGAAATACATTCTGGAGGAGATCCAGGGGCGCACCTCCAACATCACGGGGCCGGGGGCCGGGGACGCCCGCGCCATCGCGGTGGCGGTCTCGGTCCTGCGGCTCTTCAAGCCGACGCTCATGGGCGTCGTCCTGACCAACGCCGACATCGCGCACGGTTCCTTCAACGCCTACGTGGAAGTCATCCGGCGCGCGGACGAGCAGCTGGGCCGGCTCTGGGACTCCATCCAGGCCGATCCGGAGCTGCGCGACTCCACGACCATCATGATCCTGCCGGAGTTCGGCCGTGACCGGAACCTGAACCAGCGCAACGGCCTCGACCACGGCGACAACTCCCCGGAGCTCCGCAAGGTGGCGATGGTGGCGTCCGGCCCGGATCTGCGGAAAGGCAGGACTGTTTCCGCCGAGATCAAGTCGATCGACGCCTGCCCGACGGCGTGCGAGCTCCTGGGCGTGGACGCCGGTCTCGCGAAGGGAAGCGTGATCCGGGAGATCCTTGGCCGTTAGACGCCTCGCCTTCGCGCTCCCGCTCCTCGTGTGGGGGGCCGCGGCCCTGCTCCTCCCTCCGCGCGCGGGTCTCGCCCGGGAGGGCGGCGGGATGCCGGGCGGCGGCGATCCGGGGTGCGTCTCCTGCCACCAGGGCATCGAGGAGATCCATCCCTGGAAAGCGATCTCCTGCGCCGGCTGCCACGGAGGGGACGGAAATGCCACCACCAAGGAGAAGGCGCACGTTCGCTCGGTCCGCCCCGTGCCCCGCGACGAGCGCACGCTGCCGCTCAACGCCGACCTTCCCTACCTGCGCTTCCGCAATCCGGGGGACCTGCGCGTGGCGGACGAGACCTGCGGCGGGTGCCACGCCGCCGCGTGCGCGAACCTGAAGAAATCGCTCCACGGCACGACGGCCGGACACCTCTCCGACGGGCTCTACGAGAACGGCGTCGTCGCCTCGCGCACCCAGCGGTTCGCCATCTTCCCGACACGCGACGAGGACGGCATCGTGCCGGAGAAGGGGCTGCAATCCATGGCCGGGCTGCCGCCTCCCTCCTCCGGAGACCCGCTCGAGATCGCGACGCACTTCTCCGACCTGCCGCGCAAGTCCTGCATGCACTGCCACCTCTACTCGGTGGGGCTCGGCGTGCGCGGGCGGCTGGGGCAGGATGGCTGGTATCGGGGGGAGGGGTGCGCGGCCTGCCACGTCGCCTACGCCGACGACGGGCTCTCGAAATCGGCCGATCCCACCATCGACAAGCTGGAGCCGGGCCACGCGCTCCGGCACGAGATGACGAGCGCGATCCGCACCGAGACCTGCACCCGCTGCCACGCGCTGGACGCCAACATCGGGATGAGCTTTCGCGGGCTCGCGCAGCTTCCGCCCGGCGTCCCGGGCGGCCCCGATGTCCCCGGCACGACCAACCGCCTCTCCCAGGGGCAGTTCTTCCTCAACGATCCGCGCATCTGCCCCCCGGACATCCACCACGCCCGCGGGATGCACTGCATCGACTGCCACGAGGCAGGGGACGTCATGGGGGACGGGAACCTCTACGGCGTGATGGAGGACGCCGTGGCGGTGCGCTGCACCAGCTGCCACGGCACCTTCTCCGCCAAGGCGGATTTCAAGAACGCTCGGGGCGAAACGATGCGCCAGCTCCGGTGGGACGGCGACACCGCGGTGCTGCGCGGCAAGGTGGACGGCAAGGACCGCGTTGTCAAGCAGGCCGTCGACGTCCTCAACCCGCGGCACCGCCATCACAACCCGCGCGCCGTGGGCGCCATGACCGCCCGCCACGAGCGCATGCAGTGCTACGCGTGCCACAGCGGCTGGAGCGTCAATTTCTTCGGCTTCCACTTCGACCGCAACGAGTCCTTCACGCAGCTCGATCTGCTCTCGGGTCAGCGCACCCCCGGCCGCGTCTCCACCAACGAGAAGATGTTCGCGTCGTTCCGCCACTTCTACCTCGGCTTCGACAGCCACGGGAAGATCGCCCCCTACATGGTGGGCTTCTCCACCGCGGGAACGTACCGCGACAAGAACAACGTCCTGGTGCTGCGGCAGGATCTGCCCGTGACCGCCGCCGGGCTGTCGGGGATGACGCTCATCCACCATCAACTCCACACGGTCCAGCCCGCCGCCCGGCGCTGCGCGGAGTGCCACGGCGCGCCCGGCGTTCTGGGGTTGGGGTCGGAGAATTTCCACCTCTTCCGCGACCTGATCATCGCGGCGGGGGACGCGGGTGTCACCGTCTGCGGCTTCGACGTCAAGAACCCGGCGCAGAGCCGCGCACTCTCCAACGTGCCGCTCCCGAGCCGCCCGGTGCATCTCGCGCTCCTCAACGATGGGCTCTCCGGCCGCGCGCGCTTCGCCTACGTGGCCTGCCGCGACGGCACGGTTCAGGTCGTGGAGGTCTCCGATCCCGTCGCCCCGCGCCGCGTCGGCGAGCTCACCCTGAAGGACGCGCGCCAGGTGCACGTCCGCGAGGGGATGCTGCTCGTGGCCGCGGGGCGCGAGGGTTTGGTGCTCGCCTCCCTCGACAACCCGCGGCGCCCGCGCGTCGTGGCCCAAGTGAAGACGACGGAAGCGCGGGGGGTGCACGTGGACGGCATCCATGCCTACGTGGCCGACGGCCCGGGCGGGTTGCGGATCGTCGACGTGTCGATCCCCCAGAAGCCCGCCGTGGCGGCGGTGGTCGATCTCAACGGCACCGACTCCTCCCCCCTCGACGCCAATGGCGTGGTGGTGCATTTCCAGGCAGGTCGGCCCGACGTCTCGGCGGGCACGCGCACCGCGGCGCGCAACATCGCCTGGGTCGCCGACGGGATCGCCGCGCTCTACGCCGTGGACGTGACGGCGCCGCAGGCCCCTGTGCCGTTGCGCACGAACGGCACGCTGGGGTTCCCCGGCGTCCTCTCCGCCACCGCCCTGGCGTTCGCGAGCAACTACGACCTCGGGAGCGAAGGGGGCGATATCCCGAGTGCCGAACGGGATTACCTCTACCTCGTCGGCGCCGAAGCGCGCAGCAGCAACGGACTCCTGCTCAAGCTGGACGTGACGCTGCCCGACAACCCGGCGGCCGTGGGGCGCAGGCGCACCGTGGACGACCCCCGCGCCGTGCGCATCGCCCGGGTCTTCCAGGCTCCGTTCCTCAAGCAGTACGCGGTAGTGGCGGGGAGGGGGCAGGGGGACCTGGAGATCGCCGACGTGACCGGACGGGGCGGGGAGATCCCCCAGGCGGGGCTTGTGGAGGGGGTGGGGCCCGCCACCGCCCTCGATCTCGAAGGGATGCCCCTCGACCGCCTCGTGGGCTTTGACGGCAAACAGCTCAAGGACGTCTCGCACGAGGGTGCTAGACTCTTTACCAGAGACGAGATCGCGCGCATCCTGCGCGCGGAGGTGCGATGACCATGCGCCGGCCCATGCTGATCCTGCTGGTTCTTGTCCTTGCGGCGCCCGCCCTGGCGGACGCCGTGGACGACGTCCTGCGCGTATGGGACGCCAACGCCAACGGCGTCCTCGAGCGTGACGAAGTGCCCGACAAGGAGATCTTCGCGAAGGTGGACGCCGACGCGGACGGCACGGTGACCCGCGCCGAGCTCTCGGCCTACCTCGGCATCAAGCAGGACCCCGCCCCGAAGTCGGGCGACAAGCCGGCGGCGGATCCCGCCAGAAAGCCCGAGACGAAGACGGAGGAGGCTCCCCGGCCGATGCCGCGCAGCCTGAAAGACCAGGTGAAGGACTTCTTCGAGCGGTTCGACGCCGACAAGGACGGGAGAATCGTCACGGCGGAGTTCCGCGCAGGTGAGGAGGTCTTCAAGCAGTACGACAAGAACCGCAACGACTCCCTGAGCGAGCGGGAGGTGGAGGCCTACCTGGCCGATCGCATCGCGGAAGCGAAGCGCAATCCGCGCCCCGACAGCTTCTTCGAGCTGTTCGACCTGAACGGCGACGGGAAGGTGACGCGGCGGGAGTACGACGGCCCTCGCGCCTTCTTCCGGCTCTACGACCACAACAAGGACGACACCGTCACCGAGGCGGAGCTGAACGCCGGTCCCGATGGCGGGATGATGCGCATGGACCCGTCGCGCATGGAGACCGACGGCCCCACCCCCCTCCCGCAGCGAACCCTGCTCGAACGCTACGACAAGGACGGGGACGGGCGGGTCACCCTGGAGGAGCTGGGCGGCGCGGAGAACATCCTGCGCCGGCTCGACCGGAACGGGGACGGCGTGCTGAGCGGGAACGAGACGCGCTAGCGGGACGCCTCGGCGTCGTCCTTCTCGACCTTGGCGCGCATCGTCTTGCGGTAGTCCTCGAGCCTCCGCGCCAAGCCCTCATCGCTGGCCGCCATCATCTGGCAGGCGAACACCGCGGCGTTCGTCGCCCCCGCCTTCCCGATCGCGAAGGTCGCCACGGGCACGCCCGCGGGCATCTGCACCGTGGCAAGGAGCGCGTCGAAGCCCTGGAGCGAGCCGCTCGCCACCGGCACGCCGAGGACCGGCACCGAGGCGCTTGCCGCCATCGCTCCGGCCAGGTGCGCCGCCATGCCGGCCAGCGCCACGATCGCGCGGAGGCCGCGATCGCGCGCCTGGAGCGCGTATTCGCGAGCCTTGTCCGGCGTGCGATGAGCCGAGAGCACGCGCACCTCGTAGGCCACCTCCATCCCCTTCAGGAACTGCTCCGCGCCCTCGATGGTGGGGCGGTCGGAAAGCGATCCCATGACGAATCCGATCCGCACGGCGCTCATCGCATCAGCCTCCCCGCGATCTCCTCGTACCGCGCTGCCGCCCTCTCCACGATCGCCGCGGGGAGGTCGGGGGGCGGCGGCTTCTTGTCCCACGGCTGAGCCTCCAGCCAATCGCGGATGATCTGCTTGTCGAAGCTCTCCTGCCCGCGCCCGGGGGCGTAGGTCGTGGCGTCCCAGTACCGCGAGGAGTCGGGGGTGAGCGCCTCGTCGGCCAGCACGAGGGCGCCGTCCCGCAGGCCGAACTCGAACTTCGTGTCGGCAAGGAGGATGCCCCGCCCGGCGGCGTAGACGGCCCCGGCGGCGTAGAGCTGCAGGGATAGCTCGCGCAGGCGGCGCGCCGTTTCGGTGCCCACGCGTTGGCAGGTCTCGTCGAAGGTCAAGGGCTCGTCGTGCCCGCTGTGCGCCTTCGTGGTGGGGGTGAAGATCGGCTCGGGGAGGCGGCTGCTCTCCTGGAGGCCGGACGGGAGCTTCACGCCGCAGATCGTGCCGGCGGTGCGGTACTCCTTCCACCCCGATCCGGCCAGGTAGCCGCGCACCACGCACTCGATGGGTACGATCTCCAGCTTCTTCACCAGCATGGTGCGCCCCTCCAGGAGGTCGGCGCGGGCGCGCACCCCCTCGGGCATCTGGGCGAGATCGGTGGTGATGAGGTGGTTGGGGCAGAGGGAGGCGAGCTTTCGGAACCAGAATTCCGAGAGGCGGGTCAGGACAATGCCGCGCCCCGGCACCCCTTGTCGCATGACCACGTCGAAGGCGGAGACGCGGTCGGTGGCGATGAGGACGAGCCGGTCGTTCACCTCGAAGACCTCACGCACCTTTCCGCTGGCACGGTGCTTGAGGGAGGGGAGGGAGACGGTCAGCACGCTGCTGCGCATGGGCGACCGAGTGTAGCAACCCGGGGAAGCCGACCGATACACTTCCCCCATGGAAACGCCGGTCCGGTGCGGGCGCGTCCGGGGCGCCCTGCGGGTGCCCGGATCGAAGTCGATCGCGCAGCGCGCCCTCCTCCTCGCCGCCCGGCAGGGGGGCGTGGTGCGCAACGTGCCGGACAACCAGGATCTGGCGCGGCTCGGCGAGTCGCTGCGCGCTCTCGGCTTTCGCATCGACGAGGAGGGGACGACCCGCACCGTCTCCGGGTCGTTCTCCGCGAGCGACGCGCGCCTCGATCTGGGCGACAACGCCACCGGGGCGCGCTGCCTCCTCGCCCTGGCCGCCCTCCGGAGCGCCACGACCGTGGTGGACGGCTCCGCGCAGCTACGGCGGCGGCCGATGAAGCCGCTCTGCGAGGCGCTCCGTTCCCTGGGCGCCGAGGTGGCCGGGGACGCGCTGCCCATCGCCGTGGCCGGCCCGCTGCGGCCCGGGGTCGTCCAGGTGAGGACGGAGATCTCGAGCCAGTTCGCTACGGCCCTCATCCTGCTGGTGGACTGGGTCAAGGGGCTCAGGGTGCAGGTGGCGGGCCGCGCCTCCCTGGGCTACGTCGGCCTGACGGCCCACATGCAGCGCAGCTTTCGGAACCCCTACGACGTGGAGCCGGATCTCGGCGCCGCCGCGGCCATGGCCTGCGCCGCCGCGGCAACCGGGGGCGACCTGCTCCTCACCGGCCTCGGACTCTCTTCCCCGCAGCCGGATGCGCGCATCTTCACCCTGCTCAACCGCATGGGCGCAGCGGTCTCCGCGGAGGAGGGTGGCGTGCGGGTCCGAGGCGGCCCGCTGCGCGGGATTAGCGCCGACG
Source organism: Planctomycetaceae bacterium (assembly GCA_052388375.1). GTDB lineage: Bacteria > Planctomycetota > PLA2 > PLA2 > PLA2 > JBQTIG01. The sequence goes on along the minus strand of JBQTIG010000119.1, from coordinate 26,115 downwards.
TAGCCACCTGCCCCGACCTGGGGCCGATCCTGGGGGGGCTCGGGGCCCTGGCGCAGGGGGAGACGCGCGTCTTCGGGGCGCCCCATCTCGTGCACACGGAGAGCGACCGCATCGCGCGAACCGTGGTTCTGCTCCTCTCGCTGGGGGGGGAGGCCGAGCCGCTCCCCGACGGGTTCGTCGTAATGGGGGGGAGGACCTTGCGGGGGACGGTGGTGGACGGCTCGGGGGACCACCGCATCGCCATGGCGGCGGCCCTCCTTGCGCTTTGCACCCCCGGGGTTACCGTGGCCGGATCGGAATCGGTCGTGAAGTCCTACCCGGGCTTCTTTGCCGATCTGGACTCCCTGACGGAGTAGCACTCCCATGACGCCCCGGATCCTCCTGCTTGCCGCGTTCCTCGCGGCGCCCCTGCAAGCCGCGGAGGGCATGATCACCGACGCCGAACTCCGCCCCCTCCTGGACGAGCAGGAGAAGGCGGGCCGCGAGATCCTGGGGCAGAAGGGGAAGCCCGAAGACTTCCTCCGCATCTACCAGCGGTTGGCCGAGAAAGAGTTGCCCCCGCGGGAGCGTGCCAAGTACCTCTACCTCCTCGGTCGGGCCCACTTCATCCTCGACCGCAAGACGGACGCGCAGCGGGAGTACGAGCGTGCCCTTTCGCTGCACGCCCTCTTCCCCCGGGTCCATCTTGCGCTCTGCGTCCTCGCGGAGCGGGCCGGCGACCTTGCCGCCGCGCGGCGGCAGGCCGAGGCAGCCCTCGAGCTCCTGCCCAAGTACGCGGAGGCCTTCATCGCGCTCGGCAGGATCCACAGCCAGTACCAGCCGCAGGACCTCCCGCGCGCCCTGGCCTGCTTCCAGAAGGCCGTGGGCCTCGATACGACCCCGGAGGCGCTCGTGGGGCTCATGCGGGTGCACATGGCGCTCCACCACGAGACCTTCGACCCGGAGAAGAAGAAGGCGCACGGCGACAAGGCGCTCGCGCTGGCGCGCCAGTACCAGCTCCTCGACCCGCGCGACCCCCGCACCTACTGGGCCCTCGCCGACATCCTGCTCCAGCTCGATCGTCCCAAGGAGGCGGTGGCCGCCCTGGAGCAGGGGTACGCATCCGACGGTCCCGAGGAGTCCAAGCCGCTCTTCCTGGAGATGCTCCAGAGCGTCTACCTGCAGCTCGCCCGGACGAGCCGGGAGTACGAGACCAACCTCCTCGGTACGCTGCGCCGGATGCTCAAGCACACGCTCTCCGCCGAGCGTCGCGGCGAGGTCGAAAAGAAGATCCGCGACATGGAGGAGAAGGGCGGCCTCGCCTTCCCCATCTGGGAGATCGAGCGGCGTCTCGAGATCCTCAACAACGAGGGCAAGCCGCTGGACGAGAGGCTCGAGGCCCTCGCCTTCATCCTCGCGGCGCTGGAAGAGGACTACGGCGTGTTCGAGCCGAGCCTCCAGCAGATCCGTCGCCAGATGTTCGAGAACCTGGTGCGCGTGCTGACCAAGGGTCCCCCGCCCCTCACCGTCAAGGTCCTCGAGTACTTCCGCCGCTCGCGCCCCGATCCGATGCTTCTCGGCATCCTCGTGCTCTTCGTCTATCCCCTGAGCGACGCCCAGCGCACGCCCGAGGTCCGCCTCGAAGCGGTGCGCACCATCGCCGGGGTGGCGGGAATCGCGGCCTTCCCGATCCTCTGGCGGTGCCTCGCGGACGACGACCCCACGGTGCAGCGCGAGGTGGATCGCACCTTGAGCCGAATCACAGACGAACGCAGCCCCCTCGACGAGGGGGTGACTCCGCTCACGCCGGAGCAGTCCGCCCATTCGCGCAAGTTCTGGGAGAGCTATCTCGAGAGCGAGGCGGGGGCGAAAAAGCTCATCCAGGCGATGGAGCGGCTTCGCTCCTGCGTGCGCACCAACGACGAGACCATCCGCCGGCAGCAATCGGCCCCCCTGGCCGACGTCCTCATGCTCCTCGTGCTGAACAACGACCTGCCATTCCCCGCCTGGAAGGCGGTCTTCCAGTTCTTTTCGGAGTACATCGGTCAGCCGTTCAGGCCGCCGGAGAAGCGGAAGTTGCCCCTCGAAGAGGCGGAACGGCCGGAGATCTGGCAGCGGGTGGACGATTTCTTCAAAGGCAAGTGAGTTGCGGAGGCGCCTCCTTCTCCTCGCCGTCGCCTGCGCAGCCTGCGCCACGACCCCGGGGAAGGGCGCCGAGGGGGAGAGCCCTGCCACCTTCGCCCTCCGGCGGCCGACCCAGGTGAAGGCGCGCACGGCGGAGCTGATCCTGAGCGACCGGCTGCGTCCCGAGGCGAAGCTCACCGCGGTGCGCGTCGAGACCCGCGAGGACGGGAAGCTGCTCGCGCGCGGGGAAGCGGTGCTCGTGCTGCGCCACCTCCGCGTGGAGTGCTCCGAGTCGATCCTCGTCGCCTACCTCCCCGACCACGAGAGTCTCTTCCTCCTCGCCCGCCAGGTGGAGCGGTTCCGCCAGCAGGACGGGTACGGGCACTCCACGGAACAGGCCTCCGCCGTGAGTATCGCGGACGACCGGGTTACCATCCTCCCCTAGTGCGTACCGAGGGGCCGGTCTACCGTCCGCCCAGCGAAGCGGCGTCCACCCTGCTGCACGTCACCTACGGCTGCAGCCACAACCTCTGCGGCTTCTGCGCGATGTACCGGCACAAGAAGTTCCGCGTCCGCCCGCTGGAGGAGGTCTTCGAGGACATCGCGGCCGGGGCGCGCGCGCTGCCCGCCACCGACAAGGTCTTCCTCCTCGACGGCGACGCCATGACCCTGGCTCCTGCGCGCCTGCACCCGGTCCTCGACGCGCTGCGCGCCGCGTTTCCGCGCCTCCGGCGCGTCGCAGCCTACTCCAACGCCTCGAGCGTGCTCTCCAAGACCGACGCCGAACTGGCGAGCCTGCGGGATGCCGGGCTCGGCATCCTCTACTTCGGGCTGGAGAGCGGGGATGATCCGACGTTGCGGCGCATCGAGAAGGGGGCGACGGCGGCGGAGGTGACCGAAGCGGTGCAGCGAACGAAGGGGGCGGGGATCAAGACCTCCGTCATGGCGCTGCTGGGCATCGCCGGCAGGGAGCGCTGGCGCGCGCACGCCGAGGCCACCGCCCAGGTGGCGAGCGCCATGAGCCCGCGCTTCCTCAGCTTCCTCACCGCCACGCCGGTGCCCGACACGCCGTTTCTCGCGGAGGTCGAGGCGGGACGCGTCACGCTTCCCACGCCGGAGGAGACGCTGGAGGAGCTTGAGGCGATCCTGCAGCGGCTCGATTGCCAGGGCACGGTCTTTCGCTCCAACCACGCGAGCAACTACCTCCCCCTCGGGGGGAGGCTTCCCCAGGACAAGGATCGACTCGTCGCGGAGGTGGGCGCCGCGCGCCGCGGCGAACTAGGACTCAGACCCGAATGGCTGCGTGGCTTGTAGGCCTTCTCCTCCTCGCTCCCTCCCTCGAGACCGACATCGAGCGCATTCTCGCGTCGTCGCGAAGCGCGAGGGGCGCGGGCATCGCCGTGGGCCGCGTGGGCGAGGTGCCCTTCGCGTCGCGCAATCTCGACGCCGCGCGCATCCCGGCGAGCAACCAGAAAGTCCTGACGGCGGCGGCCGCGCTCGCCAAGCTGGGGCCCGACTTCAAGTTCAAGACCACCGTCGCGCGCGGCGCGGGCGGATCCCTCGTCGTCGTGGGGAGCGGCGACCCCAACCTCTCCGGCCGCTGGTTCGGGGGCGATCCCAAGCTCGTGCTGCGCAATCTCGCCAGGGATCTCGTGGCCAAGGGCGTGCGCCGGGTGGAGGGCGGGGTCCTCCTCGACGCCAGCCGGTTCGACGACACCTGGGTCCATCCCGAATGGCCGGCGGACCAGCTCGGCCGCTGGTACAGCGCGCCGGTGGCCGCGCTCGTCTACAACGACTCCTGCTGGGACGTGACCGTGCTCCCCGGCCCCGCCCCCGGCACCCCCGCTCGCATCGTCGTGGAACCCACGTTCCTCGCCCCGGACCTGCTCCAGCGCTGCTCCACCGTCACCGGACGCGGGGAGCACCTCATCCACATCGGTTGGGGACGCGGGGTGGACCTCGAGGTGCGGGGCGGAATCCTGGAGGGGAGCGCGGGCATCACGGAGAGCATCCCGGTGAAGGATCCGGTCGCGTTCTTCGGCTACGCGTTCCTTGCGGCGCTTCGGGCCGAGGGAATCGAGGTGGTGGGGGAGACCCGGCGCGGCATGCTGCCCGGCGCGGAGCCGCTGGTCGTCTACACGAGCGGACTCGACCGCACGCTCCAGGTGATGCTGACCCGGAGCCAGAACCTCTATGCCGAGTGCGTCTTCAAGGCGCTGGGGAACGGCAGCTTCGAGAGCGCCGGCGTCGCGCTGCGCGAGCAGCTGGAGCGGCTCGAGATCCCCGTGGCGGGGCTCGTGGCCGCGGACGGCTCGGGCCTCGCGCGCAGCAACCGGGTGAGCGCCGGCACGCTCTACCGCGTGCTGCAGGCGATGGCCGGTGCGCCCGCTTTCGTCGAGGCGCTCGCCTCCGGCGGCGAGGGAACCCTCGGTCGACGCTACCGCGAGCTGGGGACGCGCGTGCGGCTCAAGACCGGCACCCTGCGCGGCGTTTCGACGCTGAGCGGGTACGTCACCGGGCGCGAGGGCGGGCGGTATCTGTTCGTCGTCCTGATCAACGGCGATTTGGGCGACGCGCGCGCGCTCCAGGACCGGATCGTGGCGCGGCTGGCGCAAGAGCCTTGACCGACCCGGCCTTCGTCCCCCTCGCGGAGCGGCTCCGGCCGAAGTCGCTCGAGGAGGTGGTGGGTCAGGACGCCGTCATCGGCCCCGCGGCGCCCTTAGGCGCGGCGGTGCGCGCCGGCGGCCTCCCCTCGGTCGTGCTCTGGGGGCCGCCCGGCACCGGCAAGACGACCATCGCGCGGCTCCTGGCCGCTCGCGCGGGCGCGACCTTCGAGCCGTTGAGCGCGGTCACGTCCGGCGTGAAGGAGGTGCGCGCGGTGCTGGAGCGGGCGCGCGCCTCCTCCTCCCGCACCCTCCTCTTCGTCGACGAGGTCCACCGGTTCAACAAGGCGCAGCAGGACGCCTTCCTCCCCGCCGTGGAGGACGGCACGATCGTCTTCCTGGGCGCGACGACCGAAAACCCCTCCTTCGAGCTGAACGCGCCGCTGCTCTCGCGCCTCAAGGTGCTGGTCCTCTCGCCCCTCGACGCCGCCGCCCTCGGCGTGATCCTCGATCGCGGCCTGCAGGCGCTGGAGGCCCGCTGCGACGAGGAGGCGCGCGCCCTCCTCTTCCGGCTCGCCGACGGCGACGCGCGGGCGCTCTTGACCACGCTGGAGCTGGCCTGGTCCTTCGCCCGGGCGCGGGGGGACGCGACGCTGAGCGGCGCGCGGCTCCGCGAGGGGTTTGCGGCGCGGTTCCTGCGCTACGACGCCACCGGCGAGGAGCACCACAATCTCATCTCCGCCCTCCACAAGTCGCTGCGCGCCAGCGACGCGGACGCCGCGCTTTACTGGCTGGCGCGCATGCTCGAAGGAGGCGAGGACCCGCTCTACGTCGCGCGGCGGCTGGTGCGCGCCGCGAGCGAGGATATCGGCAACGCCGACCCGCAAGCGCTTCCCCTCGCGTTGGCGGCGAAGGAGGCGGTGGCCTTCGTGGGCATGCCCGAGGCGGGGGTCGCCCTGGCCCAGGCGGTCGTCTACCTCGCCACCGCGCCCAAGTCGATCAGCGCGTACGCCGCCTACGACGCCGCCTCCCGCGATGCGCGGGACTTGGGGACGCTTCCGGTACCGCTCCCCCTGCGGAATGCGCCGACACGACTGCTGCAGGAGCTGGGCTACGGGGAGGGGTATCGCTACGACCCCGCGACCGAGACCGGGGTGAGCGGGCAGGCCTGCCTGCCGCCGGAGCTGCGGGGGCGACGCTACTACGAACCGGGACGGTTCGGATTCGAGCAGGAAATCCGGCGGCGCATGGCCTTCTGGGAACGGTTGCGCGGGAGGGCAGGGGATGCTTGAGCAGGCGGAGCGGCTTGCGCGCGGCGCGGGGGATCTGCTGGCGAGGCGGTACGGCACTCTGCGGCGCGCCGACGCCGCACGCAAGCAGGGCCACCGCCGCGATCTGGTGAGCAAGGCCGATCTGGAGGCGGAGCGCTACCTGGCGGCGCGCATTCCCGCGGGGGACGCCCTCTTGGCGGAAGAGGGGGGGGCGCGGGGGGGGGGCGCCCGGCGGCTGTGGATCATCGACCCCTTGGACGGCACCGTGAACTTCCTTCACGGCATCCCTTTTTGGTGCGTCTCCATCGGCGTCGTGGAGGCGGGCGAGCTGGTCGTCGGGGTGGTGCATGCGCCGGCCCTCGACGAGACCTTCAGCGCGGCCCGCGGCAAGGGCTGCTTCCTCAACGGCGCGCCGGTGAAGGTCGCGGACACCGCACAGCTCTCCGACGCGCTGCTGGCGAGCGGCTTCGGCTACCGGCTCGACGAGCTCCCCGACACCAACCTGGACAACTGGGCCGCGCTGACGCTGGCCAGCGCTGGCACGCGCCGCCTCGGTTCCGCCGCGCTCGACCTCGCCTACGTCGCCTGCGGCCGGTTCGACGGTTTTTTCGAGCTGCACCTCAACCCGTGGGATGTGGCCGCCGGGGCGCTCCTCGTCACCGAAGCCGGCGGCCGCGTCACCGACTACCGCGGCTCGCCCGCCCTCGACGCCTTCCTGAACGGCCGCAGCATCCTCGCCACCAACGCCCGCCTCCACGAGGCCGTCCGCGCCAAACTCGCCCCCCTCAGGGGCCTCGAATGAATGAAGTACGGCTCGGCCCGTTCCGGAGGGAGGAACGGGGCGCATACAATTCTGCGTTTTCGCGATGACGGCTCCGCTCGAACCGCGCCCGCTCCGACGCGACCTCCGCTTCATCCTGGCCGACGGGATGGCGTGCAGCCTCATGGTGGGCATCGGGGAGAGCTACCTGCCCGCCTTCGCGCTGGCGATGGGGATGTCGGAGATCGCATCAGGGCTCATCGCCTCGGTGCCCATGCTCATCGGCGCCGCCCTGCAGATGATCTCCCCGGCGGCGGTGCGGCGGCTCGGCAGCTACCGGCGATGGGTGATCCTCTGCGTCCTGGTCCAGGCGGCCAGCTTCGTGCCCCTGATCACGGCGGCGCTCTACGGGCGGATCCCGCCCCTTCCCCTCTTCCTCCTCGCCTCACTCTACTGGGCCTCGGGCCTGGCGGCGGGCCCCGCCTGGTCCACCTGGGTGGGGTGGCTCGTGCCGCGCCCGCTCCGGGCGCGCTACTTCGGCGCCCGGTCGCGCTGGTGCCACGCGGCGCTCATGGGGGGGCTGCTGGGGGGCGGCGCGCTGCTCCAGTTCGGCTCGGACCGCGGGTGGCGCCTCCAGGCCTTCGCCGCCATCTTCCTCATCGCAGGGGCCGCCCGCTTTGCCTCGGCGCTCTTTCTCAAGGGGCAGAGCGAGCCGCGGCCGGTCCCGCGCATCCCGCGCTCGGTGCCGCTGCGCGAACTCCTCGGCAGGATTCGCGGGCGGGCGGACGGACGGCTTCTGCTGTACCTCGTGGGCGCGCAGGCCACCGCGGCGATCGCATCGCCCTACTTCAACCCCTACATGCTGGAGAAGCTCGCCTTCTCCTACGATCGCTACATGACGCTCCTCGGCTGCGCCTTCCTGGGCCGCGTCGCGCTCCTCCCTGCCCTCGGCCGCTTCGCGCACCGGTTCGGCGCCGCCGCGCTCCTGCGCGCGGCGGGCTTCGCGATCGTACCGCTCCCCGCCTTCTGGCTCCTGACGACCGCCTACGAGCCGCTCCTCGTGGTGCAGTTCGTCACCGGCACCGCTTGGGGCGCGTACGAACTCGCGAGCTTCCTCCTCTACTTCGACTCCGTGGAAGAGCACGAGCGCACCTCCCTCCTCACCACCTACCAGTTCGCCCACGCCGCGGGCACGGTGGGGGGATCAGCTCTGGGCGCCGTCTGGCTAGCGACGCTGCACGAGAGCACCAACGCCTACCTCTATCTCTTCGCGATCTCGACAGCGGCGCGCGCGCTCACCCTCATCCCGCTGGCCCGCGTACGCGCCGCCGAGCCGGCCCTCGCCCCCGCCGCCCTCGTCGCCCCCGGCGAAGCCTTCGATCCGCGCTTCGCGCCCCAGGAGCCGGGCCGGTGATCGTCCTCAAGGGGGCGCGCGAGCACAACCTGAAGGGGGTGGACCTCTCCATCCCCCGCGGCACGTTGACGACCATCACCGGCGTCTCCGGCTCGGGCAAGTCCTCCCTCGCCTTCGACACCATCTACCGCGAAGGCCAACGCCGCTTCCTGGAATCGCTCTCCAGCTACGCGCGGCAATTCCTGGGCGGCATCGACCGCCCCAAGGTGGACCACGTCGAGGGGCTCTCCCCCGCCGTCTCCATCGACCAGAAGACGGTCTCGCGCAATCCGCGCTCCACCGTCGGCACGATCACCGAGATCCACGACTACCTGCGGCTGCTCTACGGGCGGCTCGGCACCCCCGGCTGCCCGAAGTGCGGCAAGCCGGTGACGGCGCAGACGCCGGAGCGCATTGTCGAGCGCATCCTGGCGGAGCACGCCGGCGAACGGGCGATCCTCCTCGCGCCCATGGTGCGCGACCGCAAGGGCGAATACAGGAAGGAGCTCGACGAGCTCCTGCGCGACGGCTTCCCCCGCGCCCGCATCGACGGCGAGATCGTGGATCTCAAGCAGGGGATGCGGCTCAAGCGCTACCAGCGCCACACCATCGAGATCGTGATGGATCGCATCGTGGTCGGGCAGGAGTCGCGCTCCCGCATCGCCGACAGCGTCGAACGCTCCCTCGAGCGGGGCGACGGCTTCCTGAATCTCCTCGTCGGCACCGCGCTGCGCTCCTTCAGCCGCCACCTCCACTGCGTCGACTGCGGCGTCGACCTGCCCGAGGTGGAGCCGCGCCTCTTCAGTTTCAACTCGCCCCGGGGCGCCTGCCCCGCCTGCGGCGGCCTCGGCACGCGCAGCGGCATCGACTGGCGCAAAGTGGTGGTCGCGCCCGAGAAGTCGATCCGCGACGGCGCTCTCCGCATCCTGACCAGCGGGGGCCACCTCACCTACGCCGGCGTGCGGGTGGACGAGCTGGCCAGCCTCGTCCCCGTGGACAAGCCCTGGAAGCGCCTCACGCATGCGCAGCGCGATCTCGTCCTCCACGGCCGGGAGGGGGCGAAGGTGAAACGCAACCGCTCCTGGAAGGGCAGGAAATTCGAGATCTCCATGCGGGACGAGGTGGCGTTCCGCGGCGTCCTGCCCGGCATGGAGGAGGCGCTCAAGCAGCGCGGCGCCAAGCTCGTGCAGCGCTACACCTCCGACCTGCCCTGCGACGCCTGCGAGGGGCGCCGGCTCCGCCCCGAGGCGCTCGCGGTGAAGTTCCGCGGCCGCGCCATCGACGAGACCGCCGGGCTCACCGTGGACGCCGCCGCGCGGGACCTGGGCGCCGTCGAGCTGAAGGGCAACGAGAACCTCATCGGCCGCGAGATCCTCAAGGAGCTGAAGGCGCGCCTCAGCTTCCTGCAGGAGGTGGGGCTCGGCTACCTGACCCTCGACCGCTCCGCCGCGACGCTGGCGGGCGGCGAGGCGCAACGCATCCGTCTCGCCTCCCAGGTGGGCGCCGGCCTCAAAGGCGTCACCTACGTCCTGGACGAGCCCTCCATCGGGTTGCACTCCCGCGACAACGGCCGGCTCCTCGTCGCGCTCAAGCGGCTGCGCGATTCCGGCAATACCGTCCTCGTGGTGGAGCACGACGACGAGACGATGCGCGCCAGCGATTTCCTGGTGGACGTGGGGCCGGGGGCGGGGCGGCTCGGCGGCACGATCGTGGCCGCGGGCTATCCCGACGAGGTCTGGAAGTGCGAGACCTCGCTCACCGCGCGCTACCTGAGGGGCGACGCCTCCATCCCGGTGCCCGCGACGCGGCGCGCCCCCCGCGGCTGGATCACGGTGCGCGGCGCGCGCGCCCACAATCTCAAGGGGATCGACGTCGCCTTCCCCCTCGGCGTCTTCTGCTGCGTCACCGGCGTGAGCGGCTCGGGCAAGTCGACCCTGGTCAACGACATCCTGCGCCGCGCGCTGGCCGCCGAGCTGCAGGGGAGCAGCGAGACGCCGGGGGACCACGACCGCATCGAGGGCGCGGGCGCCATCGACAAGGTGATCGAGATCGACCAGTCGCCGATCGGCCGCACCCCGCGCTCCAACCCCGCCACCTACACCAAGCTCTTCGACGACGTGCGCGAGCTCTTGGCCCGCATGCCCGAAGCGCGCGCCCGCGGCTACGCGAAGGGGCGCTTCAGCTTCAACGTGAAGGGCGGCCGGTGCGAGAGCTGCGGCGGCGCCGGCGTGAAAACCGTCGCGATGCAGTTCCTGCCCGACGTGGAGATCGTCTGCGACGACTGCGGCGGCAAACGGTTCAACGAGGAGACCCTCGAGATCCGCTTCAAGGAGAAAAACGTCTGGGATCTCCTGGAGATGACCGTGGAGGAGGCGTGCGACTTCTTCTGCGACCACCCCCGCCTCCGTCGCCTCCTCGGCATGCTGCGCGACGTCGGGCTCGGCTACATCAGCCTCGGCCAGCCCGCCACGACGCTCTCCGGCGGCGAGGCGCAGCGCGTCAAGATCGCCTCCGAACTCGGCCGCCCCGGCACCGGCCGCACCCTCTACGTGCTCGACGAGCCGACCACCGGGCTCCACCACGAGGACGTGCGCAAGCTGGTCGCGAGCCTGGACCGGTTCGTGGAGAGCGGCAACAGCGTGCTCGTGGTGGAGCACAACCTCGATGTGGTGAAGTGCGCCGACTACCTGCTCGACCTGGGACCGGAGGGGGGCGGGGGGGGAGGGAGGGTCGTCTGCAAAGGCACGCCGGAGGAGGTCGCGGCGTTCGCGGGAAGTCACACGGGAGAATCGCTGCGCCCGGTCCTGAGACCGCGCCGCCGTCGCCCCCCGGCGGTGGAGCGGCGCAACGGGGCGCCGATGCGCGACCTGACGGTGAAGGGGGCGCGGCTGCACAACCTGAAGGGCGTGGATGTCACCGCCCCGGCCAACGCCATCACCGTCATCACCGGCCCCAGCGGTTCGGGCAAGACCTCGCTGGCCTTCGACACGATCTTCGCGGAAGGGCAGCGCCGCTACGTGGAGTCGCTCTCCACCTACGCGCGCCGTTTCCTGGGGCGCATGGACAAGCCGCCGGTGGACTCCATCGAGGGCCTCGGCCCCGCCATCGCCATCGATCAGCGCAGCGCGAGCCACAACCCGCGCTCCACGGTGGCGACGAGCACCGAGATCCACGACTACCTCCGCCTCCTCTTCTCCCGCGCGGGCACGCCGCGCTGCCCGGAGTGCGCCGAACCGCTGGAGGCGCGCGCCCCCTCCCAGGAGGCGGCGCGGTTGGCGCGCGAGCACGCCGGCGCCTGGCTCGCCGTCCTGGCCCCGCTCCCCAAGGAGCCCGACACGAAGTTGCTCCTGCGCCAGGGGTTCACGCGGCTCTATCGCGAGGGAAAGGTCGTCGACCTCGATTCCAAGGGGGTGCCCGAGGGGGCCTACCTGCTCCTCGATCGGATCGAGGTGAAGGCGGGCGCCAAGGGGCGCATCGCCGAGGCGCTGGCCGCCGCCTACCGGATGGGTCGGGGCCTCGCGGCGGTGGCGCGGCTCGGCGACAAGCCGCGCCTCTTCACCGAGCGCCCCGGCTGCACGGTGCATCGCGTCATGCTTCCGGGCGCCGCCCTCGAGCCGCGCATGTTCTCCTTCAACAGCCACCACGGCGCCTGCCCTGACTGCCACGGGCTCGGCGTCATCCAGAAGGCCGATCCGGCGCGGGTCATCCGCCATCCCGACAAGACGCTCAAGCAGGGCGCCTTCGGTCGCGGCGCGGCGGCCTATCTCGTCGAGTCAGGCTGGCACTGGGCGCAGCTGGAGGCGATGGCGGAGGCGCAGGGGCTGCCGCTCATCAAGCCTCTGAAGGAGTGGAGTAGGAAAGAGTTGGGGTTTCTCTTCGACGGTACCGGCGAGCGGATCTACACCGTCGATGCGCGCGTGAAGAAGGAGAGCGGCCGCACCTATCGCCTGCGCACCGAGACCCCGTGGCCCGGCGTCTCCGCCACCCTGGAGCGCTGGTACAAGCGAAGCGGCGGCGGCCAGTGGACCCAGCGCATCGGCGAGGTGCTGCGCGAGCAGACCTGCCCGGCCTGCAACGGCGAGCGGCTCGGCCCGCTCTCCCGCGCGGCGACGCTGGGCCGCTCCCTCACCATCGGCGCGGTGGCGCGCGCCACCGTGAAGGAGGCGCGCGGACTCCTCGAGGCGCTCAAGCTCCCCGCGGCGCTCAGGAAGGTCGCCAAGGATCCGCTCAAGGAGGTGCTGGACCGGCTTCGCTTCCTCGAATCGGTGGGGCTCGAATACCTCACGCTGAATCGCGCCACCGCGTCCCTCGCGGGCGGGGAGAGCCAGCGCATCCGGCTCGCGACGCAGATCGGGAGCGGGCTCACCGGCGTCGTCTACGTGCTGGACGAGCCGACCATCGGGCTCCACCCGCGGGATACAGGGCGCCTGCTGGAGACGCTTCGCGGCCTGCGCGATCTGGGCAACACCGTCATCCTGGTGGAGCACGATCCCGACACCATCCGCGCCGCCGACCATGTGGTGGACCTCGGGCCGGGGGCGGGGCGCAAGGGGGGCCGGGTCACGTTCGAGGGACCGCTCTCGGCTCTCGCGGTCGCCTCGGGATCGCTCACCGGCGACTACCTCTTCGGCCGCCGCACGATTCCGCCGCGGCCTCCCCGCCCCCCTCCCTCGCGCTGGCTCGAGGTGCGCGGCGCCTCCGAGCACAACCTCAAATCCCTCGACATCGCCCTCCCCATGGAGCGGCTCACCTGCATCACCGGCGTGAGCGGCTCGGGCAAGTCGACGCTCCTGCTCGATGTGCTCTGGGCGTCGGTGGACGGACCGGTGAAGGGGGCGAACGCAATCGTAGGGCTCGACGCTTTCGGCTCGGTCTACCTCGTGGACCAGAGCCCGCTCGGCGCGACCCCCGCCTCCAACGCCGCCACCTACACGAAGGCGTTCGACCACATCCGCAAGCTCTTCGCGGAACTGCCCGAGGCGCGCATGCGCGGCTACGGACAGCGGCGGTTCAGCTTCAACCGCGCCGGAGGGCGATGCGAGGCGTGCGAGGGGCGAGGCGCCTCGCGCGTGGAGATGCATTTCTTGGCGGATGTCTGGGTGCCCTGCGAGGAGTGCGAGGAGAAACGCTACAACCGCGAGACGCTCCAGGTGAAGCTCAAGGGCAAGTCCATCGCCGACGTGCTCGCCATGGAGATCGCCGAAGCGCGCGAGTTCTTCGCGGCCATCCCGCAGGTGCAGCGCATCCTCTCCACCCTCGACGACGTGGGGCTCGGCTACCTCTCGCTGGGCCAGCCCGCCACGACGCTCTCCGGCGGCGAGGCGCAGCGGGTCAAGCTGGCGGCGGAGCTGGCGCGGCGCGGCCGCGACAAGACGCTCTATCTCCTCGACGAGCCGACGTCGGGGCTCCACCCCTCCGACGTGGAGAAGTTGATCGGCGTGCTGCACCGCCTCGTCGAGGCGGGCCACACCGTGATCGTGGTGGAGCACAATCTCGACGTGATCCGCAACGCGCATTGGGTGGTGGACCTGGGGCTGGAGGGCGGCGAGGCGGGGGGGCGGGTCGTGGTGGCGGGGACGCCGGAGGCCGTGGCCGCGCACGAGGCGTCGCACACCGGACGCGCGTTGCGGGGGATCGCGTGACCCGCCTGCGGCTGAGGCTGGGCTGGAGCGGCCTGCTCGCCCTCTCGTTTGCCGCTTTCCTGCGGCGGTTGAAGGAGAGCGGCGCCGTTCCGGCGGACGAGTTTGCCCCGGCGGTCGCGCTCTACGCGGCGATCCCGTTCCTGGGGGGGGCGGGGGCCGCGGCGATCCTCCTGCACCTTCGCGGCCAGCGCTGGCCCGGCTGGATCGGGGGAGTGCTGGCCGCGGGGTCGCTCCTCTGGCCGCCGCTCCTCTGGCCCGCCGCGGCCCTCCTCGTCCTCGCCTGGGTCGGTCCGCTCAACCGGGAGGACGGCGCGCCGCTCGCGGCGCCCTCCTGGGCCCGAAGCGCACGCGTGTTCCCCCTCCTCGCCTTTTTCGGCGCCGCGTCGTTCACGCTCCTCGGGCTCCTCGAGGCCGCTTTTCATCTGGCGCCGCTTTCGCCGCGCCTCATCCCGCCCGCGGACCTGCGCGCCATGCTCCTGGCGAGCCCGGGCCTCGGCGCCCTCTATGCGATCCCTGTCGCGCTCCTCACCACGCTCCTGCTCGCCGCGGTCGTCCATCTCCTTCCGCTGCGCGCGGTGGGGCTCACGCTCCTCCTGAGCCAGGCGTCGGCGGCGGTCGCCTTCCTGCTTCTGCGCCGTTCCATCGGCGACGAGATGAGCGCCCTCGGCATGAACGGCCTCTCCGCGCTCCTCCTGGCGATGCTCTGCGGCGGCTGGTTCCTCCACGCCCACCGGCCCGCGCCGGGTGGCGACCGACTCGAAACGGCCCGAGTCCAGATCGGCCGCGTCCTGGCGCCGTTCGGCAGCCGGGCCTACGCCCCGTTCGTCTCGGGGGCGCTCGCCATCCTCGCCTCCGCCTACCTGCTCTACCCGGAGCTGGAGGATTTTCGCGCTCAGCTCCTGGAGTTCCTCACCCACGGCCTGCTCCTCCTGCTCACGGCGCTCCTGGCCACCCATCTCCGCGTGCGCGGCTGGGCCGCGGCGACCGCCGCCGGCCTTCTCGTCGCGCTCGCGCTCCTCCGGGGGCTCGGCGCCGCCGATCCCCCCGGCGTGCGCCTCGTCGCCCGCGAGTACTCGCGGCTGGGCGCCCTCGCGGAGGAGACGCCCCTGGCCCGCGCCCTCGACCCTTTCCCCCGTCTGGGAACGGATCCGCCGCCCGGCGTCGCATTCCCGCTCGGCGGCGGCGAGCGGTTCGGTCCGCTCCCCGCCCCCCTCGAACGCATCGCCCAGGAGCGCCCGCTCCTCGTCCTCCTGCTGCTGGACGCCGTGCGTCCCGACCATCTTGCGTGCTACGGCTACGCGCGGCCAACCTCGGCGCACTTGGACCGGCTGGCCGCGCAGTCCGTGCGGTTCACGAACGCCTACAGCAACGCCACCGCGACGACCGCCGGCGTGCGCATGCTCATGTCGGGTCGCTACGCCTCGCGCTACATGCTGGCCGCCGACCATCCGCCGTTCTTCGTGCGCGAGCTGAGCGCCCTCGGCTATGACCGGTTCGTCATGACCGTGACCGGCAGCGACCGCAACGGCGTGAGCCGGGAGTCGTTCCTCAGGAGCTGGCCCTCGGACGGGGTGGCGCTCGACGGCCTCGTGACGCCCAACCGCGACCGGCACAAGGGGGACGGGGAGAAGGTGGAGGCGGTGCTCGTGCGGCTGGCGGAACTGCGCGCCGCGCGCGGCGGCTTGCGCGGCGTCTTTGCGTTCGTGCACCTCACCGGCGCGCACAGCCCCTGGTTCAACGAGGATCCGGTGGCGCAGTTCGGCGACCGGCTGGAGGACCTGTACGACGGGGAGATCGCCAAGGTGGACCGCGCCGTGGGCCGGTTGCTGGAGGGGCTCGGGGAGGCGGCGATCGTGATCGCCACCGCGGACCACGGCACGGGACTGCGCGAGCACGGACGGTACGGCGGATTTCAGCCTTACGAGGAGCAGGCGCGCGTGCCGCTCCTGATTCGCGTGCCGGGCTTGCCGCCGCGGGTGGTGGAGGATCGCACCGCCTCCATCGACATTGCGCCCACGCTGTTGCATCTGCTGTCGCCCGGGGCCGTGAACCCCTACCACGGCCGCAGCATGCTCCCCCTCCTGACGGGGGAGGCGGCGCGCCTGCCCCCGCGGCCCCTCGTCTCGCTGAGCGCGTTCAATGACGCGTACGCCCTCCTCGACGGCCGCTACAAGCTCTATCACCACCGCGGCCGACGGTACGAAGCCCTCTACGACCTGGAGGCTGATCCCGGCGAGACGCGCAGCCTCGTCGCCGAGCGACCGGAGGTGGCGGACCGTCTGCGCGCCCTTCTCGACGCGTTTCTTTGGCAAGGTCGCGGCGCCTGGGGGAATCCCTACCACTACCGGCGCGAGTAGCCATCCGCGGGAGCGCGATCGTGCTTGTCCGTCACGCGGGGGAGAGCGGTTCCCGGCGGGGCGTGGTGCGCTCCAGCGAGAGCCTTCGAATCGCGGACTCCGAGGCGGGCGCTTGACGGCTCCGCTCCCCCCGTGTCTCCCCTCTCCCGCATCCTGGGCCGGCTTGCGCACAGGCCAGAAATGCGCCTGGCTCGCGGCCGTCTACCTGGCGTCCGGCGCGCCTTACGGGATCGTCAACAAGGCGATCCGGGTCTACCTCACGCGCATGGGGGTCGGCCTGCCCGAGATCGGCAAGGTCACCGGGGTCGCGCTCCTGGCCTATGCGCTCAAGTTCCTCTGGGCGCCGCTCCTCGACCGCATCGGCCCGCGCAAGGTCTGGGCGGGCTGCTGCCAACTCGGCATCGCCGGCCTCCTCTTCGCCCTGGCCCAGGCGGTGCCCAAGGCGCTCACGCCGGAGCTCTGGACGCTCCTCCTGGCCATCGCGTTCCTCTCGGCCACCCTCGACGTGGCGGTGGACGCCTACTCCATCGAGCTGCTGGAGCCGCGCGAGCTGGGCATCGGCAACGGCGTCCGGGTCACCGCCTACAAGGGGGGCTATCTCCTCACGGCCGGCCTCCTTGTCGGGCAGGCGGACGCGTTGGGCTGGCCGGGGGTCTTCCGGGCGGCGGGAGTCGGGCTGGCGCTGCTCGGCTGTGTGACGTTTCTCCTGCCCCGGGTCCCCAGGGGCCCCGCCCCCGGTTTGCCCCTAGTGGAGCCCCTGCGCCGGTTCCTGGAGCGCCAGGGGCTGCTCCCCTTCCTGCTCGTGGCGCTCTTCATCCTGCTGTTCAAGGTGGGCGACTTCGCCATGGCGCCCATGATCGAGCCCTTCCTCGTCGCACGCGGCCTCACCGACGCCGAGATCGGCTACGTGCAGACGACCCTGGGCGTGGCGGCGACGGTGGCGGGGGCCATGGCCGGGGGTGCGCTTACCACGCGGTGGGGCATCTTCCAGGCGCTCTGGATCCTCGGCCTCCTCCAGGCACTCTCCAACCTCGGCTATACGGCCGCGGCGACCGTCGACTCCCGGGCCGTGCTCTGGGGCGCCGTGGTCCTGGAACCCTTCTGCGGCGGGCTCGGCACCGCGGCCTTCCTCGCCTTCCTCATGGCCTGCTGCGAAAAGACCCACACCGCCACCCAGTACGCGCTGCTCTCCGCGCTCTTCGGCCTGGCGAGTTCGCTCGCGGCCTACCCCTCCGGCACCTGGGCGGAGGCGCTCGGGTATCGCCGCTACTTCGCCCTCACCACCCTCTTCGCCATGCCAGCCTTCGCCCTCCTTCCGGTGGTCCGCCGCTGGCTGGCCCAGAGGGCCTAACCATCGAATCTTCAAAGAGTTGGGGCAAATCCGTTGCCCCCCGTGGTTGCCCAGGCGTAGACTATTGGGTTCAACGGACCCATAGGCGCCAGGAGTGGCTGGACCGGGCCTGGGGGTCCCCCGCCCGATGGACGTCAGGCAGGACAACCCTCTCATCGTTCAGAGCGACCACACGGTCCTGCTCGAGGTGGACGGTCCCCGCTACCCGGATGCACGGGACGCCCTGGCGGTCTTCGCCGAACTCATCAAGTCGCCCGAGCACATCCACACTTACCGGATCACGCCGCTCTCCATCTGGAACGCCGCCGCCGCGGGCCACGGCCCCGGCGAAATGGGCGGGGCGCTCCAGGAATACGCCAAGTACCCGGTCCCCTCCAACGTCCTGCGCGACATCGAGGACTACGCCGCGCGGTACGGGCGGGTGCGTCTCCTCAAGGAGGGGGAGATGCTGCTCCTGGAGGCGGACGATCCCACCCTCGTGACCGAGGCGTGGTCCTCCGCCGCCGTGCGCCGCTACCTGAAGGGGCGACTCTCGCCCACGCGGCTCGAGGTGGATCCCGCCATGCGGGGCCATGTCAAGCAGGCGATGATCCGCCTCGGCCACCCGGTGGAGGACCTGGCGGGCTACGTGGAGGGGGGGCCGCTGGAGCTGGACCTGCTGCCCGTCGCCGCTTCGGGGCGGCCCTTCGCGCTGCGACGCTACCAGTCCAGCGCGGTGGACGCCTTCTGGGCCGGGGGAAGCGTGAAGGGGGGGTCGGGGGTGATCGTGCTCCCCTGCGGGGCGGGCAAGACCGTCGTCGCCATGGGGGTGATGGCCAAGGTGCGGCGCAAGACGCTCATCCTGACGACCAACCTCACCGCGGTGCGGCAGTGGCAGGACGAATTGCGCGACAAGTGCCGCATCGATCCGGCCGACATCGGCGAGTACACCGGCGAACGCAAGGACATCCGTGCGGTCACCGTCTCGACCTATCAGATCCTCACCTACCGCCGCTCCAAGACCGAGGGGTTCGTGCACTTCGGCCTCTTTTCCGGCAACGACTGGGGGTTGATCCTCTACGACGAGGTCCACCTCCTCCCCGCCCCCGTCTTCCGCATCACCGCGGAGATCCAGGCGACGCGGCGGCTCGGGCTCACCGCCACCCTGGTGCGCGAGGACGGCAAGGAAGAGGATGTCTTCACGCTCATCGGCCCCAAACGCTGCGACGTGCCGTGGAAGCTCCTGGAGAAGCAGGGGTTCATCGCCGCGGCGAGCTGCACCGAGGTGCGCATTCCGATGGAGGAGGACGACCGGATGCGCTATGCCGGGTCCGACCGGCGGCAGAAGTTCCGGATCGCCTCGGAGAACCGCCGGAAGTTCGACACGCTCCTGCGCGTCCTGAAGCGGCATGACCAGGATCTGGTCCTGGTCATCGGCCAGTACGTGCGGCAGCTGCATCAGATCGCCGCCATCACCCAGGCGCCCCTCATCACCGGGAAAACCCCCAACGACGAGCGGGCCGACCTCTATCGGCGATTCCGGAGCGGCGAGCTGCGCCGGCTGATCGTGAGCAAGGTGGGCAACTTCGCCATCGATCTGCCCGACGCCAACGTGCTCGTGCAGGTCTCCGGCACCTTCGGCTCGCGGCAGGAGGAGGCGCAGCGGCTGGGGCGCATCCTGCGCCCGAAAGAGGGGAACGGGCAGGCGCACTTCTACTCCCTGGTCACCCGCGACACCCTCGACCAGGATTTCGCGCAGAACCGGCAGCTCTTCCTCACCGAGCAGGGCTACTCCTACAGCATCCTGGACGACCGGGAGCTGCGATGAGCCCCGGCGCCCCGCGTCCCCGCCTCCCCGATCCGCTCCCGCTCCGTAAACACCTGGAGGGCGCCACGGCGGCGGAGCTGGAGGAGTTCCGCCGGTTCTGGATGCCCCACGAGAAGCTCGATTTGAAGCGGGAAGCGCTGCGCGACAAGCTCGAGCGCGCCATGTCGGACGAAAACCTGGTCTACGCCAAGGTGGAGCTCTTGTCCGAGAAGGTGCGCGCGATCCTCCTGGCGCTCCTGCGCACGACGCACTACGTGGGCGACCTCCAGGGGCTCTTCCGCCTCCTCGAGGACCCGGCCATGGAGTACTACGAGGGGGAGGCCGCGCTCACGGCGCTCTCGCGCCGCGGGTTCGTGCGGGTGAGCCGCGAGCGCGACTGGCTCAACTTCGGCCGCAACAGCTACGCCATCCCGGTGGAGATGGCGGAGGTGATGCGCGGCCTCTCGGGCGCCGACCGCCGCCCCTTCGAGCAGGTCTTCCTGCGCGCCGCCTACCGGCCCTCCTCCCTGGAAGAGTCGGTGAGCGAGACGGCGCAGGAGCCGCCCGCCTCCATCGGCGACGCCATCGCCGCGCTCCCGACCGCGGCTCTGCGGACCGTGGCGCGGGTGGCGCTCGACTCCTTCGGCGGTATCCTCATGCGTCACGAATTCCCCGACGCGTTCGGGGGGCGGCGCGTTCGATGGGAGAGCCGCCGGTTCCGCCGCGAAGCGGGGAAGGCGGGGCTCGGCACCGTGGGCCACGTCGATCTGCGCAGCCGCGGCCTCGGCGTGGACGACGACGCGCTGCTGATCTTCCACGAAGCGGTGGAGCGCCACTTCGAGGCGCAGCGCCGCGTCGTTCCGGAGCATGACCTGATCCTGCGCGCCCACGGCGATTTCATGAGCGACGTGACGCTGGCGCTGGGGCATGTGCAGGACCTCGAAGTGCGCGTCGGCAAGGAGGGGGGCGTCTACAAGGCGGCCCGCAGCCGGCTCGCGGAGAGCCTCGTCTTCCCGCTCCAGCCGCTCCTCGACCGGCAGACCGTGGCGGACCGCGCCCTCGGGATGCTCCTGAGCCTCGGCCTCGCGCGCGACGACGGGGCGGGGCGGCTCGCGGTGACCCAGCTGGGCGCCGCGTGGCCCCCGCGCCCCCTCGTGGAGAAGGTGAAGGCGGCCTACGCGCTCCTGGGAAGGGACTCCACCGGCACGCTCCGCTCGCAGCACCTGCTGCGTCTGCAGGAGCAGGTCGTGCGGCTGCTTCGTGCGGAACCGGAGGCGTGGTTTGCCGGCAACAGCCTCGCGATGCTGGCGCGCAACCGCTACCTGCTGGAGTTGGCGCGCGCCGAACCGCCGGCGCAGCAGACGCCCTTGGCCGTGCGCCACGGCGCGCTCACGGAATTGGGACGCGCCGCCCACGATCTGGTCGTGCGCGATCTCTTCGCGCTCGGTCTCGTGGAGGTGGCGATGCGCGGGCAGGAGTCCGTCGCGGTGCGGCTGAGCGGCCTGGGCCGCCGCGTGCTCGGCGGCGCGCCCGCCGACAACGGAAGCGAGCCCAAAGCCCTGGTGGTCAACCCCGATTTCGAGCTCCTGGTGCTGCCGGAGGGGCACGTGGACGAGCTGCTCCACGCCCTCGACCGGATCGCGGTGCGCGTGCGGAGCGGCGAGGTGGTGCACTACAGACTGGACAAGGAGCGGATCGAACGCGCCACGGTGGAGGGCTATGGGGTGGAGGAGATCCTCACGTTCCTCTCCGCGCACGCCCGCGCTCCCCTCCCGCAGAACGTGGAGTACTCCGTGCGCTCCTGGGCCGACGGCGTGCGCTCCGCCGTCATGGCGCGCGGCATCCTCTTCACGGCCAACGACCCGCGCGTCGTGGAGGCGATCCTCGGCCACAGCGTGCTGCGCGGCTGCGTGGACCGCGTCCTCGGACCCACCTCGCTCTTCTTCAACGAGCGCGTGCTCGAGCGCCAGGTGGCGCAGGAGCTGCGCGCCCTGGGCGTCTACGTCACCTGAGGCGCCGCGATGCCGTTCGCGCTCCTGCTCGCGCTCTGTCTATCGCCCGACGAGGCGCTCGAAGGGCTCCGCTCCCCCTCCCTGGCCGATCGGGAAGCCGCGGTGCGGGCGCTCGCGCGCAGCGGCATCCCCTGCGATGCGCTGGCGGAGCACCTCGCCCATCCCGATCTGCGCGTCGCCCTGGGCGTGGCGGAGGCGCTCCGCGAACGGGGCGATCCGGCGGCGCTGCCCTTCCTGGCCGAAGCGGCGGGGCATCCCGATCCCGAGCGCGGGGAGGCCGCGGCACGCGCCCACGTCGAGCTGGCCCTCGATTGCGGGCGCGAAGCGGGGGAGGGGGGCGGGGAGGGGATCGGAGGGCGGCGGCTCCTGCAAGCGACCCGCGCCGCGGTGATCGACCAGGTGGCGCGCACCGAGTCGTGGCGCGCCGAGGATCAGCCGCAGCGTTATCGGAGGCTCCTGGACGGCGGGCCCAGGGTGGGCGCCGCGCTCGCGGAGCTGGCGGCGGACCGGCACGCGGAAGCGTCGCGCCGTGCGGTGGCGATCGCGGTCCTGCCGCGGTGGGCCGGTGAGGAGGCGCTGCCGCTGCTCCTGCCGCTGGTGGAGGACCCCGAGCCGGCGGTGCGCGCGGCCGCGGCGGCGGCGCTCCTCGCGACGGGCGCGGAGGAGGCCTACGCGCGGCTCGCCCTTCTCCTGGAGACGCAGGCGGGGGAGGAGCCGAACGTGCGCTCCTGCGCGCTCGCGGCCGTGAAGCGGGGCGGGGTCCCGACTCGTGCGGGGGTCGACCAGCTGGTGCGTCTGGTGCAGCTGGGACCGGCTCCCGAAGCGTCCCACGCCGCGGCGGCCCTGCAGCGGGCCGATCCGGAGCGCGCGGCGACCGTCGTGGGCGCGCGGGTGCGCGCCCTGCTCGGCTCCGGACGCGCGGTGGAGGGGGCCGACCTCGCCGCGGGGCTCTTCCTCGTGCGGGGCGGGCCTGTCGGGCCGGAGCTGGAGGCGGCGTGCCGCGGGAGCGGGGAGGCGCTGGTGAGGCTCTGCGTGACTCCCGCGCGCGAGGAGGCGCTCGCCGGCCTGCGACCGTTCCTCGCGCCGGACCGGACGGCCGCGTTGCGGGAAACGCTCCGCATCGAGATCGTGGAGGCGCTGCTCCGGCGCCACGCGGCGCCGTGGTGCGACCGCGCGGCCTTCGCGGGGCCGCTGCTCCTGACCGATGTCACCCGTCTCCGCGCCAAGGCGGCTTCGCTTCTGGAGGGGGCACCCGCGGCGGAGCTGGCGCCGCTGCGTCCCCTTCTCGAGCCCTGCCTGCAGAACCCGAACGAGTCGGTTCGGGTGGCCGCCGCCGCGGCGCTGGCGGAGAGCGCGCCGGAAGCCGTTCTCCCGGTCCTCGCCCACGCCCTCCACGACGGGGATGCCTACGCGGCCTCCGTCGCGGTGCGCGCCCTCAAGACGATGGGGCGTATCCCCGCCGGGTTCGCCTGGAACGCGCCGCCCGCGGAGCGACGTGCCCTCGCTCGTGGCCTCCTGCGGGGGGGTTCTGGTAAGGAATAGCACCCCGTGGCCAGTTTCTGGGAGGACTTCCGGGCCCTGACGAAGGAGCCCCTCGCGCTGGAGGCGATCGCCGTTGTCGGCCTCTTCCTCTTTGCGCTCGTGGCGTTTCGCCGCATCCGGGGCATCGCAGCGGAGCTGGAGCGGCGCAAGGCGCTGGCCGACTACGTGCGGGGGCTGGACGACTTCCTGCGGGGGGAGTTCCGGGTGGCGATCACCACCCTCGAGGAGGTCTTGAAGCGCGATCCCGAAAACGTGGAGGCGCGCATCGCGCTGGGGGACTGCTACCGCGAGGTGGGGGACGCGGCGGAGGCCAAGAAGCACCACCACCACGTGCACCGCGTCTTCGGCCACGAGATGGCGCGCAACTTCCTCTCCCTGGGCCGCGACGAGTTGGCCTTGAAGAACTACGACAAGGCGGTGGAGGCGTTCGACCGCACCCTGGAGCTGAGCCCCGGGGATCGCGACGCGCTCGCGGGGCTCGCCCAGAGCTACGCGGAGGGTGGCAACCCCATCGATGCGGCGGAGACCCTGCGCCGCCTCTACCCCCAGGGGCCCGCCCCCGACCTAGGCGTCGCCGCGCGGCGCGAGGCCTCCCGGCGATTCGCCGACGCGGGCGCCGCCATGCTGCGTGAGGAGGACGCCACCCGCGCCATCGCCTTCTACACCGAGGCGATCGCGTTCCAGAGGGAGAACGTCCGCGCGCGCACCGGACTCCTGCGCGCGGCGCAGATGCTGGGCGACGCGCACCAGGCGCGCGCCATGGTGGAGGAGCAGCTTCGCGAACTGCGCGAACTCTCCGCGGAGGAGGGCGTGCTCTTCGAACCCTCCGCCGCGCGATCCGGAGCGGAACCGGGCGAGGCGGCCCCCGCCCCCCCCGAGAGCTTCCTCCCCGCGAAACTGGCCGACGTGGGCGGCGTGGTCGCGGCCGTGCAGGAGCGCACGGCTCGGTACGCCTGCTCCGCCTGCGGCCTGCTGCAGCGCGTCTACGAGGAGGCGTGCCCCTCCTGCAGCGCGGTGGGCACCCTCGACGCGCTGCCCGAACTGAACGCGCTCTACACGATGCCGCTCAAGGATTTCCGCGCGGCGGTGGACGAGGTGGAGGGCAACGCCGCCTATGTGCAGGCGCTGGCGCGCAAGGGGTCATTGGGGGACGAGGAGGCGCTGCGGACGCTGCTCGGGCAGGGGGCGCGGATCATCTACGACGTCTTCGCGGCGCTGCCGGCGCTGGAGGGGCGGCGCTTCCTGGGCGAGCGGCTCGGCGCGGCGCTGGGGCTCAAGGCGGCGCGGGAGGTGCGCGAGTGCCACGCCGCCCGCGGGCGCCTCCCGCTCCTGGGCGGCATCGCGCCGCACGACGAATTCGCGGCCGCGTTCTATCTGGCGCTGCCCGAGGCGGACGCGGCGGTCTGCCTGCCGACCCTCGGCGCGGCGCACGATGCGGCGGTGGCGGGGGTGTTGGCCGACCCGCGGGTGGGGGAGGCGGGGCGCGACGCGGCGGCGAGGCGGCTGGCGGCGCGCGGGCTGGACGCGCTCGTCCCGTTGGTGGAGGCCGTGGCGAGCGCGCCTGAGGCGGGCTCCCTCGACCGCGGGGCGGTGCTCGTGAAGGGCTGGGGCGCCGAGGCGATCGACCTGATCGAGAAGCGGTTCTTCACGGCGTCGCTTCTGGGGAAACTTTTCACGGGCGCGCGCGGGGCGCGGCGGCGCGCGGCGGCGGACCTTCTGGCGCGCACCGGCATGAAGGAGGCGGCCGAGGTCATTGGCCGCGCGGCTTCGAAGGAGAAGGACGCGGCGCTGCGTTCGCATTTCCTTGCCGCCAAGGAGAGGGCGCAGAAGGGGGGCGGGGGATGAGCGAGCCGCAGCAGCCCAAGCGCTCCGTGAAAGACCGCGTCCTGGACCGGATCCCGCTCTTCGGGCTCATGCGCCGCACCACCGGCTGGATGCGGCGCAACAAGGGCTGGATCTACCTCGCGATGGTGGTGGTGATCCTCTTCGTGGTCCGGCCGGTGCTCGTCCTCCTGGCCGAGATCTTCAAGGTGTTTTCGCCGGCGATCCAGGCCATCTTCAACAACCCGGCGGGGCGGTTCATCTTCTACAACCTGCTCGGGTTGCTGCTCTTGTGGTGGGTCTGGCGGAAGGTGCGGGCTGGCATCCTGCGGGTGATCGGCCTCTATACGATGCGCAACTTCCTGGACGGCATCAACGCCATGATCCTGGGGCGTTGGAGGCCCGCCATCGGCAGCTTCGAGAAGGTGCTGCGCCGGACGCGCTGGGTGCGGAGCCTCGCCGACGCCGTGCCGGAGCATCGCGACATCGCCGCCGACGCACGCATCAAGATCGCCGCCTGCCATCACCGGCTCGGCGAGGTGAACGAGGCGCTCCGGATGCTCCACGCCGTGCGCGAACAAGACATCCTCACCGACCACGTGCGGCGCCACCATGCCGAATTGCGGGCGCTCACCTACGACCTGAGCGACGAACTGGAGGAGGTGACCATCCTCAAGGAGCTGGAGGCGACGCAGAGTCGCGACCGGAACAACCGGCGCGTGCTCCTGGCGCTGCGCGACCGGCACGAGACGGCGGGCGACACCGAGAAGGCGCGGAACGTGCTGAAGCGGCTCACCGCGGTGAGCGAGGGGCCCGACAAGGAGGCGGCGGAGCGCGATCTCGCGCTCCTGGAGTACCGGGCCGCCCACAAGGCGCTCACCTCCGGCGAGGCGGCGTCGTCGCGCAAAGACCTGGCCCGCGCGCTCAAGGCGCATCCCGGCGATGTCCGGTCGGCGCTGCTGCTGGGCGACATCGCGATCGCGGACGGGGACGTGAAGGGGGCGCTCAAGGCGTGGGGCAGGGCGCCCGGGCTGCCCGCCTTCGAGCGGATCGCGCAGCTGCTCGAAAAGGGCCAGCTTGGGGGCGAGAAGGAGATGGAGCTCCTGCTGAGCCACTTCCCCTTCGCCGGCACGATGCTGGTGCTGGCCGAGCACCACCGCAAGAAGGGCGACGCCAAGAAAGCGAAAGCCGCCGTGGAGAAGGTCCTCGAGGCCACCGGCGAAAGCTTCCCCGTCTTGCGCCTCTACGCCGCCTGCCTCGAAGACTTCGGCGACCCCGACGCCGCCGCCCAGCTCTATCGCCGCGCCCTCACCTTCGTGATGTGACCCTGAGGGGGTCCGGGGGCCGTAAGCGGCTGGCTCTCAAGAGGTTAGGGCGGGCGGCGGCGGCAGCGCAGCCGCCGCGACCGCCGGCGCCCAGGGGGAGCCGAGGCCAGTCCGCCGGCCCGAGGAACCGAAGAACCGGGCCAGGTGCT
>JBQTIG010000118.1:0-13832 GCA_052388375.1 Planctomycetaceae bacterium | reverse complement strand
CCGCCATCCCCGCCGCCGCCATCTCCGCCGCCGCCGTCTCCGCCGCCGCCGTCTCCGCCGCCGCCATCACCACCTCCGCCGTCCCCCCCTCCGCCATCGCCGCTCCCGGTATCGGACTGGCCTCCCGCAAGGAGCTCCGCCGGGCCGCGATAGGGCGTGCCGATGCGATCCGCGAAGGCGGAAGGCGGGAGTATCCAGAGGATGGCGCCGAAAAGGGTGAAGAAAGCGAAGAGAGAACGACGTGTCATGAGCAGATACCTCCTGCGCGCAGGGTCACATCATCTCAGTATAGCCGTGTCCGCCGATCCGTTTGACGGCGAGTCGTGCCGAACTTGAAACGTCCCCGCGCCCCTTCCTGTTCCCCCCCGTGCACGCCGCTGAGCCTTGATTGCTCTTGACTTAGGGCGATTCCACGTTTAGACCAGATTGGCGCGAGCCGATCCCGCGGCTCGCGCGCGGCGACGCAACGCCCGCCAGTGGGCGCGCCGATGGAGGCCGACCATGCGCTTGCTTTCGAGCCTGATCCTGACGCTAGCCTTGGTCCTCCTGGGGGGGACCGTGCGAGCGGGCGACCCCGCTCCTCCCGGCGAGGGCGGTGCGCCTCCCGATCCGGCGGCCGCGGGCGGCGAGGAGCCGAAGCCTCCGCCCCTCTTCACGATGCCCGAGGCGGAGCGGCGGAAGATCGAGAAATTCCTTTCCGACTACTTCCATCCGGGGCGCCAGTCGCGCACCGAGATCATCGAGAAGCTCGAGCGGCACATCGCGCGCGGCGTCCAGGGTCACACCGTGCTGGAAGACGTGGCCACCCTGACGGACATCGCGAACCGCCTGCGCACGTCCAATCCGAAGTACGGCCGTGGGAAGGGGAGGATCACGGAGGTGGATGTCAAGCCGGCGGAGCACGGGTTCCCCGGGGGCATCGGCACCGTCCGCTACCACGTCTACATCCCCAAGGAGTACGAGGCCTCGGGGCTTGCGCCGCTGATCTTCTGCCTGCCAGACAACCGGGAGTGGGCCAATCCCCAAGATTACCTGAAGGCGATGTGGATCGACCGGAGCCCGGGGATCGCCCAGAAGTACGTGATCGTGGTCCCGGAACCGCAGTCGCGCGGCGAGGCGTGGACCACCACGCGCTCCTGGGCCCGCGCCATGATCTCGCTTCGCCATGTCTGCGGCACCTATGGTGCGGACGCCAAGAGCGGCGGGGCGGCCGTGGACATGCGGCGCATCTTCATCGATGGCGGGGAGGCGGCCGCTCTTGCCGCGGCGCGATTCCGCGAGGTGTTCGTGGGGGCGATCCTGCACGCCTGCCAGGGTCGGACGCAGGATGGGCCCGACCTGGCGCGCCTCGGTGGGATCGCCGGCCTTCCGGCCTATGTCGTCTGCGATCCGAAGAAGGCCGCGCAGCTCCAGTTCGGTGAGAGCCTGAGGGCGCAGAATGCCGCTTCCTCGGTGGAGCAGGCGGCGGCCGCGGATGCCACCTACTTGGGCGACCCCGCCAAGATCGCCCCCTGGATGGAAGCACTCGAGCGCGTGGACCAGCCCGCGCAGATCGATTTCCTGGTGCACGACCCTTCGTTCCAGCGCTGCTTCTGGATCAACGTGGTCGACTTCGACGCCGCGGCGAAGCCCGCCCCGGGCATCGTCGCGACCGCCGATCGAGTCAAGAACGAGGTCCTCCTGCGTCCGAACGGGGTGGATCGCTTCGAGCTCTGGCTCAACGACGCGATCGTCGACCTCAGCCGGGATGTGCGGATCGCCGTCCAGGACGGCGAGCAGACCCTCGTGGTGTTCGAGGGCAAGGTGGACCGGCGCGTGGCGGACATGCTTGGCGAATGGGAGGCGAGCAACCACCCTTGGCGCGTCTACACATCCCGCTTCCTGGTCGATCTTCCCTCGCTTCGTGCCGCCCAAGCGAAGCTCGAGGCGGAGAAGGCGGCCAAGGCGGAGGAGGGCGCGAAGAACTAGTGTTCCGTCAATGCTGTTCCTGTGGATCGGATCAGCCGATCTGATCCGGTAGCCGCGCGCACGTACCTTGGAGATGCAGATGGTCGCGAAAAGGTACTTGGTCCGCCTGGAGGAGGAGGAGCGTGCGGAGCTGACGGCGCTCTTGAGGAAGGGCAAGGCGAGCGCGCGTAAGCGGACGCGCGCCCAGGTGCTGCTGAAGGCGGACGAGGGGCCGGGCGGGCCGTTCTGGACGGACGGGCGGATCGCTGAGGCTCTGGAGGTGCACCCCAACTCGGTCGCGGGCATCCGGGAGCGGTTCGCGGAGCAGGGACTCGCCGCCGCGCTGGGCCCGAAGAAGCTGCCCCCGCGGCTGCGGAAGCTCGACGGGGCGAAGGAGGCGTGGCTGATTGCGATCGCGTGCGGGCAGCCGCCCGAGGGTCGGGCGAAGTGGTCGCTGCGCCTCCTCGCCCACCGGCTCGTGGAGCTCGAGATCGTGGACGAGGTCTCGCACGAAACGGTGCGCAAGACGCTCAAAAAAACGCGCTCCAGCCCCACCGCCACCAGTACTGGGTGATCCCGCCGGGGCACGACGCCGACTTCGTCGCGGCGATGGAGGACGTGCTCGACCTGTACCAGCAGCCCCACGATCCGCAGGCTCCGGTCGTCTGCATGGACGAGACGAGCCGACAGCTCGTGGGCGAGGTGAGTCGCCCCCTGCGGCCTGCGCCGGGACGGCCCGCGCGCAGCGACTACGAGTACGAGCGCAAGGGCACCGCCAACGTCTTCCTCTTCCCCGAGCCGCTCCGCGGCTGGCGATGGGCGTCCGCGACCGAGCACCGAACGCGACGCGACTGGTCCCACGCGGTCCGCACGCTCCTCGATGTACCCTACCCGACGGCACGGGTCGTCCGCCTCGTGATGGACAACCTCAACGTCCACGCCCTCGGATCGCTCTACGAGGCATTCGAGCCCGCCGAGGCGCGGCGACTCGCCGCACGGCTCGAAATCCACCCCACCCCGATCCACGGCAGCTGGCTCAACATCGCGGAGATCGAGTTGCGCGCGCTCTCGCAGCAATGCCTCGCCCGCCGGATTCCGGCGCTGGACCAGATGCAGCGCGAGATCAAGGCCTGGGGCAAGCGCCGGAACGAATCCTCCGTCGAGGTGAACTGGCGCTTCACCGCTCCCGACGCACGGATCCGGCTACGACACCTCTACCCCCAGATGGAGGCGTGACGGAACACTAGGGCCCTAGGGCTTGTTGCCGGTGAGGGTGAGCCAGACGGAGCGGAGCTTCGCCCCGTAGGAGATCGGCTCCCTGAAGAAGCGCACCTCGCGGAACGCCCGGGAAGTGTCCTGGCGCTCGGCAAACAGCGCCTCATTCCCGCGGTTGTGCTTGGGGTAGTTCCCGACCCAGATCGTCCATCCGCGCAGCATCTTCTTCTCGGTCACGGCGAAGCCGTCGGCGTCGGGAAGGTCCGGCCCCTGCTCCTCGAATGCGGTCCAGGCCTCGTCGGCGGTGGGGGGGGATGCCAGGGAGGCCTCGCGCACCGAGTGCACAACGAAGGCGATGGCGAGGAGGAGAACGACCCAGGCGAGAAACCGACGCATCGTCACCCCCATCGACGGCGGCAGGGGTCGCACTTGAGTCTCATCCCGGGACTGGCCAGGAACTGCGGAAGGATGGCACGAGGGCCTATAATGCGGGGCTTTCCCGAGGACCGTTCATGGCCAGCGCCACCGAGATCCGCAAAGGCTCCGTCCTTCTCATGGATGGCGTCCTCTTCGTCTGCGTCGAGTTCCAGCACAGCACACCGGGAAACCTGCGCGCCAAGGTGCAGACCAAGCTCAAGAACCTCTCCACGGGGCAGATCATCCAGAAGCGATTCAGCTCCACCGAACGCGTGGAGATCGCTTTTCTCGAGAAACGTGCCTGTGAGTACCTCTACCAGGAGGGGTCGCACTACGTCTTCATGGACCAGCAGAATTACGAGCAGTACCACCTGAGTGCCGACGTGGTGTCGGATGTCATGCCCTACATCCTCCCGAACACCACGGTGCAGGTGACGTTTCACGACACCCTGGCGGTCTCCGTCGAATTGCCCGGTACCGTGGAGTTGAAGGTCGCCCACACCGAGCCGGGCATCAAGGGCGACACGGTCTCGAACGTGTTCAAGCCGGCGACGTTGGAGACGGGCCTCGAGGTCAAGGTGCCCAACCACATCGGGATCGGGGACGTGGTGCGCGTCAGCACCCAGACCGGCGAGTTCCTCGGCCGCGCGACCACCGCGTGACGGGGGCCGCACCGGGCCCGCCTCCCGGCCTGCGGAGCGCGGGGAAGTCCCCGTGGGAATCCTGGGCGAATCGCCCTCCTCCCTTGCGGCGACTCCCATCGCTGGACCCGCGCGGGTGCGGGCGCGGGTCAGGGGGTGGCTCTACCTTCGGTAGGCGGGCGGATCAGGCCGCACCAACAAACGACCAGGGGAACTTTCGGTGAAAAGGGGAAAATACAGGAATGAATGAAAGTTTTACGCTCTAGAGCAACCCTGGCCGAGATTCGTCATGTCTGAAGAATCGGAAACTACTACCACGCCCACCCTGGGCAGGCAAGTATGCCCCCCGGGCGCGTCCCGGGCGCCATCGGCGTGGCAGTTCACGCCAAGACCCGCACCGCCGGGCCCTCCTGCTCGACCTGCCCGATGAGGGAGGCCTGGATGTCCCCGCCCGCCCGGATCTGGCGCAACAGCGCGTCGCAGACCGCCGCCGGCGCCGCGATGAGGAGTCCCCCCGAGGTCTGCACGTCGTGGATCAGGATCCGCTGCATCTCCGAGACGGAGGCATCGATCGTCACGCGGCCCGCGGCGTAGGCCTCGTTGCGCTTGGATCCGCCGCAGACGAAGGAGGCGCGCAGATAGGGCCGCGCGGCCTCCAGGATCGGCACGGCGCCCGCGTCGATCCGGAACGAGACTCCGGAGCTGCGCGCCATCTCGTAGGCGTGGCCGAGGAGGCCGAAGCCCGTGATGTCGGTTGCGGCATGGACGCCCACGCGAACCATCGCTTCGGAAGCCTTGCGGTTCAGGCGCGCCATCGCGGCGTGTGCCGCCTCCATGTGCTCCGCCGCCACGGAACCCTTCTTGAGCGCGGTGGTGAGGCATCCGATGCCGAGGGGCTTGGTGAGCAGGAGCCGGTCGCCGGCCCGCGCGGTGCTGTTGCGCACGATGCGATCGGGGTGGATCGTGCCGGTGACCGCGAGGCCGAACTTCACCTCCTCGTCGGCGATGGAGTGGCCGCCCGCCATGGCGCAGTCCGCTTCCTCGAGGGCGTCGAAGCTCCCTTGCAGGATGCGTTGGAGCGGGTCCACCCCCAGCTTCTCCAGGGGATAGCCGACGAAATTGACCGCGCTCACCGGCGTGCCTCCCATGGCGTAGATATCGCTCAGGGAGTTGGCCGCGGCGATGCGGCCGAACCAGTAGGGGTCGTCCACCACCGGCGGGAAGATGTCGATGGTCTGGACCAAGGCGAGGTCGGGTCGCAGCGCGACGACGCCGGCGTCGTCCATCGTCTCCACGCCGACGAGCAGCGAGGGATGGCGCGGAATCGTGAGTCCGCCCAGAACCTGGGCGAGTTGCTCTTTCCCGAGCTTGGCCGCTCACCCGCCGGCCGAGGACATCTGCGTCAGGCGCAGGGTCATACCAACTCCTTCAGGACCGAGATCAGGCGCGCCGCGTCCCCCGGGAGGAGCGTGCGCGGATCGAGGCAGACCGTGTCGTCCACGATGCGGCCGTAGACCGGGGGATCCGCGAGGCGCAGCCGTCGCGCCAGATGCGCGGCCGATTCGCCGGGCCGCTCCACCGTCACCAGGGTGGTGGGGAGCGCCTCCCCGGGCATCGACCCGCTCCCCACCTCGCTCGTGCCCTTGCGGACACCGGTGACGTAGTGGGGCGCGGCGGCGCGGATGCGGCGCACGAGCCCTCGCGCTCGCGAGGCGAGAGTCTCCGGGGGCGTGCGCAGCATGCGCAGGGAAGGGTGATCCGCCGCCGGCCCGCCCGCGCGAAGAAACAGGCTCAGCGTAGCCTCGAGCGCGGCGAGGGTGAGCTTGTCCACGCGGAGCGCCCGAAACATCGGGTTGCGCCGCACGCGGTCGATCACCGTCGCGCGTCCAAGCAGGATCCCCGCCTGCGGCCCCCCGATGAGCTTGTCCCCGGAGCAGGTGACCAGATCGGCGCCGAGGCGCAGGCTCTCCGCGATCTCCGGCTCCGGAGGGAGCGCGACGAGGGCGCCGGCCCCGAGATCGTCCATGACCGGGATGTTGCGCTCCCGCCCGAGGGCGACCAATTCCTTCAGCTCGACCTCGTGGGTGAACCCGAGCATGCGGAAGTTGCTGGGGTGCACCCGCAGGAGCAGCGAGGTCTCGGCGCCGATCGCCCGCGCATAGTCCTTGAGGTGCGTGCGGTTGGTCGTGCCCACCTCGCGCAGTTTCACCCCGGCCGCGACGAAGACATCGGGCATGCGGAAGGAGCCGCCGATCTCGACGAGCTGGCCTCGGCTCAGGATCGCCTCGCGTCCCGCGGCGAGGGTGTTGAGCGCGAGGAGCGTCGCGGCGGCGTTGTTGTTGACCACGGTGGCCGCCTCGGCCCCGGTGAGCACGCAGAGCATGCGCGCCGCGGCGGATTCGCGCCGTACCCGCTGCCCTTCTTCGCGGTCGACGGAGACGACGCAGTAGCCCGCCGTCTCCCGGGCCAGCGCCCGCGACGCCGCGGCAGCCAGGGGAGCGCGCCCGAGGCCGGTATGGAGGACCACGCCGGTGGCGTTGACGCACCGCACCACTCCCGGCGCGAGCCTGCGCTCCAACCGCGCTCCCGCCACGCGGGCGATCTCGGCCGGCTCCGGAGGCGCCGCCTGCGCGTCCCCCTCCTGGATGTTCCGGCGCAACTCCTCGACGAGGGCGCGCACCTCCTCGTCCACGAGGCGACCCAGCCAGCGCTCCTTGAGCAGGGCCGCTTCCGCGGTCTTGAGGACGCGGTCGATGGAAGGAAGCGCCCGAAGAAGGGTGTTGCGATCCACGCTCCCCATCCTAGCCCGGCGCGGCGCCTACTTGGCGTCGACGCCCCCCTGGGCCATCGCCTCCCCGCGGCGGGTGACGATGCGGCTGTTGCCGTCCCGCCTCGTGGCGCCGATGCGATCGTAGTGTTCGAGGAGCGGGATGAGCCACTTGCGGCTGATACCGCCGAACACCGTCTTCGCCTCCAGCGGCTCGAAGCTGCCCCGCTTCTGGACCACGGAATGCAGGAGCCGGATCCCCTCGTCGAGCGTCTCCTTGGGGTAGAGGTGTCCCGGGTCGATGCGCCGCACCGCCCCGCGGTCCAAGAGGAGCGTGAGGGCACCCTGCACCTCCTGGGGGGAGAGGCCGGTGGCTTCGGGAAGCGCTTCCGGCTCGGGAGGGGCGAACCGGCCCACCCGGAGGCTTTCGAGGATCGACCGGGCGGCGCGCGACAGCCCCGCATCGACCCGGACGGCGTGGGCGGCGAGCCGCACCTCCCGCGCCGCGACCACCACGTGCGAATCCATCCTCTCCAGGGCAGCGGCGAGCATCGCGTCGCTCAGTCCCGCGCGGTCGCGGAGGCTCGCCAGGGGCTGCATCCCGAGAAGCGGGTTCTCCCGGTGCAGCGCTTCCAGGGCCTCGCGCGCGGCGGCCGTGGCGGCCTGCACGGAGGACTCCGGAGCGACCCCGCCCCCTGCCAAGAAGGTCACCTCCCGCGCCGCGCGCAATTCCTCGAGCAGGCGCTCCGCCGCCTCGGGCGCGAGAAGGCACCGCGTCGCAAGCTCCCCCGGGAGGGCGCCCGGCGACTCCGCGATCGCGGCGCGCAGCCGCTCCCACGGATCGTCGAGGGCGCGCGCCCAGCGTTGCAGCTGCGCCAGGAGGGCGGGATCCTTGCGCCCCAGGGGACCGGCGAGCGTGCGCACGATCCGGCCGCCCCCGAGGGTCTCGGTGGAATTCTCGGCGCGCAGGATGAACGCGTCCCCGTCCCGCGCCACCACGGGGACGAGGGCGCGGATCTCCGCCAGCGACGCAGGTCCCGGCTCGAGGGCCGCCCCCTCCGCCAGGTAGACGGCCGCCATCTCCTCGAGCGTTCCCGTCAGGAAGCGCACGCGGGTGGCGTGCTTGAGCGGCTTGCGGATCGAGGGCAGCAGGCGGAGCTGCACCGCGACGTGCCGGGAGGGGGCAAAGAACCCGGGGGACGCGACGGCCATGCCGCGCCCGGCCTCGTCGTGGCGGATGCCGGCGAGATTGAGCGCGGTGCGGTGCCCGGCGCGCGCCTCCTCCGCAGCCTCGTGGTAGATCTCCACCGCCCGCACGCGGGCGCGCGTGCCCGCGGGGAGCAGCTCCAGTTCGTCGCCCACCCGCACCGACCCCGAGGAGGGGACGCCGGTGACGATGCATCCGAATCCCGCGGCGGCGAAGGTGCGCTGCACCGGCAGGTAGAAGCAGCCCCCCTCCTGGCGCGCCGAAACGGCGGCGATCCGCTCCAGGATCGCGGCCCGAAGCGCGTCGATGCCCTCGCCGGTCGCTGCGGAGACCGGGAGGATGGGTGCGTCCGCGAGCGAGCTTCCCTGGAGGAAGTCGCGCAGCTCCTCGATGGCCAGGAGGCGCGTCTCCTCGTCCACGAGATCCACCTTGTTGAGCACCACGATCCCGTCGCGGATGCCCAGGAGGCCCAGGATCTCGACATGCTCCCGGGTCTGGGGCATCACGCCGTCGTCGGCGGCCACGACGAGGAGGGCGAGGTCGATTCCGGTGGCGCCGGCCACCATGTTTCGGATGAACCGTTCGTGGCCGGGCAGATCGACGAAGCCGATGCGGCGGCCGTCCGGGGCACGCATCTCCGCGTACCCGATATCGATGGTCATGCCGCGCGCCTGCTCGTGGGGGCGGTCGGCGCGCATGCCGGTGAGGCGTTCGACGAGCAGCGTCTTGCCGTGGTCGATGTGGCCGGCGGTCCCGACCGTGACCGGCGCCGTCTCAGAGCTCGACGACATCGCCGTCCCGGAGGATCGCCAGAGAAGGGTCCCGCAGCGCCGCGCACTGCTCCCGCACCGGCGCCTCGAGATCGGGCTTGAGGTGGGTCACCAGGAGGCGCGTCTCCCCTCCCAGGGCATCCCTCCAAGCGGCGAGGTCGCGCGGCGTCTGGTGGCCGTAGCGGTGCGCCTGTTCGGCCCGCTCGTCGGGCATGGAGCACTCCACCACGCAGACCGTGGGATGGCGCGCGGCCGCCCAAGCCACGACCTCCTGCTCCAGGCGCGTGTCGCCGGCGATCACGCAGGAGACGGAGTCCCCGGCGAAGGCGTAGCCCACGCAGTCGGTGGTGTGGGTCATGAAGCCCGCCTCCACGTCGTAGGGTCCGACGCGGAACGGGCGCCCGGGGGTGACGGGTCTCCAGACGGCGTAGGTGGAGAGATCGGGCCAGATCCGCCCGTCGAGGAGGTTTTCGCGCACCGCGCGCAGGGTCTCGGCCAGCCCCCAGATCGTGAGGGTCTGACCGGCGAGGAGGAACGGGATGCCGAGGGTGTGATCGAGATGGGCGTGGGTCAGGAGCAGATCGGTCACCTGCCGCCGCGCGCTGGGCTGCAGGGCATGCGCGAGCGCCCCACTGTCCACCGCGACCCCGCCGGGGAGCAGGAAGGTCGTCGTGAGGCGTTCCGGCGCGGGCGCGCCCGCGACCCCAAGCGCGGTCAGGCTCGCCTTGCGGGGATGCACGCGCGCATTCTACCCATCCCCACCCCTGCGACCGGATGCAAGGCCTTGACCCGGCGGATAGGCCGCCCCTATCCTGCCGCTCTGCATGGCGGACGCCGCACAGGGCGCGGAACGGGGAGTGGCGCCTCCCCGAACCGGCAAGCCTCTCCTCGATATCGTGGACCTCAAGGCCTACTTCCACACCGACGAGGGAACGGTGAAAGCCGTGGACGGCGTCTCCTACCGGGCTTGGCCGGGCGAAACCGTGGGACTCGTCGGGGAGAGCGGCTGCGGCAAGTCGGTGACGGCCCTCTCCATCCTGCGCCTCATCGCCATGCCGCCCGGCGCCATCGAAGGGGGGCGGATCGAGTTCGACGGCGAGGATCTCGTGCGGGTCCCGGAAGCGCGCATGCGCCAGGTCCGCGGCGGCAAGATCGGGATGATCTTCCAGGAGCCGATGACCTCGCTCAACCCGGTCTACACCGTGGGGGACCAGATCGCCGAGGCGGTGCGCCTCCACCTGCGCCTCTCGGGCAGGGATGCCCGCGACCGCTCCATCGACATGCTGGCGAAAGTGGGCATCCCCGCCCCCGAGCGGCGCGTCGACGAGTACCCCCACCAGCTTTCCGGCGGCATGCGCCAGCGCGTCATGATCGCGATGGCGCTCTCCTGCAACCCCAAGCTGCTCATCGCCGACGAGCCGACCACCGCGCTGGACGTCACGATCCAGGCGCAGATCCTGGAGCTGATCCACGAGCTCCAGAAGGAGCTCGGCATGGCGGTGCTCATGATCACCCACGACCTGGGGGTGATCGCGGAGACCGCGCACCGCGTGGTCGTCATGTACGCGAGCAAG
This sequence comes from Planctomycetaceae bacterium, assembly GCA_052388375.1. Classification (GTDB taxonomy): domain Bacteria; phylum Planctomycetota; class PLA2; order PLA2; family PLA2; genus JBQTIG01. Next base: position 3,294 of record JBQTIG010000118.1, on the reverse strand, counting down.
ATCGCGGAGACCGCGGAGGTTAAGGCGCTGTTCGCCCGCCCGCGCCATCCCTACACCCGCGGTCTCTTCCGCTCCATCCCCTCCGTCGCGGGGCGCACCGCGCGGCTGGAGGCGATCGAGGGGAACGTGCCGAGCCCGCTGGAGTTCCCCAGCGGCTGCAAGTTCCACACGCGATGCCCCTTCGCGACGCCGCACTGCGAGGCGCACGAGCCGCCCCTCCGCGGGATCGAGCCGGGGCACCTCGCGGCGTGCTGGCTCCTCGACCCTGCGGGCCCCATGTACGATCCCGGGAAGGTCTCGTGAGCGGAAACGGCGCGCTCCTCACCGTGGAGCACCTCCAGAAGTTCTTCCCCATCCGGAAGGGGGTCTTCAGTCGCGTGGTCGGCCATGTCAAGGCGGTGGACGACGTGAGCTTCACCGTCGCGAGGGGGGAGACCCTGGGTCTGGTGGGGGAGTCGGGCTGCGGCAAGACCACCCTGGGCCGCGCGGTGCTCCGCCTGATCGAACCGACCGGCGGCACGATCCTGTTCGACGGCAAGGACGTGAGGGCGCTCCGGGGACTCGCGCTCCGCACGCTGCGGCGGCGCATGCAGATCATCTTCCAGGACCCCTACTCCAGCCTCAATCCGCGCATGACGGTGCTCGACATCGTCGGCGAGGCGCTGGCGGTGCACGGGATCGCGAGAGGGGCGGAGCGCGAGGAACGCGTGAAGACCCTGCTCGAGAAGGTCGGTCTCGCGGGGCGCACCATCAACCGCTACCCCCACGAGTTCAGCGGCGGCCAGCGCCAGCGCATCGGCGTCGCCCGGGCCCTCGCGCTCAACCCCGACTTCATCGTCTGCGACGAGGCGGTCTCCGCCCTCGACGTCTCCATCCAGGCGCAGGTGATCAACCTGCTCATGGACCTGCGCGAGGAGTTCGGGCTCGCCTACCTGTTCATCGCCCACGACCTCTCCGTCGTGCGCCACATTTCCCACCGCATCGCGGTCATGTACCTGGGGGAGATCGTGGAGACGGCGACCTCCGACGATCTCTTCGAGCGGCCGCTCCACCCCTACACCCGAGCGCTCCTGAGCGCGGTGCCGGTCCCCGACCCGACGCGCCGTCGCAACCGGATCGTGCTCGAGGGGGATGTGCCGTCGCCCATCCATCCGCCCTCGGGCTGCCACTTCCACCCGCGCTGCCGCTACGCGGAGGAGATCTGCAAGGTCGCCAATCCCGGTGTGACCGACGCGGGAGGCGGACACACCTTCCGCTGCCACGTGGCGGCGCGGGACTTCCCCGCCTCCGCCACGCGGGCGGCGCCCGCCGCCCCGTGAGCCGCCTTGCGCGGGCGGCCGGCGCCGTTTCCCTCGCGACGCTTCTCTCCCGTCTCCTGGGCCTCGCCCGGGAGAGCGTACGCGCGGCCCTTCTCGGCTCCGCGCACCTCTCCGACGCCGTAGACGTCGCGTTTCGCATCCCCAACCTCCTGCGCGATCTCTTCGCCGAAGGCGCGTTCAGCGGCGCGTTCGTGCCCACGCTCGCGCGGGAGCGGCAAACGAGCGGCAGCGCGGCCGCCTTCCGTCTGGTGAACCGCGCCGGCTCCACGCTGCTCCTCTACGTCGGCGGGGTCGTCCTCCTGCTCGTCCTCTTCGCGCCGCAGCTTCTCTCCGCCCTCACCGCCACCTCCTTCCGCGTCGACCCCGCCCGGTACGAGCCGGCCGTGCGCCTGACGCGGGTGCTCGCCCCCTTCCTCCTGCTCATCTGCCTCGCCGTGGTCGCCATGGGAGCGCTCAACGTCTGCGGGCGCTTCTTCCTCCCGGCACTGGCGTCGGCGGCGCAGAACGCGGTGCTCGTGGCGGGCGGTGCGGCGCTGCTCCTCTTCGGCATCGTGCAGGAACGCGCGGCGCTGCCCTGGGCGCTCCTCCTCCTCCTCGGCGGCGCGTTCCAGTTCCTCGTGCAGGTGCCCGCGCTGCGTCGCGAGGGATGGAGGCCCTCCTTCGCTCCCGATCCTTTCCTGGCCAGCCCCTCGGTGCGCGAGATCCTGCGGAGGATGGCGCCGGCGGTGATCGGACTCGCGGCCACGCACACCTGCATCCTGATCAACCAGAAGCTGGCGACGGCGGACGTGGGAGGCGCCTCCTACCTCTCCTACGGATTCCGCCTGGTCCACCTGCCGGTGGGCCTGGTCGGGGTAGCGGTGGGGACGGCGGTGCTCGCCGAGGTCTCGCGCCTTGCCGCCGCGGGGCGGACCCGGGAGGTGCGCTCCACCCTGGGGGAAGCCCTCGGCCTCGGCCTCGCCTTCGCACTCCCGGCGGCGGCGGGCATGGCGATCCTGGCCGACCCGATCGCGCAGCTGCTTTTCCGCCACGGGGCCACGTCGGGGGCCGAGGCGGCCGCGATCGGCGAGTCGATCCGGCTCTACTCCGTGGCCGTCGTCTTCTACTGCCTCGTGCGGGTCACGGTCCCGGTGTTCCAGGCTGAAGGGCGCCTGGGGGTCCCGATCCTCGGCGCCTTCGCCGCGGTGGCCGCCAATCTCAGCTGCGGCGTGCCGCTCCATGCGCTGCCGGAGTGGCGCTGGCGCGGTCTCGCCCTTGCTCTCGGGGCGGGCCAGGCGGCCAACCTCCTCGTGCTTCTCTGGGCGGCCGCCCGCCGCCACGGAGGCCCCGCCCCCGGCGTGGCGTTCCGGATCGGCAAGATCGCCGCGGCCGCGGGCGCGTGCGGCCTCGCGGCCCACCTCACTCTCGGCCTCCTCCCGGTCACGACGACGCTCTGCGGGCGGGCCGTCCGGGCGCTTCTCCCGGTTGGAGCCGGCGCCGCGGCCTACCTCGGCGCCGGCCTGCTCCTGCGCTCGCCGGAGATCCTGCGCGTGCTGCGGCTCAGGCGAATTGCCAGCCAGGAGCCGCGCGGGTAGACTGACGGGTTTGCACTGCCTAGCCAGGAGAGTCCATGGACTTCCGTAAGATCCAGGAAGCGCAGGAGCGGTTTGGCGGCCCCTTCGCCATGACCGCGATCATCCAGAAACGGGTGCGCGAGCTGATCCAGGGGTCGCGCCCGCTTGTCGAGACGATCAAGACGCGGCCCATCGACATCGCCCTCGAGGAGCTCTTGGCCAACCGTCTCACCCTCGAATACAGCCCCGACGAAGAGAAGCTCCCCGAGCCGACCGACATCTTCGGCGGCGAAGTCTAGGGCCTGTCTGAATACTCCATCGTCGGCCCGAGCCCGAGCGAGCGGGCTGCTGGCGAGCCGCGAGTCCGAAGCCGTATTGACCCCAAATACGGCGATGGACGAGCGGCGAAGCCAGCGGCCCGC
>JBQTIG010000117.1:0-8550 GCA_052388375.1 Planctomycetaceae bacterium | reverse complement strand
GGTGCGTGATCCCGAGATCGTCGGCGACCGCGAGGTTGGTCCGGCCTGTCGCGCACAGGAGCACGATCCTCGCGCGGAGCGCGATCGCCTGCGACGTCGTCCGCCGCCGCGCGAACCCCTCGAGCGTCTCGCGCTCGGAAGGGGAGAGGGTCAGCGCTGCCTTCGGTCGTCCGTTCGGCATTCGGGGGCCTCCTGAGTACCCCCTACGACGGACGCCAAGATATTTATGGCTACTTCTGACTCAGGACACTAGGGCTCCCTTCCGAGGCCGCGCTCGCGCTTGCGCGCGCCGCGGGCCGCCTTTGCGGCGAGACGCCGCTCGACGGAACCTCGGGTGGGGCGCGTCTTGCGACGCGGCTTCTTGGGAGTCCGCAGCCGGCGCAGCCGTTCCGCGAGCCGCTCCCAGGCGACGGAGAGATTCTGCGCTTGCGACCGGCGCTCCACCGCGCGCACCGCGACGCCCGTCGGGAGATGGGTCAGGCGGACGCCGCTCTCCGTCTTGTTGCGGTGCTGCCCCCCCGGGCCCGAGGCCTTGAGGAATTCGACCCGCACCTCGTCGCGCCGGATGCCCAGGGGTCTCACGGCATGGGTCCCGGTCGCGATTCCGCGCCGGCCACGCATTACTCCGCGTCGACGCGCTTGTCGAAGAGCGCGAGGAAGTCGTCGTTCGCCTTGGTCTTCCGGAGGCGGTCGAGCAGGAGCTCCATCCCCTCGATCGGCTTCATCTTCACGAGCACCTTGCGCAGCTGCCACATGCGCTGGAGCCGATCCGGGGAGACGAGCTTCTCCTCCTTGCGCGTTCCGCTGAGCGTGATGTCGATCGCGGGCCAGATCCGCCGGTCGGCGAGATCGCGGTTCAGCACCAGCTCCATGTTGCCGGTGCCTTTGAACTCCTCGAAGATGATCTGGTCCATCCGCGAGCCCGTGTCGACGAGCGCGGTGGCCACGATGGTCAGCGAGCCGCCGTTCTCGATGTTGCGCGCCGCGCCGAAGTGCGCCTTCGGCTTCTCCAGGACCTTGGCGTCGAGGCCGCCGGTGAGGGTGCGACCCGAACCCCGCGCCTCGATGTTGTAGGCGCGGCCGAGACGGGTGAGCGAGTCGATCAGCACGACCACGTCCTTTCCCATCTCGCAGAGCCGCTTCGCCCGGGCCGTCACCAGCTCCGTCATGGCGACATGGTTGCTCGCCGGCATGTCGTTGGTGGAGGCATAGACCTCCCCCTTCACCGCGCGCCGCATGTCGGTCGCCTCCTCCGGGCGCTCGTCCACGAGGCAGACCAGGAGCCGCACGCCGGGATGAAACGTCGTGATGGAGTTGGCGATCTTCTGGAGCAGCATCGTCTTCCCGGTCCGCGGGGGGGCGACGATGAGGGCGCGCTGGCCCATGCCGATCGGCGTCACCAGGTCGATGACGCGCATCGAGAGGTCCTGATGCTCGCCGCCCACCAGCCGGAAGGCGCGGTCGGGGTCGACGACCGTGAGCTGATCCAGTTTGGCGGTGTTCCGCGCCTCCTCGGGCGTCATGCCCTCCACCCGATCGACGGTGGCGAGGATAGGGGCCGGTCCCCTCATGTTGCGGCCGATGTGGGCGTCGAGCAGGAAGCCCTCCCGCAGACCGAGGCGCTGGATCAGTTCGCGCGGGACGAAGGGATCGCCGGGCTGGATCTGGCAATCCCGCTTGGGATCGCGCAGGTATCCGTGGCCTTCGCGGCCCAGGGCCAGGACGCCCGCGACCGGGGTCACCGGCGTCGGATCGAATCTCTGGCCCCCCCCGCCGCCGCCGCCACCGCCGCCGCCGTGGCCCCCCCCGCCTCCTCCTCCACCGCCACGTCTGCGTCTGCGGCGGCGCCGGGAGGTGCGGGGCGATTGGAACGCTTGCCCGTCCATGGTTTCTCCCAAGGTGCAACCCCGAACCTCTGGCGAAACGCCGCCGATCGGACCGGGATCGCAGCCGGCGGATCGTCAGGAAGTCGAAAGTCTCCCCCCGGATGGGGAAGATGGATCCTGCCGGCTCTGACCTAACAACATAAGCTCGGCCGTCCGCCCCGGCAAGATTATTCCTTCACCGGGATTTCCGCGCGCAGGGCGGCGGTTCAGGCACCTTGACCCGCCCCCCCGCCCCCCTACACTGTGCCGGACGCCCGGGGGGTCGCCATGGAAACCGCAACCAGCATGAACATCGACATCGAGGCCGCCGGCCCTTGCCGCAAGCGGGTCAAGGTCACCATCCCGCCCGTCCGCGTCACCGAGGAGTTCGACAAGTCCTACAAGAACCTCGCGCGCTCGGTGCCCATCTCCGGGTTCCGTCCCGGGAAGGCCCCCCGCAAGCTGGTGGAGAAGAGGTTCGGGACCCAGGTGGTCGACGAGGTGCGCCAGGCGCTCTTCGACGCGGCCCTCGAGGAGGCGCTCTCCAAGAACAGCCTAGCCCCCATTGCCGACCCGGAACTGGACATGCAGACCGTGGCGGTGGAACCCGACAAGGAGGTGGCCTTCGACTTCCTGGTCACGGTGAAGCCCGAATTCGAATTGCCGGACCTGGTGGAGATCGAGGTGGAGGTCGGGGGCGCGGAGCCGACCCCGGAGGATCTCGCCGCCGCCCTCGACGGCCTGCGCAAGAGGAAGGCGACCCTGCGCCCCGTCGAGGGGGGCTCCGCCGCGGAGGGTGACGTCGTGACGCTCCACGTGCACGGGCATGTGGGCGGGGAGGAGATCTTCCACGAGGAGAGCCTCGTCTACGAGATAGGCTCCCGCTACCTGGGCGGGCTCGTGGCCCAGGGACTGGACGAGGCGCTCGTCGGCCAGAAGGTCGGCGCGAAGGTGAAGGCCAAGGCGTTCCCCCTCCCCTCGAACGAGTCCCATCCCCTCGCCGGCAGCGAGGCGGACATTGACGCGGAGGTCCTGGAGATCAAACGCCCGGAGTTGCCGCCCCTCGACGACGCCTTCGCCAAGGGGTTCGATTTCGGCTCCCTCGCGGAGATGCGGGAGCAGGTCTCCCACGACGTGCGCGCGCGCAGAGCGCGGGAGCGCGATCGCGAGGTCGAGGATCTCGCCCTCGCGCGCCTCTCCGAATCGGTATCCATCGAACTCCCCCAGGAGCTCATCGACCGCGAAGCCGACGAGGTGGCGCGCCGCGCCGCCTACGCCATGCAGCTGCGCAAGGAGCCGGAGGAGGAGATCGCGCGGAAGGCCTCGGGACTCAAGGAGAAGAGCCTGCAGCGCGCCGCGGCGGAGCTGCGATCCTTCTTCCTGCTCGACAAGCTGGTGGAGAAGGAGCGCATCCTGGTGACCGAAACGGAAGTCAAGGAGGCGGTGGCGGTGCTCGCCGCGTACAACGAGAAGACGCCGGAGCAGATGTACGCGGTCCTTCGGGAGTCGGGCCGCCTCGGGACGCTGCGGAACCAGCTGAAGGAGCAGAAGGCCCGCGCGCGCCTGCGCGCCAAGGTCACAGTGCGCGAGGCCGGCGCCGGGCAGCCGGCCGCCCCCCCCTCCACGACCGCGGCGTCCCGGCCGAAAGAAGAGAAGGGCAAGAAGCAGGCATGAGCATCTTCATCCCCACCGTCATCGAGAAGACCGGCCGCGGCGAGCGCGCCTACGACATCTATTCCCGACTCCTCGAGGACCGCATCGTCTTCGTGGGAACGCCCATCAACGATACGGTGGCCAACGTCGTGATCGCCCAGCTCCTGTTCCTCCAGAAGGAGAACAAGAACCAGGAGATCAGCCTCTACATCAATTCGCCGGGCGGCTACGTCTCGGACGGTCTCGCGATCTACGACACGATGCAGTTCGTGCAGTGCGACATCGCCACCTACTGCATCGGGCAGGCGATGTCGATGGGGGCGCTGCTCCTCGCCGCGGGCACCAAGGGCAAGCGGTTCATCCTCCCGCACGCCCGGGTGATGCTCCACCAGCCCTCCGGCGGCGCGGGCGGCACGGCGGCCGACATCGAGCGCCACGCCGAGGAGATCCTGAAGCTGCGGCGCGAAATGAACGAAATCCTCTCCCGCCACACCGGCCAGCCGGTGTCGCGCATCGAGGCGGATTCCGACCGGGACTTTTTCCTGGATGCCCCCCACGCCAAGGATTACGGCTTGGTGGACGAGGTTCTCCAACCCCTCAAGGCGCAGGGTTGAGGTAGGCTGGAGCCACGATGTCGAAGGGCCGCAAGAGCTACACGGAACGCTGCACCTTCTGCGGCAAGTCCCGGCACATGGTGGATTCGCTCGTGGCGGGTCCCCCCGAGATCTTCATCTGCAACGAGTGCGTCGATTTGTGCAACACCATCCTCGTGGAGGAGAACCGCAAGGGCGGCGCCTCCCGGGGAATCCCCACCGGCCAGATCACGCTCCGCAAGCCCCGCGAGATCAAGGAGTACCTCGACCAGTACGTGATCGGCCAGGAGCGGGCCAAGCGGACCCTGGCGGTGGCCGTCTACAATCACTACCGGCGCATCCAGGCGGGCTTCAAGAGCGACGAGGTCGAGCTGGAGAAGGCCAACATCCTCCTGGTGGGACCCACCGGCTCGGGAAAGACGCTCCTCGCGCGCAGCCTCGCCAAGTTCCTCGACGTCCCGTTCGCCATCGCCGACGCCACCCCGCTCACGGAGGCGGGCTACGTCGGCGAGGACGTGGAGAACGTGCTGCTCCGTCTCCTCCAGAATTGCGACTTCGACCGCGAACGCGCCGAGCGCGGCATCATCTACATCGACGAGATCGACAAGATCGCCAAGACGCAGCACAACGTCTCGATCACGCGCGATGTCTCGGGGGAGGGGGTCCAGCAGGCCCTCCTCAAGATCCTCGAGGGCACCCTCAGCAACATCCCTCCCCAGGGCGGCCGCAAGCACCCCGAGCAGCAGTACCTCCAGCTCGACACGACCAACATCCTCTTCCTGTGCGGCGGCACGTTCAGCGGCATCGCCGACATCATCAAGAAGCGGGTCGGCAAGAAGCGGATCGGCTTTTCCGGCGAGACAGGATCGCACGACGACGCGCTCCGGGCGCTCCTGCCCCTCATGGAGACCGAAGACCTCATCGAGTTCGGACTGATCCCCGAGTTCGTGGGACGCCTCCCCAACGTCTGCACCCTCGACCCGCTGGGCGAGGACGAGATGGTGCAAGTGATGACCGAGCCCCGCAACGCCATCATCCGCCAGTACCAGAAGTACTTCGAGCTGGAGGGGACGCGCCTGGAGGTGGAGCCCGCGGCGCTGCGTGCGATCGCCCAGGAGGCGCAGAAGCGCGAAACGGGCGTGCGCGCCATCCGCTCCATCATCGAGGAGTTCCTGCGCGACCTCATGTACGAGCTTCCCGAGCGCAAGGACATCGCGTGCTACGTCGTCACACCCGAGGCGTTCCTCGGCAAGGAGCCTGTGCGCCGTGTCCTCCGCACCGACGGACAGGTCAAGCAGCGCGATAGCGCCGCCTGACGCTCCCCCGCCCCCCTCCCTCGCCTCGCTGACGCCGCTGGAGACCGAGGCGCTCTGCCGGAGCCTGGGCGAGCCCCCCTACCGCGCCCGCCAGCTCACCCACTGGGTGCAGACGAGGTTCGCCGCGGACTACGACGCCATGTCCGACCTCCCCATGGCGTTTCGCGAGCGTCTGCGGGCGCTCCTGCCCGTGCGCGCGTCCACCGTGGCGCATGCCCGCCGCTCCGAAGACGGGACGACGAAGCTGCTCCTGCGCATGACCGACGGGGAGCAGGTGGAGTGCGTGCTCATCCCCGAGGCCGACCGCTTCACCGCGTGTCTCTCGACGCAGGTGGGCTGCGGCGTCGGCTGCGTCTTCTGCGCGTCGGGGACGGGCGGGCTCCGGCGCAACCTGACCCACGGCGAGATCGTGGAGCAGGCGCTCCACCTCTCCTCGGTCGCCGGCGCGCGGCTCACCAACCTCGTGGTCATGGGCATGGGCGAACCGCTCCACAACGTCGAGGAGCTGGGGCGCGCCCTGCGCATCCTCATGGATCCGGCGGGTTTCGACCTGGGCTCGCGGCGCATCACCGTCTCCACCTCCGGCGTCCGCCGCGGCTTCGACCAGTTCCTGCGCCTGGGGTTCAAGGTCGGCCTCGCCATCTCGCTGCACTCCCCCCACGACCCCCAACGGCGCGAACTGGTCCCGCGAGGCGGTTCCGGCACCGTCCTGGAGCTGCGCGAGATGGCGCTGCGCTGGTTCCGCGCGACCGGAAGGGATGTCACGTTCGAGGTCGTCCTCCTGGCGGGGCGGAACGACAGCGATGCCGACGCCCGCGCCCTGGCCGTGCTGGCAGGCCGCCACATCAACGTCAACCTCATCCCGATGAATCCGGTGGCGTTCGCCCCCGCGCTACGGGCGCCCTCCCCCGAGCGGGTGGAGGCGTTCACGCGGATCCTGCGCGAGCGTGGAGTCGTCGTTCATGTGCGGCGGCAGAGGGGTGACGACGTCGCCGCGGCCTGCGGCCAGTTGCGCCTGCACGAGGCTGCGCGGGCCTAGCCCGGATTTCCACGGAGAGGTATTGACCTGACACGGGCGCGGTGTCCGGTCAGGCGGTGAGGGTGAGGCGTGCGCCTTTCCACCAGGGGACCGGGACGGGCTGATCGAGGAGGCCGGAGGCGAGGAGGATGGGCGTGTGGGCGCGGCGGTGGAACCGCACGGCGACGTCCTTGCGGGTGACGGTCACGTCCGCCGGCGTGTCGACGAGGTCGCGGAAGACCTGGCGGGCCTGGGCGTCGGCGTAGCCCCGCATCCGGCGCGCGAGCAGGCGGTAGAGCCCGTTGGCGACGACGAGCAGCGCCATGTCGAAGTCGACCTTGAGCCCGACCGCGGAGGAGAGCGCGTCCATGTGGAAGAAGCGCACGGCGTCGCTGAGGGCGTTCTCGATGAGCATGCGCCGGGCGTAGCGGGTGATGAGGTCCTTGGGAGACGGCTTGCGCTCGTTGGCCAGCAGGATCGTCGGCTCGTCGTGACCGAGGTCGAGGACGTAGAGCTGGCGGAAGTCCATGCCGGCGAGGCGGACGGTCTTCTCGAAGACGCGCGGGGTCTTGTACTTGCGGGTGGGCACGTCGAGATGGACGGTCCGCCAGGCCGAGGACGGAAGGTCCTCGATCTCCTTGAGGAGGGCCGGGGAGCGTCGCCGCAAAGTGAGGAAGGAGATCTCGAGGTCGTCCAGCTCGGCCAGCTTCGCGTAGGTGGTGAGGCGGGAGTCGAAGACCACGTGGCGGGGATAGGCCCCGTGCGCCTTTTTCCAGAAGGAGACGAAGCGGAGGATCTGGTCGGGCTCCTCGCCCTTGCGGATGTCGGCGCAGGAGTAGCAGAAGGCGCGTCCCTCGGCGTCCTGGGCCAGGAACACGAGGACGCTCGGCTGGCGGCGGCTGCGCGCGGAGACGTAGTGGCGCTCGAGGACGGGATGCTCCCCGTAGTAGGGCACGGAGTGGAAATCGAGGTTGAAGGAGGTGCCGTCGAAGAGCCGGTCGCCGACGACCCTGCCGTGCCAGGCCGCGAGGAGACGCTCGGTCTGGCGCGGATCGACCCGGGAGGAGTACTCGGACAGGTAGCTCTTCTTCGGGCTCGCGTTGAGGCCCGAGAAGAAGCCCAACCCCTCGTCGGCGACCAGCGCCATCACGTGGCTCTTGCGCTCGAGGGACCAGAGCTTCAGGGCCAGGCTGGCCCGGAGTGCGTGGGTCGCCGGGATCATGCTCGATCCCGGCAGCCGCGCCGCCTGGGCCAGCCGGTCGATCTCCAGCCGGACGAGGTCCGGCACGAAGAGGAAGAGCCCGCCGCAGCAGGTCGCGAAGCTCCGCGGCGCGAGCGAGAAGTGCCGCGCGTCCGCCACCGCCTCGGCCGTCGGGCCGACGCCCGGCGGGCGCTCGTCGTCGAGCCGTCGGGGCAGGGGGGCGAAGCCTTCCTCCTTCAGGATCTCGCGGACCGCGGTCGGGCTCAGGCGGAGGTGGCGCTCCTTCAGGGTCGCGCTGATCTCGTAGACGGAGTGGTTGTGCTTGCGCAGGGCGACGACCAGGTCCCGCGCGGCGGACTTCTTCGGCTGGGTGTGGGGGCCGCGGCGGAGCGTGACGAAGAAGGCGGGCTCCTCCTCGCGGCGGAACTGGTAGCAGAGCGTGCGGAAGGCCCCGGGCGCGTACCCGAACGTCCGCGCGACCTCCCGCGAAGGCCGTCCCTCCGCGAAGAAGGCGCGCAACGCCTCGTACTGCCGCTGCTTCGGGTGCCGGGGCTCGACGAAGAAGCGCCGGCACTGTGTCAGTCCTTTTGGTGCGCCGATAGGCATTCCAACACTTTCCTACATACACCCCCTCGTGTCAAGCGCCTTTTCGGCCCCCAGCCATGGGGGGTGCGTGGAAACCGCGTGGAAATGGGCCCTGGGGCCTCGAAGACTCGAATCCCCCACCCATCCGGCCCGCGGCGGCGAGCACCCCAGCGCAGGCCCGGGAGCGCCCCGCATCCGGCGGCATCAGCGCACCCTTTTCCTGACGCTGCGGCGGCGAAACCACCGCGAAACCCGACCGCCGCGGGCGAACAGCCCCTCCCGTGTCAGCCGATCTGTGCGCCGTGGAAATCCGGGCTAG
>JBQTIG010000116.1:0-2405 GCA_052388375.1 Planctomycetaceae bacterium | reverse complement strand
CGTGGATGAACCGCTTCCGTCGGATCCTGGTGCGCTGGGAGAAGCTGGCGGAGACCTACATCGCAATGTTGCACTTCGCCCTGGGGATCATCACCTGGCGCGCGGTACGCCTACTGGTATGGGCCCTTAGGCTCACTCCTCCTCGCGCACGGTCCGGACGAACGAATCCAGCCCTGCCAGCGGCCAGTCCCCCTTCCAGTGCAAGGTCCCCTCGCGCGCCACCGCCGCCGTGGAGAGCGCGCAGCGGTCGGGAAGCGCCTTCAGGGCGATGGCTGCGTCCGGCGACGCGGCGGCCGCGATCGGCAGGAGCGTCTTGAGCCGCCCCAAATCGAGGGTGAAGCCGAGGCTGCGCGTCGCGCCGAGCCGCGCCATGGCCGCGAGGTGCGGCGTCGTTGCCGGCGGCCCCGCGCGGAGACGCTCCAGGAGTGCCTTCATCTCCGAAGCGGGATCGGAGGATTGCGTGAAGAGGAGGTGGCGTCCCTCCACTTTCAGGCAGCCCTGCAGGAACGCGACGACCATGAGCAACTCCGGAAGCTCGCTGGTGACGCCGATCCGGTGGAGCCCCTCGTCCCCCTCGCCCGCCTTTCGGAAGGCGATCCGGAACGGGATGCCCAGCTCCTCGAGGGAGCGGTTGACTTCGGCGGGATCGAAGGCGCGGAGCGCGGCATCCATGTCGGCGCCCTCCGTCACCTCCCAGATGCCCGACGTGGAGACGGAGATCCCCTCGAGGCGCGTTGCGATCGCGCTGCGTCCAGCGAGCAGCCCAGCGAACGCCGTCGTGGGACCGAACAGTTGCATCAACGCCTTGCCCCGGCCCTCGCCCAGGAAGCGGTCGCACCACGCCGCAAGCTCCTCCCCGAGCCTCTGCAGCGCGTGGCAGGAGTCGACGGTCAGCAAGGCATCGGCCGGCAGCCATCCGGCGAGCGCGTTCTCGCCAGGCGCGCCGAGCCGCTCGAGGAGCGCCCGCGCCCCGGAGCCCTCGCGCCATGCGATGCGACCCTCCACGTCGAGCCGCTCTTCGTGAAGCGTCCCGGCGTAGTCGAGGGACTCCAGGCCAAGGAGGATCTCCTTAACCAGGTCGCCGCCCCCGCGGGCGAGGCGCGAGAGGGGGGCGGGGGCATCCTCGCCGACCGCTTCCACCAATCTCGCTGCCAGCCTTTCGGGGATCCCGCGGCCGTTACGGAGCGCCTCGGCAAGGAAGAGATGGAACGCGAGGTCGCCCTGAAGAAGCGCCGGCGGCGCTCCACGCCACTCCCCGTCGACCACGCCCGTCTCGCCCACCCAGACCATGTCGCCGCGCCGCACCGCCACGCGGCTCTGCTCCAGCGGGACTCGCTGCGCCATCGTCGCGGCCATGGCGAGCGGGAAACCCCAGATGCTGGAGTCTCCAACCGCGACGTAGAGAGGCTTGGACCGGTCCACGGCGATGCCGGGTGGGAGCGCGTTCGCTTCCAGATCCTTCACGCTCGGCACCGGCCGATCGAACAGCTCGAAAAGGAAGGCGAACCTGGCGAAAAACGCGTCGAATCGGTCGAGGGGCGCGTGCCGCACCAGCAGCGTCGTGGAGACGGGAATCTGGGGGGCGGCGGGATCGGCGTCGCCGGCCGGAAGCGGCGCGGCAAGTGCCAGGAGCAGGAGGAGCCGCCTCATCTCAGTCCGCCATCAAACAACGCAACTCCTCGATCGTGGAGTCCGCGCCGATCACGAGCGGCACATCGCGGCCCAGCTTGAAATAGTCCGCCTTGCCCAAGAACTGGGCGCCGCCGTCCGACCAGCCCACGACGATGCCCTTTCCGCCATGGTGGTCCTCGGAGTCGTCGCAGACCAGGATGACCCGTTCGCCCCCCTTCTGCGCGGCGCGCTCCGGGTCCAATTGGTCGCGGCCGGCGTAGGAGGTGAGATGCCCCCGCTTCGCCTCCACCGAGAGATCGAGGTCCCGGTAGGCCTCGGCCCCGCCCGCCTTCTCCCAGCTCTCCTGGAGGTCCCCCGGGCAGAAGAGCGTCTTCAGAGAGCTCTTCCCCTGGAGATCACCTTTTACAACGAGGACCAGCAGCAGGTTGGCGCCACTCTGCGCCGGGAAGTCGGCGCCGGACCCCAGGATGAGGAGATTGGCAAGTCCCTTGACGTTGCTGAGGCAGTGAATTCTCCATTGATCGGCCGGCGGTCGGGGGATCAGGATCGACACGACCCCCGCCAGGACCCCGAGAATCGCCCCGACGATGATCCACTCGAAGAGGACGAAACCGGCGCGCTTCCCCGACATCTCAGCCTCCTTTGCCGCGACCCCGCGCGACGGTCCGATTGTCCCAACTCCCGCCCGGCGCCGCTACTCCGCCCTCCGGGGGCGCAATCCCACCACCGGGGAATCCTCCGCTCCGTGGGACCGGGGCGCGGGCGGAACGCCA
>JBQTIG010000115.1:0-16565 GCA_052388375.1 Planctomycetaceae bacterium | reverse complement strand
GCCACCGCCGTCGAAGCCGCCGGGGATCATCCCGGCGAACATGCCCTGCACCTTCGCGATGACCTGGTCGAGCTGCTCCTGGGTGAGCGCGAAGCTGAGCCGCGCGAGCGCTCCCTGCTGCTCCACCTTCACGCTCTCGAGCAGTGTGGCGGCCTCGGGGTCCTGGCCGCCCGCCATCATCCGGCCCATGGCGACGAAACCGGTGAGCGCGTCCGTCACCATCTTGCCGTTCTCGGGCTTGTCGGTGTGGGCGTCCATCACCATCTTGAGGCCGGAGGCGAGATCGAAGGCGACGGTCATCACGTTGACCGAGGAGAAGGAGGCCCCCATCGGGTTGGCCTTCATCTGCTCCTTCGCCGCGGCGGGGACGATCATGGCCATGTAGAGGTGGCCGGGGGTACCCATCGCGACGATCGGCCCTAGCAGAGGCGAGCTGGAGACGTTGGAGGCGGTGCCGGTGGCGCTCGCGATGATGGCATCCAGGTGGTCCGCGTCGCCGAGGAGGAGCGTCGAGCCGTCGAGGAGGACGACGCTGGGCTCGTCCGGGTCCGCGTCCTCTGCGGAATTCGAGATGACCGTGAGGCCGCCGCGCTCCTCCACCTTCGCCTTGCCGCTCTCCGCCGCGAACGCCTTGATCTTTGCGGCGTCGAACTTGCCGGTCACGACCGCCCAGTAGCTGGGCCTGCCCCCCATGAAGTTCCCGCCGATGCCGATCGTGGCGCTCGTGAGATCGGTGTCGAGGTTGAAGCCGGTCGCCTCGGAGAACTTCTTGAACTCAGGGGAGGCGACCGGATTGTTGCCCCCGGTCATGGCGAGGAACCGCTTGAAGAGGTCGGTCTTGAGGAGCGCCGCGGCGTCGATGCGCATGAGGATCTGCGTTTCGGCCGGGAGCTTCTCGATCTCGCCGGCCCGGACGGCGGGGGCGGCGAGGATTGCCGCGGCGGACAGAGCCGCGGCGTGGACCAGGGTCAAGAGGCGCATGCTCAACTCCTTGCCGCCGGGCACGCCGGCGGCGGATCGGACGGGGGACCGTGACCTGGACATCGTAGGGGAGGGTGGCGACCGCGCAAGTCTCAGGCGGGTCAATACCGGTTCTTCGGCTTGCCCCCGTCGATGTAGCCCTTGCGGCTCGCCTCGTAGGCGGCGGGTTCCACCCCGAGGAGCTCCGCCAGATCGGGCTTGGTGGCGATGCGTTTCAGGAACGGGATGCACCAGCCGCAACCGGTGCCGGCGTCGAGGCACTCGCTCATGCGCGACACGGGTTCTGGCCGCTCCCGCTGCGCGAAGTGGACGAGCTTTCGGAGCGAGACCTTGTAGCAGTAGCAGACGAGGTCGTCGGGGCGCACCTTCCCCAGTCTAGCGCCTACTTCGCGGCCGCCGGGCAGCGGCACCAACCGGGCGGGAGCGGATCGATGGGCCCGAGCGGCTCCGGCGGGGCGCGGAGCGCGAGGGCGGACAGGGAGGAGGGAGGACCCACGAGGGGGTGGGCGTGGAGCACGCGGCCCTGCCCCGCGGTGACGACCGGATCCACGCCCAGCACCTGCCAGTGCATCATGTAGCTGTTGCCCGCGGTGGCGCACGTGGAGTTCGTCCCGCTCGCGGGGCAGTTCGCCGTGTCGTCGATGAAATCGTGCACACCGTTCTGCTCGACGGTGTGGTGGAGCCCGAGATAGTGGCCGATCTCGTGGGCGGCCACGTAGCCGAGGGTGGCGACGGAGCCCGCGTCGTAGTCCACCATCACTCCCGAGACGCCCGTGCCGTTCCGCGCGGGCCCCGCCACCGCGGCGCTGACCCCCACCACCCCGCCCCCGAGGGTGCGCAGCACGAAGAAGAGGTTGAGGCGCGTCGCCGGGGCCGCGGCGCTCTCGCGCAGGAGATCGGCGAACTCCGCCTCGCTGTCGATCCGGTCGAAGGCGGGGTCGGTGATGTCGAAGTAGGAGATCGCGCCGAGCCTGAGCCCGCGCTTGGCGAGGATGCGGTCGACTTCGCCCAGGAGCGACTGGAGCTGGGAGTCGGTGCCCGCGCCTGCGGCATCGACCGCCAGGCCGGACGCGAGGAAGACGTTGAGCGGCAGCAGGCCGTCGGTGAACGCTCCCCCGGGGCGGTTGTGCACGATGGCCCGCACGCGCAGCGACGCGGAGGCGCCCGAGAGGATCGTCAGGCGGAAGCGGTAGGTCCCTCCCCCGGGCACCAGCTGCACGTCGGCGCGGTCGGTGTTGGGGAGCGTCGCGTTGTAGGACTCCGGGGAGGGAGTCCAGACGTAATCGCCGGTAGAGGCGGCGTTCTCGTAGACCTTGCCGCCGGGCCCCTCCAAGGCGCGCAGGCCGAGGAGATCGCCGGATGCCCCGACGCCCTCCACGCTGAGCGAGATGGCGTGGGGTGGGACTGTGACCTCGAGCCACGGAGTGTCGCCCCCGGCCAGGGCCACCGGACCGAAGTCGGTGATGAGTTCCGCGGGCCAGGTGGTGGTGTCGGCGGTAACCGGCACATCGAGGACGCCCCCCGGCGCGTCATGGCTGAGGCGCAGGGTGAAGGCGCGGCTCCCGAGCGCCGTGGCCGTGTAGGTGACCGGGAGGAGCATCGTCACGCCCGGCGGAATCTGCGACGGCAGCGCGCTCGGGGGGATCGAGAACCCGGCGGGCAGTCCGGTCGCGCCTAGAAGCGTGAGCGAGGAGACTGCGGCTCCGTTGCGCACCGCCAGCTCCAGGGTGCGATTGCGCCCGACGAGCACATCCCCGAAGTCGAGGCGCGGCGTCGCGGGCTGCGCAACGGCCGCCTCGACCTCGGCGCGGAGCGACAGCTCCACCTCCACCGTCCTCCCGCCCGACTCCGCGACGAAGCGGAGGTTGAGGAGACCGGTGTACTCGCCCGGCGCGCCCGGGGTGAAGCGCACGTCGATCTCCTGCTCCGCGGCGCCGGAAAAGAGCCGGGGCAAGGCGCCCGCTTCCGGAGCGAAGGCGCCGGCCGCGGGCTCGGCGAGCACGAGCGTGGCCGGGCCACCGAAGGGATTGCGAAGAGAGGCCGCACGCGCGACGGGCCCGTCGCCGGAGACCACCAGGAAATCGAGGGAGGCGACCACCGCCGGGAGGAGCGGCGGCGCGGATCCACTCCCGCACCCCTGTGCGATGGAGAGCGCGAGCGCGAGGGCGGCGAGCGTGGCTCTCATGAGAGGAGGCTGCCGCCCGCGATTCTACCCGCCCGTTTGGCGGAGTCCCGGGAGGGGGGCCGGGAAACCTCCCCGCCCCCCTCCCTGGAATTGGCTCACTTCGTCGAGCCCGCGGCCGCCTTCATCTCGGCGAGCTTGTTCTCCTGCGCCTCGAAGAAGGGCTTGGCGTTGGGATGGTTGCCGTACTTGCCCTTCATGAACGTCAGCCAGGTCTCGAAGACCTTGACGTTCTTCGTCGCCTCCGCATAGGAGCGGATGTGCTCCCAGAAACGCTGCTCCTGCCCTTCGTCCACGGGGATGATCCCCTTGGACTGCATCTCGGCGAACTTGCGGCCCACCTCGATGTCGAGAGTTTGGCGGACCAGGTCGTCCGCCTTGAGGCCGTCGAAGAGCTTCTGCTGCTCGGTGGTCAGCTTGCCGAGGGGCTTCAACTCCTGGGAGAGTTCCTCGAACTTGATCTGACCCTTCCGGCATCGGGCCAGCGCGTAGTCGATGCCGGCGGTCTTGTCGCCGGATGCGGCGCGCTTCTTGAGATCGATGAACTTCTGGGCTTCGCCCACGGTGGCCTCGAAGGCCTCGGCGGTCCGTTCGCCCTCGTGCTGCGCGAGGACATTGCCCTGCTCGTCCATGACGCAGAGGTAGGGGAAGCCGCTGCCCCCCTTCTTGCCGAGGAGGTCGTCGTCCTTGCGGCCTTTGATCTGCGTCGTCACGTGGAGGAACATCACGTGGTTCTTCGAGAATTCCTGGAACTCGGGGGTGAGGAGGGCACCGCCCTCCAACGCGTTACAGGGGGGTCATGGGGAGTAGGAGCGCGTGAAGTAGGCGAAGATCAGCTTGTTGCCGGCCTTCGCCGCCTCCAGCGCCGCGGCGTAGTCGGTGATCCACGCGGCGTTCCCCACGAACTCCTTCTGCATCTTCTCCTCGAGCCGGTCTTCCATGACGTCGGCCGAGGCACTGGCGCAGAGGGCGAGGAGCAGCGCGGAAGTCCGGAGCCGGGCAGGTGTGAACAGGTTCATCGATCCGGGTCCTTCCTGGAGGGGATGCCTCCGGCGGAGATTGTACGCTTCCATGAATCATACGGCGGTGACGGCGAAGCTTACGGTCACTTTCGCCACGAGGGTCTCGCCGGAGAAGACCTCTCCCTCGGCGGTGCAGAGCCGGCGGCCGCGCGTGAGCAGCCGCCCGCGCGCGCGCAGGAGGCCGAGGGGGGCGGGCTTGAGGAACACCGCGTGGAGCGACGCGGGGATGACGTCGCCCCCGGCCGCTCGCGCCGCGGCCACCTCGCCGAGCGTGGTAAGCACCGCCATGTGGACGAAGGAGCCGCCGATCACGTGGTCCGGCGCCCGCGCCAGGAGTTCCACGCTCTGTGCGTCCGGGCCCGGGCGCAGGCCGAGCAGGGAGTTGAAGTCGGAGGCTTGCATCAGGCGATAAGGCGGACGACGACGAAGCCGAGCGCCGCAAGCGCGAGGCCCACGGCGGAAACCCCCGCCCCCAGCCAGATCTGGTCGGCGCGGCCGCCGCGCGGCGAAGCCGCCGACGCCAGCCATCCGAGTCCCGCGCCGGCGGCGAGGCCGCCGAGGTGGGCCGCATTGTCGATCGCGGCGCTCCCCCCGAGGCGGTTCGCGGAAACGCCGTACAGGAGGATCACGGCGGCGTAGAGGAGCATCCGCTGCGCCATCATCCGGCCTTCGGCGTCTCGGCGCCGGCGCCCCGCCGCGAAGAGCGCTCCGATCAGGGCGCAGACCGCGCCGGAGGCTCCGATCCCGACCCGGCCGGGGTCGATCACGGCGCAGTTCGTCGCCGAGGCGAGGCCGCCGCCCGCCACGAGGATGGAGGCGGTCCGCGCGAAGCCGAGGGTGAGGGCGGTGACGGGGAAGAGGATCACCAGGGCAAAGGCGTTGAAGAAGAGATGGATCGCTCCCCCATGGAGGAAGATCGCGGCGAGAAGGCGCCACGCTTCCCCGCTCTGCAGGATCCGCTCCCGCTCGAGGCCGCCGAAGCGGAGCAGCGCGGCGGAGGAGGGCCCGTCGAACCACGCGGCGAAGCCCGGCTCGCGATAGGGATCGCGGGCCACGGTCGCGAGGTAGAGCGCCAGCAGCAGCCCGAGGAACCCGTAGGCCAGCGAGAGCGTGCGCTCCGCATCGCGCCGGGGCGCCGCGGGAGCCGGCGCGGGCGCGGCGCCGCAATAGGGGCACGCGCGAGGTCCGGGCTCGACGAGGGCGCGGCACCTGGGGCAGGCGCGGAACCGACTCAAGGCCGGCACTATAAGCCAATTTGGGGCCGAGGCTATACTGGACCGTTCGAGTCCACTTCACGGTCAGGAGCGACGGATGACGCGCATGCGCGATTTCACATGGATGGTCGGCGGCGCCCAGGGCACGGGCATCAATCTCGCCGCCGAGACCTTCGGCAGAGCGTGCCTGCGCGCGGGTCTCCATGTGTTCAGCAACATCGAGTACCACAGCAACATCAAGGGGGAGCACAGCTACTACCGCCTGCGCGTCGGCGACCGGGAGATGCGCTCCCACCTCGATCGCGTCGACCTCCTCGTCGCCCTCGACAAGGAGACCGTGGTCGGAAACCCCGGAAAGATCCCGCAGACCCACGACGGCCACCTGCACGAGGTGGGCGAGGATGGGATCTACCTCTTCAACAGCCAGGACGCGTTCCTCAAGGAGAAGGACTTCGTAGGGGGGCGGGGGCGGCCGGTGGGCATCCCCTTCCTGGAGATCCTGACCGAGGCCCTCGAGCCCTTCGGCAAGAAAGAGGAGGCGGCGCGGCTCACGATCATGTTCAACCTGATCGGGTTCGGCGCGACCGTCGGGATCACCGGATTCCCGCTCGACGTGGCCGAGGCGGTGGTGCGCGAGGGGTTCGTCGGCCGCAAGGCGCACCTCGCCGACCTGAACGCCGCCGCCCTCCGCGTGGCCGCCCGCGCTGGCGCCGAGGCCTGCCCGGACTTCCCGCACCGCATCGCGAAGGGGACGCGGCCCAAGAACCGCATCCTGGCCCGCGGCGTCCAGTCCGTGGCGATCGGGAAGCTCAAGGCGGGCTGCGGCTTCCACACCTACTACCCGATCACGCCGGCCACCGACGAGAGCGAGTACCTGGAGAAGCACCAGCAGGACTACCCGATCACCGTGGTGCAGTGCGAGGACGAGATCAGCTCGTTCCTCATGGCGGCGGGCGCGGCCCACGGCGGCGTGCGCGCCTCGACCTCCACCTCCGGCCCCGGGTTCAGCCTCATGTGCGAGGGGATGGGATGGGCCGCCATGACCGAGGCGCCCGGCCCGGTGATCTTCCTCTACCAGCGCGGCGGCCCCGCCACCGGCCTGCCGACGCGCCACGAGCAGGGCGATCTGCGCTTCGTCCTGCACGCGGCCCACGGCGAGTTCCCGCGCATCGTGACGGCGCCCGGCGATCCCCAGGAGGCGTTCGAGGACGCCTTTTTCTCCTTCAACTACGCCGACCGCTACCAGTGCCCCGTCATCGTCCTGCTCGACAAGTACATGGCCTCCTCCTACATCACCGTGCCGGCGTTCCAGGAGAAGGGCATGGAGGTGGATCGCGGCAAGCGCTACGAGAAGTCGAACGGGGACTACCGCCGCTACCGCTTCACGGAGGACGGCGTCTCCCCCCGCTCGCATCCGGGGCAGGAGGGCGGCATCTTCTGGACCTCCGGGGACGAGCACGACGAGGTGGGTCACATCCAGGAGCAGGCTCACAACCGCACGCTCATGATGAAGAAGCGCATGGGCAAGCTCGCCCTGGTGGAGAAGCAGGTCCCCGCGGAGCGCGCCGTGGCGCTGCACGGGCCCTCCCAGGCCGACGCGACCATCCTCGGATGGGGGTCGACCAAGGGGCCCATCCTCGACGCGATCGAGGTTCTGCGCGCCGAGGGCAAGTCGGTCAACTTCGTCCAGGTGCGCCTCATGTCGCCCTTCCCGGCGCGCCGGCTCAAGGAATTGCTCTCGGGGGCGAAGACCATCGTCGCCGTGGAGCAGAACTACAGCGCGCAGTTGAGCCGCCTCGTGCAGGAGTTCGCCTGCATCGAGGTGGCGCGGCGGGTCGTGAAATTCGATGGACGTCCGTTCAGCGAGGACGAGGCGGCCGAAGGAATCCGGCGCGCGCTCGCGGGCGGGCCGGGAACCAAGGTGGAGATCACCAGTGCCTCAGCCTAGCCTCCCTCCCCAGCTCAAGCTCAAGGACTACAAGACCGACGTCCACAACGACTGGTGCCCGGGATGCGGCGACTTCGGGATCCTGAGCGCGCTGCAGCAGGCGCTCTTCGAGTTGGAGCTGCCGCCGCATCGGGTCACGATCGTCGCGGGCGTCGGCTGCTCCAGCAAGACGCCCCACTTCGTGGGGTCCTACGGGTTCCACACGCTGCACGGGCGCGGCCTCCCTGTGGCGGCGGGGCTGCGGCTCGCCAACCACCGCCAAACGGTCGTGTCGGTGGGCGGCGACGGGGACGGGTACGGCATCGGGGCCGCCCACTTCATCGCCGCCGGGCGCCGCAACCTCGATTTCACCTACATCGTCTTCAACAACGCGGTCTACGGCCTCACCAAGGGGCAGTCCTCCCCCACGCTGAAGAAGGGGCTGAAGACCAAATCCATGGCCGACCGCTCCATCACGGAAGGGTTGAATCCCATCGCCCTCGCCATCAGCGCGGGCTTCACCTACGTCGCCTCCTCCTACAGCCTCAACGTCCGCCACATGAAGGAGATCTTCAAGCAGGCGATCCGCCACCGGGGGAGCGCCATGGTGGACGTCTACCAGACCTGCCCGAGCTACAACGACATCCACACCAAGGAGTGGTTCGCCGGCAAGGACCGCGAAAACGCGACGCGGCTCTTCGACATCAACGAGCGAGGCTACGATCCGACGGTGGCGGACCCGTCCGACGAGGCGGAGAAGGCACGCAAGAAGGCTGCGGGGATCGCCAAGTCCTTCGAGGCCTCCGACGACGGATGGCCGATGGGCGTCTTCTATCGCGCGGAGGAGACCACCTATGAGGAGTTCCTCGCGGAGCGGATGACGGTCCTGAAAGAGAAGACCCTGGTCGAGTGCGACTACTCCGGGCGAAACATCAGCTCCCTCGTGGACGAGATGCGCTAGCGCTCGCGCTGGTCGCGCTCGCCGCCCTGGGCGCCCGGAAATCCCCGGACGTGCCTGCACCGGGGAAGATCTGGGTCCGGCTCGGGCCGGCCCAGCCCGAGGAGTGGCTCTACGTCTTCCCCGAGCAGGGAGAGACGTTTCTGGAGTACCGCGAGCGTGGACCCGTACGTCCCACGCCGACGCGCCGGACCGTCTACGTCAAGCCCTGGCTCACGCGCCCCCTCCCCGACCCCCTCCTCCTGGAACGGATGCGCGACACCCTGGCCGCCTTTTTCGGCGCCCGGGCGGCTCTGCTGCCCCCCTCCCCCCTCCCGGAGCCCGCCTACGATCACGCCCGCCGGCAGTATTCCGTTTCGATTCTGATCGCGCACCTTGCTGAGACCCTCCCCGACGACGCCCTTTTCCTGATCGCGGTGACCGACCGCGACCTGCGCGCCCCGGGCCTCAGCCACCTCTACGGCTGGGCATCCCTCGACCGCCGGGTAGGGGTGATCAGCCTCGCAAGGCTCCTCGATGCCGCCGATCCGATGCTCTTTCGCCGGAGGGCACTCTCCCTGGCGGCCCACGAGGCGGGCCACATGCTCTCCATGGCGCACTGTATTTTCTACCGATGCCTCATGAACGGCTGCATGTCCCTGGCCGAGTCGGATGCCCGGCCCTTCCTCCTCTGCCCCGTCTGCAGCGCCAAACTGGCTTGGAACGTAGGGACCACCCCCGCAGCGCACTACCGCGCGATGCAGCAGGCATTCGAGACGCAGGGGCTGGCCCGCGATAGCGACCGAAACGGCCGCGCCTACGATCTAACTCGTTCCCAATAAACAAGTTGCATCGGGTTGTACCGCGATGCGGCTTCCTGGTACAATCGCTGTTTCGCTTCAGGGAGAACCGAGACCGCCTATGTCGCCGATGGACGAGTCGAACTACCGTCGCCTTACCGGCCGGCCGAAGCTGCGTTGCGAGGCGTGCGGCGCCACCTCCTACCAGGATGAGGCGGGGATCTATCGTTGCGTCGTCTGCGACCACGATCGGTTCGAAATGTGCCTGGATTGTGGCCAGCTTTGCGGCTGGTGCGAGTGCCCCCCCCCGGCCGTGATCGTGCGGCCGACGCCTCGCCCCTCGCGCAAGATGGCGCGCCGCACCAAGGCGGCGACCTCCCGCTCGCGCAAGTAGCGGATCAGCGCCGCTTTACAACGACGAGGGTCGCGTCGTCGTGAAGAGGCCGCTTCCCCAGGAATGCTTCCACCGCGGATGTGATGGCCTCGCCGATCTCCGCGGCGCTCCTCCCGGCATTTTCGGTGAGGAGCGTGCGAAGACGATTCAGGCCGAACATCTCCCCCGCCTCGTTCGCCGCCTCCATGATCCCGTCGGTCGTCAGCAGGACCACATCTCCCTGGCCGATCGGCAGGTCGGTACCCCGCGGGAATCGCATCCCTTGGATGATCCCGAGGGGAGGACCGCCGCTCGGCACCTCCACGGTCTTCCCGTCCCGAGCGCGGTACCAGATCGGGGGGGTGTGCCCCGCCCCGGCATGCGCCATGCTGCCCTGGATCGGGTCGAAGGCGGCGAAAAAGAGGGTCACGAACCTCCCGTCACGGATGTCGCCGCGGATGAGGTTGTTGAGCCGGAAGAGAAGCTGATCGAGAGGTGCGTCGCTTTCGAGGAGCGCGCGGAGGGCGGCGCGCACGGTGGCCATGAGCAGGGCGGGGCCGATGCCGTGGCCGGTCACGTCGCCGATGACGACCCCGAGCCTCCCGTTGGGCAGCTGGAAATAGTCGAAGTAGTCCCCCCCGGTCTCGTCGCAGCTGTCGGACCTGCCCCAGACATCAAGTCCAGGCGTGGTGGGCGGCGCGGAGGGCAGGAAGTTGCGGTGGATCGACCGAGCGATGGCCAGCGCCTGCTCGATCTTCAGCTTGGCGTCGTACTGCTCCAGGAGGCGGCCCTTTTCCACGGCCACCGCGGCGACGGTGGCAAGGGCGCTGAGGAAGGCGAGGTCCTCCTGGGTGAGCGCGCCGGGCTGCTCCCGGTTGTCGCCGTAGAGGAGCCCGATCACCTTCCCCTCCACGGTGAGCGGCACGCATACGGCGGCCTTGATCCGCAGCCGGTGGATGGAGCGGGCCGCGCTGAAGTCGGGGTCGCCTTCGGCATCGGACGTCAAAACGGCCTGACCCGCGTCGAGGACGCGACGCACCAACGTCTGGCTCACCTCGATCACCCCGCCGCGCGCGTCGGCCTCGCGGTTGCGGTGGGCCGTCACATCCAGGCCCCCGGTCGCTTCCCGCAGGGCGAGGAAGGCCCGCCGTACGGGAACCGTGGAGAAGACGGTGTCGAGGATCGCCTCGAAGATGTTCTCGGTACGGCCGATGGAGTTGATCAAGCGCCCCACTTCGTTGAAGAGGGCGAGCCGGCGCTGAGCCTCCGGCATCGTCTTGAGCTTGGCGGGAGCCGGCAGGTCGGGGGCGGAGGCGGGGGCGGCCGGGACCGAGGCGCGCACGGTGGCCGCCCCCTGGGGGGTGAAACTCACGCCGGTCTTGGAGGAGGCCAGGGAGAAGACGGTTGCGCCCACCCAGATCTCGTCTCCGGGCTGCACCGCGCTGTGGGTGGCCGGCTGGCCGTTGACCAGGACCCCGCCACGCTCCCCGATGTCGAAGATCTCGTAGAGGTCCCCGCGCCGCACTAGGACCGCCTGCTCGCGGTCGACCCGGTCCCCCTCCACCGTGAGGTCGCAGAGCGCATCGGCGCCGATGGTGATCTTGAGCCGGTCGAACTCCATCGGGCGCTCTTCCCCGCCCTTCGTCCGCACCAGGATCCGGATGCCCACGCGGCGAGTCTAACAGCCGCCCCGAGCGGTCCCGTCGTAAAACAGGGATGGAGGGATCCCATGAAACGAACCACGTTCGCGCTGCTGCTTGCTGTCTGCGTCGTCCTGCCCGCACGCGCCGAGGATGAGCCCCCGGCGTTTCTGGGCGTCTCCGTCGCACCTGTGAACGAGGAGACCCGCGCGCTGCACGATCTTCCGGCGGATCTGACCGAGGGTGCGGTTCTCCTGGAGGTTCACCCCGGCTCCCCTGCGGAGAAGGCGGGCTTTCGCCCCGGCGACGTGATTCTCCACTTCGACGGCAAGACGATTCGCACCACCGACGAGCTCGTCGCGGGGGTCCGGGCCCGGCGCCCCGGCAATGCGGTCACCTATGTCCTGAGGCGGGGGACCGGCAAGATGGAAGGTTCCCTCGAACTCGGGACGCGCCCCGCCACGGAGGAGGCCGGGGAAGCGCCTGCGCCGCAGGCGACGCCGCAGCCTCGCCGGCCCCTCGTCATCCCGCTCGACGTCGTCCGTCTCGCGCCGTTCCGTCCCGACACGCGCATGCCCCGGTTCTTGGACCTCGTCATCCCGCGCGACGTCGTCCGTCTCGCGCCCCCTACCGGGCAGATGCACCTGCGCCTCGTGCGGGTCCAGGAACAGCTGGCCGAATTTCACGCCCGTCTCGCCGCGCAGCGTGCCGGCACGGGGTGGGAGGATCGGATCGCCAGCGAGGAGAATGCGCTCCAGGCCGCCGTCCAGGCTGGAGACCACGCGCAGGCCGCGCGCCGTCAGGTGCGCCTGGAGTTATTGCGGGAACTTGCCGGCAGCGGGGCCGCGGCGCCCCAGGACCGGATCGCCCGCATGGAAGCGAAACTGGACGCGATCCTCGAACAGCTCGCGCAGCGGCGGTAGCCGGCGGGTGTCGACCCACGGGTAGAATCGGCGGGTGGACCTCTCCGAGCGACCCGCGCTGCGCGCGTTGGATCCGAGAGCGGTGGAGGTCGAAGGCGAGCGCCGGATCGCGTTGCGCGATCCGGAAGGGTACGCGCCGGAGACCGCGCTGATCCATCCCGGGGCCCTGCCCCTTCTCGCTCTGCTCGACGGCACGCGAACGCTCCCCGAGCTCCAGGAAGCGCTCGCCGCGCCCGGGGCGCCTCGCCTCCCCCTGCAACAGCTTCGGCGGCTCGTGGAGGCCCTGGACCGCTGCCTGCTCCTGGACAACCCGCGCTTCCGGGCGGTCCGGGCGGAGCGCGAACGCTCGTTCCTCGACGCGCCGCGGCGCGCCGCCGTCCACGCGGGAAGCGCCTACCCCGAGGCCCCCGAAGAGGCGCGCGCGTTTCTCGACGGAATCCTGGCCCTCGCCCCCGCGGCCTCCCCCGCCCCCCTCACGCGCCTCGTCGCGCCCCACATCGACCTCCGGCTCGGCGCGGAAGTTCACGCGAGCGCGGCCCAAGCGATGCGTGCCGGCGGCCGCCCCGGCCTCGTCGTGGTGCTGGGCGTCTGCCACGCGGCAAGCGAGCAGCGCTTCATCGCCTGCCGCAAGGACTTTCTCACCCCGGCCGGTCTGGTCCCGCATGAAGGTGGGTTCCTCGACCGCCTGGAGGCCGGCTTCGGACGCCCCCTCGTCGAGGGGCAGATCGCTCATCGGGACGAGCACTCGGTTGAGTTCCAGGCGCTCTGGCTGGCCCACCTCTGGCCGGGGGACCCTCCCCCCATCGCGCCGTTCCTCATTGGCTCGTTCCATGATTTCGTGGCGCGGGGCGCCGACCCGGCGGGCGACAGGGAGGTCGAGGCGTTCCTTGCCGCGATGCGGGATGCGATCGCCGCGGAGGAGCGCCGCGTGCTGGTTGTAGCCAGCGTGGATCTCGCCCACCAGGGCCCCTGCTACGGGGACCGCGAGGGGCTCGATGGGGAGGCGGAGCGTTCCATGGAGGAGAGCGACGCGGAGCTTCTCGACCGGATGAGCGCCAACGACGCCGCTGGCTTCTTCCGGGCGGTGGCCCGCGACGGCAACGCGCGCAACGTCTGCGGCCTCGCCCCGGTCTACCTCACCCTGCGGGTCGGCAGCGGGGAAGGCCGGAGGCTCGGGTATGGGCAGGGACGCATCGATCCCGCCACCCGCTCCGTCGTCTCCTTCGCCGCCGTCGCCTTCGCCTAGGTTTCGTCCATTTTCCTGGACGGGCGGGGGGCGAAATCTCGCAGGCTCAGGGAAGGCACGCGGCGTGCGTGAGAGGGCGGCGTGGAACAGACTGTCGCAAATCAGACCGTGGAGCTCCTGGCCCGGATCGAAGCGAAATTCGGGAGCGACGCGGCGCTCCTCCAGCGGCTCCGCCCCATCGTCCTCCGGATCCTGGAATCGGGCCCCGACTCCAAAGAGCGGCGCGGATTCCTGCGCCTCGTGGTCGAGACCTACGCGCGCCACACGCGCATGCGGCGGGCCATCGACGAGATGAAGGAGCGCATGGTCTCGCGCGTCAACGAAGTCTACGGGCGCATGCTCGGCATCCTTCCCCCGTCCCGCCCCCTCGCGTAGGCGCTTCGACTCAACGTCCGGGACCGTCCGCGGGGGGGCGCGTACGGAGGCGGAACACAACCTTGCGGCTGAGCAGGTAGTTGAACCCGACGCCGGCCACGACCCCCGCTGCCGCGGCCAGGACCATCCGCGCGCGGAAGAAGTCCACCGAGGAGATGAGCAGCATCGTCGTCCCCCAATTCACCGCCGCCCCGACCCCGCAGGCGCCGCAGAAGAGAAGGTATTGGCGCAGAGCCGACTCCTTGCGCGCATAGGAGAAGGTGATCCGCCGATTGAGGGCGAAGTTCCAGCTCATGGCCGCCCAGATCGCGAGCAGGCGGGCGACCTGATAGGGGATCGCCTGGAGGAGCAGCGCGAACAGCGCCAGATCGAACGCCATCCCGGTGGCGCCCACGAAGGCGAACTGGATGGGATAGGCCCACGCGCCCAGCTTGAACTCGAACAGCCGCCGGAGGTGGCGGAGGTAGTCGACCTGCTCCCTGAGACCGAGCTTGCTCTTGCCGTGGAGACGCCGCTCGAAGCGGATCGGGATCTCGCGGAGACCGCGGCATCGCCCCTTCACCAGCAGTTCAAGGCCGATCTTGTAGCCCACCGGGTCCAGTTCGGCGCAGCGCAGGAAGGTCTCGCGCCGAAGGGCGAAGAAGCCCGACAGGGGGTCCTTCGCCGCCGTGAGCGGCCGCGCAAGCAGCGTCGCCACCCTCGAGTTGAGCCGTCGGAACAGCCCCCACCCCTCGCCCGTCGTGCCCCCCTCGACGTACCGGCTCCCGATCACGAAGTCGATCGCGGGATCGTCGAGCGCCTTCACGAGCGCCGGCAAGACCTCGGGGGGATGGGAGAGGTCCGCGTCCATCACGACGAAGCGGTCTCCCGTCGCGAGACGCATCCCGTGGAGCACCGCGCTCGAGAGCCCCCGCTCGTGGCGCCGCACCTCGAGGCGGAGCGGGAACTCCCGTGCGAGCGCCGCGCAGACCTTCGCCGTGTCGTCCGGACTGTCGTCGTCCACCACGAGGATTTCCGCGGGAATCGCGGCCTCCTCGAGGCAGCCCGCGAGCCGCCGGACGAGCAGGGGGAGGTTTTCCGCTTCCTTGTAGGTCGGGACGATGACGGAGACCCGCGCCGCCCCGGCGGTCCCCGCGGCGAAGGCCGCGGCAGGAACGCGCGCGTTGCTCATGGGGAGGTGCGGCGCCCCTGGGCGCCCCCTCCGCGCGGCCCGCCGCGGCTATCCAAGACCCAGCTCCTCCAGCCCTTCCTCGCCGTAGCCGAGGTGGTGGCCCAGCTCGTGGAGGAGGGTGATGCGCAACTCCTCCACCACGTTCTCGCGATCTCCCGCGAGGCGTTCGATGTTGCGCCGGAAGATCTCGATGCGCGCGGGAAGGTGCGGCATCGCCTCCACGCTCCGGTCGAGATGGCTCACCCCGGTGTAGAGCCCCAGCGTGAGCGGATCGACGTCGGGATGGGGGGCGGGGAGGGGCGTCACCTGCACCACGGCATCGGCGGCCGCGCGCGCCACCACCGGCGGCAAGGCGTCGAGCGCCTCGCGGATCACCCTGTCCACCTCGCGATCGTCCAGGCGCACCGGCTCGCGAAACAGGTCCGGCGCGAGTCGGGCGGCTTCCCGGAAGTGCGCGGCGTCCTCCCGCCCCGTGAACTCGGCGACGAGCCCCCGGTACCACTCCGCCTCGGCGGCGTCATCGCCCTCCCCGCGGCAGCGTGCCAGCGCCCCTCGCGCCCCCTCGAAATCCCACCCATGGAAGAGGGCGCGCGCCTCGGTGAGGGCGTCCCCGGCGCGCCGCGCCGCGTCGAGCGCCTGCGCGGGCCGCCCCAGCTCCAGCCGCGCCCAGGCCACGTATCGCCAGAGATCCTGGGCGTGGTCCGCCCCGGCCCGGCGGAGCGCCTGGAGGGCGCGCGCCTCCATCGCCTCCAGCTCCCCCTCCTCGGCGAGCGCATCCAACTCGTCGAAGAGATCAGTCATCGCCCCGCGCGGCCCCGCCGAACCCGATCACGCCCCGCCGGCTCGCCCTCAGGAATGCGACGAGCCGCTCCACTTCCGGCGTGTCGATGGGCACTTCCTCGAGACGCCTCGGGAGCGGCAGATCCGAACGGAAGAGCGTCTTGAAGGCGCGCTTCAGCGCGAGCCGCGCCTCCGCGCTGCAGCCGGCGCGGCGAAGCCCGACCACGTTGAGGCCGACGAGCCGCGCGGGGCGCGCGCCGATCACCAAGCCGAAGGGAGGAACGTCGCCGGAAACCGTGGTGAGCCCCCCCACCATGGCGCCCTCGCCGATGCGCGCGAACTGGTGGACCGCCACCTGCCCGGAGACGAAGGCGCGGTCGCCCACGGCGACGTGTCCGGAGAACGCCGCGTTGTTGCACACCACGACGTGATTGCCGAGGGTGCAGTCGTGGGCCACATGGGCGTTGGCCATGAAATAGCCGTCGTCGCCGATCACCGTGAATCCGTCGCGCAGCATGGAGCGATGCACCTGGGAGAACTCGCGGAAGACGTTGCGCGCCCCGATGCGCGTGCCGCCCCAGGGTCCCGCCTTCGCCTTCACCTGCGGCTCGTGCCCGATCGCCGCGGAGAAGCCGACCACGCACGCCTCCCCCATGGCGAGCGGGCCCTGCAGGCAGGCGTGGGGGCCGATGCGACACCGCGGGCCGAGGGATACCCCGGCGCCGATGAGCGCATAGGGCCCCACCTCCACGCCGGGGCCGAGCCGCGCGGCGGGATCCACGATCGCTGTGGGATGGATCTCCACCGCGCGAGTATACGAAACGCCCCGGAGCGGCCCCGGAAACCGCGGCCTTCCTTTAGCCCGCTTTATTCATGAGGATCGCGCGAATCGGCCACGAGTCGGCCGAACCAGCGTAGTGCTGCTCGGCAAGAGCCACGTTCGACCGTTCCGGCCACTCGTTCTGGGCCAGGACGCGACGTCGAGATCCAGGAG
>JBQTIG010000114.1:0-3620 GCA_052388375.1 Planctomycetaceae bacterium | reverse complement strand
GGACTCGCGGCTCGCCAGCAGGCCGCTCGCTCGGGCTCGGGCCGACGATGGAGGATTCAGACAGGCCCTAGAAGCGTCGAAACGCGGATCAGCATCCCGTATCCAATACCCGTGTGCTCGCCGACGTGCGTGAGCTCGCTGATTTCGGAGCCCACGCAGTACTCGCCCGGCGCATAGCCGACGAAGTTGAACACAACAGGAGGTTGCAACGCGCGGGCCGGCGGGGCGGCTCGCGGGAGGGGCGGCGGCGGACGGTCGCGGGAGGGGGGTCGGGGGGCGCCGGGAGTCCCACCTGCTCCGGGTACACGCGGGAGCCCGACCGCTCCCAGGATAGCAGCCGCTCCGCCTTCCGGAACGCCCCGATCACGAGCCGCCGGAAGTGCTCCTCGACGGCGCGCGGGTCGGGATCGATGGCCACGAAGGTCCCGTCGCACAGAAAGAGCCCGTCGGCGGCGAGCGCGTGGACGTGGGGATGGAACCGCAGCGCGGCGCCGAAGGTCTGGATCGACGCGACGAAGCCGGGCGCGCCGCCGCGGAGACCCGCGCGCTCGCGGAGCCCCCGGCAAACCGCAGCGAACGCGCACCGGGGGAGGAGCGCGAGGAGGGACCGCTCGCGCGCGAAGAGCTGCCGCAGCGCCCTCGGGATCGTGAAGACCCAATGCCGGTGCGGCACGCGCGCGAGCACCGTTTCCAGGTGCTCCGAGAGGAGCGCCGCCCGCTTCTCCTGGCACGAGGCGCAGAAGTTGCGCGTCCGGCACGAGAACGCGAGCAGGTGCTCCCCCCGGCACTTAGGGCAGCGCAGGCGCGCGAATCCCCCCGGGAGCCGCCCGCGCACCCGAGGAAGGCCTCGACCGACTCCTTCCCCGCCGGGCGCAGCGGGCCGTCGCGGGGCTCGAACCGCTCCTCGTGCGAGCGGAGGCTCCCGAGCTCTCTTGGTGGCGATGCCTCTTCGTCAAGATGTGGCCCCATCGCTGCGGGTGCGTGCGCGACCGCGCCCGCGAGTTCACCATCTCGATGACCGCGGGGTTGACCCGAACCGGCGGAGGCGCGCGGCGTCACGCTCCGCAAGGTGCTCGTGATCCAGCCCGAGGCGATGCGCGCGCGCGACTGCGCCCCGCGCTCGCAATCTACGACCCGCATCCGCACCCGCATTCACTCGCGCGGCAGCGCGGCAAGCTCTATCTCTGATTGCCCTTGCCACTCGGTCACGCCACGACACTGATTGCCATCCAGATCAATCAGTGGTCCATCCACTATGAACCAGTAGCGTCTTCCTGCATCGAGCCATTCAGTCGAAACCGTGCTCTCCGCATCGGACTTGACGACAAAGGCTGGTTGTACGTCCGGTACGGAGAGATCCCCAATTGTCACGGAGTGCCCCGGGATCTCCCGGCCCTTGAACAGGAGACGTAGGCGCGTCCGCCACTCGGTGCGACTGATGCGAACCGCGCCGCCGTCAGCGTCTGCTCCTCTCCACCCGACGGACGCCCGAAGGGTCGGGTATCCCGGAATGTGGCCGAGAATCATCACTTCGCCCTCTTGTTTGAATTCAACGGAACACCGCCCGTCCGCGTCTGTTCGAAGCGTCTCACAGTAGGTGGCACGAGCGAAGTTGTCTTTCTTGGACCAGGCAGGGGTGAAATCGTCATGGCCCTGGAGTTTCATGTGCTCCAGGGTTTGCTGGTCGTATGGAACGCGTGATGTCACATACGCTGCAAGTGTTGCTCCGGCCAGCGGCACGCTGAGCTTGCAGGGGCACGAGGCGTCTCCAGAGGCTGATCAGACGCTGGGCGCGCTGAGCAGCGGCGAGAGAGTCCTCTCGGGCGTCCAAGGAGCGGGCGTGAACGGGCCGGGCGGGGTTCTTCGCATCGAGATTCAGGTAGTGAATCGTCGGTTCGGACGCGGACTCGCTGACATCCAGCAATCCGTGGAAGATCTTGTGATTCACCGGGTCGTAACCGAGCAGCTCGGCGCGAGTCGGGCCGCCCGTGTACGCGGCTGGACCCGAGCAGCACAACACCAAGGCGGAAATCGCTGGGACGAGCGGGTGCTTGGCGAGATCCGAGACCACTTGCGGGCCTCCAGGTCGGCACTCGCAAGAGAGGATAGCTGGTTTTTCAGGAGCCGACCGGCTCCTACCACCAGGTTCAGAAGCCGCCGCCGAGGGCGCCGAGCAGCGTCGAGGTGAGGATCGCCGCGACGAAGAGGGCCGAGACGATTTGGAGTCGCGGGCGCATGCTTCACTTCCCGAGGAGGAGTGCAATCCCGGCGGCATGAGGGCGGGTGCGCCGCACGCCGCCGGGCGCGTGGCCGGCCCCGAGAGGACGGGCCCGACTGCAACTACAACCACAATCGTGCTGCGTGCATTCCGCGGCATCACCGCCCGGGCTTGCGCGCACGCACCTTGGCGGAAACCACGGCGGCCAGACCGCGGCGCATGAGGTCGGGCGCGGTTTCCTGGCCCACGCTGTAGCCGTTCTCTTCCAGCACTTCGATGTCCTGGAAGCCGGCTGCGCGGATAGCGCTCAAGTATTCCTGTCGCAGCAAGGCTCCCGCGATGCAGCCGACGTAGGCATCCACGGACCGGCGCACGTCGTCATCCAGCGGGTGCGTCAGCACGAGATCGCTGACCACGAGCCGCCCGCCCGGGCGCAGCACGCGCCAGGCTTCGCGGAACACCTGTTCCTTGTCGGGCGACAGGTTGATGACGCAGTTCGAGATGATGAGGTCGACGCTCGCGTCGGCCACCGGAAGATGCTCGATCTCGCCCAGCCGGAACTCGACGTTGCCGTAGTCGCCGCGTGCGGCGTTGCTGCGGGCCTTCTCCAGCATCGCAGGCGTCATGTCGACGCCGATGACGCGGCCCGTCGGCCCGACCTCGCGCGCCGCGAGGAAGGCATCGATGCCGGCTCCAGAGCCCAGGTCCAACACCGTCTCACCCGGTTTCACCTCGGCATGTGCGAGTGGGTTGCCGCACCCGAGCCCCAGGTTCGATTCCTGCGGGATGGCCGCCAGCTGCTCTTCCGAATAGCCGATCTGCGGCGCCACGTCGCTGGGAGCGCATGTCCCGCCAGAGCAATTCGACTTGCCTTCGGCGAAGGCGGCGTACCGTTCGCGCACTTGCACCCGGATGTCGTTCGTTTCGGACATGATTCGAATCTCCTCGTTGGATCGACCCTGGAAAACAACGACCACTTCGCCGCCAGGCGCGATTCGAGGCGTGCGATCTCACTTCAGGGCGTCGATGAGCTCCTGGATGCGGGCCACAGCCTGCGGATTGACGCAGTAGCACACGCGCGTGCCATCGATCTCGCCCCGTACCAACCCCGCGTCCTTGAGAACCTTCAGATGCTGCGACACGGTCGATCGCGCCAGCGGCAAAGTGTCGACGATGTCGCCGCACACGCACTCGGATCAGTAGGGAATTCTAACGCAAGCGCGGGGTCGAGTTGAGGCCGGGGGCACGCGGCTTCGGGGGGCGCAGGGGGGCCGGAGGCGGTCCGGGCGCCCGAGGCGCCGCCCGGGCGGCGCCTCGGCGGGCCCGCGGGGCCCTGGGAAGCTCCCCGCCCGTCGCGCGGACAGACCGTGGCCCCGGCCGGCCCGCAACTCGTTCGAACTCG
>JBQTIG010000113.1:0-12475 GCA_052388375.1 Planctomycetaceae bacterium | reverse complement strand
CTCGGGAAGCTACCGCGCGCCGCCCCCATCCCCTCCGGTCGCCCTACGGGCTCCCTACGGGGATGGGGGCGAAGAGTCGGAAGAAGACCCCGGAATCGGACACGGAGTTGGGTAACAGAACGGCTCGCGCAGCCGGCGTAGCCGCGCGGCGCGCCCCGCGGAATCCTGGTGGCAAAGACTCCCGTGCCGGTCGTAAGTCCTTGGCAGCAAACGGTCCCCGGAAGGCTGCTGTCAAACTTGGGTCAGATTGAAATGCATGTGGACCAGGACGAAGAGCGACATGCCGAAGCTGATCACCGCGAAAAGGCACATGAAGACGCCCCACGGGGAGCGGAGGACGCGGCCGAAGGAGCGCCGCTCGCAGACGAGGACTTCGCCGGCGGGTGCGGGAGCGGCGGATGCCATGGGGCGGGGAGTCTAACGCGGACGCCGTCCGCCCCGCCATTCCGCGAGAAGCGCGAGGCGAAAGAGCGGCAGCATGATCTCGTGGTGGCCGGCGAAGTCGTAGCCTTTCACCGCGGGACGCTCGAGCACGTTCACCCTAGGCCGGTAGTGGCGCAGCTGGTCGAAGTTGGCGGTGGTGATCCGGAGCGGCCTCTTGCGCACGTTGTTCTGCATCGTGACCGCCTTGACGAAGACTTCCGGCGCCAGCACCGCCGAGCCCCAATTGAGGAAGACGCCGCGGTCCAGGGTCGCGCACAGGCCGGCGAAGAGACGGAAGTCGCGCAGGCTCGCCTCACCCACCGCGGCGCCGTCGCAGCTCGGATGCATGTGGACGATATCGGTGCCCAGGGCGACGTGGACCGTGACCGGCACCCCGTAACGCGCGGCTCCGCCCAGGACCGACTTCCCGCGATAGGGCAGCTTCTCTCCCACCACGAGCCGCTTGAGCGCCTCCCCGAACCCGATCTCCCTGCCCCGCGACGCCGCCCGCGCGAAGAACGCGCCGGTCTCCTCCGCCATGCCGAAGGTCCCGGTGGGAACCCCGGGCCCGACCTCCTCGGAGGTGCGGCCCATGAGCGCGATCTCGAAATCGTGGATGGCGGCCGCGCCGTTCAGGACCAGGCAGCCCACCGCCCCGCGCGCCATGAGATCCACGAGGAGCGGCGCACAACCCACCTTCACGACGTGCCCGCCGATGGACCAGGCCACGCCCCGCCCCCGGTCCAGCGCGCCGGCCGTCGCGCGCGCGAGGGCGCGCAGGTCGCTCGCCCGCAGGAGATCGGGCAGCGAATCGTAGAAGGCCCGGAAGCCGGGCGAGAGCGGGACGGCCCGGGCGAACTCCTTCTCGCGCACCTTGCTCCCGCGCGCGCGGGCCGAAACGGTGCGGAGCTTCTTGAGATCGATGGGTTTCACGGCTCTGCCCTCACCCTGGAGTGCGCGCCGCTCCGCTTCCAGCGGCGGTGCATCCAGAAGTACTGCTCTGGGTTCTCGCGGATGACGGCCTCCAGCCGCGCGTTCAGGTCGACGAGGATGCGGCAGAGGTCGGCCTCCCGGTCGTCGGTCCGCTCGTCGAAGACGAGGAGATCGCCCCGGCCCTCGTACTGGAGGAAGTCGCCCCGGCGGATCATCGTGCCCCAAAAGACCCGGATCCCGAAGTCGCGAACGAGCACGGCCGGCGTCTTGTGCGTGCAGGCCGGCTGGCCGAAGAAGGGCACAAAGAGCCCGTAGAGCGCCTCCTGGTCGAAGAGGATCCCGATGTTCTCGCCGCCGTCGAGCCGCCGGAGCATCTCCTGCACCGCGCCGCGCCGCTCGATCATGTCGTAGACGCGCTCGAGCCGCAATGAGCGCAGGAGCCGCTCGAGGAAGGGGTTCTGGGGCGAGCGGTAGACCGGCGCGATCGGGACGCCGAGAAGGCTGAAGTAGCCCGACGCGAGCTCCCAGTTGCCGACGTGGGCCGTCACGAAGAGGAGCCGCGTCGCGCGCCGGCGCAGCTCCTCGATGCCGTGCTTCGCCAGGTGCTCCTTGGCCCAGCCGGTCACCTGGAAGTGCTCGTCGAGGTTGCGCGCATGCAGCATCCGGTTCTGCAGGATCAGATCGACCGCCATGCAGCAGAAGTGCTGCAGGCTCCGGCGGGCGATGGCGCTTCGCTCCGCTTCGGTCCGTTCCGGGAAGGCGATGGCCAGGTTGGCGAGCGCGACCCGCCGGCGCACGCCGAGCGCGTACAGGATCGAGCCGAGCAGGCGCGCGCAACCCCAGGCGAACCGCGGGCTCATCGCCCGCGCGCCGTGGAGGAGCACCAGCGCAAGGACGTACTCCATCCGGTACCGCAGGAGGAACCGGCGATTGAGGGCGCGCCACCACCTCATTCCGCCACCGGGAGCCCCGCGGGCGTGAGGCGGTGGCCGCGCCGCTCCAGCTTGGTCGGCTTGAACCTCCGGTGAAACCACCACCACTGCTCCGGCCGGGCGCGCACGTAGCCCTCCAGCAGCGCGTTGAGCCGCGCGGTCGTGGAGACGGCGTCCCCCAGGAGCGGCACCGGCTCGGCGAAGCAGCGGTAGTCGATGCCGTCCCCGAGGCGCGTCGAGTAGCCGGCGTAGAGCGGCACCCCGAGCTTGTGCGCGAGGGCGGCCGGGGCGGTGAGGGTGCGCGCCTGCATCCCGAAGAAGGGGATCGGCACGCCGTGCCGGCCCGCCGACTGGTCCATGAGAAAGGCGACGCAGGTTCCCTCCTTCAGAGCGCGGAGGGCCAGCGGCAGGGCGTCCGCCTTCGGGATGATCCCCTGCCCCTCGGCGCGGCGGCGGCGCTCGATCCAGGAGGCGAACCAGGGGGGGCTCGGAGGCCGCACCACCGGCGCGATCGGGATTCCGACGTGCCGGAAGGCTGCGCCGAAGAGCTCCCAGTTGCCGAAGTGGCCGGTCACGAAGACGGCCGACGCCGGCTTCGTCGCCCGGTAGTGCTCCAGACCGCCCCCCTCGAAGCGGAAGTGCGCGCCGGCGCCGGCCTGGTCGAACAGGCGCGGGAAGAAGAGGAAGTCCACGGCCGCCTCGCCGAAGTGGCGGTAGGTAGCGCGCAGCAGAGCGTCGTCGGCCCGGCCGAAGGCGATCTCCATGTTGGCGCGCGCGGTGGCGGTCGGCCCGGGGAGCAGCGCCGGCGCCGCCGCGGCGAACGCGCGGGCCGCCCGGAGCGCCGCGCGGTAGGTGCCGGAGGTCGCCATGGGGGGAGACTGTACGGTCCCCCTCCCGTCGCCGCAAAGAGCGACGCGGAGGGCCCCCTAGCCCCCCCCACATCGGAGCAGGACGGCGCGCCCTGCCGCCACCGCGCACACTCCCAGGATCACGTTCGCGGCCACGCTCAGCATCGCCCTTCCCCAGGCGGCATCGCGGAGCAGCTGGAGCGTCTCGTAGCCGAAGGCGCTGAAGGTGGTGAATCCGCCCAGGAACCCCGCCGTGAGGAGGAGCCGCGCCGCAGGGAAAGCGGCGAGCCGCGACTCCGCCAACGTCATCCCCGCCCCGACGAGCAGGCAGCCGAGGAGGTTCACCGTGAGCGTCCCGGCCGGAAACCCCGGCCCCGCCCAGCGCTGGACCCAACCTCCCAGCGCTTGGCGCGCCATCGCCCCCGAGCCGCCGCCGATGCCGATCGCGAGCCAGGCGAGCATCGCGGCAGCCTACCTCGGCCCTAGGACTCGAGCAGCTTGCGCAGCCCCTCCGGAATGGGCGCCGGCCGCCTCGCCTCGCCCACGCAGACCATGCGCACAGCCCCGGAGGCCGCCGCGCGCCCGTCGGACGTGGTGAGACTCTGTTCGAAATCGAAGGAGGTCGTCCCGCAGCGCACCACCCGGCTGGTGAGGAGGAGCCGGTCCCCGAGCCGGATTTGCGCCTTGTAGGTGATCTCCTGGCGGACGACGACCGTCCAGACCGCGAACCGCTCGGGCAGGGAGTCGTAGCTCAGGCCGCGATCCCGGAGAAAGACGAGGCGACCCTGTTCCAGCCAGTTGACGACGACGCCGTTGTTGAGATGGCCGTAGGGGTCGATCTCGTAGGAACGCGCCTCGAACTCGGCGGTGGCGGGAGTCGACATGGCGGCGCTCTCCTTGCGCTCCGGAGCGCGATAAAAGGTCTTTGCCTTGCGTAGCATTATGTATGCTTCCACTCGGAATGAACCAGCACCCTTGGTCGGTCCGTGACAGCCACGATCTCTACAGCGTCTCGGCGTGGGGCTCGGGCTTTTTTTCCGTCGGCGAGGCGGGCAACGTCGTCGTGCATCCCAAGCGCGCCGAGGGCGCCAGCATCGACTTGAAGCTCCTGGTCGACGACCTGCTGCGGCGCGGCTACGAGCTGCCGCTCCTGCTCCGGTTCAGCGACATCCTCAGCTCGCGCGTGCGCGAGATCAGCGAGTGCTTCGAGAAGGCGATCCAGGAGTACGGCTACAAGGGTAGCTACCGCGGCGTCTACCCGATCAAGGTCAACCAGCAGCGCCACATCGTGGAGGAGCTGCTGGCATGCGGGCGCCCGTGGCACCTCGGCCTCGAGGTGGGCAGCAAGCCCGAGATGCTCGTCGCGCTCGCCGTCATGGAGGACGCCGAGGGGCTGATCCTCTGCAACGGCTACAAGGACGAGGCCTACGTCGAGACGGCGCTGCTCTCCCAGAAGCTCGGGCGCACGACGGTGCTCGTCGTGGACCGCTTCCGCGAACTCGAGCTGATCCTGCGCGTGGCGCGACGCATCGGCGTGCGGCCCAACATCGGCGTGCGCGCGAAGCTGCAGGCGCGGGGCGCGGGACGCTGGGCCGAATCGACCGGGGGGCGCAGCAAGTTCGGGCTCACCGCGAGCGAGATCGTGGAGGCCGCGCGGCTCCTGAAGGCGGAGGGGATGCTCGACTGCCTCCAGCTGCTCCACTTCCACATCGGGAGCCAGATCCCGGCCATCCGCGTCTTCAAGGAGGCGCTCCGCGAGGCCTCGCGCATCTTCGTGGAGCTGCACGCCCTGGGCGCGCAGATGCGCTTTTTCGACGTCGGCGGCGGGCTGGCGGTGGACTACGACGGGAGCAACACGAATTTCCACTCCTCCATGAACTACAGCGTGCAGGAGTACGCCAACGACGTCGTCTCCGTCATCGCCGAGGCCTGCGACGCCCTCGGCGTCCCGCACCCGATCCTCGTGACCGAGTCGGGGCGCGCGCTCGTGGCGCACCACGCCGTCCTGGTGTTCAACGTCCTCGACACCAACGAGATCCTGGTCAAGGAGAAGCCGGAAGAGCCGGCGGAGAACGACCACGAGGTGGTCCAAAAGCTCTACGAGACCTGGAAGTCGATCAGCCGGCGCCAGCTCCTCGAGCCCTACCACGACGCGATCCAGCTGCGCGACGAAGCGAGCCAGCACTTCACCCTCGGCTACCTCGATCTCGTCGGGCGAGCGCGCGCGGAGCGGCTCTTCAACGCCTGCTGCGCCAAGCTCCACAAGCACCTGCGCGAGGTGGGCAAGGTTCCGGAGGAGCTGGAGGGGCTCGAGCAGGCGCTTGCCGACACCTACTACTGCAACTTCTCGGTCTTCCAGTCCATGCCCGACTCCTGGGCCGTGGGCCAGCTCTTCCCCCTCATGCCGATCCACCGGCTCCAGGAGCAGCCGACGCGTCAGGCCACCTTCGTCGACCTCACCTGCGACAGCGACGGGAAGGTCGACTCCTTCATCGATCCGCACGACGTCAAGGAGGTGCTGGAGCTGCACGCCCCCAACGGCCAGCCCTACTACCTCGGCGTCTTCCTCGTGGGCGCCTACCAGGAGATCCTGGGCGACCTCCACAACCTCTTCGGCGACACCAACGCCATCCATGTGGCGCTGGACGGGGATCGCTACAGCGTGGAGCACGTCGTCGTCGGCGACACGGTCTCCGAGGTGCTCTCCTACGTCGAGTTCGACCGGCGTGACCTCCTCCGCCGTGTCCGCCGCTACTGCGAGGACGCTTTCCGCGCCGGGAAGATCTCCCTGGAGGAGACGGCGCTGCTGCTCAAGCGCTACGAAAGCGGGCTCGACTCCTACACCTACCTCTCGGAGAGTCCGGCGGCCACCCCCGCCCCCGCCGAACCAGGTAACGGCGACGAGCCGAGCGCCAGAACCAGGGCCGCTCCCCCCCCCGGCGCCGCGGCCCGGACCTGACCCGGAATTGCTTTGCAAGTCCGTGGCGTTCGCAACCGGTGATCCGAAAACGACTTACATCGCCGGAGTGCGCCATCGGTGGCGCAGGCGTCGGGCGCGCGGGCGGGGTCGCCGCGCGCCGCTCCCGTTTCTGCTCCTCGCCGGACGGGGCCTCGGCTCCATTTCCGGCGGTTTTGTCCTGGCTCCGTACTCTCTCTCACGCGACGGAAAGGGCCATGAGAACCTGGTCGACGTAGCGGTTCCCGATTCGCACGGCCTCGCGCTGCATCCCCTCGATCAGGAATCCGGCCGCGTCGTAGAGGGCCCGCGCGGCCAGGTTGTTGGAGAAGACGCGGAGCTGCAGCCGGCGCAGCACCGGGGAGCGACGCGCTTCGCGTACCGCGGCGTCGAGAAGGGCGCGAGCGAGCCCCTGCCGGCGCCATCCCTCCGCGACCCCCAGCCCGAGCTCCGCGACGTGGCGCATCTTGCGATGGGGGCATCCCTCCATGGTCAGGGAGGCGACCGCCTCCCCGTCGGCGACGGCGAGAAGATGGAGGCTGTTGGCGCTGTCGAGGGCCCGGCGCGCGCTCTTCGCGATCAGGTCGGCGCTCAAGACGAACTCGTCCGAATCGGGCAGGTTCCATTGGGG
This sequence comes from Planctomycetaceae bacterium, assembly GCA_052388375.1. GTDB lineage: Bacteria > Planctomycetota > PLA2 > PLA2 > PLA2 > JBQTIG01. The sequence continues at coordinate 5,752 of JBQTIG010000113.1, read as the reverse complement.
CCCGCTGGCCACCAGCGCCGTCGCGAGGTCCAGGATGCGGCCCGCGTCGGCGGGGCGCGCCGGACGGAGTTCCGCCCTCCTGCCGTCCCGCGCCAGAAACGTCGCGGGGTCCATCCTCATCGGCGCGCCAGGCGATCGAACATCGCCGCGATGCCCCCGCCCCCCTCTCCCGCTTCGAACTCCTGGGTGACGACGCGCAGGGGGGCCGGTCCCTTCCAGAGCGGCTCGAGCTTCACCGCGTCCTTCTCCGTCACCACAACCGGAAGCCCGGCACGCGCCAACTCCGCCGCGTCTGCGGCGTCGTAGGCGTGGTGGTCGGGGAAGGAGCGCGTGCCCCCAAGCTCCGCGCCGAGGCCTAGCACCGTCGCGAAGAAGGCGCGCGGGTTGCCGATGCCGCAGGCCGCGAGCACGCGCACGCCCGCGAGGGAGGACGTGCAGGCGGCGCGGAACATCGAGTCCGCGATCGGCGCCGGGGTGAGCCCCCGCAGGCGACGCATGATGTCGCCCAGCGCGGCGCGGTCGATGAGCTCGCAGCGGGTGATCACCACGAGGGTGGCGCGTTCGAGGGCGCGGGGCGATTCGCGCAAGCGCCCCGCCGGCGGACAGAACCCGCCACCGAAGGGGTCGGTCGCGTCGACGAGCACGACGTTCTCGTCGCGATAGAGGGGGAGGTGCTGGAACCCGTCGTCGAGCACGAAGCAGTCCACGTCGCCCGCCAGGGACATGCCGCCCGCGAACCGGTCGCGGCCCTGCACGTGCGGCACGTCGGGAAGGTGGCGGCGCAGGAGCAGCGCCTCGTCGTTGGCTTCCCCGCCGCGCGCCTTGTAGCCGCGGCTGAGGATTCCCGGACGAAAGCCGCGCCGCTGCAACTCGCGGCAGGCGTGAAGCACGAACGGCGTCTTGCCGGTGCCGCCGAAGGTGAGGTTGCCGACGCTCAGGACTGGACGCGGAAGCCGGCGCGCCCGGTGGCGCCAACGGCGCGCGCGGATCTTGGGCCCGAGCGCGTAGAGAATGCCGAAGGGGGCGAGGAGGAGGCGGGCCCCCGGGCTACTCCCCGTCGGAGGGATCCGGCTGCTCGGGGGGGGGAGGCTCGTCGTCTCCCTCGTCTCCCCTGTTTCCCTCGTCTCCCTCGTCGCCGTCGCCGGACGGTCCGGAGGGGGGCGGGGGGGGAGGAGGATTGACGGGCACCCCGTCGGAAGGTCCCTTGGGGGGCTGGGGAACCACGGAATCCGGCTGCGGCTCGGGGGGAACCGCGGGGGCGGGCTGGGCCTGCGAGCTTCCGGGCTCAATCGTGACCTTCTGGTTCGTCTTCTGGAGCTCTTCGAAGCGCGCCTGCGCGAGGATGGCGAAGTACTTCTCGAACAGCGCCTCTTCCGCGGTGAGGGCCTGATTCTCGATGATCTTGCGTCGCGTCAGCTCGCGCTTCTTGTCGTGATTCCAGCCCTTATCGTAAGGAAACTTCGTGACGAGGTAGGCCTGCAATTCTTCGGGGCTCAGTTTTTCGGGATCGGGCTCGCTGGCGGCCGGGGTGGCTGCCTGGGTCTGGGCCCCCCGGCGCTTGGCATCCAGGGCCTCGAGCAGCTTGCGCATGTCCTCGCGGGTGAAGAGGCCGGTGATCGTGAGGCTCTGGATGGCGCTGTACTTGAAGAAGATGTAGCCCTCGGTGTCGTTCGCCCACCAGAGACGGACGCCGCAGTCCGGCTCGTCGAGATTGCGCTGAAGAATGAACTTCCTGTCGAGGATGCGCTCGATCATCTTTCCGTTGCGGATGACGCCCCGGAAGGTGATGGGACGGCCCGCGATGGTCCGGAGCGAGAGCTCGGCTTTGATGTCGGCCTTGGTAGCGATCCGGGCCATCTCCGCGGGGATGTCCTGCGGGGAGAGGGTGCGCGCCCTTTCTCCGGCGCGGGTCGAGGAGACGACGGTCTCGTCCCCCTCCTTCGGCGGCGACTCCTGGCCGGGCTGCTCCTTGGAAGGAGGCGGGGCGGGAGGCGGCGCGTCCGGCTCGTCCCCGAGCACGGTCGAGGGAAGGAACGCGAGGGCGACTGCGGAAAGGGCGAGCCTGAAACGCATGGTTTCTCTCCGTCTGCGGGCGTGCCGCGGCACCTGCACCTCTTCCGTATCGGGACTTTCCCCCTCTCGGCTGAAGCCCGGGAGGGGTCTCGGAGAGGCACGCCCGGACGGCCGGAGCGGGCGCGAGACCCACCGCCTCCGCCCTGTGGCTGTAAACCCTTGCAGCCGCTCAGTTTGCGGGAAGCCGGATCGTCTGCCCAATCCTGAGGCGACGGGCGTCCAGACCGGGATTCAGCTGAAGGATCTCCCGGTAGCGCCGGGCCGATCCAAGGTGCTTGCGGGCGATCGTCGACAGGTCGTCGCCCTCCTGCACCTGGTAGGTGCGGCCGCTTTCGGCTGCGGGAGATGACGAGGGGGGGGGCGCAACCCTGGCCCCCTCCGACGAAGGGATCTTGATGGTCTGGCCGGGAACGAGGGACCGCGCGTCCAGACTTGGATTGGCCTTCCGGATCTCCTCGATGAAGGAGTCCTTGAGTCCCCACTTACGGACCAGGGTCCAGAGGTTGTCGTTGGGTTGGATCACATACTCGGCGGGAATGGAGGAGGGATCCGCGGGCGGCTCGGGCGGGATGCGGAGCGCCGGTTCCCGGCCGGCCATGCCCTCGAGGTCCCTTTCGAGCGGCCCATCCTGGGAGGCGGCGGTAACGGGGCCGTACCCCGCGGGCTCCAACCCCGCACCCCCCCACTGGTAGATCGCGATGGCCAAGATCATGACGATGATCACCACGATCACGAGGATCCCCAGCTTCTCGAAGCTCCCGATCATGTCTGCTCCCTCACTGAGTTCGGTCCCAACCGCGATGGTGCCGTGCGCTTCCCCAGGGTAACCGCCTCGCTCTTCGTGGGCAAGGGTTGGACCCCAGGATGTTGAGGACGAAAACGCATCGTCCCCCCACGTATGGATCGGCGGGGACGGCACGTTCCGTGCAGCCCGAACCGGTCGGAATGAACCCCCGTGCTAGAATCCGGGCCCTCATCATGGCGCACCGCTTGCCCCCCGTTCGCCCTCTTGTAGCGCTCCTCGTGGCGCTCCTTCCGGCGGCCGCACCCGCCGAGGGGGAGGGCTCCGAGATTCCCGGGTTCGTGAACGTGCCCGAGGGGCGCGTGTTTCCCGGGACTACCCAGGAGAACATCAAGGCGAGGGCCCTCAACCCCGAGCTCCAGGACATCCTCCAATATGAGCGCTGGGGCGATCTGGACGAGGGCGTCATCCTCGCGGAGTACAGCATCGGGCGCTATGAGGTGACGAACGCCCAGTGGAAGCAGTACCTCGACGCGAGTTTCCGCCGCGAGCACGTGACGAACGGCGTGGAGACCCTCGAGGCCATCGCAAGCCAGTACGTTCGCCTCCGCGGGGAGGCGATCCCGAGCGAGTGGGAGGCGATCTTCGCCTTCAACATCGCGGAACTGCAGCACGCCTTCGAGGAGCACCAGAAGGCCGCCGCCCAAGCTCCCGGGGATGATCCCGCCGACGAACCGGTCGAAGCGGCCGAAGCGGGGAACGAAGGAGCGGAAGGAAACGAGGAGGCGGACGAGGGCAAGCCGGAAAAGCCGAAGCGGGTCGTGCTCCTCAGCTGGGACGCGCTTCTCAAGGAGCCGAAGAAGATCGGCGGCGCACGCCTGCCCAAGGGGGTCAAGCTGGTGCTCTACACGCACCGCACGCCGCGCCACTGGATCTCCTGGTGCCCCTACATCACCGTGCTTCCCACCGGAGTGGAGTACTGCGCGATCCGGAAGGACCCCGCGGAGGCGTTCCAGGTCCCCGAGGGCGAGCTCTTCGCCAAGATCCGGGCGAAGGACTTCGCCGCCTTTCCCATTCGCAGCGTCTCGACGACGGAGATTCTCGCTTTCGTGGAGTGGGCCGGCTGCCACCTCCCCTCGGAGTACGAGGTGGAACGCGCGGGGAAGGGGGATCAGCCGCTCAGCGTCGTGCACCCCATGCGCGGCGCCTGGGACCACAACAAGCAGAGACAGTTCTTCGCATGGGCCGACAATGAAGCGTGCGCCCTGGGGCCGCTCGCCGTCGACGACGCCTCCGTGCAGCCCGGCGACAGCGCCCTCGGCTGCCGCCATCTCCTCGGCAACGTGGGCGAGTTGACGCGCACGTTCTACGACTACCACCCCTACCTCACCGCAAAGCCCGCGGCGCCCTCCCTCGGCCTCTTCAATTACTCCCTCGTCGTGAAGGGCGCCTCTTGGGGGGACAGCCGCTACTTCCTCCAGCTCTCCACGCGCACCGGGGTCGTGGGGAAGGGCGACACCTCGCTCCAGAGCGACAACCGGTTCGACACGCTCGGATTCCGCCTCGTGCGCCACCCCCGGGCGGGTTGGGACATGCTGCTCCACACGGTCCTGCGCGCGAGTTACAGCCCTGGGACGGCGCGCTGGAGCCGGTACACTCCCCAGGCCTTCGCCTTGCCTCACATGGCGGGGGTCGACACGGCGATGTTCCAGGCCGGGGCGGCGCCGTACATCCATTGCACGAAGGGCGCGCAGGCGATCGCGGCGGTGCCGCTCTGGTTCTCGACCCTCGACGACGATGCCAAGCGCAAGATCGACCGCGCTTGGTCCCAGAAGAGCCCCGGAAACGACTACGAGATCCTGGGGCTCTTCCGGTGCGACGTGGCGCTGCGGGGCGGCGTCCGTCTCTCCAACCAGGAGCGAGCCGTCCTGGAGGAGTGGCGCCGGAAGTACGAGGAGTACAAGAAGAAGTCGAAGGAGAAACCCAAGAAGGGCGATCCTCCTCTCGAGGTCGTCGAGCCGCCCCCCGCCCCCGACGAGTACGAGACCAGCACCGCGCCGTTTGCCGACGCCATCGGCCTCTGGCAGGAGAAGAGGGTAGCCCCGGGCGAGTGGTACCTCGTCTATTGGAACGGCTTCCTCGGTCTCGCGAACAAGGCCCTCGTCATGCCGCCCGAGGCGATCATCGCTCTCGACGCGCGCACGGGCCTCGCCCGCCAGAGCGGTCAGGCCCGGCCGGCGAGCCTTACGCTGGATGCCGGCAAGGACTCGATCCAGCTCACGCTGCTCGCCGAAGAGCAGATCGATTCCAACAAGCCCCAGGGTCCCCCCGACCACGCGCGCAACTCCGACCTCTGGGCGCTCTCGGAAACCCTCAATCCCAACTGGACCGGGTGGCCGGGGCGCAAGCCGGGCCGCTACGTCTGGATCCTCAACGCCACCCTCAAGACAGAGAAAGGGGCCCTTCAGGCCCACGAGTGGAACCGCTGACCATGCCTCGAATCATCCTCCGCGATACCGAGCTCTCGCGCATCCAGCAGGAATTGAAGAGGAAGCGCGGCGTCGACTTCACCACCACCAACGAAGAGGCCGTCTTCAGCATGCTGAAGTACTGGTGCCGCGAGTCCGCCAAGGGCAACGCCGAGGTCGATTCCGTGACCCAGCGCGAAGAGCGCTTCATGGTGGCCGGAAACGCCGATTTCTTCGCCGCGCTGCGCGCCATCCTCTAGGGCCTGTCTGAATACTCCCTCGTCGGCCCGAGCCCGAGCGAGCGGGCTGCTGGCGAGCCGCGAGTCCGAAGCCGTATTGACCCTATGTGGGTATGTCCTTGACTCCAGTAGACCCCGCCGGTAGGGGTTGGGTGCCTGGAGGACTATCCGCGGACCCTTCCGGAGCTGGAGCGGCACTTCGCGAGCGAGGAGGCTTGCCGCGAGTACCT
>JBQTIG010000112.1:0-13802 GCA_052388375.1 Planctomycetaceae bacterium | reverse complement strand
GGCGGGGGGGTGGCGCTGGCCGCGTGGGGGGCGCAGGGCCCGCGCGGGGGCGCGGGGGGGCCCGCCCGGGGGGGGGCGGGGGGGGCGCGGGTACGCGGGGGGCCGGTGGGGGGGGGGGGGGGGGGGGAGGAGTTGGCCCGCGCCTGGGGAGAGGCGCGGGGACGAAGCCTCCTGCTGCCCCAGGCGCGCGCGGCTAATCCGGACCTGGCGCGAGCGCTCCGCGCGGGCGGAGCGGAGGTGACGGCGGTGCCGGTCTACCGGACCGTGACTCTGGAGCAGGTGGACCGCCGGGCGTTGGAGGCCGCCGAGCTGGTTTGCTTCTTCGCCCCTTCCGCGGTGCGTGCCTACCGGGCCCTGGGGGTGTCCGGCACGCGCCGCACCTGGGGTCTCGGCGCCACGACGCGCGCGGCCATGGCGGCAGCAGGCCTTCGCCACGAGGCCTGGGGCTCCTAGGCTCAGATCGGAACCGGCACGGCGTCCAGGATGTCGGCAAGGATGCGCTCGCGCTCCTCGAAGCCGCCTCCGCCCGGCAGCGCTCCCGCCAGGACGAGGCGGTGGGCGAGGACATGCGGGGCCAGCTGCTTGAGGTCGTCGGGGAGCAGGTAGTCGCGCCCTTCCAGGAAGGCGTGCGCCTGGGCGGCCCGCTGCAGCGCTCCCGAACCCCGCGGGCTGACTCCGACGCGGATGCGCCGGTTCGAGCGGGTGGCTGCGACGACGCCGAGCAGGTAGTCGCGCAGGGAATCCTCGATGCGCACGGCGCGCACCTCCTGCTGGATGGCCACCACTTCGGCGGCGTCCATCACCGGTTCGACGGCGTCGATGGGGTGGGTCAGCTGCTGCTCCTTGAGCATCCGCATCTCATCCTCGCGGGAGGGGTAGCCGATGCCTACGCGGAGCAGGAAGCGGTCGAGCTGCGATTCCGGGAGCGGGTAGGTGCCCTCGAACTCGTAGGGATTCTGGGTGGCGAAGACGAGGAAGGGGGCGGGGAGCGGGCGGGTCACGCCGTCGAGGGAGATGGAGCCCTCGTTCATCGCCTCCAGAAGGGCCGACTGCGTGCGCGGAGTTGCGCGGTTGATCTCGTCCGCCAGGATGATGGACGCGAAGATGGGTCCCGGACGGAACTCGAACTCGCCGGTCCTTTGGTGGAAGACGGAGGTGCCCAGGAGGTCGCTCGGCAAGAGATCGGGCGTGAACTGGAGACGCCGGAACGGGGCATCTACGGCGCGGGCCAGCACCCGGGCGAGCACGGTCTTGCCTACCCCGGGCACATCCTCCAGGAGCAGGTGGCCTCCGGCGAACAGAGCGGTCAGGGCGAGGCGCACCACCCGCGGCTTGCCGAGAAAGACCGCGGCTACCGTGCGCTCCAGCCGTGCGACCTGTTCGCGGCTCATGCGAGGGAGACGCCGGGAGAGGAGAGGAGGTCGGGGGTTCCCATCGCGCGCCGCAACCCCTTGGGAACGGGCGAATCCGTACCGGGTTCGGCGACGCAGCCCCCGCCCCCGGTTTTCTCTTCGCGCCGCAGGCGCGATCGCAGGCTCGAGCCGGCTCTCATGTTTTTCCTTCGTCGCCCCCGTCAGCGCGCCTTGGGGGGAAGCGCCGCCCACGCCGCCGCCAGCCGCGCGATGGGCACCCGGTAGGGGGAGCAGCTTACGTAGTCGAGTCCCGCCTTGTGGCAGAAGATGACGGAGGCGGGGTCGCCACCATGCTCGCCGCAGATGCCCAGCTTGAGGCTGGGGCGCGCCGCCCGGCCCTCCTGGGCCGCCATGCGGATGAGGCGGCCGACCCCCTCGGCGTCGAGGGACTGGAAGGGGTCCTTGGCCAGGATCCCCCGCTCGATGTAGTCCGGCAGGAACTTGGAGGAGTCGTCGCGGCTGTAGCCGAAAGTCATCTGCGTCAGGTCGTTGGTCCCGAAGGAGAAGAATTCGGCGGTGGCGGCGATCTTGTCGGCCACCAGCGCGGCACGCGGCACCTCGATCATGGTCCCGATGAGGAAGCGGACCTTCGCCTTGCGCAGCCGGATCGTCTCCTCGAGGATCGCACGAAGCCTCTCGGCGCAGAACTCCAGCTCGGCGGCCGTCCCGACGAGCGGCACCATCACCTCGGGGAACACCGCCACGCCTTCCGCCGCGGCGTCGCAGGCAGCCTCGGCGATCGCACGGGCCTGCATCTCATAGATCTCGGGAAACGTGATGCCCAGGCGGCAGCCGCGGTGGCCGAGCATCGGATTGAACTCGCTCAGCTCCTGCACGCGCCGCTTCACCCGCTCGATCGGCACGCCGAGGGCGTGGGCGACGCTCTTCTGGCTCTTCTCGTCGTGGGGGAGGAACTCGTGGAGCGGCGGGTCGAGCAGGCGGATCGTGACCGGCAGGCCGCCCATCGCCCGGAAGATCCCCAGGAAGTCCTTGCGCTGTTCCGGGAGGAGCTTGGCGAGGGCCCGCTCCCGCCGCTCGAGCGTATCGGCCACGATCATCTCGCGCACGGCGAGGATGCGCGACTCCTCGAAGAACATGTGCTCGGTGCGGCAGAGGCCGATCCCCTCGGCGCCGAACCGGCGCGCGACCGCGCAGTCCGCCGGGGTGTCGGCGTTGGTGCGCACCTTGAGGCGTCGGATGCCGTCCGCCATCTCCATGAGGCGACCGAAGTGGACGCCGACGGAGGGCTGGGTGGTGGGGACCTGCCCGCGCATCACCTCGCCGGTGGATCCGTCCAGGGAGATCCAGTCCCCCTCCCGGAAGGTGGCTTCCTTGAACCGCAGGGTTTTCGCGGCCGCGTCGATGTAGGCGTCCCCGCATCCCGCCACGCAGCACTTCCCCATCCCGCGCGCCACCACGGCCGCGTGGCTCGTCATGCCCCCCAATGCCGTGAGGATTCCGAGGGCGGCGTGCATGCCGCCGATGTCCTCGGGGGAGGTTTCGCGGCGGACGAGCAGGACCTTCTCCCCCCGCTTCGCCCAGGCTTCGGCATCCTCCGGCGTGAAGACGATGCGACCCGATACGGCGCCGGGGCTGGCCGGGAGACCCGCCGAGCTCAGCACCTCGCGCGGCGCCTTGGGGTCGAACGTGGGGTGCAGGAGCTGGTCGAGCTGCGCGGGGTCGACGCGCCGCACCGCCTCCTCCACCGACACGAGACCCTCGTCGCGCATCTCCACCGCGATGCGAACCGCCGCCTGCGCGGACCGCTTCCCGGTCCGCGTCTGGAGCATGTAGAGCGTTCCCTCCTGCACCGTGAACTCGATGTCCTGCATCTCGCGGTAGTGGCTCTCGAGGGTCCCCTTGATCGCGAGGAGCTGCCGGTAGCACTCCGCCATCTCCCCCTCGAGGCGGGAGATCGGCTCCGGAGTGCGGATGCCGGCTACGACGTCCTCCCCTTGCGCGTTGACCAGGTACTCCCCGTAGAAGACGTTCTCCCCGGTGCTCGGATTGCGCGTGAAGCAGACGCCCGTGCCGCTCGTGTTCCCCAGGTTGCCGAACACCATCGCCTGGACGTTGACCGCGGTGCCCAGGAGGCCGGTGATCTCGTGGATCTTCCTGTACCGCTGCGCCCGCTCGCTGTCCCAGGACTTGAAGACCGCCTCCATGGCGAGGCGCAACTGCAGGCGCGGATCCTGGGGAAAGCCCTGCCCGGTCTCCCTCTGGAGGATGCCGCGATACCGCTCCACGACCTCCGCCATGGCCGCGGCGTCCAGGTCGGTGTCCTGGAGTGCACCGTGCGAAGCCTTGACCTCGGCGAGGGCCGACTCGAAGTGGTGGTGGTCCACGCCCAGGACCACGTCCCCGAACATGTTGAGCAGGCGCCGGTAGGCGTCGAGGGCGAAGCGGCGGTTGCCCGAGCGGCGCGCGAGCCCCTCGAGGGTCGAGTCGTTGAGCCCCAGGTTGAGGACGGTGTCCATCATCCCCGGCATCGAGACCGCGGCACCGGAGCGCACGGAGACGAGGAGGGGCGCGGCCGGGTCGCCGAACCGCAATCCCATCTCCGCCTCGAGGCGGGCGATGTTCCGCTCCACTTCAACCATCACCGCTTCGGGAAGGGATCCGCCCCCGGCGGCGAAGGCGCGGCAGACGGTGGTGGCCAGGGTGAAGCCCGGCGGCACCGGCAGGCCGAGGCGACACATCTGGGCCAGGTTGGCGCCCTTGCCGCCGAGGAGTTCCTTGCGGGCCCCGTCCCCCTCCGCCCCGGCGCGCGAGAAAAAGAAGACATGCCTTTCGGTTGCGCTCATCGACTTGCCTCGCCTTCCTTGTCCGGGCCTGCTTTCGTGGGACGGTGCGCGACGTCCGCGCGCACCGTCGCAGGAGTCTGGCCGCTGGCCTCGAAGTCCTCCAGGAACCACTCCCAGCGCGCCTCGAAGACGCGGAGCTTGCCCTTCGCCCGGGCGAGCGCCTTGAGGACGTAGGCCAGCTGGCGCTCCGGCACGACGACCCCCAGCGTGCCCGCTCCCGGCTCGAGGCGCAGCTCGGGGAGCCAGTCCTCGACGGGAGGACGCGCCGACCCCTCCAACTCGCAGCGGAGCACCACCAGACGGACCAGCGAGACCCGCCCGCGGTAGCCCCAGGGGAGACGGATCTCCAGTTCGGCACGGTCCCCCTCGGGGCGCGGGTCCCCCTCGACGCGCGAGCGCGCGACCGCCCGCACCAGGAGATGGTTCCGGTCCAGCGCCACGGCGCGCGCGTCCTTCCACTGGGCCAGGCTTGCGTGCAGACGTTCGCGCAGGAGAGGGGAGAAGGCGGCGTACTCGCGTTCCCACTCCCCGCGCGCCATGGCGCCCCGAAAGCTCTCGTAGGCGGACTTGGGCGTCGACCGGTCCTGGAGGCGGGGAGGAAGGGCTCGGCATGCGGCCAGGGGAAGCGCGAGACAGAGGAGAAGGGGCCACGCGGGAAGCCGCACGGGGGGCATTCTAAACAAGCCCTCCACGGCCCGGGAGCGGCGCGGCGGGAGAGCGCGTTTGCGCCACGTCATTGACTTGGGGCGCGATGCACGAATACTAGGGCGGCGGCGGAGCGCCGGTGCGCCGCCCCCCCTGCACGGAGACCGCAAGAGTGGAGCCTCGCAAGAGACTCGGGGAAATCCTCCTCGAGATGGGCCTGGTAACGCCCGCCAAGATCGACGATGCCCTCGTGCACGCCAAGCGGACGGGCACGCGGCTCGGCGAGGCGCTCATCGACCTCCAGATGGTCGACGAGGAGCAGGTCACCCGGGCCCTCTGCCGCCAGAACAAGCTCCCCTTCGTCGACCTCTCGAAGGTGAAACTTCCCGCGGAGGTCATCGGCGCCGTCCCGGGCAAGGTAGTGGAGGAGTATGACGTCGTCCCGGTCAAGCGTCAGGGCCGGCAGATCATCCTCGCCATTCGCGATCCCGCCACGGCCTACCACGCCGACGGACTGCAATTCGTGCTCAACGCCGAGGTGCGGTTCGCCCTGGCCACCCCCAGTTCCCTGACCAACGCCAAGGCGGAGTACTACGGCGTCGGCTCGCGGGTGGCGCAGAAGGGGCCCGCGGCCGCGGCCGCCGGCGTGGCCGAGGAGGAGGGCGAGGACGCGCCGGTCATCCGTCTCGTGCAGAAGGTGATGGAAGATGCCCTGCGCGCCCGGGCGAGCGACATTCACATCGAGCCGATGGCGGAGCGCGTCCGGGTGCGCTACCGCGTGGACGGCCTCTGCTTCGAGGCGCAGTCCCTCCCCAAGGACATCCAGAACTCCGTCCTGAGCCGCATCAAGATCCTCGCCAAGATGGACATCGCGGAGAAACGGAAGCCGCAGGACGGTCGCATCCAGGTGGAGTTGATCGGACGCCCCATCGACATCCGCGTCTCGGCGCTCCCGGCGTCCCACGGGGAGTCGATGGTGATGCGGCTCCTGGACAAGGAAGTCTCCCTGGTGGGGCTGGAGCAGCTCGGCTTTCATCCCGACGACCACGCGCGGTTCGAGCGCATCATCAAGAAGCCGAACGGCATCTTCCTCGTGACGGGGCCGACCGGGTCGGGCAAGACCACATCACTCTACGCCGCGCTCAAGGACCTGAACCAGCCCAACGTCAAGATCATCACCGCCGAGAACCCGGTCGAGTACCACCTGAAGGGCATCAATCAGTGCGAGGTGAAGCACTCCATCGGGCTCGACTTCTCGCGCATCCTGCGCGCCATGCTGCGCCAGGCCCCCAACATCATCCTCGTGGGCGAGATTCGAGACCCCGAGACGGCCGAGATCGCGATCCAGGCCGCGCTCACCGGCCACCTCGTGTTCAGCACCCTCCACACCAACGACGCCCCCTCCGCCCTGACGCGCCTCATCGACATCGGCGTCAAGCCGTTCCTCGTTTCCACGGCGGTCCTCGCCATCATGGCGCAGCGGCTCTTGCGGCTCCTCTGCCCGAGCTGCCGGGCGCCGTGGGAGCCCGAGCCCTTGAAGCTGCGCGCCCTGGGGATCAAGCCCGACATGCTCGAGGGGAAGACGATCTACAAGGCGGTCGGATGCAAGGAGTGCCGCTTCGAGGGGTACCGGGGGCGCAAGGGACTCTTCGAGATGTTCGAGATGGACAACCGCATGCGGGAGTTGACCTTCAAGGGCGCCTCGACCCTGGAGCTCCGGGCGCAGGCGCGGGCCTCCTGCGGCATGCTCACGCTGCGTGAGGACGGGGTGCGGAAGATCCTCATGGGCATCACTTCCGTGGACGAGGTGCTCCGGACCACGGGATCGGTACTGGAGGGATAGCGGCGTGCACCTTTCGATGTCGCAGCTGTTCGACCTTCTCGTGGAGGAGGGCGCCTCCGACGTGCACATCACCGTCGGCAGGCCTCCCGTCGTGCGCAAGCATGGCCGCCTGCGGGACGTCCGGCACCCGCCGCTCACGCCCGCCGACACGATGGCGTTGGTGGAATCGATCGCCCCCGAACGCATGCTCACGGAGTTCCGCGAGCGGGGAAGCGCCGATTTCGGACTGGCCCACGGCACGCGCGCCCGCTTCCGCGTGGCCATCTTCCGGCAGCGCGGTCACGCGGCGATGGTCTGCCGTCTCATCCCCAGCAAGCTCCTCAGCTTCGACGAGATCGGCCTGCCCAAGCAGGTGCAGGAGCTGTGCGACCGTCCTCGTGGCCTCGTCCTCGTCACCGGCCCCACGGGTAGCGGCAAGACCACGACCCTGGCGACGATGATCGACTTCATCAACACGACCAACGACACCCACATCATCACGATCGAGGACCCGGTCGAGTACTACCACGCGCACAAGAAGTCCATCGTCAATCAGCGCGAGATCGGCGTGGACGTCCCCTCCTTCTCGGAGGGACTCCGCCGCGCCCTGCGCCAGGACCCCGACGTCATCCTGCTCGGGGAGATGCGCGACATGGAGACGATCGCCACGGCGATCACGGCGGCGGAAACGGGGCACCTGGTCTTCGGCACCCTCCACACGACCGGCTCCGCGCGCACCATGGACCGCATCATCGACCAGTTCCCGCCGGATCAGCAGGAGCAGATCCGCGTGCAGCTCTCCGTCTCGATCCTCGGGGTCGTCTCGCAGGTGCTCATGCCGCGGGAGGACAAGCCGGGCATGATCGCTGGTTTCGAGGTGATGATCATGAGCCCCGCCATCGAGAACCACATCCGCAAGGCGGAGACGTTCAAGATTCCCTCGACCATCCAGACCAGCAAGAACGTCGGGATGTTCCTGCTCGACGAGCACCTCACGGAGTTGCTCAAGGCCGGCAAGATCAGCCGCGAAACGGCCCTCAACAAGGCCGCTAACCAGCGCTCCTACCGGGCCAAGCTCGAGGAGTTGGGACTGTGAACGTCGAGCGCGTCCAGCACCGGAAGAAGCTGATCGGCCAGATCCTGAAGGAGATGAAGGTGCTCCACGAGGGGCAGGTGCAGGAGGCGGTCCAGGTCCAGAAGCGGGACGGCGGTCAGTTCGGCCAGATCCTGGTGAGCCTCGGCCACATCACCCAGCCGCAGCTCATGCTCGCGTTGGGGCGGCAGTCCGGCATGGAGGTGGTCGACCTGCGCGAGTTCACGCCGCAGCCGGAGGCCATCGCGAAGGTGGACGAGGCGATCGCCCGCCCCTTCCTGTTCGTCCCGCTCAGCTACGACGGCAAGCTGCTCGTCGTCGCGATGGCCGATCCGATGAACAAGACGGCGCTCGACGACGTCCGATTCACCGCCAACTGCGACGTCCAAGGGGTGGTGGCCGACCTGGACCAGATCGAGAAGGCGATCGAGAAGGCCTACGGGAAGGAAGAGCAGGTGATGGCGACCATCCTCAAGGAGATCGAGGATGCCGCCAGCGCCCCCGCCGTACGCAAGCCGGGCATGAGGCGCGGCGGCAAGGAGATCACCGACCTGGAGGACGCGGAGGCGATGGCCAACTCCGCCCCGGTGCGCAAACTGCTCAATTACATCCTCTACCAGGCCATCCGGGACCGCGCGGCCGACATCCATCTGGAACCGTTCGAGGACGAGTTCAAGATCCGCTACCGGGTGGACGGGATCCTCTACGAGCTGGAGGCTCCGCCGCTCCATTTGGCCACGGCGCTCATCAGCCGCGTGAAGGTCATGAGCGGCCTCGACATCTCGGAAAACCGCATCCCCCAGGACGGCCGCATCGATCTGGCCATCGGCGGGCGCCCGGTCGACCTGCGCGTCTCCACGCTGCCCACGATGTTTGGGGAATCCTGCGTGATGCGCGTGCTCGACCGGTCGGTGGTGAGCCTCGACCTGGCCCAGATAGGCATGCGCGAGGACGAACTGGCCCGGACCAAGGGGCTCATCGACCTGCCCCACGGCATCATCCTGGTCACGGGGCCCACCGGATCGGGCAAGACGACGACGCTCTACAGCATCCTCAACGCCACCAACGACGTCGCGATGAAGATCATCACGACGGAGGACCCCGTCGAGTACGACCTGGAAGGCATCGTCCAGGTGCAGGTGAACGAGGAGATCGGCGTCACCTACGCCGCCTGTCTGCGCAGCATCCTGCGCCAGGACCCCGATATCATCCTCGTGGGGGAGATCCGCGACCGCGACACCGCCCAGATCGCCATCGAGGCCTCCTTGACCGGCCACGTCGTGTTCAGCACCCTCCATACCAACGACGCGCCGCTGGCGATCACGCGCCTGGTCGACATCGGCGTGGAGCCGTTCCTGATCGCGGCCACGCTGGAGGGGGTCGTAGGTCAGCGCCTCGTGCGGCGCATCTGCACCTTCTGCAAGCAGTTCTACGAGCCCTCCCGGGAGATCCTCCTGGAGCTGGAGCTCTCCCCCGCCCAGGTGGAGGGCAAGAAATTCGCCTACGGGAAGGGCTGCCCCAAGTGCAACGGCACGGGATACCGAGGGCGGCTGGCCATTTTCGAGATGATGGTCGTTTCCGACGCGGTCCGGGTGCTCATCATGGACGCCGCCCCCACGTCGCAGCTGCGAACCGTCGCGCGGGAGGAGGGGATGCGCACCCTCCGGGAGGGCGGTCTCTTGGCCATCTACGACGGCGTGACCACGGTGGAAGAGGTCTTGCGGGAGACCATGACGATGCTGTAGCGGGCGGGGGGGGCCTCGGGGGACGGCCCCCAGACGGCTCCGGAGTTGCGTTTCCGCGCGCGGTTTTGAATGATGGGGGCCGGTCGGTCGGGGTACGGGCCTCCACCGACGGCGACCCCGGGCAAAAAGGAGCAGCGATGGCAAGCAAGATGACGCCCACGACGGCGGTGGCGGCGCCCCCCAAGAAGGGGGGCTTCAGCCTCGTCGGCGTCTCGGAGAAGCAGCTCACGCAGTTCACCAGCCAGCTGAGCACCCTCCAGGACGCGGGCTTGCCCATCGTGTCGTGCTTGAAGATCCTGGAGGGGCAGCTCCCCAAAGGGCTGTTCAAGAACGTGCTCGTGAGCGTGACCGAGGACGTCGAGTCCGGCGCCTCGCTCTCCGAGGCGCTGGCGAAGCACCCCCGGGTCTTCGACGGTCTCTACGTGAACATGGTGCGCGCGGGAGAGGCGGGCGGCGTCCTCGACGTCATCCTGGCCCGCCTCGCCTCCTTCAAGGAGAAGGCCGCCAAGCTCCGGCGTCGCGTCAAGGGCGCCGCCGCCTACCCGATCGCCGTCCTCATCGTCATCGTCCTGATCCTGCTCTTCATCATGACCAACGTCGTCCCGAAGTTCGAGCAGGTCTTCGCGACGAGCAAGCTCGGCGCCGAGGGGTTGCCGGGACCCACCAAGGCCGTCACCCGCGCCTCGCGCTGGCTGGTCGAGTACTGGTGGATGTTCCTGCTCACCGTGTTCCTGCTCTTCTGGGCCCTGCCGCGCCTCATCCGATCCTCGCCCGGCGGGCGCTATTTCATGGACTCCATGCGGCTCAAGCTGCCCATCATCGGGCCGCTCTACAAGAAGATCCTCGTCGCCCGGTTCACCCGCACCTTCGGCACCCTGATCTCGTCGGGCGTGCCGATCCTGGAGGCGCTGGCCATCGTGAAGGGCGCCGTGGGGAACGCGGTCCTGGAGAAGGTGATCTCCGAGGTGCATGACGCCATCCGGGAGGGCGAATCGATCGCGGAGCCGCTGGGCCAGCAGAAGATCCAGATCTTCGACGACCTCGTCGTCAACATGATCGACGTCGGGGAGAAAACCGGCGAACTGGACAAGATGCTGATCAAGGTCGCCGACAACTACGACGAAGAGGTCGACGTCGCCGTGGGCAGCCTCACGTCGCTGCTCGAGCCGCTCCTCATCGTCTTCATGGGCGGCGCCGTGTTCATCATCGTGCTGGCGCTCTTCCTGCCGCTCCTGAAGATCATCGACTCGCTGACCGGCGGGGGCACGAGGTAGTCGCGGCGAGAGGAAAGCACGGCGGTGTCGCTCCGCCTGCGGATCCTTCTTCTCATCGCGGCGGCGAACGCCACCGTCCTGGTGCTGGCGGTCGGGGCGAGCCTGGTCGCGGGCCCCGCCGATCCGGTGGCGGCCGGGGCGCTCGCCGAGGCGTTCCGCGTCGCGGAGGACCGCGCCTTCTCGCCCGCGGCCTGCCGCTACGCCCGTTTCGTCGTGCGGGTCTTCGCGACCGGGGAGGAGGCGGAGGTGCCCGCGGGGCCCCCGGAGTTGCGCAAGGAGGCCGCGGCCATCGCGGCGCGGCTCGCCGCGGACATCGCGGCGGGGGCCCGGGGCGTGCGGTACGACGCCGAGGGGATGACGCTCTACTTCGCCGCCCCGACCACGGGCTCCCGCGCGGTCTACGTGGCGTTCAACGACCGGGCGCGCCGGGAGGCGTTCGCCAACCTGCGCTCGGTGTTCCTCTACCTCTTCGCGGGCACGGTGCTGCTCGTCCTGGCGACCTACCTGATTCTGAGCCGGGTGGTGCTGCGACCCATCGAGGCGCTCGCGCGGGCGGCGGGCACGGTGGCGCGCGGACAGCCGCCGGTGCCCGTGCCCAGGACGGGGCACGGGGACGAGATGGACCGCCTGGTAGAGAGCTTCAACCACATGGCGGGCGAGGTCCACGAGTACCAGACCCGCCTGGAGGACCGGGTCCTCGGGGCTTTGGCGCGCGCCAAGGCCGCCGAGGGGCATCTCGTGGTGGCGCAGCGGCTTGCCGCCACCGGCACGCTGGCTGCGGGGATCGCCCACGAGATCAACAATCCCCTCGGCGGGATCGCCAACGCGGTGCTGCGCCTCCGCGAGGGCGACCTCTCCCCCGCGAAGAGCGAGGAGTATTTCCGCATCGTTCTGGACGGGCTGGACCGCATCGCCAAGATCGTCCAACGGGTGCTCGACTTCACCCCCCGGCAGACCGATCCGATGCCGGTGGACTGCGCCGACGTCTGCCGCCGGGCGGCGGATCTTGCCATGCACCGTGCGGAGCCGCGCGGCATCCGGCTGGAGGTCCGGGCGGAGGCGTCGGTTGGCGGGGTGGTCGGGGACCCCCAGGAGCTGATCCAGGCGGTCTTGAACCTCGTGCTCAACGGGATCGACGCGATCCCGGAGGGGGCGGCGGGCACGATCACGCTCTCCACGCGCGCGGAAGGGGGGTTTGCGGTCCTGGAGGTCGCCGACGACGGCTCCGGGATGGACGAGGAGACCCGCCGCCGCTGCGTGGACATGTTCTATACGACCAAGGCGGCAGGGAAGGGCTACGGCCTCGGGCTGGCCGCGGTCCAGCACATCGCCACCGACCACGGTGGGGATCTGGAGATCGAGAGCGAGCTGGGCCGGGGCACCCGAGTCCGCCTCCGGATCCCCCTGGGACAGCCGTGACGGCAGGGTGACCCGGCCGGGGTCTCCTGAGCGGTCGCCCCCGCCGGGAGGGGGCTTGCGCGTCCCGAACGAACCTGCTCCAATGAGCCGCCACCGACCGGTGTCGCCAGCGGGGCGGCGCGGGACGGGGAGGAAACATGCGCGATCGTCGCGATTACGTGATCGCTGCCCTTGCGGCGGCTCTCGTCTTCAGCCTGGGGCTCTGGGTCGGCCGAGGAGGCTCCCTCGCCGGGACGGCAGACGCGCAGGACGGCGGGAGCACCGCTTCGGACCCGGCCCCCTCCACGACGGCGACGCCGAGCGGCGTGCCCGAGATCGGACCGCCCTCCGTCCCCGACCCCCGGCCGGGCCTCGAGGGCCGGACCGTCCCGCACACGGCGAGCGACTCCAACAGCAACAACCGCTTCGTCGCGGTCACGACCCCGGTCGGAAGCGGCGAGTCGGTGATGTTCGTGCTCGATGCGGAGCGGGAGCAACTCCTCGCGTACCGGTTCGTACGGTCCAAGGGGTTGGAGTTGGTGGCCGCGCGGAAGATCGACTACGATCTCCAGCTCAGCTCCTACAAGGACTTCTCGGAATGGACCCGCGACGGCCTGAAGGCCATGGCGGAGAAGCACCGCGCGAAGAGCGCGGCAAAGGACTCGAAATAGGGCAGACCGGCGATCCCGGGCGAGGCCGCGAGGCAGGAACCCAAGAACATGGCAAAAAGTGGTGAGTTCTACACCTTCGACGAGGTGGTTCGGCAGCTCAAGATCGACGAGAACAAGCTGAAGCGTCTCGTCTCGGAGGGAGAGATCTCCGCCTTCCGCGAAGGCGACGTCATGAAGTTCAAGAAGTCGGAGATCGACAAGCTCGCCAAGAAGGGCGCGGGTTCCGAGACGAGCGAGACCGTCCTGAGCGAGATCACGCTCGAGGACGAGGCGCCCGCGTTCGAGGAGTCCGGCGAGACGCTGACCGACGACCTGGTCTTCGAAGGAGCCGGCTCGAGCGACGAGGTCCAGCTCGACGCCGCGGGCATGAAGACCGAGGAGATCTCGAGCCAGGACACCTTCATCGAGGAGAAGGGCGGGCGCGGGCGGGGCGACGTCGGGATGACGACCGAACCCATCGACCTGAGCGCCGACCTGACCCAGGACGGCGACGAGGAGGAGGTCGAGGAGGTCTCTGCAGCCAGCCGGCGCTCGGCCGGTCCCACCCGCGGCGTCTCGCGCCGCGAGGTCGCACCGGGCGCTCCCGCGGGGAACCCCGGGCTCACCTTCGCGCTGGTGCTCTCGTCGGTTCTGGCCTTCCTCGGACTGTTCCTCACCTTCGTCGCGAGCAACAACGAGGTCGGGACGAAGCAGCCGGGCGACATGGCCACGAAGATGTCCGGCTGGTTCTACGAGAGCTTCGGCTCCAAGGAAGCGGTCGACAAGGAGCTGAGCCGCCTCAAGATCGGCGGCGGCGCGACCACCCCGAAGGGCGGTTAGGGCCTTCCATGAGAAGGCCGTCCCTGTCCAGAGCCGACGTGGCGGCGCCTCCCTCCGAGCCGAGTCAACCGCGCCGCCAGGCTTCCATCCGCACTCTTGGTGGGCCACGTGTTGGGGGC
>JBQTIG010000111.1:0-5527 GCA_052388375.1 Planctomycetaceae bacterium | reverse complement strand
AGCGAGCGGGCTGCTGGCGAGCCGCGAGTCCGAAGCCGTATTGACCCCAAATACGGCGATGGACGAGCGGCGAAGCCAGCGGCCCGCGCAGCCGGGCGAAGCCAGATGGAGTATTCAGACAGACCCTAGGTGGAGCCAGGGTCCCGGGAAGACCACCATGAGGCAACGGAACGGACGGCTTGCGATGCTCCTCCTGCTTGCCTCCCTTCTCGCAGGGTGCGGCAGCAGCATCGTCCTCCAAGTGCTCGAGCCGATGTTGCGTCGGATCGACGGGAGCGGAGACCTGGTCTCCCAGCTCCTTTCGAAGAGCACGCGCGTCCTCGCCGGGCTACCGGCCCAGCACGGGGATCCTCCGGTCGCGCACAAACCTCCGACCGAGGCCGGCACCGACCCTGAGAAGCCTCGTCACGCGGAACTGCACCTTCGTCGCGCTCTCCACCGCTTCGCGGGCGATCTGCGACGGGCCGGTGCTCATCTTCATGTTCCGCCAGGAGGACTTCCCCTCGATGGTCCAGGTCCCCGACTACCGCACCACCAGCTTTCCCCACGACGGGGGCTACGGCATCCCGCCGCCGCACATCTGGTCCGGGAGCGCACGGCCGGGGCAGAACGACGCTCTCAGGTTCATCACGGGCGATTAGCGTCGCGCCCGAGCCTCCGCTATCTTCGTCGGCGTGTATGCGTCGCTGCGTGCGTTCGTGGCCGCCCTGGAGGCGGCGGGGGAGTTGGTGCGGGTCCCCGCCCCCGTCTCAGCGCTCCTCGAGATCGCGGCCGCCTCCGATCGCGAGGCGCGCGCCCCCTGCCCGCGCCGCAGCGCCCATGCCGCCCGGTTCGATCCAGGCCACGACGCGGCGGGGGGCCGGGCGCTGCTCTTCGAGAAGGTGACGGGAAGCGACTTCCCCGTCCTCATCAACGCCTACGGCTCCTATCGGCGCACCGAAATGGCGCTCGGGTGCGAGGCGGGCGGCTTTCCGGCGATCGCGCAGCGGATCGCCGCCCTCACGCAGCCCGAACCGCCCCGCTCCCTGCGCGACGCGCTGCGCAAGGCGCGGCAGTTCCTCCCGCTCCTGCGCGTGCCGCCGCGGCGCGTGCGCCGAGGCCCCTGCCAGGAGGTGGTGCGGCTCGCCTCGCGCGGCGAGGTGGATCTCTCGCGCATCCCGCTCGTGCAGTGCTGGCCCCTGGACGGCGACGCCCCCGCGATGGGCTACCCGACGCCCAAGACCGACGGCCGCTACATCACCTTCGCCGGCATCCACACGATCCATGCGGGCGACGAGGGGGATCCGCGGCCGAAGAGCCACAACATCGGCATGTACCGCCTGCAGTACGTGGACAAGACCCGCCTGGTGATGCACTGGCACATGCACCACGACGGCGCCGCGCACTGGCGCTCCTGGAAGCGGAAGGGGCGGTCCATGCCGGTGGCGATCTGCCTCGGCGGCGAGTCGGTGATGCCCTATGCCGCCACCTGTCCCCTGCCGCCAGGGCTCTCCGAGTTGCTCATGGCGGGATTCCTCCACGGCCGGGGAATCCCCATGGTCGCGGCGCGCACGGTGCCGCTGCGCGTGCCCGCCCGGAGCGAGATCGTGATCGAAGGGCTGGTGGACACGACGTGCGGATTCCCGGGGTGGGATCCCCGTTCCGGCGAGCCCCTCGGGCCCGGGGCCGCCTTCGAGGGCCCCTTCGGCGACCACACGGGGTTCTATTCGCTCCCCGACCGCTACCCGCTGGTGGAGGTCACGGCGGTGACGCACCGGCGCAACGCGATCTACCCCACCACCATCGTCGGGCCGCCGCCGCAGGAGGACTACTACCTCGGCAAGGCCACCGAGCGCATCTTCCTGCCGCTCCTCAAGACCCTCATCCATGACATCGTCGACTACCACCTGCCGCTCTTCGGCTGCTTCCACAACTGCGCGTTCGTGAAGATCCGGAAGGAGTACCCGCTGCAGGCGCGCCGGGTGATGTGCTCGGTTTGGGGGGCCGGGCAGATGGCCTGGACGAAGGTCGTCGTCGTCGTGGACGAGGAGGTGGACGTGCACGACGAGGAGGCGGTCTGGCGCGCCGTGTTCCGGAACTGCGACTTCCGCCGCGACGTCGAACTGGTGAACGGGCCCCTCGACATCCTCGACCACGCCGCGCCGCGGCTCGGCGCGGGTCACAAGATCGGCATCGACGCCACGCGCAAGATCGCGGGGGAAGAGGTGAACGGCGTGGCCGTGGGGCCCCCGCCCCCCTCCCGCGAGATCCCCCCCTTGGACGGGGTCGTCTTCCCCGCCTTCGGGCGGGGCCGCTGCGCCTTCCTGGGCGTGAAGAAGAGCGCGCCGGGGCAGGGGGCCGCCGCCATCCACGCGCTCTGGGACCGCGCGCCGATCGATTTCGTGATCGCGGTCTCCGACGCCGTGGATCCGCGCGACACCGCGTCGGTGCTCTTCCACTGGACCGCCAACATGGATCCCGGCCGCGACCTTCTCGCGCGGGGCGCCGCCGTCGGGTTCGACGCGACCCCCAAACTGCCCGGCGACGAGCGGAACGGGCAGCCGGTGCGGCCCTACCCGCCCCTCATCGTGCGCTAACTGGGCTCGCCGCGCCAGCGGCTCACGAAGGCCGCGTAGTCCTCCGGCGTGTCGATGCCGGAGCAGGCGTGCGTGGCCTGCACGCCGCGGATTTTGACGCCGTGGTCCTGCGCGCGCAGCTGCTCCAGCCGGCGCTCGATCTCGTGGGGGGTGCGGGGGAGCTTGGGGAATCTCTGGAGGAAGGGCGCGCGGAAGGCGTAGACGCCGAGGTGCCGGCCGGCGCCCGGGAGCGGCGTGCGGCGGAAGTCGACCACGAACCCATCGCGGCCCAGGAGCGCCTTCACCACGGAGGGGTTGTCCTGCTCCGCGTCGGTGAGGAGCGGGTAGACCAGCGTCCCCATCTCCACCGCGGGCTCGCGCTGCATCACGCCGATGAGCGCATCCACGTCCTTGGGCTCGAACTCCGGCTCGTCCCCCTGGAGGTTGACGACGATGTCGTAGGGCTTGTCCCGGGCGACGGCCGCCACGCGGTCGGTACCCGAAGCGAGCTCCGGCGAGGTCATCACCGCGGTCCCGCCGAACTCCTTCACCGCGGCGAGGATCAGTTCATGGTCGGTGGCGATGACCACCTCCGCCGCGTGGCGAATGGAGCGGGCGCGCTCCCACACATGCTGGACGAGGTAGGACCCGGTCTCCTTCAGGAGCGCCTTGCGGCGCAGCCGCGTCGACTCGAGGCGCGACGGGATGACGACGAGTGCGCCGGTCACGACCCGACCCGCGCCTTGCGCACGCCGAACTTGTCGGCGCCCGAAGCGGAGGCCTGCAGCTTGGGCGTCGCGTCGTAGACCTGCACCACCGCCTGCAGGCAGGCCTGGAACGCGCGGGCGGCGTCGTTGCCCTGACCCGCGCGCCGCAGGAAGGCCCGCGGCTCGCCGTTCTGGCGCACCACCGCGACTTCGGCCCGCGCTCCCAGCGCGCCCGGGTCGGGGGGCCGCGCCGCCCCGTGCCGCGCAAAGCCGTTGCGGTCGAGCTCGCGCAGGAGGGCGCGCAGAACCGCGTCCTCGACGTAGGCGATCGGCTCCTCCCCCGGCGCGAGCCGGCGGCTGCGCAGCTCCACGAGATCGCGGCCGGCGAGATTCTCCACCGCGATCGTGGGGCTGCCGGCGTAGTACTGGCGCGCCACCACGCGCACGATGATGGGGCGGTCCCCCTCCTCGAGGGAGCCGCCGGTCGAGGCGCAGGCGGCGGCGAGGGGGAGGAGCAGGAGCAGACGCACGGGGGCAATTCTGCGGCCAAAGCCGATGACCGTAAAGATGCGTCTTATAGTGGGGGGCTCATGCGAAATGACCGGACCGTGACATCGGCGGGCAGAGTGCCCGGGATGCGCTCTCTCCTGCTCCCCGGCGTGGCGGGCCTTTTGTGCGCGCTTGCCGCCGGGCCCGTCGCTGGCGGGGAGACCTCCCTGCCCGAGGACGTGGCTGCCGCCCACCCGGAGGGCAAGTGGACGATCCGCAAGGCGGACCTCTACCGCTATCTGGTGCGCTACTACGGCAAGAGCCGCCAGGCGGGTCCCCTCTTCGAGGAGCACCTCGAACAGCGGTTCGTCGAGGCGCAGGCGCGCACGCGGGGCGCGGTGGTGACGGAGGCGGAGGTGGAGCGCTGGATCGAGGATCTCGCGCGGCAGGTGCTGCAAGCCTCCGGCGGAAAGGCGACCCTCGACGACTACTGCAAGGAGCACGAGATGACGCGCGCCCAGCTCAAGCGCAGGTCGCGCACCGCGATCCTGCGCGAGCGCGTGGCGCGCGACGAGGCCTGCAAGCGGGACGCGACGCGGGACAAGAAGGCGAAGCTGGAGGAGAGCGAGGTGACCGCGATTCTCAACCTCCTCTACCAGGCGGCGCCGAAGACCCTCGAGGGCCCGGCCCTGCCCGAGGGTCTCGTCGCGGTGGTGGATGGCGTGCAGGTCACGGAATACGAATACGGTCGCGTGCTCTCCCTCGGGCTGCAGCGCACCGAGGTGGCCTCCGCGCTCAACGGGCTGATCTTGTCGCGCGAGGTGGCGCTCCTGCTGGGCAACGAGGAGGCGCCGCCGGCGGAGGCGATCGCCGAGCAGAGGGCCTGGTTTCTCGAGATGGAGCGGAACCGGCTCAAGCGCACGGTGGCGGATCCCGACCTGGTCACCGACGACGTGGTGCGCCAGGTCGTGGAGTCGCGCGGCCTCACCCTCGATCTGGTGTTCTCCAATCCCGCGTTCCTGGCGGAGGCGCGCGCCCGAGCCCACTTCCGAGGCGTCCTCGACGACGCCCAGCTCCAGGCGCACTTCGAGGCGCACAAGGGCAAGTACGGCGAGCGGCTCAGGATCGCCCAGATCTTCATCCAGGCGCGGGCGCAGGTGCAGGTGAAGCAGGCGGGTAAGCCGATGCGCACGCTGGAGCGCGGCAAGGCGCTCGCCGACGCGCTCTTCATCCGGGTCACCTCCGGCGAGGACTTCGGCGCCTTGGCCAAGG
Organism: Planctomycetaceae bacterium; assembly: GCA_052388375.1. Classification (GTDB taxonomy): domain Bacteria; phylum Planctomycetota; class PLA2; order PLA2; family PLA2; genus JBQTIG01. Next base: position 504 of record JBQTIG010000111.1, on the reverse strand, counting down.
CGAACAGCGACGACAACGACGTGATCCGCCTCAATCGCGGGGAGGTGCCGCAATGGGTCACCGCCGAGACCGCGGGCTACGAGGAGACCTATGAGGTCGCCTCCAAGCTGAAGCTGCAGGAGATCAGCAAGCCCTTCTTCGTACGCCGCGGCGGCTTCGTGATCGTCCGGCTGCTCGCGCGCGACCCCGCCCCCTCTTTCGACTCCCTGCGGCCGCGCATCCGCAGCGAAGCCGGCGACGAGTCCTACTATGCCTGGCGCCATGCGGCCCTCAACGTCGCCCGCCGCTCCGTCAGCCTCCTCGAAGAGTGACCCTCAGGTCTTCGTCGCGCTCTAAGCCGTTGTGGGGTAAGTGGTAGCGGCGCCCCGCTGCGGCAGCGGTGGGGAATGTCCCATGATTGACGGATAGTCCTGGGGCGCTGGGCCGGATGGCTCTGAACGGGGAGGAGGTCAGGCGGCCCTGCAATCGATGCGCTCTAGGTGGAGGCTGCAGCGGCCGCGCAGG
>JBQTIG010000110.1:0-30863 GCA_052388375.1 Planctomycetaceae bacterium | reverse complement strand
CCGTCAGCCGCGAGCACCTCGACTACTACCTCGACGAGTTCGCGTTCCGGTTCAACCGGCGGGCGTCCCGACACCTCGGAAAGCTCTTCCTCCGGCTCTTGGAGCAGGCCGTGGCCGTCGAGCCGGCACCCTACTCCAGGCTCACCAAGGGGGTGTGGCGCCGCCGGAGAAAGCCGGCCCACCGCCGGTAGGGGCTACTGGAGTGAAGGGAATACCCACAAGGCTCTTAGTGCGCGCCGCGCTCTTCCGGACTCCCGCCAGACGCGCTGCGCCCGGGAGACCCCCTGAGGCGTGAGCCAGCTTCCACGAGGGGGTGGCCAGCGGGTGCGCCGGTCCTGGGAGGTTCACGCTCCACCCCCGGGCCTCTGCCGTCTTGTCATGCCGCCCCGGAGGGTTCCGTTGCCATTCTGACAGCCTCGGGAGGTCCCGCTGATCCATAACAATTTGCCAATAAATGGTTTATGTCATCTAGTCGGCGCGGCATCGGGTTTGCCTTCTCCCAGGCTTCACAGGTTCGATCCAGTAGGAGGGTATCGCATGGCCAAGCAGCTCGCTTTCGACCAGGAAGCGCGGGAGCACCTTCGGCGGGGCGTGGAAAAGATGGCGCGGGCGGTGCGGGCGACGTTCGGGCCCCGCGGCCGGACCGTCGTCATCGACAAGGGATGGGGCAACCCGACGGTGACCAAGGACGGAGTGAGCGTCGCCGAGGAGGTGGAGCTCAACAATCCGTACGAGAACATCGGCGCGCAGCTGCTCAAGGAGGCGGCCAGCAAGACGTCGGACGTGGCCGGGGACGGCACCACGACCGCCACCGTGCTCGCCGAGGCGATCTTCAATCAGAGCCTGCGGTCCGTGAGCGCCGGGGCGAGCGTCGCCGCGGTGAGCCGCGGCATCCAGGGCGCGGTGACGAAGGTCGTCGACTTCCTCGAAAAGTTCTCCCGGAAGATCGACACGAAGGCCGAGATCGCCCAGGTCGGCACCATCGCCGCGAACGGCGACGCCGAGGTGGGCAAGATGATCTCCCAGGCCGTCGAGAAGGTGGGTCGCGACGGCGTCATCACCGTCGAGGAGAGCAAGGGCATGGAGACCACGGTGGACGTGGTCGAGGGCATGCAGTTCGATCGGGGCTTCCAGAGTCCGCACTTCGTGACCGACCCGGATCGCATGGAGTGCGTCCTCGAAAACCCCTTCATCCTCATCTTCGAAGACAAGATCACGGCGGCGACCAAGCTCGTCCCGTTGCTCGAGAAGATCTCCAAGTCGCAGAGGCCGCTGCTCATCATCAGCGAGGCGCTGGAGGGCGACGCGCTGGCCACGCTCGTGGTGAACAAGGTGCGCGGGATCCTGAAGGTGTGCGCCGTCAAGGCGCCCGGGTACGGCGATCGCCGCAAGGCGATGCTGGAGGACCTCGCGATCCTGGTGAAGGGGCGCCCCATCTTCAAGGATCTCGGGATCGAGCTGGACCGCGTGGAGCTGGCCGACCTGGGCCGCGCCAAGCGCGTGACCATCGACGCCGAGAACACGACCGTCGTGAAGGGGGCGGGGGACGCCGCCGATCTCAGCGCCCGCTGCAAGCAGATCCGGCGCGAGATCGAAGGGACCGATTCCGACTACGACCGCGAGAAGCTGCAGGAGCGCCTGGCGCGCCTCAGCGGCGGCGTGGCGGAGATCAACGTCGGCGCGGCCACCGAGAGCGAGATGAAGGAGACGAAGGCGCGCGTCGAGGATGCGCTCCACGCGACCCGCGCCGCCATCGAGGAGGGCGTGCTTCCCGGGGGTGGAGTCGCCCTCATCCGCGCCGAGAAGTCTATCGCCAAGGGGGAGTACGAGGGCGACGAGCGCACGGGCTACGACATCGTGCTGCGCGCGCTTTCCGTGCCGGCCGCGGCCATCGCGGAGAACGCGGGCCACGACGGCGCGCTCGCGGTGAAGAAGATCCGCGAGGCGAAGGGAAGCTTCGGGTTCGACGCCACAACCGGCGCGATGGGCGACTTCTACGAGCTCGGCATCGTCGATCCGACGAAGGTGACGCGCGCGGCCATCCAGAACGCCGCCTCCGTCGCCACCATGCTGCTCTCCACCGAGGCGCTCATCACCGACCTCCCGAAGAAGGAGGAAGAAGACGCCGGCGGCCACGGGCATGATCACGGGATGGAAGACTTCGACTAGGGAGGATGCAACCGACCATGAAGATCAAGATTCGACCCCTGCAGGACCGGATCGTCGTCCGGCCCCTCGAGGCGGAGGAGAAAACCGCCGGAGGCATCCTGCTCCCCGACACCGCCAAGGAGAAGCCGCAACAGGGCGAGGTCCTGGCCGTCGGGCCGGGCAAGTACATCGCCGAGCGCGGCGACCGCGTGCCGCCCGCCCTCAAGCCGGGGGACAAGGTGTTCTACGGCCGCTACGCGGGGACGGAAGTTCGCGTCGCGGGCGAGGAGCTGAAGATCCTCGAGACCAAAGACGTGCTGGCGAAGCTGGACTAGGAACAAAGGAGAGACTCGTGGCCAAGCAACTGCTGTTCGATTCCGAAGCGCGCCAGCGCATCCTGGAGGGCGTGACGAAGATCGCCGGCGCGGTCAAGGCGACCCTCGGACCCGGCGGGCGCAACGTCTTGCTGCAGAAGTCCTTCGGCAACCCGGTCCTCACGAGGGACGGCGTCACGGTGGCCAAGGAGATCGAGCTGGAGGAACCTTTCGAGAACGTGGGCGCCAAGATGGTGAAGGAGGTCGCGTCCAAGACCAACGACGACGCGGGCGACGGCACCACCACGGCCAGCGTGCTCGTCGAGGCGCTCTACAAGGAGGGGCTCAAGGCCCTTGCGGCGGGGGCCGCCCCGGTGCTCGTCCAGCGCGGCATGGAAAAGGCCGTCGCGGCGGTCGTCGGCCGGCTCACCAGCATGGCGATGAAGGTGGAGGGCCGCAAGCAGATCGTCCAGGTGGCCACCATCAGCGCCAACCACGAAGCGGCCATCGGCGAACTCCTTGGGGACGCCATCGAGAAGGCGGGCAAGGACGGGGTGATCACCGTCGAGGAGGGCAAGGGCGTCGAGACCACGCTCGAGACCGTCGACGGCATGCAGTTCGACAAGGGCTATATCTCGCCCTACTTCATCACCGAGGTGGAGCACCTGAAGTGCACCCTCGAGGAGTGCCGCATCCTCTTCTACGAGAAGAAGCTCTCCTCCCTGCGCGAGTTCGTGCCCGTGCTCGAGCGGATCGCGCAGTCGGCCCAGCCGCTCCTGGTCGTGGCCGAGGAGGTGGAGGGAGAGGCGCTGGCCGCCCTCGTCATCAACAAGCTGCGGGGCGTGCTCAAGGCGTGCGCCGTCAAGGCTCCCGGCTTCGGGGACCGCCGCAAGGCGATGCTCGAGGACATGGCGGTCCTCACCGGCGGGAAGTTCTTCTCGGAGGACCTCGGGGGCAAGCTGGAGAACGTCGCCCTCGAGGATCTGGGCACCGCGGCCAAGGTGATCATCGAGAAGGACAAGACCACGATCATCGGCGGCGGCGGCAAGAAGAGCGAGATCGCCCAGCGGATGACGCAGATCCGGGCGCAGATCGAGAAGGCGACGTCGGACTACGACCGCGAGAAGCTCGAGGAGCGCCTCGCCAAGCTCTCCGGCGGCGTGGCCGTGATCCGGGTGGGCGCGAAGACCGAGACCGAGATGAAGGAGCGCAAGTTCCGCGTCGAGGACGCGCTGAACGCGACGCGCGCCGCGGTGGACGAGGGAATCGTCCCCGGGGGCGGCGTAGCGCTTCTTCGCGCCGGCGCTGCCATCGACGATGCGAAGTTCAAGGGCGACGAGGTGTTCGGCGCCCGGATCGTGCAGGCCGCCCTATCGGTTCCCCTCAAGACCATCGCGAGCAACGCGGGGGAAAACGGCTCCCTCGTCGCGGCCGAGATCCTGGAGAGCGAGGATCCGCACTTCGGCTACGACGCCCTGGGCAAGAAGTACGCCAACCTCGTGAAGGCGGGCGTGATCGATCCGCTCAAGGTGGTGCGGATCGCGCTGCAGAACGCCGCAGGCCGCGCCAGCCTCATGCTCACGACGATGGCCGTAATCACCGAACTGAAGGAGAAGGAGAAAGCGGCGGTCGGCGCCCTCGCCTGATCGCATGTGCGCGAAATCCCGGCGTGCGGGGGCCTGAGCGCCCCCGCCGCCGTTTCGAGGAAGACGTGAGCCCCTTGGCCGAGAAGCGCGACTACTACGAGGTGCTGGGCGTTCCCAAGAACGCCGACGCCGACGCAGTCAAGAAGGCCTACCGGAAGATCGCGCTCCGTTGGCACCCCGACAAGAACCCGGGCAACAAGGACGCCGAGGAGCGATTCAAGGAGGCGGCCGAGGCCTACGAGGTCCTGTCGGACGCCGAAAAGCGGGCCGCCTACGACCGGTTCGGCCACCAGGGGGTGGGGGGGCGCGCTCGGCAGTTCGGCAGCTTCGAGGACATCTTCTCGGCGTTCGGCGACATCTTCGGAGGGCATCGGGGCGGTGGCGGATCCATCTTCGAGGATCTCTTCGGCGGCGCGGGCGGGCGGCAGAAGCGCGGCGCCGGGCGCCATCAGGGGGCGCACCTCAAGGTGGACCTCGAGATCACCCTGGAAGAGGTGCACGCCGGGGCGCGCAAGTCCATCGACATCCAGCGGGAGGAGAGCTGCGCCACGTGCCGCGGCGACGGGGCGAAGCCGGGCACAAAGCCGGTGCGTTGCGCCGACTGCGGAGGCCGAGGCGAGACCGTGCGGAGCCAGGGCTTTTTCGCGATGCGCTCCACCTGCGGGCGCTGTCACGGGCGCGGCGAGGTCGTGGAGACCCCCTGCCCCGACTGCAGCGGCGGCGGGCGCAAGCCGCAGCGACGGGAGATCACGGTGACCATCCCGCCGGGCGTCGAGGAGGGAATGCAACTCCGCGTAAACGGCGAGGGCGAAGGGGGACAGCGCGGCGGCCCGCGCGGCGACCTGTTCTGCGAGATCCACATCAAGCCCCACGAGCTGTTCCGCCGCGCCGGCGACGACATCGTCCTGGAAGTGCCCGTCGGGTTCGCCCAGGCCGCCTTGGGCGCCGACATCGAGGTTCCCACCCTCCGCGGCAAGAGCCAGCTCTCCCTCCCGCGCGGAACCCCCTCCGGAGCGGTGCTGCGCATGCGCGGCATGGGGCTGCCCCGGCTGGACGGCTACGGCGTCGGGGATCAGCTCGTGCGCGTCACCATCGACGTGCCGGGGCGCCTTTCGCGCGAGCAGGAGGAGCTCCTGCGCAAGTACGCCGCCCTCGAGGACCAGAGCGTCGGCACACGGCGCAAAGGATTCATGGACAAGGTGCGAGAGATCTTCGGATGAGCAAGCGAGAGAAGCAGGAGCCCGAGCGCGCCGAGGGCGCCGAGGGCGCTCCGGAGGAGGCCACACCCCCCCTCGCCGAGAACGGCGCGGAAGGCGGCGAGGAGTGGCGCGATCGCTACCTGCGCACCCTTGCGGATCTCGACAACTTCCGGAAACGTGTCGAGCGCGACCGCGAGCAGGCCCGGCTCTACGCCGTCGAGAAACTCATCCGCGATCTCCTGCCGGCGCTCGACTCCCTCGAGATGGCCTGCGCCGCCGCCGGGGACGCCGAGGCGCTCCGCGAGGGGGTCTCCCTGGCCCTGCAGGAGGCGCTCCGCATCCTCGGCGAGCGCGGCGTCGCCTCCATCGAGGCACTCGGCGAACTGTTCGACCCGCGGTTTCACGAAGCCGCCGGCACCCGCGTGGATGCCGTGCGTCCGCAGGGCACCATCCTGGAGGTCCTGCGCAGGGGATACAAGCTGCACGAGCGGCTGCTGCGGCCCGCGCGCGTCGTGATCACGGTGAGTCCGCCCCGGTCCGGGGACGCTCCGGAGGGGGGCGGGGGGGAGAGCGCCTGATATGCCCACCTACGACTATCGCTGCGATGCCTGCGGGCACGAACTTGCGCTGTTCCAGAGCATTACCGCGCCGGCACGGCGCACCTGCCCCAAGTGCAGCAAGCGCCGCTTCCGCAGGCTCATCGGTTCCGGCGCGGGGATCATCTTTCGCGGCTCGGGCTTTTACGAAACCGACTACAAGCGCAAGCGGGGCGGCGGCGAGAGCGGCGGCGAGACCAAGCCCGCGGAGGCGCCGAAAAAAGAGGGCGCGGCCAAGGAGAGCGCGCCCAAGGGGAGCGCGCCCGCCAAGTCCGCCACGAAGAAGGCCGCGGAGTAGCCGCGCCGCGGGAACGCGGGGAGAATCGGGCCGTGGCTCCCTGGCTCACCAAATCGGTCCTCCTCGCCGCCACGTTTCTCCTGCTCTACCTCCCGGCGCGGCTCCACCCAGGCGGGAAGGCGCGCCGCGCCTCCTCGAGCCGGAGAGGGCGCCTGGAGACGCTGCTGCTCGCGCTCCATTTCCTCGGCTTCCTCCTCCCCCTTGTCTGGGTCGCGACTCCCTGGCTCGCCTTCGCGGACCGGATGCAGCGCCCCGCGCCCTTCCTGGCCGGCCTCGCAGGCCTCGCGGCGGGGCTCCTGCTGCTTCACGAGACCCACGCTGCCCTCGGCGCGAACTGGTCGATCACCCTCGAGATCCGGGAAGGGCACCGCCTCGTGACCGAGGGCATCTACCGGCGCGTGCGCCACCCGATGTACCTCGCGCTCCTCGTCTACGCCGCGGGCCTGGCGCTCGTCACCCCCAACTGGGTCGCGGGACCGCTCTACCTCGTCGCGGTCCTGCATCTCGTCGCCCTGCGGCTCGGCCCGGAAGAGCGCATGATGCGTGAGGCGTTCGGGCAGGAGTACGAGGTCTATCGCGCGCGGACCAGGCGGCTCCTTCCCGGTCTCTGGTGAGTGCGACGGCGGACGGCGGTCGTTGGGCGACGCGGGGTGGGACGCCTTGGAGCCTATCCGAAAACCCGGCGTCAACACCGAGGCCGAGCGAGCGGGCCGAGCGCGAGCCGCGACGACGAAGCCGTAGTGGCGAACGACGGCGATGGAGGAGAGGCGAAGCGATCGGCCCGCGCAGCCGGCCGGATGTAGCCGGGGTTTCGGATAGGCTCTTAGGTGTTTCGAAAGACCGCGACCGCGACCGTGGAGAAGAGGCCGTTCAGGCGAAGCGCGGCGCCCACCTGCTCCAGCCCGCATTCCCGCGCCTCGCGGGTCAGCGCCGCCTGCGCCAGAAGATGACGTGATCGGGACCTGCCCCGCCCCCGGAACCAGCGCGCCTTGAGGGTCCCGGCGTCCTGGAAGCTCACCACGACCGCCCCCCGCGTCACGCGGGCCAGCTCGCGCAAGACCGCGAGGCGCGACGCTTCGTCGCGAAAGTGGTGGATCAGCCGATGGCAGACGGCGACATCGAAGCTCTTCGCAAGGAACGGGAGGCGCGGAACCGCGGCGACGAGATGGCCCGCCCCAGGGGCGGCCTCGCGCGCCAGCAGGACCATCGCGCGCGCGCGGTCGGCCGCCACGAGCTGCCGCGCGAACGGGGCCAGCAGGGGGAGGAGGCGGCCGGCTCCCCCCGGGCAGTCGAGGACCCTGCCGCCGGCGGCGCCGGCCCGCGCCAGCGCCCGGCGGACCAAGGCCATCTCGCGACCATGCGAGAGCCGGCGCAGCCAGGAACGCGCGTATTTTCCGCGGTAGGCGGCGGCTCCGCCGGGGGAGTCGTATTTCAAGCGCGGGCACTCTACCCCGGGCAGGCGGGCGCGCGTACACTTCCTCCATGGCCCCGATCTCGCTGGCGCGCTGTCCCACCTGCAAGGAGACGGTGCCCGCGGAGCCCGCGGATCGACCTCCCGATTTCCCCTTCTGTTCCGAGCGCTGCCGGCTGGTGGACCTCTACCACTGGCTCGCGGGGGACTACCGCGTTCCCCTGAAGGACGCCCCTTCCGACACCGGGGAGGAGGAGGCGTGAACGGTCGCGCCGATCTCCTCGACCTGCTGCGCGCCGCGCGGCGCTGCGCCGCGGACAAGCGGAAGCTGCTCCTTTCGATCTACGGATTGCTCGCCTTCGCGCCGCTCTTCCTGCTCGTCGTGGCCGCGGGGCGCTCCCATCTCCACGGCGGCTTCGTTTCGCAAGTCCAGGAGTCGTTCCTGCGCCCGGTGCAGGCCACCGTCGACTTGGGGAAGGGGATCCTGGCGGGGGGGCGCTGGGGCACCTTCGCCGTCTGCGTGGTCGGGCTCTGGTTCGCCGTCACCCTGGTTGCCTCCTTCTTCGGTCTCGCCATCACGCGCATGGCGGCGGTGGAGCTGACGGGAGGGAGGCGGGCCGATCTGCGGGAGGCGCTCCGCTTCGCCCGCCGTCAGTGGTTTTGGGCCCTGCTCACTCCGGCGTCGCTCTTCGGGGGGGGGCTGGCGCTGGCCTGCCTCGCCACGCTCCTCCTCGCCCTCGGGGACGCCGCGGGCCTCGTCATGGTGATCGCCGCGCCGGTCGCCCTCGCGCTGGTGGCGGCGGCGGGGCTCCTCGTCGTCGGCTACCTCCTGGGAGGATCCTTGGCGGCACCCACGCTCGCCACGGAGTGGAGCGACTCCTTCGACTCCATCGCGCGCGTGTTCGGCTACAGCTTCACCCACGCCTTCCGCCTGTTCGTCTACCGGCTCGGCGCCGCTCTCGCGCTCCTCGTCGTGGCGCTGTCGCGGCTGCTCCGCACCGCCCTCGCGCTGGCGCTCTTCACCCTGGTCCTGACCGCGGGCCTGGGCACGGAACGCGCCTCGCTGCTGCTCAACGAGATCCTCCTGGAGCCGCCCGACGGCCCGCCGCTGCCGCGCAGCCTTGCGGGCTGGGCCGTCTTCCTGAGCGTGGCGGCCTTCCTTACCGCGCAGCTTGCGCGGCTGCTCGTCTTCCGCCTCGCCCTGCGGCAGGCGGTCTATCTCCTGCTGCGCCTGCGCGTGGACAAGATCCCCCTGGGCAACATCGACGGGTACAAGCCCGACGACACCGCCTACGATCCCGTCGCGCAAGGTTTCGAGTTGGCGGAGGTCGAGGAGGAGATCCGGGCGGAATGATGGCGGCCCCCCTCTACGAGGTCTTCTCGTCGGTGCAGGGGGAGGCGACGCACCTGGGCGAACTGCACCTCTTCGTCCGCATGGCGGGCTGCGATCTGGAGTGCGCCTTCTGCGACACGCCCGCGTCCCACCGCATCCCGGCGCGCTGCCGGGTGCACGGGCCCGACGGCAGCGTCAGCGAGGAGGAAAACCCGGTGCCCCGCCCCCGGCTCCGGGAGATCGTGGCGCGCCTCGAGGCGGAGGCGGGTCCGCACCGCGCGATCGCGCTCACCGGAGGCGAGCCGCTCCTCTTCGCGGACTTCCTGGCGCCCCTCGCGCGCGGGTGGCGCGAGGAGGGATTCTCGATCCTCCTCGAGACGGGCGGGCACAGGCCGGCGGAGCTCGCGACGCTGCTCGACACCGTGGACTGGGTGATGGCGGACATCAAGATCAAGTCCTCGTCGGGCGAATCGGTGGCGGACGAGACGGTGATGCAGTTCCTCTCCCTCGCCTCGCGGAAGGAGTGCGCCGTCAAGGTGGTCGTCTCCGCCGCCACGACGGTGGAGGAGGTCTTGCGCTGCGCGCGTCTCGTGGCGGCTACCGCACCCCGGAGCCCTCTCGTCCTCCAGCCGGTGTCCGGCGCGCGCTTCTCGCCTCCCCGCGGCGAGCAGATCCTGAAGCTCCAGCGCGCGGCGCTTCGCCTCCATCCCCTCGTGCGCGTCATTCCGCAGGTCCACCGGTCGCTCCACGTCCGCTGACATGGCGACGACGCTGGTCGCCGGGCCCCTGCGCCGCGCGGTGGTGCGGGTCGCCTGGCCCACCGCCGTGGGCCAGCTCCTGATGTTTCTCAACAACTTCGTCGACTTCCAGTGGGTCACGCTCCTCGGCCGGCCGGCGGCGGCCGGGCTCACCTCGGGCATGACGCTCTTCTGGGTGCTCACCTCCCTCGGGCAGATCTTCTCGCTCGGGCTGGCGGCGGTCGTGGCGCGCCGGCTCGGCGAGGGGCGGGAGGAGGAGGCGGGGCGGACCGCCGCGACGGGAATGAAGGGGGCGCTCCTCGCCTCCCTCGCCGTCGGGGCCGCGGGCTGGCTGCTGGTGCCGCACCTCGTGGGGATCGGGCACGGTTCGCCGGAGGCGAAGGCGAATGCGCGGGACTATCTGCGTCCCCTCTTCGCCGGGGCTCCCGCGCTCTTCGTCTTCTACGCGGCGGAAGGGATCTTCCGGGGGCACGGGGAGACACGCCGCCCGCTGCGCGCCCTCGCCATCGCGCTGGGACTCAACATCGTCCTCGATCCGCTCCTCATCTTCGGGCTGGGGATGGGTGTCCTCGGGGCCGGCCTCGCCACCGTCCTCTCCCTCGGAGTCACCGGACTGCTCCTGGCGCGCGCCGCGTCGCGGGAGGAGTTCCTGAAACTCCGCGGGAGGGGACTCGACTGGGGCGTGGTGGCGCGCATCGTGCGCATCGGCACCCCGGTCTCCCTGCACGGGATCCTCTTCTCCCTCGTCTACCTGGCCCTGATCGACGAGACGAGCCGCGCCGGGGGCGATGCCGCCACCGCCGCGCTCGGGCTCGGCATCCGCTTCGAGGGCGTCTCCTACATGGCGAGCGTCGGATGCGCCGCCGCGGCCGCCGCCATCGTGGGGCAATGCCTGGGGGCGGGGCTCGTGCTCCGGGCGCGGGACGCCGCATGGATCGCCGCGCGTCTCGGCATGGGGATCTCCTGCCTCTGGGGACTCCTCATGTACCTCCTGCCCGAGAAGGCGGTGGCGCTCATGACCGCAGGCGACGCGCTCGCGACCGCCCACACCCTCGACTACTTCCGGATCGTGGGCGTCAGCCTCGCGTTCATGTCCCTGGAAATCGTGCTGGAGGGCGCCTTCGCCGGCGCCGGCAACACGTTTCCACCCATGCTCCTCGGCTCCGCCATCACCGTGGCGCGCATCCCCCTCGCCATCCTGATGGCGCGCGGGTTCGGGTGGGGCGTCGCGGGAGTCTTCTGGACGATCAACCTCACCTGCGTGGCGCGCGGGCTCATCTTCGCCTTCTGGTTCGCGCGGGGAGGCTGGATCCGCGGGGCCGCCTGACGCGCCATTGGACCCCGAAGGGGCGCCGCTACAATGCCCCCCCCGTGCTTCCCGTCGTCGCCATCGTCGGTCGCCCCAACGTCGGCAAGTCCAGCCTCTTGAACGCGCTCCTCCGACGTCGCGTGGCCATCGTGGACAGCGAAGCGGGCTCCACGCGGGACCGCGTGTCGGCGCGCGCCCTGCTGGGCGAGCGGCGCGTCGAGATCGTGGACACCGGCGGGATCGGGATCGTGGATCGCCAGCATCTGGAGTCGCACGTCGAGGCGCAGATCGAGCAGGCGCTGGCGGTCGCCACGGTCGTCGTCTTCGTGACGAGCGCCCGGGACGGCTGCACCCCCATGGACCAGGAGATCGCCCGCGCGCTGCGGGCGCGCGGCCTTCCGATCCTCCTCGCCGTCAACAAGACCGAGTCGAAGGAAGCGCAGGCGGCGGTCGCGGAGTTCCACTCCTTGGGCTTCGATCCCATCGCGACCTCCGCTTTGGAGGGGTTGGGGCTCGACGCCCTCGCCGCCGCGGCCGCCTTCCATCTCCCGCCTCCCGGGGAGGGCGACGAGGAGGAGGAGCCGGCGCTGCGCATCGCCATCGTCGGACGCGTCAACACCGGGAAGTCCACCTTCCTCAACGCGCTGGCGGGGGCCCCCCGCGCCATCGTGAGCGAAGTGCCCGGCACCACCCGCGACACCCTCGACCTCCACATCTCCAAGGAGGGCAAGGCCCTCCTGATCATGGACACCGCCGGGATCAAGAATGCGCGCTCGGTGAGCGGGTCGGTGGAGTACTACGCCCAGGAGCGCGCCAAGGAGGCGATCCGCCGCGCCAACGTAGTGCTCCTGCTCCTCGACTGCACCTCGGACCTCTCCCACGGCGACCGCGCCATCGCCGAGCTGGCCGAGAACGCGGTGAAGCCGGTCGTCCTCGTCGCCAACAAGTGGGATCTGGCGGAGGGGCGGATGTCGATGGGGGAGTACACCGACTACGTGGCGAAGAAGCTCCCGGGGCTTCACTTCGCGCCGCTCGTCTTCACCACGGCGCTGACGGGGCGCAACGTCTTCGCCGCCGTCGAGACGGGGCAGAGCCTGTTCAACCAGGCCTCCATCCGCGTCAGCACCTCCCGGGTCAACGAGGTGCTCGAGATCGCGCAGACGGAGTTCCGCCCGCCGGTGCGCGTGCCCGGCGACCCGCGCATCTACTACGGGACGCAGATCGGCATCCTGCCGCCCACGCTCATGCTCTTCGTCAACGACCCGCGCTCGTTCCGGCCCGGGTTCCGGCGCTTCCTCGAAAACCGCTTCCGCGAGGCGCTGCCGTTCAAGGAGATCCCGCTTCGCGTCGTCTACAAGCGGCGCAAGTCCATCTTCGCCAAGGAGAAAGAGAAAGGGGACGACGCATGAGACGGTTTCTGCTCGCGCTGCTTCTGCTCGCGGCCTGCGGCGGGGAACGGAAGGGGGCTCCGGGGGAGGCCGGCGCGTTCGATCCGGAGTCGCTCCCCTACGGCGTCCCGGCCGCCGCCGAGCCGGTGCGCGGCGGGACCTTCACCTGGGGGCGGCCCAGCGACGCCTCCTCCCTCGACCCGGCGGTGATCACGGACGGCGAGAGCGTCATGGTCACGGTCAACCTCTTCGACACCCTCGTCGCCTACGAGCCGGACCGGATGGAGCTCCTCCCCGCGCTGGCGGAGTCCTGGGAGGCGTCGGCGGACGGCTTGGTCTGGACGTTTCGCCTGCGCGACGGCGTCCAGTTCCACGACGGCACGGCCTGCGACGCGGCGGCCGTGGTCTTCAGCTTCCTGCGCCAAAAGGATGCCGGGCACCCGGCGCACGTGGGCGCGTTCGCCTACTACGAGGACAACTTCAAGGCGCTGGATAGGGTGGAAGCGGCCGACGCGCGCACCGTGCGATTCACCCTGGCGCACCCCTACGCCCCGTTCCTCGGAAACCTGGCGCTCTTCAGCGCCGCCATCGTCTCGCCCACGGCCTGGGCGAGCGAAGGGATGGATGCTCAAGGAAAGTTCCGCTACGCATTCGGCCAGAAACCCGTGGGCACCGGCCCCTTCGTCTTCGAGGAGTGGCATCGCGGAGAGCGGATCGTGCTCCGCGCCAACGGGAAGCACTTCCGCGGCCGCCCGCACCTCGACCGGCTCGTCTTCCGCCCCATCAAGAACCCCCAGGCGCGCCTGCAGGAGCTCGAGGCGGGCGGCGTGCAGGGCATCTACAACCCCGATCTCGTGGATGTGGCGTCCGCGGCGCGCGACCCCCGCCTCGCGGTGCTCTCCCGGCCGGGACTCAACGTGGCCTACCTCGCCATGAACAACACCAAGCCGCCCTTCGACAAGGTCGGCGTGAGGCGCGCCGTGGCCCTGGCCATCGACAAGAAGCGGATCCTGGAGGCGGCCTACAACGGCATGGCGAGGGTGGCGGAGACGATGTGCCCCGAGGGAATCCCGGGCCATCTCGCCCTCCCCGCTTCCAAGCCCGACCCCGCGCGGGCGCGCGGGTTGCTGGCGGAGGCGGGCTTCCCCGACGGATTCAGCACCGAACTCTGGTACGGCACCGCCACCCGCCCCTACATGCCCGACCCGGAGGGCGTGGCGATCCAGGTGCAGCAGGACCTGCGCGCCATCGGGATCGAAGCAAAGCTCAGGAAGGTCGAGTGGGGCGCCTACATCCCCGCCACCCAGCGCGGCGACCACCCGATGTGCCTGCTGGGCTGGATGGCCGACCTCTACGACGCCGACAACTTCCTCTACGTCCTGCTCGACATGGACAACGCGCGCCCCGGCAGCGCCAACAACATCTCGTTCTACACGGGCGAGCGGTTCCACGACCTCGTCACCCGGGCGCAGCGCGAGATGGATCCGGTGCGCCGGGTGGAGCTCTACCACGAGGCGCAGCGCGTCGCCCAGGAGGATGCTCCGGTCGTTCCGCTGGCGCAGGTGCGCGACTTCCGGATCCTCGCGGCCGGGATCCGCGGCTTCACGATCTACCCCGTGGGCGGAGAGTACTTCCGCAGCGTGAGCCTCCCCAAGTGACCTACGCGCTCCGGCGCATCCTCGTCACGATCCCGCTGCTTCTCGCGGTGTCGCTGGTTGTGTTCGCGCTCGTGGACGCGCTTCCGGGCGATCCGGCGGTGCGCCGCTTCGACCTCCACGCCAACCCCGAGGCGGTGAAGGCGTGGCGGACCGAGCATGGACTCGACGACCCCTTCCTGGTGCGCTGGGGACGCTACGTCGCCGGCGTCGTCACGCGTTTCGACTTCGGCAGGTCTTATGCGCACAACCATCCGGTGGGAAAAGACCTCGGGCGCCGGCTCCAGGCCACCTTCGAGCTGACGCTCTGCGCGCTCCTGTTCGCCGCCGTCGTCGGGATCGGCGTAGGGATCCTCTCCGCCGCCTATCCGCGCTCGCTCCTGGACTACGCGGGCAACCTGCTCGCGCTTGGAGGCATCTCCCTCCCCGTCTTCTGGCTCGGCCTCCTGCTCTGGATCGTCTGCACCGACCTGCTCGGGCTCCCCTACCGATCGGGCCGCGCCGAGGCGCCGGGCATGGTCACCGGGCTCTACCTCTTCGAGTCCCTCCTGCGCGGGCACTTCGGCCTCTTCGTCGAGCAGCTCCGTCGCATCTTCCTTCCCGCCCTCGCGCTCTCCACGATCCCGATGGCGGTGATCACGCGCATGACCCGGGCCGCGATGCTGGACGAGATCGGGAAGGACTACGCCGTCACCGCACGCGCCAAGGGGCTCGGGCGCCGGCGCGTGCTCCTCAAGCACGTGCTGCGCAACGCGCTGATCCCGATCACGACGATCACCGGATTGCAGTTCGGCACGCTCCTCGGCGGCGCTGTGCTCACCGAGACGATCTTCTCCTGGCCGGGCCTCGGCAGCTACATCGTCGAGGAGGGCGTGCTGGCGAGCGACACGCCTGTCCTGGTGGGGGGCATCCTCCTCGTCGCGACGACCTTCATCCTCGTCAATCTCGCCGTCGACCTCCTCTATTCCCGGATCGACCCGCGCATGCGACGCGCATGAAGCACCGGCGGCTGCGTATCCTCCTCCGCTCCAAGACCGCTCTGTTCGGCGCGTCCCTGGTTGCGCTCGTGGCGCTGACGGCCGTCGGCGCCGACTGGATCGCCACCCACGATCCGGAAGAGCGGCAGGCGGAGTTCCGCGCGCCTCCCAGCGCCGCGCACTGGCTCGGCACCGACGAAAACGGCTTCGACGTCTTCAGCAGACTGGTGCATGGGGCCCGCGCTTCGCTCCTCGCCGCCCTGGCCGCCGTCCTGTTCGCCCTCCTCGTCGGCGTTCCGCTGGGGCTTGCCGCCGGTTGGTACGGGGGATGGATCGATAGCGCGCTCCTGCGCGGCGCGGACGTCCTCCTCGCCTTCCCGTCGGTACTCCTGGCGATGGCGATCGCGGTGGGGCTCGGGGGAGGGTCGCTCGGGACGGTGATCCTGGCGGTGGGCGTCGTCCTGGTGCCGGTCTTCCTGCGGCAGGTGCGCGCCGCGGTGCTCCAGGTCAAGACCCACGAGTACGTGCTCGCGGCGCGCGCCCTCGGCGCCCCCGACGTGCGCATCCTCCTCAAGACCGTGCTCCCCAACTGCGCGGGCCCCATCCTGGTCCTCGCCACGCTCTCCACCGGCATCGCCATCCTCGACGCCGCCGGGCTCTGCTTCCTCGGCCTGGGGCCCCCGGCCACCGCCCCCGAGTGGGGCGTCATGCTGACCAAGGGGGTACGCTATCTGAAGCAGAGGGAACAATGGCTCCTCCTTCCCCCCGGCCTCGCCATCGCGATCACCGTCCTGGGCTTCAACCTGCTCGGGGACGGGCTGCGCGACGCCTTCGATCCGCGGCAGCGCTGATCGCGCTGCTTCCTGCCTGCGGCGGCGGAGCGCCCGAGGACTACCGCGCCCGTTTCCTCGAGGCGCGCTGGGAAGGCCTTGCCGCCTTGGAGCCCGCGCGCTTTTGCGCCCAGATGCAGGCCTACATCGAGGGGACCGACCCCGCCTTCCCCGACGAGGATCGACGCCTCGAGCGGATGCGCGAGGCGCTCGTGCGGCTGCGGCCGCCGCCCGCCGGGCTCCGCCCGCTCCTCGGCCCTCGCGGCGCCGCGACCGAGGTGGACATGCGCCTCATCAAGCGCGACTCCATCGCGCTCTGCGTCGTGGATTCGCTCATCGTGCGGCTGATCGGCGCCGGCGAGCCCCCCGCCCCCCTCCTGGAGCGTATCGTGGAGGCCGGGGTCCACTTCTCCTTCGATCCGCTGTACGCCGAATCGCATACGCGCACCGGGGAAGAGGTGAGCGACTTCCTGGCGCAGACGCTTCCCTCCGCAGACACCGCCGCGGCGCTGCAACGGTTCGAGGAGCCGCTGCTCGAGCGGTGGCGCGCGCGAGCGACCGACAAGTCCACCTCCACCCTCTTCGGAATCGTGCTCCGCCATCGCGGGGCCGCCGGCGCGGCGCGGCTGCTGCGCGAGTGGCCGGGGATGCGGGAGGACGAGCGCGTCGACCTCATCGAGCGCCTGGGGAGGGTCGAGGCGGACCGCCCGCTCCTTGAGGCGCTCCTGGAGGCGCTCCTCGACACCTCCGCGGAGGTACGCTCCTCGGCGCTGCGGTCGCTCCGCAAGCAGGGGGCGCCGGTGGAGGGGTTGGACGCTTCGATGCGGGAAGAGGAGATGCGCCCAGGCCTCGAGCGGGCGCGGCGCTGGATCCAGGAGACGAACTCGTGACACGGTTCTGGCATGGGAGACGGCGATGACGAGGGAATGTTTCCTCACGCTCCTGCTGGCCGCCTGCGCGACCACGCCCAAGTTCGAGGATCTCAACTACGCCGAGCCCTTCGCCGGCGACTTCGAGATCGCCGTGCAGCGGGCGAAGCTGGCCCTGCAGCGCGAGTTCCGCCACCTCGATCCGGACCAGACCGACGAGGCGAACGGCGAGATCTGGACGCTCTGGCGGGTGCAGCGGAGCCAGCTCTACCGCGAGACGACGCGCATGCGGGCCCATGTCCGCATCGAACGGCTGAAGAACGGGAAGCTGCGCGTCGGGGCCGCGGTCTTCAGCCAGCTGAACGACAACATCGAGAACCCCAGCTCCGTCGAGGAGGCGAAGTGGGTGAGCACGACGCGGCTGGTGGAGAAGGAGAACCTCCTGCGCGACGTCATCGCCCAGAGCTACAAAAAGTTCGAGCCGAGCGACGACTACAAGGCGCGCACTTCCGACGAGCGCCGCGACACCCCGCGCCCCGACCTGGTCGATCGCTACAAGGACGTGGACCTGGAGTCGGGCGGCATCGATCCCGACCGCGCGCCCCCTCCCATCACCGGCCCCGACAAGGACCGGGACAAGCCGAAGCGGTGAGGGGGCGGGGAGGGGCCGTCGGGGCGCTGCTGCTCGCGACCGCCCTCGCGGGGGCCGAGCCGGGGCGGCACCTCAACTACGCCGAGTCGACGAACCGGCTCGTCTACGCCTTCGTCTTCGGCTCGCGCGACACCTGCCACGTGATCCGGCGCGAGCGTCCGCCCGATCGCCCCTTCGCCGAACTCCAGCGCCGCCCGCCGCCCGACGGGTTCCGCGGCGGCACCGGCGAGCATTTTCTCGCCGCCCTCCCGCTCGGCATGCGCCCGGTGCACATCCACCCCACCGACGACGCCAGACACCTCCTCACCTTCGCCAACCGGTCCATTCTCGGCGGGCCGCCGGAGGAGGACTCCGTGCGCTGGGTGGAGGAGGAGGGGAGGAGGGAGACGCTGGACTACGAGGGATTTCCTTTCGACGAGGAGCCCGCCTGGCCCGCGATCGCGCGCGAGCTGCCCGTCGCGCCGGGAGGTCGCGAGCCGGCGGAGGCCGCGCTCAACTACGCCTTCCTCGTGCGCCAACTGGGGCCGGGCAGACTCGTCGTGGCACGCCAGACCGAGGGCGAGGAGGGCCTGCCGCGCGAACGCCTCTGCTTTCTCGTGACGATCGAGGGGGCGCGGGTCGCGCTCCCCTCCGAAGCGGACTGCAAGCCGCTCCTCGACGACGCCGAGGAGTTGTTCCGCGCGGGCGCCGCCTGGGCGCTCGGGGCGCATGGTTCGCGGGAGGCGGCGGCGCTCCTCCGGGCGATGCCGCTCAAGGGCTCGCCTCCGCTCCTGCGCGCGGGGATCGCCCGCGCGCTGGCCCGCTGCGGCGATGCGTCGGGCCGCGCGACGCTTCTCAGCCTCCTGCGCGAGGAGAAGGAGCCGGCGGCGCGCAGGGCTGCGGCCTGGGCGCTCGCCGCGCTCCCGCCGGACCACCGGGAGGCCGACGCCTTGGCCGCGCTGCTGGGCGACGACGACGCGGTGGCCTGCCTGCACGCGCGCCGCGCCCTGGCGCGCCTCGGCTCCGGCGCGCTGGCCGCCCTGACCCGCGCCTCGCGCTCGTCGCAGGCCGAACTGCGGCGCGACGCCGCCCTCACGCTCGGGCGCATCGACGACCCGGCTGCGGAGGCGCGCCTCCTGGTCCTCCTCCGGGATCCCGACGACCTCGTCCGCACCGCCGCGGCGGTCGCCCTCACCGACCCGCCCCGCTCCATCCTTCCCGAGAACCACGAGGCGTTCGCGCAAGGGATGGACGCCTGCCGCAAGGGGGCGAGCGGCAAGGCGCTGCGCCGGCTCTGCACCCTGGCCGCCCACGCGGAGCTCAGGCACGAAGCGGTGCTGAAGGCGCTCGTGGACGCCGCGGCGGCGGAACCCAAGGCGATCGCCTCCCTGCAGCACCTCACCGGCGAGACGCGCTCGAGCCCGGCGGAGTGGGCGGCCTGGTGGCGCGCGCGCTCCTCGGGCCGCTGAGGAGGCGGGGCGCGGGGAGGGGGCCGCTAGCGAGGCCCCAGCTCGCGGCTGTGGTGCGGCCGCACCGGTCGGGCCATGGCGGGCTGCTCCGCCACCACCTCGTCCAGATCCGCGGGCTGCGCGACCACGATGCTGAGGAGCGCCTCGCAGATGTTCTGCATCACGTCCTCGGTCGGGACGATCTCCATGCTCCGGCGCACCTCCGGCGGCACTTCCGCCAGGTCGGGCACGTTCCCCTTGGGGATGAGCACGGTGCGCAGGCCGGCGCGGTAGGCGGCCAGGAGCTTCTCCTTGATGCCGCCCACATCGAGGACCCTGCCCTTGAGCGTGATCTCCCCGGTCATGGCGAGGTCGGAGCGCGCCGCGCGTCCGGTGAACAGGCTCGCCACGCAGGTGGCGATGGCGACTCCGGCGGAGGGGCCGTCTTTCGGCGTGGCGCCTTCCGGGAAGTGGATGTGGATATCGCACTTGCGGAACGCGCCGGGGGCGATTTCGAACTCCTCGCAGTTGCTGCGCACGTAGCTCAGCGCGGCGCGGGCCGATTCCTGCATCACCTCGCCCAGATGTCCCGTCACGAGGATGGCGCCGCGGCCGGGCATGCGGGTCGCTTCGATGGTGAGGAGCGTGCCTCCCACGGAGGTCCAGGCCAGGCCGGTCACCACGCCCACTTCCGGGGAGCGTCCCGCGGCCTCGTTCCGGTAGGGGGCCGGCCCGAGCAGCTCGGAGAGCCGCCGCTTTCCCACGGTGACCGGAGCGGTCTCCCCCTGCACCCGGCGAGTGGCCACCTTGCGGCAGACCGCGTGGAGCTTGCGGTCCATCTCGCGCAGTCCCGCCTCGCGGGTATGGCCGTCGATGAGCGCGCCGAGGCCCGCGGGGGTGAAGTGCATCTGCCCGGCCTGGAGCCCGTTGGCGTCCATGGCCCGCGGGATCATGTGGCCGCGGGCGATGGCGACTTTCTCCTCGCGCGTGTAGCCCTCGATGCGCACGATCTCGAGCCGGTCGCGCAGCGCGGCCGGGATGGGGTCCACGAGATTGGCCGTGGCGAGGAAGATGACCTGCGAGAGGTCGAACCCGACGTCGAGATAGTGGTCGCGGAACTCGAAGTTCACCTCGGAATCGAGGACCTCGAGGATCGCGCTGGCCGGATCGCCCCGGAAGTCGCTCCCCATCTTGTCCACTTCGTCGATCTGGAGGACGGGGTTCTTCGTACCGGCGCGCTTGAGCAGCTGGATCACCTTGCCGGGCATGGCGCCGACGTAGGTGCGGCGGTGGCCCTTGATCTCCGCCTCGTCGCGCAACCCGCCCACGCTCATGCGCACGAACTTGCGCCCCAGCGCCTCCGCGACGGAGCGCCCGAGGGAGGTCTTGCCCACGCCGGGGGGCCCGACGAGGCAGAGCACGGGACCGCGCTGGTCCGGCTTGAGGCAGCGCACCGCGAGGTGCTCCAGGATGCGCTCCTTCATGCGCGGCAGGGCGGCGTGGCGCGCGTCGAGGATCCGCCGCGCCTCCTTCAGGTCGTGCCGATCCCGCGACCGGCGCCGCCAGGGAAGATCGAGCAGCCAACCGACGTAGGTCCGGATGACCTGGTACTCGGCGCTCGAAACGGGTACCGAACGGAGCCGCCGGATCTCCCGTTCCGCGACGTCGCGCGCCTCCCGCGGCAGGCGGGCGCGGGCGAGCCGCTCCATCAACTCGTCGCCTTCCCCCTCCCCCGACTCCTCCTCGCCCAGCTCGCGCCGGATGACGCGCATCTGCTGGCGGAGGTACTGCTCCTTCTGGCGCTGCTCGATCTGCGTGCGCACCTTCTTCTGGACGTCGCTGTCCACGTTCCAGCGGGAAATCTCCTCCTGCAGGGCGTCGCGCACGAGCCCCAGGCGGCGCGTCGGATCCTCGGAGGCGAGGATTTCGCGCTTGCAGGGGAGCGGCAGATGGAGGTAGGCCGCGACCAGGTCGGCGAACCGCCCCGGGCCGCGCAGGTTCATGCGCAGGATCGTCTCGAGATCCTCGGGATAGGTGCCGTCGCGGGGCAGGTAATCATGGAGGAGATCGAGGATCTCCAGCACCGCGCGGTCGCTCGCGCCGCCCGCGTCCGTCTCGTGGGGCACGCGATCCACCGTCGCGCTGACGCTCGCCCCCTCCGCGTGCAGGGAGCGGATGACCGCGCGCGCCTGGCCCTGGAACACAGCCTGAACCGCGCCCTGCGGCATCGCGATGCGCTGGACCACGCGGCAGACCACGCCCACGGGGAAGATGGTCTCGAGGGAGGGAGCGCGGGAGCGCGAGCGCCGCGGATAGACCGCAAGCACCGTCGTTTCGTCCTCAAGCCCCTGGGGAGGAAGCGCCTCCCCCTCCTGGAGTTGGATGGAGACCACGTCGAAGGGGAAGACCACGCTCGAGCTGAGCTGGATGACGGGAAGCAGCTCCCCCGGGCCCGCGTCCGCTTGTCGCTTCGCGCCTGCGCTCGACATCCTTCCTCCACCGGCGGGGCTCAGGCCCCTCGCCGCCCCTCCATCGGCAGGAACCCCCTTCCGGGTTGACCCTCCACGCGGGAGTTAGACTCTCGGTTCCCGGAATCCCCGCATGCGATCCGCCCGGCTCCTCACTTCCCGCCTCGTCGGCCTCCTCCTCGCGAGCCTCCCCGTCCTGCTCCTTCTCGGCGGCTGCCGCGAGAAGGAGCCCGCCCCGCCCCCGGCCGAGGCTCCCCGAGGCGGCCTCGGCTTCGCCTTCGTGGATGTCGCCGCCGAAATGGGGTACCTGATGCGCAACCGCACCGGGAAGGACGGCTTCAAGGAGTTCATCCTCGAGGCGATGCCGCCGGGCCTTGCCGTCGCCGATTTCGACGGCGACGGCTGGTTCGACATGTTTTGCCCCAACGGGAACGACATCTCCGCCTACGACCCGCGCACGAAGTCCTTCACGCTCCTCCCCGCGGAGAGCGCCCCGCGGCACGCGCTCTACATGAACCAGGGCGGGAAGCGATTCGTCGACCGGGCCAAGCATGCCGGCGTCGACAGCCAGCTCTGGGCGTTCGGCGCGCTGGCCGGCGACGCGGACAATGACGGCGATCCCGACCTGTTCGTCTGCACGTGGGGCCCCAACCTGCTCTACCTCAACCGCGGCGACGGCACCTTCGAGGAGGTCGGGGAGCGCGCCGGGGTGCGCGGCGATCCCAAGGCCTGGTCGACAGGCGCCTGCTTCTTCGACTACGACCGCGACGGGGATCTCGACATCTACGTGGCGCAGTACGCCGATATCTACGACCTCGTCCAGCAGCCGCACTTGACGAAGATCGGCGCGAACGGGGCGATCAGCGGGCGCCTGTGCGACTGGAAGGGGCTGCGGGTCTACTGCGGTCCCGTGGGGCTGCTCCCGCTCAATGACGTCTTGTACAAGAACCTGCTCCAGGAGACCGGCGAGCTCCGCTTCGTCGACGTGACGAATGCGGCGGGCATGTCGTTCGCCCCGAGCGACGCCTCGCGCAAGGACTCCTCCCCCGGCCCCTTCTACGGATTCCAGCCCCTCTCCTGGGACATCAACGATGACGGTTGGCCCGATCTCTACGTCGCCAACGACAGCCAGGCGAGCCTCGCCTGGATCAACAAGGGCGACGGGACCTTCCGCGAAGCAGGGATCGAGATGGGACTTGCCATGGGGCAGACCGACTACACGCCCCAGGCCTCCATGGGCGCGGGCCTGGGCGACGTGAATGGCGACGGGCTGCAGGACCTCACGGTCACGAACTTCTCCCACGATCACAACAACCTCCTCATCTGTCAGAAGGTGGGGCCCGGGCAGTACTTCTTCGAGGAGGCCGCCGTCAAGCGCGGGCTCCGCAGCATCACCTTCACCGCGCTCTGCTGGGGAGCGGTGTTCTTCGATCCCGACGGAGACGGCGATCTCGACCTCTTCTACGGGGCCGGGCATGTCTATCCGGAGGTGGACCAGTTCACCGACCGCGACAAGGAGGTGACCTATCGCCAGCAGAACCTCCTCATCCTTTGCGACGACGCGGAGCGGCTGCTGTTCCGCAACGTGACCCAGGACGCCGGCACGGGGCTCCAGATCCGCAAGTGCACCCGGGCCGTCGTGCGCATCGACTTCGACAACGACGGCGACATGGATCTCGCCACCACCGAGCTCAACGACTCCCCCTGCCTCCTGCGGTGCGACGTCGACCGCACCGACGCCCCGAGGCACTGGCTCCAGGTGCGCCTGCGGGGGAGCCCGGCCGCCAAGGTCCCCCTCGACCCCGCAGGGGCCGTCGTGACCGTCCGCGCGGGAGGCCGCTCCTGGAGCCAGGTCCTCTGCCTCGGCTCCTCGTTCCTGAGCTCGGAGGATCCTCGGCTCCAGTTCGGCCTGGGAGGGAATTCCCGCGCGGAGTCGGTCGAAGTGCTCTGGCCCGACGGGAGGCGCACCGAGGTCAAGGACGTGGCCGCGGGGCAGCTTCTCCTCGTCGTCTACCCGCCGTAGCCCCTCAAGTGGCCTCCCCTCCGGGGTCGAAAGGGGATCGCGGAGGAATGCCAGGTGGCGGAGGCGCAGTCGTGCTCTCGCGGGTGATCGTGGCCGTCGCGGGCCTCGGGGTAGTCGCGTTCGCGGTGGGCCTGGTCGCTTCCCGCGGCGTCTGGCCCACCCCCGCCACCGAGAACGCCCCGAGCCACGCCGTCGTGTTGCTGGTCTTGGCGACCGCGGCCGCCTCGCTCCTCCATGCCGGCGCCTGCATCCTCGCGCACAAGAGGCCCCCCCGCCTTCTCTTCGTCCTCCTGGTCGCCGCGACGGCGCGGCTCGTGCTGCTCTTCGGGGCCCCCGATCCGATGCTCGAGGGCGAACCGCACAGGCTGCGCCTGGAGGGTCGACTGGTGAATCTGGGGCTGAACCCCTACCAGTTCCGGCCGTCCCAGCTCGCCGACCCGCAGCCCCAGGAGAGCGCCCTGCCCGGCCCGCAGCTCGAGATGCTGCTGCGCGCACGGGCCGCCCTCGCGGGCTCGCCGGACGCCCCTAAGCCCGAGCATGCAGAGCAACCGGGCCTCAGGTCCACCATGCCGCCCCTCGGGCAGTGGATCGGCGCGCTGGCGGACCTCTTCAAGCCGCGCTCCACCCGGGGGTACGCCTACCTGGTCCTGGTGGCGGACACCCTGGCCATGTTCTTCCTGGTGCTCGCGCTGCGCGCCATGCAGCTGCCCGCGGGCTGGCTCATGCTCTACGCCTGGTGCCCGGTGCTGCTGAAGGAGGCCTACGTCACGCTGGCCCGCGACGCGTTCATGATGCCGGCGCTGGCGGGCCTCGTCTGGTGCATCGCCTCGGGGCGCCGCCTCGTCGCGGCCATCCCCACGGCGTTCTGCGCCTCTCTCCGACCCGGTTTCCTGCTGCTCCTGCCGGTGACCGTCCGCAGGCTCGGTGCGCTGGGACTCTTGCTGGCGTGCGGCCTCCTCGCGCTGCCCCTGCTTCCCTTTCTCGCGCTTCCGGTGCCGCCCGAGGCCTACCTCGAGGGTCCCCTGCATGTCTGGCGCCATCTCGAGTACAACAGCATCTTCGAGAGCTTCGCGCGGAGCCTCGCGTCCCTGCTTCCCCTTGAGGCGGACTCCTCGCTGATCCTTGCCGGGGTGGAGATCGTCCAGCCCGGGGCGCCCCTGGGCGCGCTTCTGGCCAAGGTCGCCGCAGCCTTGGCGCTCCTGGGGACCGCCACCTACCTCACGATCCGCCTCGTGCCCGGGCGGACACTCCCGCGCACCGAGCGCGACGCATCCTTCGGGGAGCTCTTCGCGCTCTTGGCAGCCTTTCTCCTCTTCCAGCCGGTGTTGCTCCCCCAGCACGCCCTCTGGCTCCTGCCCCTCCTGGTGGTGAGGCCGGCCCTCTCCTGGCTGCTCCTGCCCGCGGTCCTGGTCACGGCGCACCTCACCCACCTGCGCGGCCCCGATTCCGCCGATCTGCCGATCCTCGGCGGCCGGGTCTCGTTCCGCGTGCTCGAGTTCGGCCTCTTCGGCCTCCTCTGGCTTCTCGATGTTCTCTGGCGCCCGGTCCTCTTCCCCATGCCGAAGGCGCCGCAGGTCGGCGCGGTACGCGACCGCGGAGAGGGCGAGCTCGCGATGGGCATCGATTCCATCGCGGTGGAGGGAGCCGGGGAGAGCTCGGGGCTCGAGGTGGTCGCTCTCGACGCGGACGGCTACGGCGTCCCCGCCTGACCGGCGGGCTCCGCACGCAGAGCAATCTTTGACCGTGGGGGGGCGCTCCCTATACTGTCGCCTTTCGTGGGGCGCAGTCCCGTCATCCTTGGCCTGAGGGCACGGCCGGGGGGCGCGGGAGGGCTCTCCCCGCGCACCTAGAGAACCACACGACGCCATGGAAGCCTGCCTCCTCGGCGCCTCGACCACGCCCAACGGGCCGGTGGACTACGTGCCGGTCTTCCTCCTCCTGCTCCTCGCCGTGGGGCTCGCCGGAGGCCAGCTCCTCCTCTCCTGGGTCGTAGGCAAGCACGGGCAGCGCTCCGCCCTCAAGGACTCCGCCTACGAGTGCGGCATGGAGCCCGAGGGCGAAGCGCACACGCGTTTCTCGGTGAAGTTCTACCTCGTGGCGGTCCTCTTCATCCTCTTCGACATCGAGGTGGTCTTCCTCTACCCGTGGGCCGTCTATTTCGGGGGCGGGGAGCCCTCGGGAGCGTTCGCCGACCGGGCTGGGCTCATGCAGTTCCTCTTCTTCGAGATGTTCGTCTTCCTGGCGATCCTGGTGCTCGGCTGGTACTGGGTCGTCAAGAAGCGCGCCCTGGACTGGGAGGACGCGTGAGCGCGTTCGCCGAGGCCCTGGACGCCCTGGCAGCCGCCTCGGGGGGCGCCGTTCGGCGCGTCGAGGATCTTCGCGGAGAGCACGCCTTCCAGGCGATGCCGGAAGCGGCGCACGACACCCTGGCGCTGCTGCGGGACCACCCCGAGCTGCGCTGCGACTTCCTCGCGGTGTTGACCGCCGTGGACAACCACCTCACGGAGCCGCGCTTCGAGGTGGTCTACATCGTGCGCTCGCTTCACGCCAACGTGGACGTCCGGGTCAACGTTCCGGTCCCCGGGGAGGCGCCGGAGCTGGCCACGGTGACCGACCTGTGGCCCGCCGCCGACTGGATGGAGCGCGAAGTCTACGACATGTTCGGGGTCCGGTTCGTCGGCCACCCGAACCTGACGCGGATCCTGATGTGGGAGGGGTTTTCGGGCCATCCGCTCCGCAAGGACTACCCGCTCCTGGGCAACAGCCCCGGCACGCCGGGCCATCTGGGCAAGGGGGGCAAGCGGTGAGCACGCAGATCGACATCGTGCTCGACCGCCCCGAACAGCCGAGCGAGCACCAGATCCTCAACATGGGGCCGCAGCACCCCAGCACCCACGGCGTGCTGCGTATCGTCCTCGAACTGGACGGCGAGATCATCGTCAAGGCGACGCCGGTCGTCGGCTACCTCCATCGCGCGATGGAGAAGATCGCCGAA
Source organism: Planctomycetaceae bacterium (assembly GCA_052388375.1). Lineage (GTDB taxonomy): Bacteria > Planctomycetota > PLA2 > PLA2 > PLA2 > JBQTIG01. The sequence continues at coordinate 4,567 of JBQTIG010000110.1, read as the reverse complement.
TCGATGACGTTCCACATGTTCCTGCCCTACACCGACCGGCTCGACTACCTGGCGCCGCTCGCCAACAACGTGGCGCTCAGCTGCGCCCAGGAAAAGCTGCTCGGCGTCACGATTCCGCCCCGCGCGCAGGGGATCCGCGTCTTGTGCTGCGAGCTCTCCCGCATCAGCGCCCACCTCCTGGGGCTCGGTGCCTTCGCCATGGACGTTGGCGCCATGACGGTCTTCCTCTGGTGCTTCCGCGAGCGCGAGACCATCTACAACCTCATCGAGCACGTCTCCGGGGCGCGGTTCACGACCAGCTACACCCGCGTGGGCGGAGTGGCGAACGATCTCCCGGAGGGCTGGATCGCGGAGCTGCGCAAGTTCCTCGACACCTTCCCCGCGCGCCTCGACGAGATCGAGAAGATGCTCTCGCGCAACCGGATCTGGGTGGACCGCACGAAGGACATCGGCGTCATCACGCGGGCAGAGGCGATCGCCTGGGGGCTCACCGGACCGAATCTGCGCGCCTCGGGCGTGGAGTGGGACCTGCGCACCCGCCGTCCCTACCTCGGCTACGAGCAGTACGAGTTCGACGTGCCGGTCGGCTCGGTGGGGGATTGCTTCGACCGCTTCCTCTGCCGCGTGGAGGAGATGCGCCAGAGCCGGCGCATCATGCTCCAGGCCCTCGACAAGCTCCCCGGCGGCCCGGTAAACGTCCAGGACCCCAAGATCTCCCTGCCGAAGAAGAGCGTGGTCCTGAAGGGGATGGAGGAGCTGATCCACCAGTTCATCCTCATCACCGAGGGGCAGGACGCGCCCGCGGGCGAGAGCTACTTCGCCGCGGAGAACCCCAAGGGCGAGCTGGGCTTCTACTTCCGCAGCCGCGGCGGCGGCTACCCCGACCGCATGTTCATCCGCGCGCCGAGCTTCATCAACCTGCAGATCCTGCCGCTCATCCTCAAGGGCCGCTTCATCTCCGACGTCGTGGCCATCCTGGGCTCCATCGACTTCGTGATGGGGGAGTGCGACCGGTGAGCGGCCTCCCCCTATCCCCCGGCGTCGTCGCCCGCATCGAGGAGCTCTGGACGCGCTATCCGCACAAGCGTGCGGCGCTCATCCCGGCGCTCCATCTCGTGCAGGCGGACCAGCACGGCTGGCTCAGCGCGGAGGCTCTGCGCGCCACCGCGGAGCTCTTCGGCCTCCCCGACCAGGAGGTGCGCGGGGTCGTCGGCTTCTACGAGATGTTCCATACCGAGCCTGTGGGGCGTCATGTCGTGCGGCTCTGCAAGACGCTCCCCTGCAAGCTGCGCGGCGCCGACGCGCTCATCGCGCACGTCGCGGATCGCTACGGGGTCGCGCGCGGGGAGACCACCGCCGACGGCCGGTTCACCTTCGAGTGCTTCGAGTGCCTGGGGCACTGCTCCACCGGTCCCATGATGCTCGTGGACGAGGAGCGGCACGAAAACCTCACGGTCGGCGACGTCGACCGCGTCCTGGACGGACTGCGATGATCCGGGAAACGCGCGTCATGCTCGAGCACGCCGGGGATCCGGCGCAGCGCACGCTGGAGGGCTACCGGCGCCATGGCGGCTATGCCGCGCTGGAGGAGGCGCTCCGGTCCATGAAACCCGACGCGGTCACGGCGGAGGTCCTGCAGTCGGGCCTGCGGGGGCGCGGAGGGGCGGGGTTCCTGACCGGCAAGAAGTGGCAGTTCGTGCCGAAGGGCGGGAGCAAGCCGGTCTACCTCTGCATCAACGCCGACGAGAGCGAGCCGGGCACCTGCAAGGACCGGCAGATCATGGAGCGGGACCCGCACCAAATGATCGAGGGGGCGCTGCTCGCGGCCTATGCCATCGGCGCGAGCACCTGCTACGTCTACATTCGCGGCGAGTACCCCCACGCGATCCGCGCCACCGAAGAGGCGCTGGTGGAGGCCCGCGCGGCCGGTCTCGTCGGCCACAACATCCTCGGCTCGGGGTTCTCCTGCGCGATGTGGGTCCATCCCGGGGCGGGCGCCTACATCTGCGGGGAGGAGACCGCGCTCCTCTCCTCCCTGGAGGGCGGTCGCGGCTACCCGCGCCTGAAACCGCCGTTCCCCGCGGTGGAGGGGCTCTGGCGCTGTCCGACCATCGTCAACAACGTGGAGACCCTCGCCTGCGTGACGCAGATCCTCCGCCGTGGCGCCGGCTGGTTCGCCGGGCTCGGCTGTCCCGGCTCCTCCGGCACACGGCTCTTCTGCGTGAGCGGCCATGTCCGGCGGCCCGGGGTCTACGAGTTCGAGTGCGGCACGTTCACCTTGCGCGAGCTCCTCGAGGAGTTCTGCGGTGGCACCAACACCGGGCGGCCCATCAAGGGCTGCATGCCGGGGGGCTCCAGCTTCCAGGTGCTGACGCACGCCGAGTTGGACGTGCGCTTCGACGCCGACTCGGTGGCCAAGGCTGGCTCGAGCCTGGGCAGCGGCGGCATCATGGTCTTCGACGACTCGGTGAGCGCCCTCGACGTCGCCCTCAACATCGCCGAGTTCTACAGCCACGAATCCTGCGGGCAGTGCACCCCGTGCCGGGAGGGGAGCGACTGGGTGAAGAAGATCCTCGCGCGGATGGCGCGGGGCCGGGGGACGGCCCGCGACCTCGAACTGCTCTGGGACGTCACCCGCAAGATGGACGGGACGACGATCTGCCCGCTGGCCGAGGCGCTCGTCTGGCCCGTCCAGAGCTACCTGAAGAAGTACCGCGAGGATTTCGAGGCGGCGGTGCGCGAGGGGACGAGGGCGTGAGCGTCCCCGCAAGCCTCCGCATCGACGGGCGCCCGATCACGGTCCCCGCCGGCACCAACCTCATCGAGGCGGCACGCCGCGCCGGGGTGGCCGTGCCGCACTACTGCTACCACCCCAGGCTCTCCATCGCGGGCAACTGCCGCGTCTGCCTCGTCGAGGTGGAGGGCGTCGGCAAGCTGCAGATCGCCTGCAACACCGGCGCGCGGGATGGGATGGTCGTGCATACCGCCAACGACCGCGTGAAGGCGGCGCGTGGCGGCGTGATGGAGTTCCTGCTCATCAACCATCCGCTCGACTGCACCATCTGCGACCAAGCGGGGGAGTGCAAGCTCCAGGACTACGCCGTGGACCACGGCACCGGGGTCGCCCGCTTCGAGGACGGCAAGGTCCACAAGCCCAAGAACGTCTCCTGGGGGGACAAGGTCGTCTTCGACAGCGAGCGCTGCATCCTCTGCACGCGCTGCGTCCGCTTCCTGGACGAAGTGGCCGGGACGCCGGAGGTCTCCATCGACGAGCGGGGGGACCACTCCACCCTCATCGTGGGGGGGGACGGCGCCCTCACCTCCCCCTACCAGATGAACATCATCGACCTCTGTCCGGTGGGGGCGCTGACCAGCCGGGACTTCCGCTTCAAGTCGCGCCTCTGGTTCATGCGGTTCACCGACACGATCTGCACCTCCTGCGCGCGCGGCTGCAATGTCGTCGCGGGGAGCCGGAACGATCGCCTCCTGCGCATGGTGCCGCGGGAGAACCCCGAGGTGAACGACGCCTGGATGTGCGATCACGGGCGCCTCCACTACGCCTTCGTCAACGACGAGGCACGGATCGTCACCGCGAAGGCCGCGGGGCGGCCGCTTCCCTACGCCGCCGCCATCGCCCAGGCAGCCCAGATCCTCGAGGGGGCGCGGGGGCAGGGGGTTGTGGCCGTCGCCTCCCCCTTCATGACCAACGAGGAGCTCTGGGCGCTCAAGGGGCTCTGCGACGCCCTCGACGTGAAGGAGCGCTGGTTCCTCAAGCCGATGGGCGAAGGGGACGAGCTCCTGGTGCACCCCGAGAAGTGCCCCAACGCCCGGGGCGCGGCGCTGGCGGGGTTCGTCGAGGCCCCCGCCCCGCCCCCGACCCCCGGCTGCGGCGCGCTTCTCTACGTGGCGCCCCGCGAGGGGGCTGCGCTTCCCCCGGAGTTCCTCGCCAAGGCGGGCAAGCGCATCGTCTTCAGCCTGCGCGAGCAGGAGGCGGACCTCCTCTTCCCCCTCACCACCTTCCTCGAGAAGGATGGAACCGTGGTGAGCGCCGGGGACCGCGTCCAGCGACTCACCAAGGGGATCACGTTCAACCGCAATCTGCTCGCGGAGCGGAGCGTCCTCGATCGGATCCACGCGGCCCTGGAGCCCGGATTCGCGGCGCCGGACACCGCCGCGCAGGCCTTCGCGCGCCTGGCGGCGGAGGCGGGGGCGTTTCAGGGCCTCTCGTGGGCGAAGGTGGGCGGGGTCGGTGCGCCGCTCGCGCGGGAGGGGGCGACGGCGTGAGCCTCGCCGGCTTCCTGGTCACGCTCCTGCACATCGCGCTGGTGGCGGGACTCGTGCTCCCCCTCATCGCCGCCGTGATGGTGTGGGCCGAGCGGCGCGTCTCGGCCTTCATGCAGGATCGATTGGGCCCCAATCGCGTCGGACCGGCGGGGCTGCTGCAGCCCATCGCCGATCTCTTGAAGTTCATCTTCAAGGAGGACGTCGTCCCGGGCCACGTGAACAAGGTGCTCTACATCCTCGCGCCGGCCCTCGCCCTCGGGCCGGCGCGCAACGCCAGCAGCGT
>JBQTIG010000109.1:0-14532 GCA_052388375.1 Planctomycetaceae bacterium | reverse complement strand
GCCGCCCCCGGCGCGGCCCGGCCCGCCGGGCGGGTGGCCCCCCCCGCCCGCCGGCGGGCGGGCGGGGCGGGGGGGCCCGCCCCCCGCGCGGGGCACCTCGAAGAGCGCGCGCCGGACCGCGCCGCCTTCCACGAGGGCGGGAATGAGGAGCGTTTCGCCCGCCGCGTGGAGCGGGAGCTGCGGATGCTTCACGCGCCCCCCGCCGGTGCCGGTGAGCGCCTGGTCCTGCATCAGCACCGGGTTGACGAGGCCATCGCGCGCTCGCCGCAGGATCCCGCAGCCGAGCGCGAGATCGGCGTCGAAACGGATCACCGCCTCGAAGATCACATCGCCGTCGCTGCCGATCCATCCGAGGCCCGTCCAGACATAGGTCGCGCCCATGCCAGGCACGGGATGGCCCGGCATGCCGACGAGATCGCCCTCCGCGGCGGGAAGAAGGGGGGCCGCCGCCGGGGGCGGCAGGGCCGGCGGGGAGGGGAGCGTGGGGGCCGGGGGGGGAGGGGACGCTCCGCCGCAGCCCGCGACGGCGAGGAACAGAGCGGGGAAGGAAAGAGAGCGCATCACCGCCTCCGCGACCGTTTTTTCCTGCAGCCCGACACGCGAGTCTAGCATGGCGATTCCCACGACCGCCGCATGAGCGCACTCCTCGCCCTCGTTCTTCTCTTCTCGCCCGAGGCGGAGCGGATGCTCCTCGGGCCGAGCCCGTTTTTTCGACGCGAAGGGGCGGAGCGCGCGCTGCGCGACGGGGATCGGGCGCTCCTGTTCCGGGCGGCAGCGGCGCCCGCGTGGGACGCGCGGCTCTGGGCGGTCGAGGCGCTCGGGCCCGGCGCGCCGCCGCTGCTCCTGGAGGACCCGGTCGCGGCGGTGCGCGAGGCGGCGGTGCGCGCCCTGGATCGGGCGGCGCCGTCGGAGCTGCTGCACCCGCTGCTCGCCGATCCCGATGACGCCGTGCGCGCCGCGGCGGCGTGGGCGCTTCGCGGCCGCGCGAAAAGCGCCGCCCTGCGACCGCTCCTCAAAGATCCCTGGGAGTCGGTGCGCATGGCCGCGCTCGCAGCTTCGGGGGACGAGCGGGCGCTGCGTCGCCTCGCCGCCTCCAACGATCCCGCGGAGGCGGTGCCGGCGCTTGCGGCGCTGGCGCGCCTCGAAGGCCCGTCCAACAGCGCGTTCCTCTGGGGCGAGTTCGAAGCGGCGCTCAAGCGCGCGGAGCGAGGGAAGGGCTCGCTCTTCACCGGCGCCACGCCCCATGCGGAGTTCGCCCTGGCGCGTGCCGTGGGGGACGCGGCGCGCCGCGAGGCGTCCTCCGCCGTGAAGGGCATCTCCGAGCGTCTCCTGCGCGCCCTCAACGGAGCGACCCTCGGCGGTGACGAGACCGTGCTCTTCGCGGAGGCCGTGGCCGGCGCCCGGGATCCGGTGGCGGCGCGGCGGCTCCTCGACGCGCTCCTGAACACGCGCGCCAGGTCGGCTCGCCCCGATGCCCTTTTCGCGGCGCCGCTCCTCGCGGTCCTGCACGCCTTTTCCCGCGAGCCGTGGGCCGAACTGGCGCCGCTGCTCCTGCCGCTGCTGGAGCACAAGGACCCCTTCGTGCGCCTCGCCGTGGTCGCCGCGCTCCCGGGGAACGCGGCCCTGCCCGCGCTGCGCGACGCGGACGGCGCGGTGCGCGCCGCCGCCTGCGGCCGCGTGGAACGGCTGGAGTCGCTCCTGGAGATGGCGCGGGACAAGGACCCACGGGTCCTGCGCGCCGTAGCCCGCGCGCTGGGAAGGGCCGCGGACGCGCGCGCCGGTCTCGCACTGGAGCTCCTCCTCGCGCATCCAGATGCGGAGGTGCGGCGCGCCGCGGTGGCCGCGCTCCTCCGGACGCCGCTGGCGGAACGCGCCGCGCGACTGGCCCGCGCGGCCCTCGAGGACGATCAGGATCCGGTGCGTGCCGCCGCCGCCGCCGCGCTCGCGCTGCTGGACGAACGGGATTCGATCGGCCGCGCGATCGAGGCGCTGGCCGGTCCCACGGTGGAGTCGCGCCGGCGCGCGCTCGCGCTGCTGGAGGCGCTCACCAGCGCCCGGCACGAATTCGACCCGGCGCGCCCCGCCCCCGGGCTGGCGATCTGGCGCGCCTGGTGGGCGCGCCTGAGCGAAACCCCCGCCCCCGGCGACTCCTTCCGCTACCACGTCGAGGACCTGCGACGCCGCGGCCTCGATCTCGTGCTCGTCCTGGACGCCACCGGCAGCATGACGCACCTGATCCAGGGCACGAAGCGGCGGATGGAGGCGACCGTGCGCGCGCTGAAGGAGGTGGTGCCCGACCTTCGGCTGCGGGTGGTGGCCTATCGCGACAAGGGGGACGCCTTCGTCACGTTCGGCACCCCCTTCACCCATGACGCTCGGCTCCTCGAGGACTTCCTCGCGGGCATCCCGGCCAGCGGCGGCGGAGACCCCCCCGAGGCGGTCCTGGCGGGCCTGCGCGAGGCGATCCGAGGCACGCCCTGGCGCGGAAGCTCGCAGCGCGTGGTGCTGCTCTTCGCCGACGCCCCGCCGCACCCCGAGGACAAGGCGCTCCTGGAGGCGACGCTGCGCGAGTTCAAGGGCACCGTGCACGCCGTGGATGTGAGCGGCTTCGGCTTTTCCGCGGCGGGATTCGCGGCGCCCGAGCCCGACCCGGGTCCTCCCGGCCCCGACTTCCTCGAAATCGCGCGCTGGGGCCGCGGGAGCGCGGTTCGCCTCAGCGAGGAGTCCGACCTCCTACGGAACCTCCTCGTCCTGGCCCTAGGCCCCGCCCACCGCGCCGCCCTCGAGACCCTCTTCCAACGCTAGTCGCCCGCGTACCGCCTTCCCTCACGGGCCGCTGTCGATCCAGGCGCCGAGGAGCTGCACGGCGAACGCGTCGACGCGGTGGCTGGCCAGCGGCGGCATGCGCGTGGAGTCGAGTCGGCGCATGCGCTCCCACAGGACGCTCGACTCCTTGGATCCCGATCGGATCCGCTGCGCGTTCACCAGACCGAGGCTGCCCTCGCTCGGTGCGATGCCCACGAGGTTCATCGAGGCCACCGGGATCCCGTAGCGCAGGTCCAGGCCGCCGGGCGCCGGCCCCGCGGGCAGGTGGCACTGGGCGCAGTTGGCGGCGATATAGGCGCGGGCGCGATCGCCGAGGGGCGCGGACGTATCTTCCGGGCGCGGGTAGGACTCGTACGCCGCGGACGGGCCGATGTCGCGATCGAGCAGCCCGATGTGGTTCCACGAACGCAGCTGATTGTCGGTCGCCGCCGGGTAGTCGAAGTCGCGGTTGAGCTGGCGGGTCCGCACGCCCAGGACGGTTCCGGCCGCTGCGGTGTGGCAGCGCAGGCAGTCCGCCCCGCTGGGGAAGGTCCAGGTGACGGTCTCGGGCCCCGAGGAGCCCGGTACGAGGAAGTCCCGCGTCGCGGAGCCGGAGAGGAGGTCCGCGTCGCTCTGGGCGTCGTTCCAGACGTAGGTGTAGCCCGCCCAACCGGCGCTCTCGCGGAGGAGCACCCGCGTTTCGAGACGACGCGTCCCCGAGGGCGCGAGATCGATCTCGAAGTGTTTCACGAGGACGGTCCCGACGGGGAAGGTCCAGGGCTCCGTCGCATGGAACACCGCGCGGGAGTTGCCCGGCAGCCCGATCCAGCGGCGCTTGCGCGCGCCGTCGGACCAGAGCGGCGCTCGCAGGTCGTATTCGACGAGGCCAGGATTCGGCGTCAGGGAAGCGACGTTCGTGAAGAGCCCCGTTCCCGAGAGACGCGTCGGGAAGGCGGGAGCGGGGCCGCCTCCGCCGGTCTCTTGCAGTCGGAAGATCCCGCCGTTGAGCGAGACGATGTAGACTTCGCCGTCCCGGTCCTCGCCGAAGCTGCTGGGACTCCCCAGAGTGAAGAGCTGCTGGTTGGAGACGACGCTGGTGCCGCTGGCGACGAGCGCCCAGACGCGGCCGGACCCGTAATCCGCATAGAGGTAGGCCCCGCGGAGGGTGGGGATGCGCGACCCGCGATAGACGTAGCCGCCGATCACTGTTGTCCCCTGGGACCTTCCATAGTCGAGCACGGGCGCCGTGAAGCCGCTCGCCGGGAGGCCTGAGGGGTTGTCGTAGGCGAGGTTCCCCTCGAAGACGCGCCAGCCCATGTTCGCGCCGCGCGTCACGATGCCCACCTCCTCGCGCGCCCCCTGGCCCACATCCCCGCACCAGAGATCGCCGTTGCCCCGGTCGAAGGAGATGCGCCACGGGTTGCGCAGACCGTACGCCCAGATCTGCCCGCGCGCCCCGCCCCCGGCACCAACGAAAGGGTTGTCCCCCGGGATGTAGGGCGGCGGCAGGTCGGGGTCGATCCGCAGGATCTTGCCGAGCAGGTTGGTGAGATCCTGACCGGCGTTGAGCGGATCGCCCCCGCTGCCGCCGTCACCCAGCGCGATGTAGAGGTGGTCGTCAGGGCCGAACGTGAGCGAGCCGCCATTGTGGTTGGAGTAGGGCTGGGCGACCTCGAGGAGCACCGCCTCGCTCGAGGCGTCGGCCACGTCGGGGTTCCCCGACGAGACGCGGAAGCGTGAGATCACCGACCGCAGCGGCGCGTCGGCCGTGTAGTGGAGATAGAAAGTGCCGTTCGTGGCAAAGGCGGGGTCGAACGCGATGCTGAAGAGCCCGAGTTCGCCGCCCGACACCACGCGGGATGTGATGTCGAGGAAGAGGGTCGCCGCGGCCACGGCGTCGGAGTTGGGGAAGACGTAGATGCGTCCCCGCTGCTCGACTACGAAGATCCGATCGGTCCCGTCGGTGGGGGCGGTAAGAAAGACCGGGCTCGAGAACGTGAGGGAGGGAAAAGCGCGCGAGGCGCGGAGACCGGGCGGGGTGACGGCACCTGAGGGGAAGTTGAGCCCGAGCAGTCCGACCCGCTGCTGCAGGCCGAAAGGGGGGCCGCCGCCGCCCGAGCCACCGCCACCCCCTCCGCACGCGGAAAGGAATGCCGCCGCGGCGGCAATCAAGACACCTCGAACCATCCTCGAACCTCCAAGCTCAAGCCTATCCCCCAAAACAGGTTAGGGAAGCCGACCGAACAACTGTTCGGTATTTCTTGTAATCCCGCCCTAGCAGACTAGAATTTGAGACTCACTCTCAAGATGATCTCTCCTGCTTCCGTCCCCGGCCCCGCCCCGCAAGGCGCCTTGCCGCCGGAGTGCGCGACGCTCGACACCCTTCGGCCGGGTGACCGCTGCATCGTGAGGGCGATCGAAGGGGCGGGCCAAGGGCGGCGGCGCCTGCTCGAGATGGGCTTCGTGGCGGGCACCGAGCTGCGGATCGTGAGGATCGCCCCTCTGGGCGATCCCATGCAGGTCACGCTGCGCGGCTACCACCTCTCCCTCCGGCGCGCGGAGGCGAGGACCGTCCGTGTCGACTGGCTCTGAGGTCGCAGCCCCGCCGCGTCTCGTCGCGCTGGCAGGAAACCCCAACAGCGGAAAGACCTCGCTCTTCAACAGCCTCACCGGGCTGCGCCACAAGGTCGGCAACTATCCCGGCGTGACCGTCGAGCGGGTGGAGGGGCGGCTCGCGCTCCCCGACGGCTCGGTGGCCGCGCTCCTCGACCTTCCCGGCTGCTACAGCCTCTTCTCGCGATCCGACGACGAGCGCATCGCGCGCGATGTCCTTCTCGGACTCCTGCCCGGCGCCGTGCGCCCCGACACGGTGGTGCTGGTGCTGGACGCGACCAACCTCGACCGCCACCTCTATCTCGCGACGCAGCTCATCGAGACCGGGATGCCGCTCTGCGTCGCCCTCACGATGGTGGACGACGCGCGGAGAGCGGGCGCCCCCGTGGACGCCGCGGCGCTCGAGGAGGCGCTCGGCCTGCCGGTGGTGCCGGTGGTCGCGCACAAGGGCGAGAACTTGCCCGCGCTCCGCGAGGCGATCCTGCGCGCGCGCCCCGGCCGCAGGTTGCTGCGCCTGCCGCCCCCCGCCGAGTCCGCCCTCAGCCGCCTCGCCGGAGCGGTACGGGCCGCGGCGGTGGTGCCGCCGGAGTCCGCGGAGGGCGAGGCGCTGCGGCTCCTCACCCAGGCCCGGGATTCCGATCGCTACCTGCAGCGAGGCGGCCACGCCCTCGCCGCCGCGCTCGCCGAGGAGCGGGGTGCCCTGGCGGAAGCGGGGCTCGATCGCACCACCCTCGAGGCGGAGGCGCGCTACGCGCTCTGCGGCGAGTTGGCGTCCCGCGTCCGGCGGGTTTCCGAGCCCCCCCGGGCATCGCCGACCGACGCCATCGACCGCGTGGCGACCCATCGCGTCGCGGGCCCCCTGCTCTACGTCGGTCTCATGGCGCTGATGTTCCTCGCGGTCTACTCCTGGGCCGAGCCCTTCATGGCGCTCATCCAGGGGGCGACCGCCCTGCTCGGCGAGGGCGTCGCCGGTCTCCTCGGTCCCGGGATGCTCACCGACCTCCTCGTGAAGGGGGTCATCGCCGGCGTGGGGAACGTGGTCGTCTTCCTACCCCAGATCTGCATCCTCTTCCTCTTCCTGGGGCTGCTGGAGGATTCCGGCTATCTCGCCCGCGCCGCGTTCCTGGTGGACCGCCTCATGAGCGGCGTGGGCCTCAACGGGAAGGCGTTCATTCCGCTGCTCTCTTCCTTCGCCTGCGCCATCCCCGGCATCATGGCGACACGCACCATCGAGGATCGGCGGGACCGCTTCGTCACCATCCTCGTCGCACCGCTCATCTCCTGCAGCGCGCGCCTGCCTGTCTACGCCCTCCTCATCGGCGCCTTCGTCCCCGCGGGGTACCGCTCCCTCACGCTCCTCGCCCTCTACTTCCTCTCCGTGCTCGCGGCGTTCGGCGCCGCCTGGGTGCTGCGGCGCACGCTCTTTCGCGGCGAGGCCTCCACCTTCCTCCTCGAGCTGCCGCGCTACCGCGCGCCCCGCCTGCGCCACGTCCTCGTGAACGTGTGGGACCGCGCCAAGGTCTTCGTGAAGCAGGCCGGCACCGTCATCCTCGCCATCTCCATCGTTCTCTGGTTCCTCGCCTACTTTCCGCGGAGCGACGCGGTCGCCGCCGACGCCGAGCGGCGCATCGCGGCGGGGGAGGAGGAGGTCGGGGTGCGGCGCCAGGCTGCGGCGGAGCAGATGCGTCAGAGCTACGCGGGGCGCGCCGGGCGCCTCATCGAGCCGGTCATCGCGCCCTTGGGGTTCGATTGGAAGGTGGGCATCGGTCTGCTCGCCAGCTTCGCGGCGCGGGAGGTGCTCGTCTCCTCGATGGGGATCGTCTACGGTTTGGGGGAGGTGGAGGAACCCTCCGTGGAGCTGCAGCAGATGCTCCGCAGCGACCGGAGGCCCGACGGCACCCCCGCCTTCACGCTCCTCGGCGCGATCTCGCTCATGGTCTTTTTCGTGCTGGCCTGCCAGTGCATGTCCACCCTCGCCGTGGTGCGGCGCGAAACGAATTCCTGGCGCTGGCCGGCGTTGCTCTTCGGCTACATGACCCTCCTCGCCTATGTCGGGAGCCTCGTCGTCTACCAGGGGGGGAAGGCGTTGGGGTTAGGCCTGTGAGCCTGCAGGAGTGGGGCGCATTCGCCGCCGGGGCGCTGGCGGTGGTCTACCTGGTGCATCGATTCCTGCGCCGCTCGGGAACCGGCAACTGCTGCGGAGAGGCGGAATGCCCCGCCGCCGCGGGCGTGGTGAAGAAGCTGCAGCGCGCCGGCAGGACGGAAAGAGCCAAGAATCTGGAAACCGGGCGACCGGCATCGTAGAATACGGTTGCTCCTTGGGGAGCGTACGGCTCGGTTCAGGCGGGGGTCGTCGAAGTCACGCGGCAAAGAGAGAGAGGTCGGCATGGCCGACGGAACGAGCCGCGTACGCGCGGTATTCCCGCTTCGCATCAGGGCACGGTGGATCGCGTGGATTCTCCTGCCCGTTCTCCTTTACGGTTGCGGCGGCGGCGGCGGCGCAGCCCCGCCCGTGCTCACCATCCTGGCGCGCCTCATCTCGGTCCTCTCGGGCCAGGAAGAGGTCGCCGTCGTCGACGCGGGGGCGAGAGGCGCCGCCACCCTGCAACTGCGCAGCGACGGGCAGTTGGTCTTTTCGGTCACCGGCGAACCGCGCTGGACGGCGACGGTGACGGGCCTGCACATCCACCGCGGCGCAGCCGGCGCGAACGGTCCGATCGTCGTCGACCTGCTCTCCGGCGGGGCGACGTTCGCGGCGGGGACGGCGACGGCCTCCGACACGATCACGATCGATCCCGCCCTGGCCGCCGAGATCGCGGCGGCGCCTGAGGGGTTCTACCTCAACGTGCACACGGTGGCCGCACCCGCAGGGCTCGCGCGCGGGCAGGCGGCCCCGTTCGCGCCGCTGGAATGGCACGCCAAGCTGTTGGGGTCCAAGGAGCTCGTGGTTGCGGACGCGACGGCGCGCGGGGGCGTGGCGATCACCGCCACATCGCCCACGTCGGTCGATTTCGTCATCGCCATGGGCACGCCGAGTGTCACCGCGCTCTCGATGGCCCACATCCACGTGGGAGGCCCTACCGTCAACGGCGGCATCCTGGTCGATCTCGGGGGGGCTCCGGGGGCCCTGCTCGATCCGGCCCTGGGAACGCTTTCGGGGACGGCGGCGATCTCCGCGGAGACCCTGGCCCGCATCCTCGCCAACGCGGGTGGGTTCTACGTGAACGTGCACACCGCCGCGGCGCCTGCGGGCGTGGCACGCGGCCAGCTCGCCGCGGGACCTATGGAATTCAACGCCGCGCTGCGCGGGGACGAGGAGGTGCCGGTCGCCGTAGCCTCCGCCACCGGCGGGGCGACGCTTCGCTTCGACTCCTTCACGACGGGGCACATGATCCTCGCGGTGCATCCCGACATCGGCATCGGCGCCATGACCATGGCGCATCTCCACTCCGGAGCCGCCGGCGTGAACGGGCCCGTGGTCATCGACCTGCTCGTCGGGGCCGACCTCATCCTCAATGGCCCGACCGCCTCGGCGGAGGGCTCCATAGGGCTCACCCCGTCGCTCTTCGCGCGGGTCTGCGCGAACCCCGCGGCCTTCTACGTCAACGTCCACTCCGCGGGGGCGCCGGGGGGGCTGGCCCGGGGGCAGCTCTCGGACCGTCCGCGCAACTTCTTCGCGGCGCTCGACGGAGACAACGAGACGGTCGTGGTGGACCCCGCGGCCGCGGGCACGCTCTCCCTTGTCGTGGAGGGCGCCGCGCGCTGCTCCTTCACCCTCGTGATGACCAACCCGGCGCCCGGGGTGCTGACGGCGGGCCATGTCCACGACGGCATCGCCGGGGTGAACGGTCCGGCGCTCATCGATCTCCTGGGAGGCACCGGCATCACCATCTCGGGCAGCCTGCTGACCGGCAACGCGACCTTCACCGGCCGCACCTTCGCCCGCCTCATGGCGGCAGCCGATCGCTTCTACGGCAACGTGCACTCCGCCGCGGCCCCCGCGGGTCTCGCGCGCGGCCAGCTCATGATGCGGCTCGACACCGTGCCTCCGAACGGGCTCACCTACGCCTCGCCGGTCGTCTACAGCACCGGCGTACCCATCAGTCCCAACGTGCCCACGAGCACCGGCGGCAACGTGGCGGTCTACTCCGTCGCGCCCCCGCTCCCGGCGGGCTTCACCTTCGATCCCGACACCGGCACGATCGCGGGGACACCCACGACCGCCACCGCGCAGGCGGACTACACCGTGACCGCGAGCAACGGCGCGGGGGCCGACACCTTCGATGTCCGCATCACCGTCCTGCTCAGCCCGCCCGCCAGCCTCGCCTACGCCACGCCGGTCACCTACGTGGTGGGCAGCCCCATCCCGGCCAACAGCCCGTCGAGCACGGGGGGCGCCATCTCCTCCTACTCGGCTCCCGGCGGGGTGCCGGGCGGCCTCTTCGTGAACGCGATCACGGGAGTCCTGACGGGCACCCCCACGACCGCCTCCGCGGCCACCAACTACACGATCCGCGGGACCAACGCGTCGGGCTTCGTCGACGCAATCGTCAACATCAGGGTGAACGCCTCCCTCACGGCGCCGAGCGGTCTGAGCTACACCACGCCGGTGAGCTACGCCACCGGCACCGCGATCACGCCCAACAAGCCCACGGTGGGGGGCGGACCCGTCTCCACCTGGTCGGTCTCTCCCGCGCTTCCCGCGGGACTCATGCTCGACACCACGAACGGCGACATCAAGGGCACGCCCACGGCGGTGACCACGGCGACCAACTACACCGTGACCGCGAGCAACGCGGCGGGCTCCGCCAATGCCGTCGTCAACATCGCGACACCGCTCGGCGCACCCAACTGCACCAGCTACAGCCCGGGCTCGCTCATCGAGTACACCGGTCAGGCGAGCGGCGGAGCGAGCATCGTCTGCAGCGGGGGCGGCGCCGCCACCAGCTACTCCATCGACATCGCCCTGCCCACCGGCATGACCTTCGACACGACCACGGGGGCCATCGGGGGCACGCCGACCGTCACAAGCAGCTTCAAGACCTACACGATCACGGCGAGCAACTCGGCCGGATCGTCCCAGGCGAGCATCTCCATCGTCGTCTACTGATCCGGATCGCGGGAGGGGGGCGGGGTCCCCGCCCCCCTCCCTTGCGTTCCCCGGCCCTTGGAGTGCAAAGTAGTGCCATGGAATGGATGTCGCTTCTCCTGGCCACGCTCGCGGGGGGCGTGGTCCTCTTTGCCTGGGGAGCCGTCTGCTGGATGGTGCTGCCGCACCACCACGACGACTACCGCGGGTTTTCCGATGAGGGGGCGGTGAGCGCAGGGCTGCGCAAGGGCGCCGCGGGTCCCGGGGCCTACTGGTTGCCCTTCCACACCAACTACGAGGGGGGCATGAAGGATCCGGCGCTCGAGGCGAGGCATCGCGAGGGCCCCAACGCCGTCATCGTCGTCTATCCTTCCGGCCCCTGCATGGTCGGTTCCACCTTCCTGAAGGGGTTCCTGCTCAACCTCGGCACGGCGTTCGTCGCCGCGGTGCTGTTCGTCTCCCTGCGCGACGCGGTGCCGGGGCTCTTGAACCGCATCCTGCTCTTCGGCGGGCTCGGGGCGCTGATCCACGCGGTGCCGCTGTTCCAGCAGAGCATCTGGCTTCAATGGCCCTGGCGGAACGCGCTCACCTGCGTGTTCGACGGCATCGTCGGGTTCGCGCTCCTCGGCTTCGTGATGCATTTCCTCGCGTAGCGGTCCCCGCCCTCCTCTCCGGCGAACTTGCCGCTGGGCGTTAGGATGGTGCTCGACGCGACGACTGCGGCACTGCTGCCGCACCCAATCTCCCCAACCTCTTGCATACCATGCGGTTGCGCCTCCTCCTCGCCCTGACCCTCAACGCCTCCGGTTGGGCGGGGGAGGAGGAGAGCATCGCGAGCGGGTTCTACGTCGCGTGGCGCGGCGGCGATGTCGCCGCGCAACTGGATCTCGCGACCAAGCCGATGGACGAGGTGGCCTACACGCTCGTGGCCGACGCGCTCCTGGCGGGGGGGGAGTGGGCCGCGGCGACCGCCCTGGCGGAGCTCCGCGCGGGAGCCGCCGACGGCGAGGGCCTCGCGCGCCTCGTCAAGGCCGCCAAGCTCGGGATCCGCGCCGCCCCCGACCAGTTGGCCGCCCTGGAGCGCGCCCGCACGGAGGCGCGCAACGCCAACGCGGACGCGTGCCGGCAGGCGCTCCGCGAGACCGGCACGATCCCCGCCGACACCGTCGCCTGGGTGCAGGAGGCCGGGATCACCGCCCTGCTGGAGGGGCTGGAGGGGCGAACCGACCTCGAGAGGAGCTCATGGCGCGCGGCGGGCGACCGGGCAGTGGCGGTAGGGTGGTTCGCCTTCGCGCTGCAAGCGCGCGAGCGGGAGCATGCCGCGGCGCTCAAGAGCGGAGATCGCCAGGCCGTGCGGGAGGCCGTGGACGGTCGCGTGGAGGTCGCGACGCGGCTCGGGCGAGTCGAGGCGCAGCTCAACGCCCACCTCGCTCGCTTCCATCTCCAACGCGAGGAGCGGCGCCACGCCGAGGCGCGCGCCGAGATCGAGCGGGCGATCACCTTCGCCGGCGCCCTGGGCCGCCGGCTCCTCGTCGCGCAGCTCACCGTGACGCTGGCGAACGTCTTCCATGAGGAGGGGATGCCGCGCCGCGCCCGCAAGTTCTACGAGGAGGCGATTCCGCTGCTGGTGAAGGAGGGGGCCGAATCGGACGCGGCCACGGCGCGTTTCAATCTCGCCCTGGTGCTGGCGGATCTCGCCGAGTACGGCAGGGCGCATGCGCTCCTCGAGGATCTGCTCGTGTCCCCGCGGAGCGCCGATTCCGCCTTTCGCGCGGAGCTGCTCGCGAAACGGGCGAACGTCCTGAGCCGGATGGGCGCGATCGAGAGCGCGGAGGCCGCGTACCGCGCCGCCCTCGCCGCCGCGGTCTCTCCCGACCGGCGCGACCTCCTCCTCGTCGGGCTGGGAGAAGTCCAGATCCTCCGCTGGGACCTCGACGACGCGGCCGCCTGCTTCCGCGAGGTCCTCTCGCGCGACCCCTCCGCGCCCGAGGCGCTCCAGGGGATGGCCGGCGTCGACGGGCTGCGCGGGGACGAGGACGCCGCCCTCGCCGGGTTCGACCGCGCCCGGCCGGTGCTCGATCGCCAGGGGAGAAAGGGGGAGGCGGGCCGCCTCCTCCTGCGCCGCGCGGCCTACCTTCGTGCGTGGGGGCGTGTCCGCGAGGCCCTCGCCTCGGCTCGCGAGGCGCTCGGCCTCCTCATCGAGGTGAAGGACGAAGGCAACGCCGCCGCCGCGCGCGCCGTCATCGCTTCGCTCCTCGTCCTCTCCGGCGATCTGGTCGAGGGGGCGAAGTGGTTCGAGTCGGCGGCGGCCCTCAACCATCACCTTCTCAACTCGGCGGCGGCCGGGTCCGCCTACCTCCGCACCGGGCTCTGCCTGCGCGCGCTCGCCAAACGCGAGGATGCGGAGGCCTGTCTCGAGAAGGCTCGTCTCCACGCCGGGAGGCTCGAGGACAACGGCCTTCGGGCGGCCATTCTCTGCGGCTTCGCGCTCCTCGACCTGGACCAGGGCCGCCTGGCGGAGGCCGTGGCGAAGGCGCGCGAGGCGGAGACCCTCGCCCAGACCGCGCGCGACCTGCAGCGCGCGGCGACTGCGGTCGCGCTGCGCGCCCGCCTCGAACCCTCCGCCGACGGCGCGCTGTCGCGCCAGGCCCTCGGTCTCGAGGACGCGCTCCGCATGGCCGCCGGGGAGCAGGAGTCCTTCCTCGACGGCGAATCCTCCGCGGACGCCCCCGGCGTCGCGATCGGCATCCTGATCGCCGCGTCGGCGGACGACGAAAGCGCGAAGGCCGCGGCGGCGCTCCCCTTCCTGGAGCGGTCCCGCGCGAGGAGCATCGAGGTCGCGCTGCGCGGCCGCGACTCGATCCTCGCCGCCACCCTCCCCGCGCCCCTCCTGGAACCCTGCCGGCGCGTCCTGGGCCGTTGGTTCGAGGCGCGCGCCACCGAGCACGACGAGCTGGAGGCGGCCGGCGCCTTCGACGCCTTCGTCGAGCGCCTGCGCGCGCAGGCCCCCCTGCCCGCCGCCGTCGCCTTCCCCGAGGCGCCCACGCTCGACGAGGTGCGTGCGCTCTTGCGGGAGGACGAGGCGCTGCTCCTGATGATCGACGACTGGAGCGTGCGAGGCGCGCTCGCCATCACGCGGGAGGGCGCGCTGCTGCGCGGGTACGAGATCGAGTTCCCCCTGGCGCCCTTCGAGGATCTCTTGCGGGGCAAGAAGCGCCTCGTCGTCGCCCCGGACGGGCTCTTTGCCTCTCTGCCGTTCGAGACGGCGCGAAGGGCGGAGGGCTCCGTCTTCGACGGCTTCCAAGTCTCCTACACGGCGTCCGCGTCGGCGTTCCGACGCATGCGGGCGCGGCGGGAGGGGGGCGGGGAGGGGCTGTTCGTCACGACGGGACTCGCGACCCCCCGCTTCCCGCGGCACGCGGCGGGGCTCGCCGCGCTGCCCCGGGAGCGCGTTCGCGTCTGGCTCTGCGACTGGCCGGGACGCATCCAGACGCTCTTTCCCAAGGCGACCCACCTCGATGCTCCCGGCGGGCGGATCACGCCCACGGCCCTGCTGCGCTGTCGCCTCGATGCCGGGCTCGCCCTCTTCCCTCGCACGGCCCTCTCGGGCGCGGACCTGCGGGCGCGCGGGGAGGGGCTCGGCGGGTTCGGGGAGGCGCTGGCACTGGCGGGGGTCGAACGGGCGGTCTTCTGCGTCCTCGACCAGGAGCCGCCCCGCGAGCTCGTGGACCGTTTTCTCGACAATCTCGTCGAGCGCAAGATGGCCCCGGGGGCCGCCCTGGACGAGGCGAAGCGCTGGGCCCGCGGGCAGGACGGCTGGCAGAATCCGACCTTCTGGGCCGGCCTCGTCTACTACGGCGTGGACGATTGACCTTAGAGTCTATCGGAAAACCCGGCTCCATTCGGCCGGCTGCGCGGGCCGATCGCTTCGCCTCTCCTCCATCGCCGTAGTTCGCCAATACGGCTTCGTCGTCGCGGCTCGCGCTCGGCCCGCTCGCTCGGCCTCGGTGTTGACGCCGGGTTTT
>JBQTIG010000108.1:0-3915 GCA_052388375.1 Planctomycetaceae bacterium | reverse complement strand
GTCCGGAGTCGTCGGCGTGGTGATCGTGGTGAGGGTGTCGTTGGTCCCGTACCCGAGCGTCCAAGTGCGGCCCGCGGGGTCGGCAATCGAAGTGATGTAGCCGCTGCCGTTCCTTGTAATCGTGTAGGTCTTCCCGCGGTCGTCAGTGATTCCCGTGAGCTGGTAGGAGGAGTTGTAGGTGAGCGTGTCCTGGTTGCCGTTGCGGTCGTCCAGAAGGTTGGGCATGCCCAGGGAGTCGAAGGTGACCTTGTTCCCCCACTTGTCGGTGAGCACGTAAAGGCTCGAGGCGTTGGTCGTGAGCGTGTCGAAGACGTCGCTGTTCTGGGCGGCGTAGGCCGAGCCGTTCCAGTTGAACCGGTCGATGCGGCCCTCGGGCCGGCGCACGAGCGCGTAGTGGCCGCCGTTGCCGTTGGGGTTCTGCGCATCGACGATGATCTTCTCGACGGTGATCTCGAAGCTCGGCAGCATCTGGCGGCCGGTCTGGGTGACGCCGGAGATCATGGAGCGCCAGCGCAGCCCGATCCGGTTGTCCTCCACCTTCCCGGGCGTGTCCAGGAGGCAGAAGTCCCAGAAGAGCTCGCCCGTCCTCACGTCAATGGAGACGTTTTGGCAGGTGTCGTGGCAGCCGTCGCCCTCCCGGAGGAGGGCCAGCGCCGCGTAGTCCTCGATCGCGCTCTCCGGCGAGGAGGTGGTGCTCGACCAGAAGGGGTTTGTGTAGGCGGCGGCCTGGGCCGTGCGCCGGAGCGCGAAGAGCGCAAGCGTGCTGCAGAGCGCGAGCCCGAGATAGAACGCAGGGCTCCGCCAGCTCGAGAACCGAACCCGACGCATCGGCTCCTCCCTTCCCGCCCCCGCCGTCTGGGGGAGGGTCGCGCCCTTTTCCAAGGCGCGATGGGGCGCCACGCTAGCACCGGGGAGGGATCCAACACGATGGGAATGTTGCGACCGGCGGACCCCGCGCGCCGGAGCGAGGCGCGTGCCGCACCATCGCAACCCGCCCGGGGCACGGCCCCTTGCGCCCGCACCGGGCCCTCTGGAGGATAGGCCCGGGAGGGCGCCATGCTCAACAAGGTCATTCTCCTGCTCAACGCCACCGTGCTCCTGGTCACCTTCGTCCTGGTCCTCTCCAGCCAGGGCCGGCAGGCCGACCTGGCACTGGCTTCGGCGGGTGCTGCGACCCGGGCCGGGACCGGGCCGCGCCCCGGCGCCGGCGCGGCGCTGCGCCTGTTGCAATCCCTCGAGCAGTACGCGCCCAGGGAGCGGATCGACGCGCTTAGCGGCGCGCAGGTGCGCGCGCTCTTCGAGGCGCTTGACCACCACGCCTGGCTCCTGGAGGAGGGCATGGAGGACTTGCGGCGGCGCGGGGAGGACGGGGCGAAAACACGGGCGGCGGTGGAGGAGTTGGGCAAACGGCTCCGGTTGCAGGTCCAAGGGGTGCTGGAGCGGCAGTTTCGAGAAGCGGAGTTCGTCAACCGGGTGACCGCGGCGATCTTGGGCGGGGGGCGGTAGGGCGCCACGGTTTATGGGACCGAGAGCCCTATAATCTGTGGCTATATGCAGGTCCGCGACCGCATCGTGGAGTTTCGCCGGGTCCCCGCCCGCACGCTCCGTCCCCATCCCTCCAACTGGCGCACGCACCCCAAGGCGCAGCAAGAGGCGCTCCGAGGGATTCTGGCGGAGGTCGGGTACGCCGACGCGCTCCTCGCCCGCCGGCTCGAGGATGGATCGCTCCAGCTCATCGACGGCCACCTGCGCGCCGAGACCACGCCCGACCAGGAGGTGCCGGTCCTCGTCCTCGACGTCACGGAGGATGTCAGGTGTAAGGAAACTTCTTCCGCTTTGACGTTCCTATCAGGGGAGTGGGACCGCCTCCTTGACCGGGGATTCCCCCGGAGGAGGACGTATGGGCAGAGTGGAGAGGGGGCCGTCGGAAGCGGGGCCCCGTAGGGGCGAGGCTTTCGACGGCCCGGGCGCCGCTTCTGCGGGGAAGCGCGCCAAGGGGAAGCGCGCCAAGGGGAAGCGATCGACGCCGGGCGAGCGGGCGGCGCTGCTGCGCGAGCTGGCGGCGTCGGGGGAGAGTCCGGGGGCGTTTGCGTCGCGGCACGGCCTTGGGCGCGCGACGCTCACGGCCTGGCAGCGTGCGGCGCGCGAGGGGCAGGGGGCGGCGCGGCCCGAAAGGGCGTGCAAGCTGCAGCCCTCCTACAGCCCCGAGGCGCGGCGCAAGGCGGTGGAGACCTTTTTGAAGTCGGGGATGGCGCGGGCGGACTTCGCGCGCCTGTGGGCGATTTCCACCAACACCCTTGGGGGCGGGCTCAAGGCGTACGGCGCCCAGGGGGCGCGGGGGCTCGAGCGGCCCTACGGCACCGGCCAGCCCAAGGGGCCCAAGCGCAAGGCGCTGCCGCCCGCGCTCAAGGGGGAGATCGCCCGGGTGCTGGGGCGCTTCCCCTTTTTCGGCCTCAAGAAGATCCGCGACTTCCTCAAGCGTTTTCGCGCCGTGCCGGGGAGCACGCACCAGGTGATGCGGGCGATCGAGGAGGAGGGGCTGGCCCGGCCGGAGGCCCAAAGGCGGCGCCGGCGCGCCCCGCCGGGGGTGCGGCGCTTCGAGCGCGCCCGGCCCCTGCAGCTCTGGCAGAGCGACATCACCACGCTGGTGCTGCCGCGCTCGCGGCAGCGCGTCTACCTCACGGTCTTTCTGGACGACTGCAGCCGCTACATCGTGAGCCACGCGCTGCGCTCCCATCAGCGGCACGAGCTGGTGCTCGACGCGCTCCAGGAGGGGCTGGCGCGTTACGGCAAGCCCCGGGAGATCCTCACCGACCAGGGGCGGCAGTACTTCGCGTGGGACCGCGACCGAAAGTAATCGCATCCATCTCCCTGCTGACAGGCAGCGGGGCCCACTCTCCTTCCTGAAGTCACCGCGTGCGTTGTCAGTGCTGCCGGCAGGCATGCTCGTGGGGATCCTGTAATCCAGGGGACCAACTTCCGTCCTCATGCCGGGCCCGCGCGCCGCTCGTGTGGTCGCCGCCCCGACCCCCCGGGCGGGAGTCTGGCATCTCGGCGCAACAGGATCCTCCTATCGATTCCGCAAACAGCCCGTCGGGAGGGTCGTGATCCTCATCGCCGGGAGACGACCGGAAGCGCGTCGGCTCCCGTGCCCTCGAACTTGCGGTGCCCCCCTCATCCGGACGGCAGTGGTTTGGAAGCGGGCGTGCGACCCTCGGACTCCGCGCAACCACCCCCCCGCATACGTTCGACATCGCCCCATCCCCTCCTCGGCGCCCGAACCACGCCAAGCGGGCGAGCGCCTTCGCGGAGGGATACGGAACAACTAGGGTCGCAGCAACGGAGATCCCTCGTGCATCGCCCCCTCGCGATCCCGCGCCGGGGCGATCCGGCGGCGGACCACGGCGTGGCGCGTTGATCGCGGAATCCGACCGGCAAGCTCGTGCGGAGCCGGCAACGGGCAGGCGAGCCTCCGCTCGCGGAGTCGTCCGAGATCGCCGAGCGCACGGTTGGGGGGGCATCAGGGAATCCACAGCAGAGGAATGAGAAGAACGGCGCCGGCGTTGATGCCCATCGCAGAGCACCACAACAGAAACCCAATGGCTATCGCCAGCAGAGCGATCCAGGAATGCGGAATGGGGCGAGTGAGGCGGCCTCGACGAGGTAGGCTTGAACCGTGGCGGTGGTCCTCGCATGCCTGCGGCCTGGGGGTGCTGGACGGCGGTATTCCGTCGCTAGAGCTCATGCGGCGAGGTCCCCCACGGTCCAGGCGAAGGAAACTCACCTTTGCCCGCATTGTTCATGAGGATCGCGCGAATCGGCCACGAGTCGGCCGAACCAGCGTAGTGCTGCTCGGCAAGAGCCACGTTCGACCGTTCCGGCCACTCGTTCTGGGCCAGGACGCGACGTCGAGAT
>JBQTIG010000107.1:0-14175 GCA_052388375.1 Planctomycetaceae bacterium | reverse complement strand
CGGTGACGAGCCCGCGCTTCCTCGGATGCGCGAGATGCCGGTGGCTGCCCTTCTGGCGGACGATCGCCCACCCGTCGCTGTGCAGGACTCGCAGCACTTCACGGACCTTCATGACTTCATGGGAACGCCTCGGCGATTGGCCTCGGCCTAACGCTCAGCATCAGCGGCGGCGCGCAGCGCCGTCCGCTGCATGCCGTTGTTAGGTGGCGACGAAACTGGCTGGCGCCTTCGGGCGTAGAGGCCGGAAACGCTTGGTCCGATGATCCCCGGCAGCTTACGTGCGCGCGGGTTCCAGCTGAGCGAGCTTCGTCTCCCGTCCGGCCTTTTGCACACTCTGCGCCTTGTCGTAGCTCTCGATGAGCGCGCGGTACGGCGGGACTATGTGGTCGACCATGACCTCGGCGAACTTCTTTGCGTCGGGACGGTTCCATGTGCTCATGAGTTCGGCGAGAACCGCGTAGGTATCGATCGGGATCGCACCGGCCTGGGCGACCCGCGCGACGGTGATGTCGGTCGCCATCTGGGACCAGTTCCCTGAAGCATCGATGATGCAGAACACCCTGTAGCCCGAGACGAGGGCGCTGAGCGTCGGGAAGGCCATGCACACGCTCGTGAGCGTTCCGGCCATCAGCAGCGTCTTGCGCTTGGTCTTCTCGATGGCCGAGACCCACGCCGGGTTGTCCCAGGCGTTGATCTGGCCGGTGCGCGGTATGTAGACCGCGTCGGGGTTGTGTTGATGGATCTCGGGGATGAGCGGACCGTTCGGGCCGTCCGGCACCGAGGCCGTCGTGAAAGTCGGGATCTTCGCGAGGTGCGCCACCTTCGCGAGCGCGATCACGTGCGAGCGCAGCGTCGGCTGGTCGATGTCCCGTACGAGCTGGAAGAGCCCGCTCTGGTGGTCGATCAGCAGCATGACCGCGTCCTTCGGGTCGATCATCCACTTGTTGGTGGTAGCCATGTGTTTTCCTTTCTTCGTTTCGTTGACGTTGTGTTTTCTCGCCGGCACTCCCATGCCTGGCACTACCCGCTCCAGCCCAGGCGGCCGGCGCGGGTGTCCACGATCGCCTGCTCGATCTCCTCCGGCGTGTTCATTACGAAGGGGCCATAGGCGACGACCGGTTCGTCGATCGGTTCACCGCCGAGGATGAGAAGCTCCGAGTTTCCTTGTGCGCGGACGACGATGCCCGCGCCCTGTCGGCTGAGCACGGCGATCTCTCGTGCATGTGCTGAGTGCGTCTCCCCGACTTGGATTCCGCCACGGCGAACGTAGATCGCCGCGTTGAAGCCTTCGGGTAGTGGCAGATGGGCCTTCGCGCCAGCGCCGAGCGTCATGTCCCAGAGGACGACCGGCGTGAAGGTCTCCGCGGCGCCCTTCGTTCCTTGGAAGTCTCCGGCGATGATCCGCACGGTCCCCGCCTCCTTGGGAAGGGTCACAACTGGGATGGCTCCGCTCTGGACCTCCTGGTAGCGCGGTGCCGACATTTTGTGCTTGGCCGGCAAGTTCACCCAGAGCTGGGCCATCTCCAGGTCGCCGCCTTGGCGCGTGAATTCGCTCGAGTGCTTCTCTTCGTGCAGGACGCCGGAGGCCGCCGTCATCCACTGCACGTCGCCCGGGCCGATGCGCCCGCTTTTCCCCGCCGAATCCCGGTGCTCGAGCTCGCCTTGGTAAACGACCGTGACCGTCTCGAATCCGCGATGCGGGTGCATGTCCACTCCCCGCGGCTCGTCCGCGGGCTCGAACCACGCGGGCCCCGCGTAGTCCATAAGGATGTAGGGGCTGAGGCTTTCGCCGACGGACCGGGGGGCGAAGACGGAACTCACCGGGAACCCGTCCCCGACCCAGTGCGTAGGCGGGCTCGTGAGGATTCTCGCAGGCTTCTTAGCGGCGCTCATGAGTTCTCCACCATCGTACGCTTCAACCGTCCCCTCGCCGCCTAACGCTCCGGTTCAGCGGCGGGCCGCGCAGCGGACCGTCCGCTGCAACCGGTTGTTAGGCATCCTACGGGAATGGTCGCCTCCCACGCTGGATGTTGTCGAGCATCTCCAGCACCTTCTCCTCACGCATCGATGCTTGCGATGCGACTTTGGATGACTCATCAGCATGTCTCGATGCGGTCTCTACGACGTCACCCAAGACGGAATGAATGGAGTCGAGCGATTCGTGGAGTGTCGAGGCCATTCCTTCAACGGACTGAGCGAGATTGTCAACCGACGCCGCAATTTGCCACGACATGTCGTTAAGAGCCTGGGCGAGGTTGGTGAACCCCGCGACGAGAATCTGGTTCGCCTTGCGCTGTTCATAGATCGTGGCGAATTGAAAGTCGCGCTGCGCCTTCCGCACGATAGCCTGCATGCGTTTGGCACTTGTAGTGGCGACGTCCAGCCTGGTGACAGACTCATGAGCAAGGGGAAAACGCGGGGGCCTATCTTCGTACTTCTGGATCAGCGTGCCATACTGCGTTGAATTGCCTTTGATCTGGCGGACTCCTTCGTCGAAGCGGCCAAGCAGCTTCGCCGCGTTCTCGATGCAATTCCAGAAAGGCGCGAAAGCGCCGTCGGCGAATTCGACCTCTGCCTGATCCAAGTATCCCTCCGAGGAATGGAGGTGGTTGGGCATTGATTCAAAAAGGACCAGCGACTCCTCCCCGAGAGCGATCATCTGGTTACGATAACCCTGCTGCTCCTCTCTGTGGCGCTGGCCGCGAGCCTCCTCTGCGGCGTCGGCTGCTTGGCGACGCTTCGTCTCCTCTCTAATCGGGCTGAGTATTCCAATTACCATGCCGACAGGAACGCACAGCGCCGCCAGGTTCGCGGCAGCCTCTCCGGTCTTGCTGTTCCACGTGATTAGTCCAACGACAATCCACAGGGCAATCCCTCCGACAATGAAGGCAATGAAGCCCCCGATTGCCCCCAAGATCGCTCCCCAAATGCATTTTAGAACGAGCATGGCGTCAGTCCTGTGGTTTGATGCCTAACGTCGTGCCGCTCAGCCGCGAGCGGCGGTCCCCATGGTACCGCTTCCGCCGTCGACGCGCCCGCCGCTTGTCGGCTGCAGCGGCTTGTTAGGCGCTTGGCCGCGACACGAGCGGGTACTTCTCGGGGTGCGAGATCGAATCGACGTGAAGATCCACGTCGAGCTCCGGCCAGTAGAGGTGATGTGGCTGCGGGCGCTCGACGCGAAGGACTGCACGCACGGGTGCGTCGCGGAACCAGGGGAAGTGCTCGAACGCGAGGAAGTGCTCTGCCTCGTCGAGCAGCAGCCAAAGGCCGTGCGGCGTGATGCCCAGAACCTCAACGCTTGAAGTGCGCGTTCCACGCGGCGCGGATTTCATCCTTGTGCTCCTCGACGAGCTGCCGGACCTTCGTGAGGTCCTTCTCCTTCAGATTGTAGCTCACGGCGAGCTCGACCGCTGGCTCGAGCCAGAACTTTGCCTCCCCGTCGGCCGACTGCCCGTGAACGTGGATCCGCGGCTCCTCACGCGAAAAGAAGTAGAAGCGAAACCCGCCCGCGCGGAACACCGTAGGGCTCACGTGACGGCTCCCTCCAATGCGTCTAACGCCCGCGCTCAGCGGCGGCGCGAAGCGCCGCCCGCTGCAGCGCGCTGTTAGGCAATAGACTGCGGGCTCGCCGCGCCCGGCTTGTCCGGCGTGCACTCGATCTCACCCACCACCCCCGCTGAGTGACCCGAGGATCACGAGCCCGACGATGATTCCACCGAAAACCAGAAGACCGTAGCGTCGCATGAAGGGTATTGGCGCGGCGTTGAGCTGTGGCTCAATCTTGCTCGGCTCGATTTCCCATCCTCGGCTGCACACGTCACAGGCAAGGAGGTACTGCTTCTTGGTGACAAAGGAGAAGATCCAGTACAAGGTCCAGTACCTATACTGCAGGGTGATGTTGAAGGGGCGGTCCTTCTCGCACGTGTCACAGCGACGCGTGTCAAGAACCCCTAGGTTGATGACGTCTCCTCCGGAGCCCCATACGATCATGCTGACCTCCCGTCCGAACGCGTGCGCTCGTTCTGTTGCCTAACTAGACTTCTACAGTTCCGCATATCCCGCCGGTTCCCGCAAGCGCGGCAGGCTATCCGGTTCTGCGGGAATCCGCGAATTCGTCGCAGGTCCATGCCGCCACCCGACTTGCGTCCGTCCGGGGCCGACGGCCAGGGGGAGATTGACTGCGAAGCGGTGCGGTGTAGCGCGGCACGGGGAGCGTGCCCCCTCGCGGACCCGGTCGAGCGAACGGGTCCCTGCGGAGGGGGTGACCCGGCAGGCGGGACGACGCACCAAGACGCCTCCGCCGCCATGCAAGTGCGTGTAGATCGTCGTCGTCGGGGGGTCCTTGTGCCCGGAGAGTTCCTCGATGGTCCGTAGAGCGTAGGCTTCCTCCAGGAGACTCGTCTCGCAATCGTGGCGGATCGTGCGCCCCGCCGCACCTCGGCGGCGGCTTTTCGGGCTCTCCCTTGCGGGGGTGGGGCAGGGCTCGCAGACTGGCGGGATGAACGGGCTCGACCTGGAGTCCTTGAGACCCTTCCTGCGTGCGGCGCTGGCCGAGGACATCGGAAGCGGGGACGTGACGACCGACCTCTTCGTGCCGGCGGGGGCGCGGGGCAGGGGGCGGATCGTCGCGAAGGCAGCCGGGGTCCTGGCGGGCCTCCCGGTGGCGGTGGAGCTGCTCCGCCTCGAGGCGGAGGGCGACCTGCGGGTGACGCGTCAGGCGCGCGACGGCGCTCGCGTCGCAGCGGGCGAGTCGGTCCTGGAAGTCGAAGCCCCGGCGCGCGCCCTGCTTCGCGCGACGCGCACGGCGCTCAACCTCCTCATGCGCTTGAGCGGAATCGCGACCCTCACCTCGCGGTACGTCGAGGCGGTGGCGGGGACCGGGGCGGAGATCCTCGACACGCGAAAGACCACCCCCGGCCTCCGCATGCTGGAGAAGTACGCCGTGCGCGCGGGTGGCGGGCACAACCACCGGTTCGGGCTTTTCGACGCGATCCTGGTAAAGGAGAACCACCTCGCCTTCTCGCCCAATGCCGCCCGCGCGCTCGCCGCGCGTCCTCCGGGGGTTCCCGTCATCGTGGAGGCGGAGAGCCTCGACGAGTTCCGCGCGGCCTGTGAGGCGGAGGCCGACGTGGTGCTCCTCGACGAATTCCCGCCGGACGACGTGCGCCGCGCCCGCGCGATGCGCGGCGATGCGCCCAGCCCCCGGATCGAAGTGTCCGGTGGCATCACGCTCGCGAACGCGAGGAGCTATGCCGAGGCGGGGGCGGAACGCCTTTCGGTGGGGGCGATCACCCACAGCGCCCCCGCACTCGATCTCTCCATGCGGATCGACCCGGTTACTTGAGCAGGCTCTCGCGGCTCGTGATCTTGGCGGCAGCGTAGGCCATCACGAGCGTCGCGATGAGCGTGAGGAAGGACCAGACGCTCATATTCATGGCGTCGATGACCAGTCCGAGCGCGGGCAGGAGTGCGAGGAGGACGACCACCTTCGTGTGCATCCCTCCGGCGAGGAGCACGATGCCGAAGAGCTTGGTGCCGATCAGGACGAGCACGCCCAGCGTGCCGAGAAAGAGGCCGGTGGCGTGCCACATCTTGAAGAGGACGCTGAAGCCGTGGCCGAAGAGGAAGCCGGCGAGCCCGAGCAGCGCCGCCAGCGCGACGAACTTCTCCGCCATCGGCATCGCCTTGAAATCCGCCGCGGCCTTCGCCGCGCTGGTCCCGCCGCTCGGGGTGGAAGGCTGTGCAGGGTCCATGCTCTACCTCTCTTTCCTGAAGACGCCGACAAGATACGCGGCCAACGCGCAGGCTCCGTTACGCCGTCCCAACCAGCCCGCCACGGCCGCAGGGGTCCTATTCTGGTAAACCCAGCCCGTCGGCACAAGCTTGAGCGTGGCCAATTCCGCGGCGGCGGCGAGCCGGGCGAGGTGGCGTCGGGTGAACTGCAGCCCGGCCCGCTCCTCCTTCACGAGGAGGGAGAAGAGGAACATGGGCGGGTGGTTGCGGTTGGGCTCGACGCAGGCTACGCCCAGCCGGCTCACCCGCGCCATCTCCCGCAGCACCGCGACGGGATCCGGCACGTGATGGAGCAGGTTGGCCTCCACCGCCGCGGCAAACGCGCCGTCGGGGAAAGGGAGGCGGGCGGCGTCGGCGAGCAGGCGGACGGGGGCGGGGTTGCGCGCCAGCATCCCGGCGGAGGCGTCGAGGGCCGAGACCGCGTGGCCCCGCTCGCGGAACGCTTCCGTGAGATGGCCGGTGCCCGCCCCGACGTCGAGGAGCGGCTCGTCCCCCCGGAGGCCCAGCGTCTCCGCGATGAGCGCCGCCTTGGGGCGGGCGAAGGCGCGCGCGGAGGGCGCGTCGGCCGTGGCGTAACCCCCGCGGCCGGTCCAGTAGCCGCGCGCGCGGCGTTCCGCCGAAGGTGCGCTCACGTCACGCACGCCGCCACGAACTTGAGATAGCGCCCCTCCGGGCAGGTGGCGAGGACCGGGTGGTCCGGCGCCTGCCCTC
Organism: Planctomycetaceae bacterium; assembly: GCA_052388375.1. Classification (GTDB taxonomy): domain Bacteria; phylum Planctomycetota; class PLA2; order PLA2; family PLA2; genus JBQTIG01. The sequence goes on along the minus strand of JBQTIG010000107.1, from coordinate 7,671 downwards.
CCCGGTGCAGGACCTGGATGTGGCGGCCCAGGTCGTGGGCTGCGGACCGGATCGTCTCCAGGAACTCCTCTTCCCCCACCGCGCCGGAGCAGGAGGAGGCGGCGAAGAGTCCCCCCGGCGCGACGACGCGCAGGGCGCGCAGGTGCAGGTCGCGATAGGCGCGCAGCGCCTTGTCGACGCCGGAGCGGCCGCGCGCGAACTTGGGCGGATCGGAGATCACCACGTCGAAGGAGCGTCCCGCCGCGTGCAGGTTGTCGCAGACCGTGCGGCTGTCGCCGCGCTCGAAGCGGACCTGGCGTCCGTTGTTGAGCATGGCGTTCTCCACCGCAAGCGCGAGCGCCGGGCCCGACGAGTCCACGCCCATCACCTCCCGCGCGCCGTTGGCGGCGGCATAGAGGGCGAAGCCCCCGGTGTAGGTGTGGAGGTCGAGCACCGTCCGGTCGCGCACGAAGCGGCCGAGGAACTCGCGGTTGTCGCGCTGATCGGCGTAAAAGCCGGTCTTCTGGCCGCGGCCCAGGCCGATGCGGAAGCAGACTCCGTTCTCCTGGATCGAGGGGGGGCCGGGGGGCTCGACGCCGCGCAGGAGCCCGCCCTCGCGCGGGAGGCCCTCGATCTCGGCGGCGGCCTCGTCCGGCCTCTCGTAGATCGCCTTGGGCCGGACCACCTCCTGGAGCGCGTCGAGAATCGCCTCCCGGTGGCGGTGCATGCCCGCCGTGGAGAACTGCACTACGAGATGGCCCGCGTAGTGGTCCACCACGAGGCCCGGCAGGAGGTCCCCTTCGGAATGCACGAGACGATAGCCGTCGGTGGAGACCGGGAGGTTGAGCGTTTCGGCGCGGAGGCGGTGCGCCCGGGCCAGCCGCTCGGCGAAGAAGGCGCGGTCGGGGACGATCGTCTCCTCGCAGGAGAGAACCCGGGCGCAGATGAGCGAGCGCGGGCTGTAGAAACCGCAGCCGATCACCCGTGAGGTTTCGTCTCGGATCGAGACGAGTTCGCCCGCCTCCGGTTCCCCCTCCAGACGCGCCACGCTCTCCCGGAATACCCAGGGGTGCCCCTTCCAGAGGGGCTTGGCGTGTCCCCGGCGCACGACGATGCAGGCCACAGAGGCGGAGAAGTCTACCAAGCTGCCGCTTTCGGCTCTTGCCCGATCCCCCGCCGGCTGCCGATAGGGAGGGCGAGAAAGGGCTGGGCCGGGATTCGGCCCGCATGGACGTGAAGCGCCAAGCATGGTTCGCAACGTGGCTCCTCGCCGCCGCGTGCGCCACTCCATCCGCGGCGAGCCGGCGCGAAGGCGCGCGGATGACCGAGGCGCCCTCCCCGGTCAAGCCCCAGGCGACCCCCGTGGCGCGCTCGGGGCCGCTGCGCCTCGTCTCCTATCCCGGCCTCGAAGTGAGCTACGTCCTGGGGCTCGATCGCGAGTGCTACCACCTGCGCGAGACCTACTACACGTTCCAGGGCGGAAACTGGTTCTATGCGTGCACGCCGGGGGACGCCTGGTCCTACATCGAGATGAAGTACGTCCCCCCGGATCTCTTCCGCGTGCTCGGAAACCTCCCGCCCCAGCTCGAGGGCCGCGCCCGGCCCCCCGCGCCCCCCCCCGCTTCGTTCGAAGAGCACTGACGGCGCGCGCTACGCCGGCTCCACCTGGACGAGGCAGTCGAAGAAGCCCGCGCCGTATCCCAGATCGCTGGTGTCGTCCTGGGTGAGGACGTTCACGCTGTAGCCCTCCCGCGAGATCCAGGTCCCCGACTCCAGGGCGACGACGCCGCGGCGGATCCCTGCGTCGAGCCGCGCGGGCACCTTGATCTCCCCGCGGTCGTTGAAGACGCGCACGCGCTGCCCATCCGCGATGGAGCGCTCCGCCGCGTCGTCCGGATGCAGCGCGAGGCCGCCCGGGCGCCCCGGGGGATTGAGAGCGTCATCGTTCCCCCACTGCGAACACTGGCGGCTCTCCCCCTTCGGCGTGAGGAAGTGGAGCGGGAACCTCTTGAATCGTTCCGGGTCGTTGGCGGCCGACTCCTTGGGGGGCGCGTAGAAGGGGAGCGGATCGACGCGCCAGGAGACCTCGGCGGCGTGGGAGGAAATTTCGATCTTCCCCGAGGGCGTCGCGAAACGCCGGTCCGCGAAGGGGACGTGGCTGGCGCCATGCCGATCGAAGGGCTGGCGCGCGAGGCGCTTGGGGGAGAGTCCGGCCGGGAGGACCCGCTCGAGGAGCTCCTCCGGCGTAAGCTCGTAGACGCCGGTGGGATAGCCCATCGCGCCGGCGAGGAGCGCGTAGATCTCCCGCTCGGTCTTCACCTCCCCGGGGGGCTCGATGCAGCGCGGCTTGAGCTGGAGGATTCCGTGCCAGAGCCCTGGGTGGACGTCGGTCTCCTCGAACGGGGACTTGGCCGGCAGGACGATGTCGGCGCGGCGCGCGGTGTCGGTGAGGAACTGGTCGATGACGCAGACGAAGTCGAGCCCCGCCAGCGCGTAGTGGATCGTGGGGGTGAAGGGGGCCTGCGCCATCGGATTGACCCGCTCGAAGATCGCGGCGCGCACCGGGGGAAGCTTGGCGCTGAGGATGAGACGGCCGAGCCGGCTCACGGGACCCAGCTGGCGCACCCGAGGCGGAGTCGGCACCGCGAAGGGGTAGGGCCGCGTGAGGAAGGCCGCCTGGTTGAAGAAGTCGAACCCGCCGCCGGCGACGCCGATGTTGCCGGTCAGCGCGGGCAGCGCCGCGAGCGCGCGGGTCGTCTGGCCGCCGTTGCCGTAGCGCTGGACCCCGAACCCGACGCTCATGTGGGCCGGCTTCGCGGCGGCGTAGGAGCGGGCGAACTCGCGGATCTCGCCCGCGGGAAGGCCGCATACCTTCTCGGCCTTCTTCGGCTCGTACTGCCGCACCATGGATCGGTAGGCCTCAAAGCCGAGGATGTGCGATTCCACGTAGGGCTTGTCGAGGAGCTCCTCCTCGACGAGGACATGGCCCACGGCGTTGGCGAGAAAGCCGTCGGTTCCCGGCCTCGGCGCGAGATGCAGATCGCACTCCGCCGCGGTGGCGGTGCGGCGCGGATCGACGCAGGCGAGGCGGGCGCCCCGTGCCCGTGCCTCGCGCAAGAAGGCCATCTGGTGCGGGCTCGTGACCGCGGCGTTCTTCCCCCAGAGCACCGCCATTCCGCTATGGACCAGATCCTCGGGGGGGTGGCATTCGAGGGTGCCGAAGGTGAGCCGCACCGCCTCCATGCCGGCGTGCATGCAAAGATCCCCGTAGAAGGAGGAGTAGCCGCCGTAGTAGGCGAGAAAGAGCGGGCCGAACTGCCCCATGACTCCCATGGGCCCGCTCCCGCCGTAGTAGCAGAGCGAGCGGGGATCCTCGTCGCGCGCCAGCTTGGTGAGGGCGGACGCGATGCGCTCGATCGCCTCGCCCCAGGAGACCGGCTCGAATTCGCCGGAGCCTCGCGCCCCCTTCCTCGCGTGGGGTTGGAGCAGCCGGTCCTTGTGGTAGACGCGGGCAACGTGCCGCTCTCCCCGCGCGCAAAGCTCCCCCCGGGTGGTTCTGTGCCCGGGGTCGCCCTTCAATCCCACGAGCCGGCCGCCCTCCACCTCGGCCAGGGCGCCACAGGCGTCGTAGCAGGGGGCGGGGCAGACCGTCCGTATGATCATGCGGTTACCGGACACCGCGAAGACTCTAACCCGCGGGCCGGCTTCAGGTGCCGCGCGATTCTCTCTCCCGCCGCTCCTCCTCCTTGACGCGGTTCCAGTGAACCAGCACCTCCTCGGGCGTGGCGGCGGTTTCGGAGCCGAAGACATGGGGGTGGCGGCGGACGATCTTGTCCCGGATTCCCGTGAGCACCAGGCCGAGATCGAAGGCCCCCTCCTCCTCCGCGATGCGGGCGGCGAAGACGATGTTGAAGAGCAGGTCACCCAGCTCCTCGGCTACGTCGGCGCGGCTCTTCGAGGCGATGGCCTGCGCCACCTCCTCCGCCTCCTCGCGGATGTAGCGGGCCAGGTCCTCCATCTTCTGCTCCCGGTCCCAGGGGCACCCCTGTCCGCCCCGGAGGCGGGCGATGATGTCGATCAACTCCCGAAAGACCTTCTCCGCCACGGTTCTATCGTAACTTGGTGGAAAGGACCCACCCGTGATCTGCCCCCTCCTCGCGCTCCTCCCCCTTCTTGCGCCGCCCGAAGTCTCCATCCCCACCGGCGCCCCCATCCAACTCGACGGCAAGGTGGAGGCTGCCGAGTGGGCCGACGCGGCCGCCTACACTCGGCCCCTCCCCCGCTACCGGCGGTACCCGGATCGGGACCGGAACCTGCGCCTCCGGATGAAGCGGACCGGCCCCTCCCTTGCGATCTCCCTCGACGCCGACCTCTGGTACGACGGGGAGGTCCTCCGCATCTTCGTCTCGGATGACGCCGGGGCCTTCGTCTCCTCCATCGCCCTCGGGATAGGAAGCTGCGAAGCCCCCCCCGCACTTTGGCGGCGGGGACCGCCGGCGGCCTACAAGCGGATCCTCCCTGAATGCCCGCGCGCCTGCCTCGTGCGGCTGGACGTCGGTCGCGAGGAGGGGTGGAGCGCGGAGTACCTGGTGGGTCTGGGGAGCCTGGGGATCGGCCGCGGCGAGGCGCGCCGGCTGAAGGCGTTGTTCGCGGTCACCCACGCCGTCGCCGGGGAGGTGCTGGTCCTTCCCGAAAGCGCGACCGACCTGGTCGAGCCTTCCGGATACGCGCTGCTCACCAGCCCGGACGGCTGGGGTGCCGGCGAGACCTGGCCGGCGACCACCGCGGAGGAGAGCCTCGAGTACGACGACCACGAGCTGCTCTATCGCCTCTTCCTGGAGCACGCCGACGTCTCCGAGCGCATCACCCCCGGCGCGCTCGTCATCTCCAACGCGGTGAAGCCGCGGTCCCTTGCGAAAATCACCGCCCTGCGGGAGCAGCTCGCCGCCGGGGAGGCGCGCAATCCGACGCTTCCGGCCTGGCGCTACTTCCATGCCAGGCTCTGCCACGAGGGCAACCTGTTCCGGGAGGCGCGGGCGCTTCTGGACGGCATCCCGGCGCCGCTGCGGGGGCAGGAGCCGTTCGCCGTCCTCGCCGCGGAGCACTTCCTCGACATGCAGGACGTCGCGCGAACCGAGGCGGTTTGCGAGCGCTACGGGCACTGGGGCGCACTGAAAGAGACCCGCTACGCGGCGCGCAAGGTGCAGGAGGCGCTCGCCAGGGAAGAGGCCTTCAGGGCCGCCGACGAGGCGAAGGTCGAGAAGAACCCCATCGTGAGGATCGAAACCAGCAAGGGCGACTTCACCTGCGAGCTGTTCGAGGACGATGCCGTTCATGCGGTGCGCAACCTGGTCACGCTGGCGGCCGATCCGGGCTACTACGAGGGCATGCGCTTCCACATGGTGGCCGGGGGACTCATGGCGCGGGTGGGCGATCCCCGCAGCCGGCCCGGGGGCGCGGGCGGCGAACTGGACGGGCCGGAGTGGCGACTCGAGCAGAACGGATCCCCGCGGCCGATGCTGCGCGGAATGGTGGCGATGATTCCGGTGCAGAAGGGCGTCCTCCACGGGAGCCAGTTCATGGTCACCGTCGCTCCGATCCTGCTCGACCAGGAGGACGCCGAGGTCTTCGGGCGCGTGCTGGAAGGGCAGGAAGTCGTCGATTCCCTGGAGCAGGACGATGTGCTGCGGCGGATCGTCGTGGTCCGCCAGAGGAGGCACCAGTATGAACCGCTCGGCCGCATCAAGTAGCGCGCTCCTGATCCTGCTCTCGCTCGCGTTGCCTGTCGGCGCCCAGGGGGACGAACCCCACCTGCTCCTGATCCGATCGGGCGCTGCCCCGGTCCTGGACGGGAAGCTGGGCGAGGAGGAGTGGCGCGGCTCCGCCCACTTCACCATGAGGCACGGCGAGGACGTTCTCGGGAAGGGCTGCCTGCGGCGGCACGACCGGGATCTCTATCTGGCGTTCTCGAGCGAACTTCCCGCCTTCGGGACCAATCTGCGGGCCGTCATCTCGGACCCGGCGACGGGGCGGCGCGTGCTCATCAACGTCACGCCGCTCTCCCCGCCCCTGCCGCCCCTTCTCGTCCACCGACAGCGCGCCGACGGTCAGACCGAACGCGGCAGCTCCTCCCCGTGCGCCGTCCGGTTCGATCTGTCCGCCGCCGGCTACTACACCATGGAGCTGCGCGTGCCGCTTTCCGAACTCGAGATCGGCCGCTCGGCCAAGGACTACGCCTTCAGCCTCCAGGTGTGGGCGATGGAGGAGAGTCGTGCGCTCGGCGCCTTTCCCGCTGAGTCCAAGGGGGGCACCGGGGCGGAGGGCGCGGCCATCCTGAGGAGCGAGCCCGACTGGGGGGTCGAGATTCCCGCGGCGGACCCGGAGTCGAACGCCGCCCTCGCGCTCCTCGAGGACTTGTGGCGCGAGAGCCAGTGGGAGCAGATCGGCCGCAAGGGCCCCGCCCCGGTCCAGGTGCTGGTCCCCTACCTGGGGGTGAATGACGGCAAGCGGCGGGAAGGGCCGCTCCGAGAACTGGACGCGAAGCTGATACGGCTCATGGGGCAGTTTCCCGACTACGCGAGCCTGCGGGCGCAGCTCATCCGTGTGAGGATCGGCCTCAACGATCTCGATTCGGCACTCGCGATCCTGGGGGAACTGGCCGACGCCCATCCGCTCCTCGCGAAGAGCCCCCAACAGCTCATGCTCCAGTCGCGCACGCTTCGCGACCTGGGCCGCTTCGAGGAGGCGCTCAGGGTCTGTGTGGAGAACGAGGCACTGCTCCAGGCGATGCCCGACTTCGATTCGACCCGCGCGGGCCTCGTGAGCCTGGTGGAGGCCACCGCCGTCGAGCAGGGCTACCGCGCCGCCGAGGCGGCGCGCGACGACCTGCCGCGGGTCCTGTTCAAGACCGGAAAGGGCGAGATCGTGTTCGAGCTCTTCGAGGACGACGCTCCCAACGCCGTGGCGAACTTCCTCGACCTCGTCTCGTCCGGGTTCTACGACGGCACGCGGTTCCACTGGGTGGAGGCGGGCGGCCAGGTGATCGGCGGCGACCCCAATTCCCGCAATGCCGACCCCAAGGACGACGGATTCGGCGGCCCCGGCTACATGATCGAGACCGAAACCGGCCGCCGGAGCCATCTCCCCTACACCCTGGGCTTCGTGGACAAGGTCCGCACGCGCCGAACCGAGGGGAGCGCCTTCATCATCCCCATCGCCCCCATGCCCATGCTCGACGGCGTGAACACCGTCCTGGGTCGCGTCCTCTCCGGCCACGACGTGATCCGCCGCCTCGAGTACTACGACACCCTGACCCAGGCCACCATCCTCCGCAAACGCCCCCACCCCTACCGCCCCGTCCGCCGCCCCTAGGACCTGACTGTCACGCTCCGCGCTGGCGCAAGCTGTTGGTGTTGATTGGGTTATGAGTGCCAGGTGCGGCATTGATGGGGAATGTCCCATGATTGACGGATTGTGGGTATTCCCTTCACTCCAGTAGCCCCTACCGGCGGTGGGCCGGCTTTCTCCGGCGGCGCCACACCCCCTTGGTGAGCCTGGAGTAGGGCGCCGGCTCGACGGCCACGGCCTGCTCCAAGAGCCGGAGGAAGAGCTTTCCGAGGTGTCGGGACGCCCGCCGGTTGAACCGGAACGCGAACTCGTCGAGGTAGTAGTCGAGGTGCTCGCGGCTGACGG
>JBQTIG010000106.1:0-46638 GCA_052388375.1 Planctomycetaceae bacterium | reverse complement strand
GCCCGAGCGAGCGGGCTGCTGGCGAGCCGCGAGTCCGAAGCCGTATTGACCCCAAATACGGCGATGGACGAGCGGCGAAGCCAGCGGCCCGCGCAGCCGGGCGAAGCCAGATGGAGTATTCAGACAGACTCCTAGCGCTCCTTGGCGCTCTCGCCCCAGTGATCGCGCTCGAACAGGAGTTGCGCGACGCGCCGCGCGACGTGCTTGTCGATGGAGGCGACGGAGTTCACGTACTCGATCGCGAGCACCTGCTGGTAGAGCTTGCTCGCCTCGGTGTAGAGCCGGAGCGCCTCCTCGAGGGTGGGGCGGTCGGCGTCGGTCGCCTTGCCCTGGAGGATCTTGAGCGCCACATCGCGGTAGAGGTCGTCGCCGCGCTCGCGCAGGGGCGCCGCCTTCCGCATCATCTCTTGCGCCCGCGGGTCGTTCACCAGCGGCTTGTCGGACTTGGGGCTCCCCCCTCCGTCGGAGATCCGATCGGGCACGCGCACGGTGGGGGTTTCCGCCGCGGGCGTCCGCGGCACCAGACAGGCCTGGAGCGCCTGGAAGACCGCCTCGCGCGCCGCGACGTCCGGGATGCGCACGCGAATCGACGTGAGGAAGAACCCCGTGCTCTCCTCCTGCTCGAGCGCGCGCGGCAACAGGTCCGCCGCCGCCGCGGGATCCCCCATGAGGAGCGCCTGCTGGATCAAGGCGAAGAGCCGCGGGCCGGTCGCGCCGGCGTCGGCGCCTTCGCGCAGCACCTCCTCGCGCGCGCGCTTCAACACCTCCGCGCGGGGCACCTCCACCTGGGACCGGATCCGCGCGCGGGGAAGCGAGATGCTCAGCCCGCCGGGCTTCACCAGCTGGATCTGGTCGCCCTTGTCCTGCGCGAACCCTTCCCACTCCGCCCCCTCCAGCGTGGTCACCTTGAGATAGACGCCTTCCGGGATGTTGCGCGGGAACGCGCGCAGGAGAGCGACGCCCAGCCGCGCCTCCGCCTCGCGCTGCGCATCGAGCCCCGCGAACTTCGCCGCCGCCTCCTCGAACTTCCCGGCCGCGAAGAGTTCGTCGGCGGCCACGCGCGGGTCGACGGCGGGAGGGGGGGGCGGGGGGGGCTCGGGGGGCGTGGCCTCCGGCTGCTCGGGGGGGGTCGGCTCGGGGGGCTGCGCCGGCGTCGCGGGAGGCGGCACCGAGCTCCGGTCGCCGAGGATGCCGCGCGTCTGCGACGCGAAGAGCCGCCACGAATCGCCAGGACCCGAAAACCCGTTCCCGGCCCAGAAGGCGCCGGCGGGAATGACGAGCACGAGGAAGACGAAGAGGCCGAGTCGGGTCACGGCAGGGAAGTGTACCGCGCGGCGCTATACTCGGCCCGATTGCCGCTGCGCGCCATCGACCATGTCCAGTTGGCGATGCCCATCGGGGGCGAGGCGCGGGCGCGCGCTTTCTACGCCGGGCTCCTCGGACTGCGCGAGGTGGAGAAGCCGGCGCCTCTGCGGGCGCGTGGCGGCGCTTGGTTCGAGGCGGGGGCGGTGCGCGTCCATCTGGGCGTGGAGGCGGACTTCCGTCCCGCGAAGAAGGCGCACCCCGCGTTCCTCGTGGAGGGGCTCGATGCCCTCGTCGAGCGCTGCGCGCGCGCCGGGCATCCCGCCGAACCGGGCGACCCGATCGACGGCGTGCGCCGGGTGCACGTCGCCGACCCCTTCGGCAACCGCATCGAGCTGCTCGAACCGGTCCCTTCCGTCACGCGCGCCGAAACGTCCCCTTGAGGATCTCCTCCCGGGCGCTCCGCACCAGGCCTACGAGATGGTGCGTGTTGTGGAGCGACCCGAGGATCGGGCCCAGCATCTCGTCCGCCATGTAGAGGTGGCGCAGGTAGGCGCGGCTGAACCCGCGGCAAGCGGGGCAGCCGCAGGCGGGGTCGAGAGGGCCGGCGTCGAGGCGGTACTGGGCGTTCCGGATGTTGAGCCGCCCTTCGCTCGTGAAGAGGGTGCCGTTGCGGCCGTTTCTCGTGCCGATCACGCAGTCGAACATGTCGACGCCGCGGGCTATGGCGTCGAGGAGGTCGTCCGGCATGCCGACCCCCATGAGGTAGCGCGGCTTGTCCGCCGGCAGGAGCGTGTCCGCCTGATCGAGAGTGGCGAGCATCTGGGCGCGATCCTCCCCCACGCTCAGACCGCCGAGGGCGTAGCCAGGGAATTCGAGGGGGAGGAGCGCCCGGGCGCAGCGCTCCCGTTCTCCGGGATCGGTGCCCCCCTGCACGATGCCGAACAGCAGCTGGTCCGTGCGCCGGTGCGCCTCCCGGGAGCGGCGCGCCCAGGCGATGGTCCGGTCCACGGCGCGCCGCACCGCCTCCGCCGGGGCGGGCAGACGCACGCACTCGTCGAAGGCCATCACGATATCGGCCCCGAGGTTTTCCTGGATGCGCATCGCCTCTTCCGGGCGGAGCGAGTGCGTGCTCCCATCGATGGGGGAGCGAAACGAGATCCCCTCGTCGGTGACCTCGGTTCGCTCGCTCAGGGAGAAAATCTGGAAGCCCCCCGAGTCGGTCAGCCAGGGTCGGCTCCAGCCGGCGAACCCATGCAGGCCGCCCAGATCGCGCACCAGCTCGTCACCCGGGCGCAGGTAGAGGTGGTAGGCGTTGGCCAAGAGCACCTGGGTCCCGCAGGCCGCCAACTGGTCGGGCAAGAGCCCGCGCACCGCGGCGCGGGTTCCCACCGGCATGAAGACCGGCGTCTCCACCGGGCCGTGGGCGGTCTGCAGAAGTCCCGCGCGCGCGCGCCCGCAGGTGGCCTTGAGCTCGAACACGGCGCCTAGTATGCGCGGTCCACGGAGGCGCCGGGATAGTAGGCGCGAACGATCTCGAGGGCCGTCTTTCCCACGGTCGCCTTTCCGATCGCCCCCAGCTGGCAGAGCCCGACGCCGTGCCCCCACCCCCCTCCCGCCACTCTCCAGCCCTCGCCGGCCCGCTCGATGGCGAGGAGCAGCGTGGAGCGCAGGAACGACGCGCCGAGCCGGATGCGGAACTCCCCCGCGTGGAAGGTGCGCGCGCCCTCCCGCGCGGTGACCACGAACGTGGCGGCGCGCCCCCCCTGCGCGCGGTCGCCCACGGCGAACCCGCGCAACGGCGAGGGGAGGCCCGCGGCCTTGAGGATCGCGGCGTCGGGGATCGTGGCTTCCCAGCGCCAGTAGCGGCTGCCCCGGCAGGAGTCGCAGGGCGCCCCGCGCAGGGGCGCGAGCAGCTCGCGGTTCATCGCGGTCTTGGGGTCGGTGGTGTGGCCCCCGCAGGTGGAGTGGAAGTAGGCCTTGAGCGGCTTGCCGTCGAAGGCGAGATAGAGCGCGCGGGTCTGCACGACCCCGGCCTGCAGGTTGGCGTCATCGGGCGCGGCCTGGAGGCCGACATAGACCTGGAAGGTGGTCGTGTCGTCCAGGTCGCTGCGTGCGCCGCGCTGCGCGAGGTAATGCAACGCGTAGGAGCGGATCGCGATCGCCTGCGCGCCGGCCGCCGCGGCCGGGATGCGCGGCAGCGGCAGTTCGCCGCGCAGGACCCCCAGGGTGTAGAGCTCCAGCGGCAGGTGGTTCACGACCAGGACCCTGCTCGCGGCGTAGATCCAGAGCTCGCCCGCATAGGCGCGGCCCGCCACCTCGAGCGGCGCGCCCAGGGGGCGCAGGATCACCCGGGCGGCGCGCGCGCCGTTCCCCGCGACGTCGAGCTGCCCGTCGCGCAGCGAGAGGCCCACCGGGGTCTGCGTCCGAAAGCGCGTGGCGCCCGCTTCCACCTCGATCCCGTCGGCCGCGGTGACGCGCACCGACGCCCCCGCGCTGGCGGCCTTGAGGAGGACGCGAACCATCGGCTCGCGGTCGAGCAGGGGTTTTTGGACTTCGAGGAGGGGGGCGGGGGCGCAGGCGACGAGCGGGAGGAAGAAGAGAGCGAGGAGCCGACCGGGCAGCGCCGCGAACCGCATCAGAGGGTGGGGAACAGCGTGTCCGGGGCCGGGCTCGCGAGAAGGGCGCGGCAGGAGGCGCTCGCCTTGCGCCCTTGGGGCGTGCGCGCCAGGAGGCCGACGCGGATGAGGAAGGGCTCGTAGACCTCCTCGATGGTCCGGTCGTCCTCGCCCACCGCCACGGCGATGGTCTTGAGCCCGACCGGGCCGCCTCCGTGGAGCAGCACCGTCTCGAGGATGCGCCGGTCGAGGGCGCAGAGGCCGCGGCCATCCACGCCGAGCCGCTCGAGCGCCTCCTGGGCGACGGCGAGATCGACGCGGTTCTCGTACCGCTCCTGCGCCAGATCGCGCACCCGCCGCAGGAAGCGGTTCGCCACGCGCGGCGTGCCGCGGCTGCGCTCGGCGATGAAGTGCGCCGCCCCCTCCTGGAGAGTCACCTTGAGCGCGAGGGCCGACCGCTCCAGGATCGTCGCGAGTTCCGCGGAGTCGTAGAGGTCGAGACGCTCCTGCAGGCCGAACCGCGCGCGGAACGGGCCGCTCAGGAGCCCCTCGCGGGTGGTCGCCCCTACCAGGGTGAAGCGAGGGAGGGCGAGGCGCAGCGAGCGCGCTGCGGGGCCCTGGTCCAAGACCACGTCCACGACGAAGTCCTCCATCGCGCTGTAGAGCACCTCCTCGACGTGACGCGGAAGCCGGTGGATCTCGTCGATGAAGAGGAGATCGTTGGGCTGGAGATTGGAGAGGATACCCACCAGGTCGGCGGGGCGCTGGAGGGCGGGGCCGGAGCTTTCGTGGATCTGCGCTTCCATGGCTCGCGCCACGATCGCGGCCAGGGTCGTCTTCCCCAGGCCGGGGAGTCCGCTCAGGAGCAGGTGGTCGAGCGGCTCGGCGCGCGCCCGGGCGGCGCGGATGGCGAGCTTGAGGTTTTCGACGATGCGCTCCTGGCCTACGAACTGGTCGAAGCTGCCGGGGCGGAGCGTCACGTCGAAGAGCGATTCGCCGCGCTCCGCGGCGGGGTGGAAGGGGGGAGGTCCCGCCGCCATGACCAACGCCGGATTATACATGCGGTAGTCCCGCAGTTCGGCAATACCCACCAGATCCCGCGGTCTTCGGGGCGCCGCCGGGCCCGCTGATACACTCCGCCCGTTGGAGAAATCGGGCGCGGCGGTGCAGTCCATGTTCGGCGAAATCGCGCCGCGCTACGACCTGCTGAACCACCTCCTCTCCTTCAACATCGACCGGCGCTGGCGCCGCCGCACCGCGGCGCTCACGAAGCCGGAAGGCCCGGTGCTCGATGTCTGCACCGGTACGGGGGATCTGGCCGCCGCCTTCGCCCGTCGCACCGGCGCAGGGGTCACCGGCCTCGACTTCTGCGCCCCCATGCTCCGCGCGGGCGCCGGGAAGAGGGCTTGCCGGCCAGTGCGGTTCGTGCGCGGGGACGCCTTGCGCCTCCCCTTCCCGAGCGGCTCGTTCGACGTGGTCTCCGTCGGCTTCGGGATCCGCAACGTGAGCGATCTGGATCGCGGACTGGCGGAACTCGTGCGGGTCGCCCGGCCGGGGGGGCGGATCGCGATCCTGGAGTTCACGCGGCCCAAGAACCGGCTGTTCCGGGGGCTCTACTTCCTCTACTTCGGCAAGGTGCTCCCCGCGGTAGGCAACCTCGTCTCGCGCACCCGCGCCTACACCTACCTGAACCGCTCGGTGCTCGACTGGACCTCCGAGAGCGAGCTGGCCGCGCGGCTGGGCGCGGCGGGCTGCCGCGAGGTGACGGTCCATCCGCTCACGTTCGGAATCGCCGCGGTGCACCTGGGCGTCAAGGCCGGCTGAGGCGCCGCGGCCCAGCCGATCTCATGGGGAAGCATGGGATCGGGCGCAGCCAAGCGTGCTCCCTATTTCGCCGCGAGCCGGGATGTGGCGGTGGGGTACGTCTTCATCGTGCCCCTCATCGTGATCTACGAGGTGGGGGTGATGCTGGAGCCCTCGGCGCGCAACGGCGCCGACCCGCTCTTCCGGCAGATGCTCTGGCGGTTCGGGCCGATGGGCATGGTGATCCTCCATCTCCTTCTCCTCGCGCTCCTCTTCTTCAGCTTGAGCCGCGTCGCCTCGGCGCGCCGCGGCCGCCCGGGGATCTACGGAACGATGTTCCTGGAGTCGGTCCTCTGGGCCGTGGCGCTGCGTGGAGCGGCCAGCCTCGCCTCGGCGAAACTCCTCGCCCTGCCGCCCTTCGCCAGGACCATCGTCATGTCGGCGGGCGCGGGCGTCTACGAGGAGGTGGTCTTCCGGGCGGGCCTCCTGGGCGGGATGCTCTTCGTCCTGCGCCGCTGGATCAGCGCACCAAAGGAGCTCGCGGCGGCGGTGGCGCTGGTCCTCTCGTCGGCGCTCTTCAGCCTGGCGCACCACGGCATCGGGGGCGAGCTCTGGGACGAAAACGTCTTCCTCTTCCGCGCCGTCATGGGGATGGCGCTGGGGGGGCTCTTCCTCGCCCGGGGGCTCGGGATCGCGGTCTATGCCCATGCCCTCTACAATGTCTTCGTGCTCACCCTGCGCCCCCATGCGTGAGTTCGCCGTCGCGATCACCGGCGCCTCCGGCGCCGTCTACGGCCTGACGCTGCTGCGTGCGCTGGCGGGCCCCGGACGACGCGTGCACGTCATCGTCTCCGAGGGCGGCGCGCGGGTCATGAAGCACGAGTGCGGCCTGAGCATCAACCCCAAGGCGCCGGATACGGAAGAGCTCGCACCGGGGGCGGGGGACTCCCTGATCGGCCACTCCGTGTCGGACTACGGCGCCTCGATCGCATCGGGCTCCTTTCCGCTGGCGGGGATGGCGGTCTGTCCCTGCTCGCTCGGGACGCTCGGGCGCATCGCGGCCGGCACGGGGGAAAACCTCATCACCCGCGCGGCGGATGTCTGCCTCAAGGAGCGGCGCAAGCTCGTGCTCGTGCCGCGCGACACGCCCCTCGCCTCGATCCACCTCGAGAACATGCTGCGCCTTACGCACGCGGGCGGCGTCATCCTCCCCGCCTCCCCAGGGTTCTACGGCGAGACCTCCACGGTGCAGGATCTGGTGCGGTTCGTCGCGGCGCGCGTCCTGGACCAGCTCGGCGTGGAGCACGAGCTGGGGCCCCGCTGGCAGGGATGATCCGCGCTCTGTTCCGACAGTTCGCCGAGACGGCGGAGATGATCAAGATCTCCCACTCCGTCTTCGCGCTCCCCTTCGCCCTGGCGGCCGTGGCCCTGGCGTCCCGGGCGGAAGGCGTCTGGTCCTGGACCAAGCTGCTCTGGATCGTCGCCTGCGCGGTCACCGCCCGCACCGCCGCGATGGCCCAGAACCGACTCCTGGACGCGCGTCTCGACGCGGCCAATCCCCGCACCGCCTCGCGGGCGGTTCCCGCCGGCCGCGTCTCGCGGCGGTTCGTCGCGGGACTCGTGGTGGCCGCCAGCGCGCTCTTCGTCGCCTGCGCCGGTCAACTGAACCGGCTCTGCCTCCTGCTCTCGCCGGTGGCGCTCGCGTGGCTGCTCAGCTATCCCTTGGCGAAGCGCTTCACCGCCCTCGCGCACTTCTGGCTCGGCGCCGCGCTCGGCCTCGCGCCCGTGGGCGCCTGGGTCGCGGTCCGCGGATCGTTCCTGGGTCTGGGGGCGCCGCTCGCGCTGGGCGCCGGCGTTGCGCTCTGGACCTCCGGCTTCGATCTGATCTACGCCTGCCAGGACATCGAAGCGGACCGCCGCCAGCGGCTCTTCAGCATTCCCGCCCGCCTCGGCGCGGCCGTGGCGCTCCGCCTCGCGCGGCTGCTGCACGTCACGAGCGTCGCCTGCTTCGGAGCGCTCTTCTGGGCCGTGCCCGAGCTGCGCGCGATCTATGCCGTGGGCCTCGCTGCCGCCTCCGCGCTCCTCGCCTACGAGCACTCCCTGGTGAAACCTCACGACCTGAGTCGCGTCAACCTCGCCTTCTTCACGCTCAACGGGTTCGTCTCCCTCCTCCTCGGCGCCGCCATCGCCGTGGATGCCTGGGTGTGAGCGGGGCGGCGCGGCGTGTGAATCGGACCTCCCCGAGCGGGGTAGACTCAGGGGAGGCAACCATGACCACCCTCGCGACCCTCCTCCTTGGCGAGATCCTCGGCGCGCTCCTTTCGACGCGCGCCTGCGTGGCGCTCGTCGCCGCGGCCATCCTCTTCGGGCGGCGCGCGGTCATCCGCTTTCTCGGGCGGACGGATGCGCCCGGTCGGTAGCGCCGCGTAGAATCCCCGTCATGGGGGTCGTCCTCATCCTCGGCGAAGAGCGGTTCGGGGTGCGCATGGAGCTCGCCGATCTCCTTTGCAAGCACCCGGCCCTCGAGGAGAGCCGCTTCACCGGCTCCACCAGCAGCCCCGCGCAGATCTTGGACGAGGTGCGCACGCCGACGCTCGCGGGGGGGCGTCGCGCCGTCGTAGTCGACGATGCGGGACCCCTCCTGGAGGACGCGGGGCTCTCCGCCTTCGCTGCCTACGCGGCGGCCCCCGTGAAGGGCGCCCTGCTGGTCCTCTGCGCCGAGCGCCTCGACCGGCGGTTCAAGGCGGCCAAGGAGCTGTGCAGGCTCGCCGAGGTGGTGGAGTGCCCGGTGCCGCGGGCCGACGAGGTGCGCGCCTGGCTCCCGGGATGGGCGCGCGAGGCGCATGGCCTCCAATTGGGTTCGGGCTCTTCCGACGCGCTCTTGGAGCGAGTCGGGGAGGACCGGGCGCTCCTCGACGGACAGCTGGCGCGGCTCAGGGAGCAGATCGCGCCGCGAACGAGGCTCGAAGCGTCCGACATCAGCGATGCCGTGGAGGCGCACAGGAGTCCGGCGCTCTTCGAGGCGGCCAGCGCCCTCGAGGAGGGCAAGCTCCAGGGCGCCCTCGACTCCCTCGCCACCTGCTTCGAAGAGGGCATCCGCTTCCCCGACGGGACCGTGCTCGCCGACGAGGGCGGCGTCGGGCCCATCGTCCTGGGGCAACTGCACCGTTCCTGGGTGCGGCTCACCCGGGCCCACATGCTGCGTCGCGCCGGGAGCGAGGATCCTGAGATCGGGCGGGCCCTCGGCCTCTCCCCGGGCGCGGCACGCTACTTCCTGCCGCGCGCCGCGCGCCACGCCCTCCCGCGCCTGCTCGAGCGCCACGAGCTGTTTCTCGCCGCGGACTCCGGGCTGAAGGGGGGCGGCAGCCTCGGCGCCCGGCGCACGCTCGAAGCGCTCCTCATCGGCCTCCTGCGCTAGCGCCGCGACACCATCCACGAGGAAGGGATGGAGGTGTTGATGACGCGACGCCGCAGCCGCCCCGAACTCCTGCTGGAGATGGGCCCCTTGGGTACCGTGGACCCGTTCCGCCTGGTGCTGGGGGAGGATCCCCCCGGCTCCGGTCGCCATTACGTAGCCCCGGCGGAGCCCGGGGCGCCGCGGGCTCCTCTCGACATGGCAGGGCTCAATCTGGTTGGCGCGGGCCAGGCGCTCCTCGGCCTCTCGATCCGCTGGCTGGGCGAGGCGGGCCGCGAACTCGAAACCGCCCCCCAGCCCCCCTGCGGCGAGGTCCGCATGCTCTTCAAGCCCAAGGAGGCGCGCCTCCTGGCCTCGCTCCTGCGTCGTCACCTCGACCGTCTCCCGGAGCCCCCGGACTGGATGCCGGAACTCCTGCGCGCCCTCGTCCAGATGGAGGAGTTCCTCCGCTGGTCTTCGACGTGACGCATGCGCCCCACGTGGAAGCGCGCCGGCCCCCGCAATCCGCTCGACCATCCCCGCGCCCCTGTCCCCCGCGCGGGAGAAAATCACTGCCCCGATGCGGGTCGCCGGCAGCAGAATCCGTCCCCTCGACCCCCACGTCGTCAACCAGATCGCGGCGGGGGAGGTGGTGGAGCGCCCCGCCTCCGTTGTGAAGGAACTGGTGGAGAACGCGCTCGACGCGGGCGCGAACTCCGTCGAGATCTTCGCCGAGCGGGGCGGCGCGGGGCTCGTGCGGGTGGTGGACGACGGGGTCGGGCTGCCGCCGGATGAGCTGGAGCTGGCATGGCGGCCTCACGCCACGAGCAAGCTCTCCGCCGCCGAGGATCTCGAGACCATCGCCACCCTGGGGTTTCGCGGGGAGGCGCTCGCTTCCATCGGAGCGATCTCCCAGGCCTGCATCCTCTCGCGGGTCCGCGAGGCCGAGGCGGGCGCCTCCTGCGAGAACCGCGGCGGCGTGATCGGGCCCGTGCGCGCGGCAGGGGCGGCCCCCGGCACCGACGTCACGGTCCACAATCTCTTCTTCAACACGCCCGCGCGCGCGCGCTTCCTTCGCAGCCCGCGCACCGAGCTGGGCCATATCGAGGAACTGGTGCAGCGGTTCGCGCTGGCCTTCCCCGAGGTGGCGTTCCGGCTCGTGCACGACGGCGTGGAGCTTTTCCGCACGGCGCGCGACGAGGGGCGCCTGGATCGCATCGCGCAGCTCTTCGGCCGCGACGTGGCGGCCGCGATGCTTCCGGTCAAGGCCGAGGCTCCCGCGGGCCGGCTGGAGGGATTCGTCTCCCGCCCCGCGCTCACGCGGAGCCACGCCGGCGACCTGCACTTCTTCGTGAACGGCCGAAGCGTGCGCGATCGCCTCCTGCACCGCATCGTTCGCGACGCCTACCGCGATCTCCTTCCCGGCGGGCGAATGCCGGTCGTCTTCCTCTTCCTGGAGATGGACCCCGCGCAGGTGGACGTGAACGTCCATCCGACCAAGGCGGAAGTGCGCTGGCGCGATCCGCGCTTTCTCCACGCGGTGGTCGCCCCCGCTCTCTCGGCGGCGCTCCACGGAGCCGATCCCGGGCCGCCGCCGCCGGGGCGCGAAGACCGGGTGCGCGGCGCCGTCGAGGACTTCCTGCGTCGCGAGCGCGGCGTGGCGAGCGCGGCGCCTCCCGCGTACGGCCTGGCCGGCGCGACGCACGCGGACTCCGCGCGTCCGTTGCGCGTCCTGCAGGTGCACGACTCCTATCTGGTCTGCGAAACGGAAGAGGGCCTTCTGATCGTCGACCAGCACGCGCTCCACGAGCGGCTCAACTACGATCGCATCCTGGCCCGCCTGAACGAGGGGGGTGGGGGGGGACAGCGACTCCTGGTGCCGGAGAGGGTGGACGTCTCCCCGGCCGACGTGGGCCTTCTCGAGGAGCGGCGCGACCTGTTGCAGCGGTGCGGATTTCTCTGGAGCCCGTTCGGCCCCGGCGAGATCGCGCTCGAAGCGATCCCGGCGCTCCTCACGCGGGAGCTCGCCGGCCGGGTTTTCCACGATCTGCTCGAGTTGTTCCGGGCGCGCGGCGGCGGCGTGGACGCCCGCACCCTCTTCCACGACGTGGCCGACACCCTGGCCTGCAAGGCGTCAGTGCGCTTCGGCGACGCGCTCTCCCCCGAGGAGATCGCCGCCCTCCTGGAGGACGCGCGCGCCCTGGACCACGCCTCCGTCTGTCCCCACGGCCGTCCCACCGCGATGCGCCTCACCCTCGCCGACCTGGAGCGCCACTTCGGGCGGCGTTGAGGGAGGAGCGGCTCCGCGCGCCCCCTTCGTTCCCTTGCCCGCGGCCTCGGTCTCCTGCCCGCTTCACGGCTCGTCCCGCTCGTGCGCGCCTCGCACGGAAGTCCCCGCTCGCCGACCCCGCCCACGCCACGCAGGCGCGCAGCCGCCCCGCTACGGCCTGAGGTCGGTGTCCTTCAACCCTGCGTTGAGCGTCACTTCGATCTCCCCGTAGGCTCGTGCGCCCTTGTCGCGCGATGCCTCGTCGAGGGGTTCGATGTCGTGGAACGAGACGACGCGCGGGAGCAGAAGCCCGCCGCGCTGTTCGAAGCGACCGAAGTAGTAGGTGCCCACCTCGCGGGCGGGGTCGTCCCGCGCGAAGAGGAGCGCCTTGCGGACGGTGAAGTCGCCCCCATGGAGAAAGAGGCGGAGGCGGCCCATGCCTTCGCGCGTCACGTCCACGACGCGATACTCCTGGGTGCGATCCTTGCCGAGGATCATGCCGGGGGAGTAGGGGAGGTCCTTCTCGAGCCGCACGCGGCCGGACGGGCCGGGTGCGAAGCGGGAGCGGCCGTCGTCCATGCGCTTGAGGAGAACCAGCCGCAGCACATCCTCGAAATCCTCGCGCTCCCGGTCGATGGTCTCGATGGCGGTGCGGTCGGAGGAGTTGGCGGGGCTCAGGTCCGCGACGGCGCCGTCGCTCCCGCGGTCCCAGTACTCCTCCTCGCCCAGCACGCCGCGCTCGGAGATCTCCTCGCGCAGGGTTCGGGAACGGGTCACCAACCGGAACGACCGGTCCTTGGACCGGTACCAGTATTCGCGGGTGACGGCGTGCTCGCCCTCCTCGTCGCGCACCTGTCCCTGAAACCGGAGCCGGGCGTCCACCACGGAGGCCGGTTCGACCTCCCCCTGCGCGCGCACGGCCCGGCGGAACCAGAGCGCCGCCTCCGCCTCGTCGGTCGGCTCGTCGGCCGGCGACGCGGAGACGAGGGCGAGGCAGAGCAGGAGGCGACGGCTCATCCGGGGCATTGTAGGTCCTTCGGCACCCCGCGAGGGGCGTGCCATAATCCGGCGCCTTGGCCGCCCCCGCCCCCCTCTTCCGCTCCGCCGACCTTTCGGGCGGCTTCCGACTCCACCTGCATCGCACGCAAGCGTTCAAGACGCTCGATGCACGGCTCGCCTTCCATGCCGACCTCGACGACGGGACGGCGGCGCGTGCGCTGCTGCCGAGGGTGCTGGGCCGCGGGACGGTGCGCCACCCGAGCCTGCGCGCGATGCAGATCGCGCTCGACACGCTCTTCGGCGCGACGCTCTCCGGCAGCGCCGGCAAGCTGGGCGAGCGGCACGTGCTCCTCTTTCACGGCAACTGGATCACCGATCGCATCGCCGGGCGCAAGGTACTCCCGGAGATGGGGCGTCTCTTCCGGGAGCTCTTGCGCGAGCCCGCGCAGGATGCAAGGGGGGGGGCGCGGGGGGAGGTGCTGGAGCAGGAGCGCAAGCTGCAGGCGGACGAGGCGGACGCCGTCTTCGACGACAAGGGGCGCTACGCCCGCCATCGGCTCCTGGAGGCGATGTGCAAGGGAGAGCCCTACGCGCGTCCCGCCATCGGGCGCGCGGCGGAGATCCGCGCGGTCACGACGGACGCGGTGAACCAGGCCCACCGCGCACTGCTCGACACCGCGGAAGCGGATCTCTTCCTCGTGGGGGACCTTTCCTGGGCGGCGGCGGCGCGCTTCGCCAAGAGCTTCGGGTTCCCGGCAGGGCGCGCCACCGCCCCGCACCAGCCGCCGGTCCTGCGCCGGCCTGCCCGGGTGCACACCGTGATCGAGCGCCAGGAGGTGGGGCAGGGCAAGCTGGAACTGGGGTTTCGCACGCCGATCCGCCTCGGCCATCCGCTCTACCCCGGGCTGGTCCTCTTCAATATGCTCTTCGGCGGGAGTCCCACCGGAAAGCTCTTCAAGACGGTGCGCGAGAAGGCGTCGCTCTGCTATTCGATCTCGAGCGGGATCGAGCGGAGCAAGGGGCTGGTCCTGGTGCAAGCGGGCATCGAGGTGAAGCAGTACGCGCGGGCGCGGCGCATGATCCTCGACCTGCTCGACGACCTGCGGGCGGGAAAGGTGGCGGGGGAAGAGGAGGCGCAGGCGCGCGCGCAGCTCCTGAGCGGGCTGCGGGTGCTGCGGGACCGGCCCGGGGGGATCATCGACTTCGCCCTCGAACGCGCGGTGAACGGGCTTCCCGCCGATCTCGACGGGCTCGTGCGGGCCCTCGAGAAGGTCTCCGTGGCGCAGGCGGCGGAGGCGGCGCGGAGCGTGGAGCTGGACACCGTATACTTCCTGAGGAACCGATGAAGGGGACGGTGATCCTTCACGACAAGGCGCTGGGGGAGCAGGTCACGCGGCGCGTCTTCCCCTCCGGCTTCACCGTCTACGCCGCGCGCAAGCCGGAGTTTTCGCGCTCCTACGCCACCCTCGGCGTCCGCTACGGCTCCGTGGACCGGAAGCTGCCCGGGAACGGGGCGCTCCTGCCCGACGGCACGGCCCACTTCCTCGAACACAAGCTCTTCGAGACGCCGCAGGGGGATGCCTTCGATCGCTTCGCCTCCCACGGCGCCTCGGCCAACGCCTTCACCTCCTTCACGACCACCCGCTACCTCTTCGGCGCCAGCGGGAGCTTCGCCGACAACCTGCGCATCCTGCTCGAGATGGCCTTCTCCTTCCGCGTCACCGACGCCGGCGTCGAAAAGGAAAAAGGGATCATCGGCCAGGAGATCGCGATGTACGCCGACGATCCGGACTGGAAAGGCTACTTCGGACTCCTGGGGTCGCTCTACGCCCGCCACCCCCTGCGGCTCGACATCGCGGGCACGGCGCGCACCATCGCGCACATCTCGGCCGATCTCCTGAGGCGCGTCCACGCGGCCTACTACCACCCGCGCAACATGGCTCTGGCGGTCGTCTCGCCGGAGCCCCCGGCGACCAGCTTCCGCATCGTGCAGGAGCTGGTCGAATCGCGCTCCTTCGGCCCGCCGCCGTCGACGCGCGGGACGGACGGAACCGCGGAGCCGCGGGCGGTGCATCGCAAACTGCGCCGGTTCCACATGGCGGTGAAGCGCCCCCGACTCCTCCTGGGGTTCAAGGACGAGGCCCCGGTGCGCCGGGGGACCGGGCTCCTCCGCACGGAGATCGCCTCCGCGCTGGCCCTCGACTGCCTCTTCGGCAACTCCGGCTCGATCTTCCTCGCGCTCTACGAGCGCGGGCTGGTCGACGAGAACTTCAGCTACTCCTTCGCCGCCGACCTCGGGCACGCCTTCGGCCTCGCCGGGGGGGAGACCGACGACGCTCCCCGGCTGCGCAGGGCTCTGGAGCGTGAGATGGCCCGCGCGCGGCGGGAAGGCATCGCGGAGGCCGAGTTCGCGCGGGTGCGCAACAAGGCGCTGGGCGATTTCGCGCGGGCCTACAACGCCCCGGAGTCCATAGCGCAGACGATCCTGTCGCACCACTTCCGCGGCACCGATCTCGGGGACTACCGCGAGGCGCTCTTCAGGGTGACGCGGGCCGAGCTGAACCGGCGGCTCCGCGCGCTCCTGCGCCCCGACCGGCACGCCTACTCCGTCGTCGTGCCTCGGTAGGCGTCGAGCAGGCGGGGCACGAGGTCGGCCGTGGTCGCCTCGGGCGCCGCCTCGACCCAGCGCACCGGGAACCGCTTGAACCAGGTCTCCTGCTTCCGTACCAGCCGCACCGTGTTGCGCGCGATGCTCGCGAACGCCTCGTCCAGATCGATCTCGCCACGCAGCGCGGCCGCGATCTCCTTGTAACCCACGGCCTGCCCCGCGGTGGGGCCGAGCCGGAGACGCCGAACCTCCTCGACCAGCCCGGCGCCGCGCATCTCCTCCACCCGCGCGAGAATGCGCGCCTTGAGATCCTCCCGCGTCCGGCGGATCCCCGCGAAGAGGCAGGCGTAACGATCCTCCCCGCCGAACTGGGTCTGCAGCGCCGAGAGCGGGCGCCCGGTGGCGGCGTGCACTTCGAGGGCCCGCAGGATGCGGCGGCGGTCGTTGGGATGGAGCCGCTCCGTCGCTTCGGCGTCCACCGCGCCGAGGCGGTCGTGGAGTTCCGCGGTGGGGACATCCTCGAGGGATTCGCGCAGCGCGGGATCCCTCGGGGCGCCCTCGAAGAACCCCTTCACCAACCCCATGAGATAGAGTCCGGTGCCCCCGACCACGAGGACGCGCCGCCCGCGGGCATGGATGGAGGCGATGGCGGCATCCGCCGCGGCGAGGTAGCGCTTGGCGTCGAACTGCTCCTCGGGATCGAGCAGATCGATGAGGTGGTGGGGAACTCCCCCCCGGTCGCGCGGCTTGTCGGTGCCGATGTCCATGCCCCGGTAGAGGAGCATGGAATCGAGGGAGACGATCTCGGCGTCGAGCTCCCGCGCCAGTGGGAGGGAGGCCGCCGACTTCCCCGAGGCGGTCGCCCCAACGAGCACGTAGAGCGGCGGAGGCACGGAACCCACCCTACCAGCCTTAAGATGCGGGGATGGCGCGGCGGCTCGGCATCTTCGGCGGCTCCTTCGACCCGATCCACCGGGGCCACCTTGCCCTGCTCGAAGCCGCGCGGAAGGCACGCACCCTCGAGCGGGTCTTTGTGGTCCCGGCGGGGCGCCCGCCCCACAAGCGCGACGGGAGCTGCGCCCCCTTCGAGGACCGGCTCGCCATGGTCCGGCTGGCACTGGCCGGCCGCACCGGGGTGGAGCCGCTCGACTGGGAGGGGCTTCGCGAGGGCCCCTCCTACACCATCGACACGGTCGAGGAGCTGGCGAGGCGGGAGGGGGGGGCGGGGCTGGAGCTCTTGGTGGGGGCCGACATGCTGGCCGACCTGCCGCGCTGGCACCGGGCTGCCGAGCTTGCCTCCCTGGTGACGGTAGTGGCCTTCGCCAGGCCGGGGACCCCCTTGGAGAGGTCCCTGGCCGCCTTCCGGGCGGCCTTTCCCGGACGCGAGCCGGTGCTGGTCCCCGCCCCCCTTCTCGACATCTCCGCGACCGAAATCCGCCGGCGGCTGGGGGCCGGGGAGGCCGTCAGGGAGCTCCTCCCCCCGGGAGTGGAGGCCTACGCGAGATCGAAAGGTCTCTACGGAACGGGGGGTTGACCCGCCCCGGGCCGTCCGGGTACAAGATGGCCCGTTCGAAAGCGTTCATCCGCGGCAAAGAGCTGGAGGAAACCATCCGATGCGTAGGTTGACCGTCGCCTTGGCGTTGACAACGTTGGTCGTGTTGGGAGGCTGCCGCGGGATCTACGGCGCCGCATGGAAGCCCGTGAAGTGGGTGGACGGGAAAGTGCTCAATGTCTACACGGGCAACGGCCACTACGATGGCAAGGCCCGCTGGGACAGCTTCACCAAGAACTACCAGCAGATCTGCAACGTCATCGACATCCATCTCTTCAACTACGACGTGCGCGACCCCTACGTGAACGCCCCGTTCTTCGGGGATCCGCACTAGGTTTCGAGACACTCGCCAACGGGGGGCTCCAGGCCCCCCGTTTTCGTATCCTCCCCGCATGCGGTACGGCGGCGTCTCCTACTTGAACGCGCGCCCCCTGGTCGAGGGCCTTTCCGAACTGGTTCTCGACACGCCCGCGGGCCTCGCGCGCCGGTTCCAGCTCGGCTATCTCGACGTGGGGCTCCTCCCCGTCGCCGCAGGCGAGGCCCTCGGGCTCGAGCGCGTCGGATCCCTGGGCATCGCCGCCGATGGGCCGGTGCAGAGCGTGCTCCTGTTCCATGCCTGCGAACTCGCCCAGGTGAGGCGCATCGCCCTCGACCCAGCCTCCCGCACCTCCCAGGCGCTTTCCCTCCTCATCCTGAGAGAGGCCTACGGGCTCGATCCCGAAGTGGTGGCGGCGCCGCGGGGGGCGGATGCGGAGCTGGTGATCGGGGACCCCGCTCTCGTGCGGGCACGGGCCGGGGGGGACTATCTCGATCTCGCCGCCGAGTGGAAGCGCCTCACCGGCTTGCCGTTCGTCTTCGCGGCCTGGTACGGCGCGCAGAAGGCGGAGGCCGATCTGGAGGCGGCCTATGCCCGCGGCGCGGCGAAGATCCCCGAGTACGCCCGCGAGTTCGGCCGCATGCTGCGCATCCCCGCCGAGGAGCTTGAGGCGTACCTCAGGCTGAGCGTCCGTTACCGGCTGGGACCGCGCGAGGAGGAGGGGCTGCGCCTGTTTCGGGAGAAGGCCGCCTCGCTGGGCCTCCTGTAGAATCGCCGCGTCATGCTCGACCGGCGTTTCGTGCGCGAGAACCCGGAAGCGGTGCGAGCCGCGCTGGCGCGCCGGCACGTGGCGTTCGACCTGGACCGCCTCCTGAGCCTCGATCGCCGCATCGTGGAGATCCAGACGGAGCGCGACGGCGTCAAGGCGGAGCAGAACAGGCTCTCCAAGGCGGTACCGACCCTGGCCGGGGAGGAGAAGGCGAAGACCATCGCCGCCTCGAAGGCGCTCGGGGTGCGCATCAAGCCGCTCGACGAGGAGGCGACGCGGCTGGAAGCGGAGTTGCTCCCGCTCCTCCTCGAGCTGCCCAACATGCCCGACGCGGAGGTGCCGGAAGGGAGGGACGCCGCCGGCAACGTGGAGCTGCGCCGGTGGGGGGACCCTCCCACCTTCCCGTTCCCGGTCAAGGACCACCTCGACCTGGCCACGGCGATGGGTCTTCTCGACGTGGAGCACGCGGTCAAGCTGGCGGGAAGCCGCACCTACTTCCTCAAGGGGGACCTGGTCCTCCTGGAGTGGGCGGTCCTGCGTTACGCGCTGGACCTCGTCGCTTCGCGCGGCTACCTTCCCCACAGCCCCCCGCTCGTCGTCCAGAGCGGCGCGATGGAGGGCACGGGCTACCTTCCGAGCGGCCGCGACCAGGCCTACGAGCTCGCGCGCGGCGACGGCTGGCTCATCGGCACCTCCGAGGTGCCGATCACGGCGCTCCACGGGGGCGAGATGCTCGACGGCGCGCGGCTGCCGCTGCGCTACGCCGGGATCAGCGCCTGCTTCCGGCGCGAGGCGGGCACCTACGGCAAGGACACACGGGGGATCTTCCGCGTGCACCAGTTCCAGAAGGTGGAGCAGGTGGTCCTCGGACCCGCCGACGAGTCGCTGAGCCGCGCGCTGCACGAGGAGATCCTGGGGAACGCCGAGGACGTGCTCAAGGCGCTGAAGCTTCCCTACCGCGTGGTGGCGCTCTGCGGCGGCGACATGGGACGCTCCTCCGCCTTCACCTACGACATCGAGACTTGGATGCCGGGGCGCGACGCCTACGGCGAGACCCACTCCGCGAGCCGGTACTACGAGTACCAGGCGCGCCGGCTCGATCTGCGCTACCGCGACGCCGAGAAGAAGGTGCGCTTCTGCCACACCCTCAACAACACCGTCATCGCCTCGCCGCGCATCCTCGTGGCGATCCTGGAGAACTACCAGCGCGACGACGGCTCGGTCGACGTGCCCGAGGTGCTCCAGCGATTCGTGGGCAAGGAGCGGCTCAGCGCAGCGACTGGATGACCGACTTGATCTCGGTGTAGGACTCGATGGCGGCGGATCCGAGTTCGCGGCCGAACCCCGACTGCTTGGTTCCGCCGAAGGGCGCAGCGGGATCGTAGACGTTGTAGGTGTTGATCCAGACGGTCCCCGCCCTCACGGCGCGGGCGACGCGGTGCGCCTTCCCGATGTCCCGGGTCCAGACGCCCGCGGCCAGCCCGAACTCGGTCGCGTTGGCGATCTGGATCGCCTCCTCCTCGCCCGTGAAGGGGATCACCGCGGCCACCGGCCCGAAGATCTCCTCTTTCGCGATGGTCATGGCGCTGGTCACGCCGTCGAAGACGGTCGGCTGGACGTAGTAGCCCTTCCCGCCGATCGGGACGTGCGCGCCACCGCAGACGAGCTTGGCGCCCTCCGCTCTGCCGCGCGCGACGTACTCGAGGATCTTGTCCACCTGGCTCCGGCTCGCCTGCGGGCCGAGGCGCGTGGCGGGGTCGGTGGGGTCGCCGTGGCGCATCTTGCCGGCGCGCGCGGCGAGCAGCTCCACGAACTGCGCCCGCACCGACTCCTCGACGAGGATGCGGGAGCCGGCGGCGCAGACTTCGCCTTTGTTGTAGAAGATGCCCGCGATCGCGCCCTTGGCCGCGGCGTCGAGATCGGCGTCGGCGAAGACGATGTTGGGGGACTTCCCGCCCAACTCCATCGTCACGCGCTTCATCGTGGAGGCGGCCTCGCGCAGGATGCGCTGGCCGGTGGAAACTTCCCCGGTAAAGGCGATCTTGTCGATGGCGGGATGGCGCACGATGGCGTCGCCGATGGAGCCCCCGGGTCCGGTGATGACGTTGAGGGCGCCAGGCGGAACCCCCGCCTCCTGGAGCAGCGCGGCCAGCTTGAGCGCGCTGTGCGGCGTGAGGGAGGCGGGCTTGACGACGCAGGTGCACCCCACCGCGAGGGCGGGGGCGAGCTTCCAGGAGAGGAGCAGGAGGGGGAAGTTCCAGGGAGTGATCGTGGCCACGACGCCCACCGGCTCGCGCAGGGTGTGGACGAAGAAGCTGGGCAGCCCGGGGAGCGTTTCGCCGGTCACCTTGGTGCACCAGCCCGCGTAGTACTCGAAGAGATCCGCGGTGAAGGAGACGTCCACCGCCTTGCCTTCCGAGACCGGCTTGCCCATGTCGAGCGCCTCGCAGAGCGCCAGCGCGTCGGCGTTCTCTCGAATGAGCGTCGCGGCGCGCCAGAGGATGCGGGCGCGCTCGGCCGGCGCGCTCCGCGGCCAGGGCCCCTCGTCGAAGGCGCGGCGGGCGGCGCGGGCCGCCAGATCGACATCCTCGGCGGCCGCCTTCGCGAGGGTGCCGCTGACGGTTTCGGTGGCGGGATTGGTCGTCGTGAAGGTCGCGCCGGACGAGGCGGGGCGCCAATCGCCGTCGATGAGAAGGCGCCCTTCGGGAAGCACGATGGGGCTGGAGGGGGGCGGGGGCGTCATGGGGCGCACCCTACCATGCGCGCCCAATCGTTCCGTCAGCGGCCGCCGCCGCCGCCGCCGCCGCCGCCGCCGCCAGGCGCCGGCGGGGCGGCGGCTGGCGGGATGTCGTGCGCTTGGATGAGCGGGATGAGGCGCACGAAGGTCTGCCGCGGCGGCGGCTCTCCCTGATTGCCCTCGGGCCGCACTCCGAGCAGCGGCGGCTCGAGCACCAGCGTCACGATGACCGCGGCGGGGAACCCTTTCCGCTCCTCGCTGTCCCAGCTCTCGAACCGTTCCAGCTCGTGCTGGCCGAGGGCGGAGGAGGAGGAGCGCTCCGTCTCTTCCACCCGGTAGCCCGCATACTGGATGTCGAGGGAGACGACGCGGTCGTAGAGCTCGCTGTACTCGCCGCCCTCGAGGGGCGAGGCGTCCACGGAGTAGGATTCCCGGCGGTAGAGCCGGCGCACCTCGCCCTCGCCGCGCCCCAGCCGGTAGCCCACCTCGTTGAGGGAGCTGCGCAGGAACGTGCCGCGGCTCCCGATGTCCTCCTGGTGCACCGACGCGCGTCGCGCCACGAAGTTCATGCGGTCCGCGGGCTGGCCCTGGAGCGACTCGTCGGTTCCGCGGAAGGGGAAGGCGTCCGCCTTCACCGGACTGATGTGCAGGGCGGCGAGGTCGTCCTCCATGAGATCGAGGATCGCAGGCCCGACGGTGCTGAAGGCGCGCTGGGAGCGGGCGTACTCCTCCAGCTCCACCACGTTGAGGAAGACGACGTAGTAGCTCGACATGAGGAGCGCGAAGAGCACCGTGGCGAGGAGCACCTCGATGAGGGTGAACCCGCGCTGGGACCTCACTTCGTCGACTCCTCGCCCTCGGGGATGGCGACGCCGGTCCAGGCGGCGCGGGGCTGCACCACCCCGGGGTCGTCGGGATTCTCCCCCTCCTCGTATCCCGGCGGATAGACGGTCACGCGGATGAACCGGATGCGGTCCACGTCCTCCGGCTTCACATCGGTGATGTCGTTGGCGCTCCGATCCTCCGGCCGCGCCGCCGCCGCGCTCTCCTCGCCGAAGAGCGGCGCGATGGCGTCGCGCCCCTCCACGCGCACCGGGCTGGTCTGCCCGGCGCCTACCGCTTCGATGATCTCGACGCGCCAGCGGTAGTCCTTGAATCGGTCGCCGAACACCTTCTCCTCGTCGAGGAGCCGGCTCGACTTGCCCACGGCGGGGAACCCCCCCTCCTCGCCGTCCTTGTAGTCCTCCGGCTGGAGCGCGATGAGGTTCAACCGCAGGGGGAGGAGGTAGGCGAGGCTGCGCTCCGTCTCCGCCTTGAGGATCGACTCCGCCGCCTGCCCCTGGCCGCCGAGGAGCAGCGCGCACATGAGCGCGAAGAGCATGAGGGCGATGACCACCTCCAGGAGGGTCATCCCCGAGTCAGCGCCCGACTTCCGCATCCGTCTTCTTCATCTCCTCGGTCCGCACTCCGGTGGCGTAGGTCGGGAAGCCGAGAAAGTTGACCTTGATCGTGCGCGCGCGCTCCTCCTCGTTGAGGGAGGAGACGTTCTTGCTCTCCAGCACGAGGATGTGCGGATCGACCGTCCCGCGCCAGCTGAAGAGCGTGCGAATGCGGCCCGTGGCGATCTGCCGACTCCCCTCGAAGTAGCGCAACGTGATGCCCTTGGGCAGGTTGTGCCAGGCCAGCTCCTCGGGGGAGACGCTCTCCTCCAGCTTCCAGACCTTGACCTTGGCGACGGTCTCCTCCCCGTCCTCCGCCCGCGGCCGCTCGGTCCCCGACACCTCCACCGGCACCTGCACGGCCCAGCGGTGCTTCTCGGTGTCGTAGTGCATCGCGAAGTCGGCGCGGTCGATGACCGCCTGGGCAGCGACCGTCTCGATCGTCCCACCCAGCTCCCCGGCCTCCCGGTCCAGCTCGCGCTCCGGCACCAGGGAGTCGAGGGCCATGGGCGAGAAGACCAGCAGGAGGCCCACGACCACGAGGACCGCGACCATCTCGAGCAGCGTGAATCCGCGCGGGGGGGGGCGGGGGGGCGCCTCAACGATCATCGATGGCGGGATAGCAGATGTCGTCTTCCGTGCTCTGGATGCCGTCCGGGCCGTTGGACCAGACGCGCAGGTTCTTCCCGTCGGACTCCAGGCGGTACCTGTTCCCCCAGGGATCCTCCTCGACTTTGGGGATGAATTTGGCCTCGCCCTCGCGCAGAGGCGACTCCAACTCCTCGAGGTTGTTGGGGAATCGCTTGGTGGGGCCGATCGTGCGCCAGGTGTGGGCGGAGTTGTAGTACTCCTGGCACTTGGTCAGCGCGATCTTCTCCTGCCCGAAGCCCAGCATCTGCCAGACCTTCGGACCGACCAGGGCGGAGAGGAGGCCGATGATGACGACCACCACCATGATCTCGATGAGCGTGAAGCCGGACGCGCGGGACGATTGCGGCATGGGGTCAGCCTCCCTTGATGGTCGTGGATGTCTGCAGGATGGGGAGCATCACCGCGACCACGATGAAGCCCACCACGACGGCCATGCCCACGATCATGACCGGCTCCAGGACGGCCAGGGCGCGGGTCGTGGTCGTCTCGATCTCCTCCTCGTAAGCCTCCGCCACGCGCTCGAGCATCTCCTCCAGCTGCCCGGTCTGCTCGCCCACCGCCACCATGTAGCCGACCACCGGGGGAAAGACGCCGGACTTCTTGAGCGGGGTGGAGATGTCGGCGCCCTCGAGGATCCGGACGCGCACCTCCTCCAGCACGTTCTGCATGAGGCGGTTGGCCAGGACCTCCTTCACGATCATGAGCGAATCGAGCACCGTGACGCCGGAGCGGAGCAGCGTCGACATGGTCACCGCGAAGCGGCTCACGATCTGCTTCTTGAGGAGGTTCCCCACGATGGGGAGGCGGAGTTTCAACGTGTCCCAGGCGAGCCGCACCCCCGGCCGCGGCAGCAGCGCGTAGCGCCAGACCATCCAGAGCGTGAGCCCCACGATCAGCAGCAACGCGAGGTAGTTCTGGACGAACAGGGAGGTGCTGTCGAGGAGCCGCGTCATCCAGGGCAGCGACTGGTTGCGCGCCTTGGCGATGGAGACGAGCTTGGGAACCACCACGTTGACCAGGAAGACCACCACGGCGGCGCCCACGAGCATCATGATCGAGGGGTAGATGAGCGCCGTCTTGATCCGCGCGGTCAGCTTGGCCTGCCGGACGCGGTAGTCCGCCAATCGGCTGAGCACCGCGTCGAGGTTGCCCGACGCCTCCCCCGCGCGCACCATGTTCACGAAGAGATCGTCGAAGAGCGACGGGTGGGCGCGCAGGGCGTCGGCGAGGCTGGTGCCGCGCACCACCTGCTCCCGGAGGTCGCGGAAGATCGCCTCCATGTCGCGCTCGTCGACCTGCTCGATGAGCGCGCCGAGCGCCTGGGTGAGGGGGATGCCGGCGCGCAAAAGGGTGGCGAGCTGGCGGGTGTAGATGGGCAGGCCCGCGACGCCCTTCACGCGGCGCTGAAACTGAAAGGCGCGGCGGAAGGCGGAGAGGCGCTTGGGGGCGTCCGCGGCCGCGGCGCCGGTGGAGACCTCCGAGACGATGAGCTCGGTGACCATCACGCTCTGCTCGCGCAGGCGGGATCGCGCCTCCCGCGGCGAGTCGGCGTCGATGATCCCGGTGCGTGCGCCGCCGGAGGTGTCGAAGCCCTTGTACTCGTAGATGGCCATCAGAAGGCGTCGAGCTGGGTGACGCGCAGCACTTCGTCGGGGGTGGTGACGCCCGACATGACCTTCCGGGCGCCGTCCATGCGCAGTGTGCGGGAGCCGCGCTCGATGCTGGTGCGCTTGATGGTCGTCGAGCCGGTGCGGTCCATGATCTGCGCCTTGATGATCTCGTCGATGGGCAGCAGCTCGTAGATGCCGGTGCGGTCCACGTATCCGGTGTTGAAACAGTCGGGGCAGCCTTTGCCGCGCCAGAGCCTCCTCTCCAGGCACTGGTCGAGCTCGACGCCGATCGCCTTCAGCTGCATGAGGCCGTCGGAGGTGGGGTCGTATCCCTCGCGGCAGGCGGGGCAGATGCGCCGCACGAGTCGCTGGGCGATCACCACGAGGAGGGAGGAGGCGACGAGGTAGGGCTCGAGGCCGATGTCGAGGAGGCGCGTCACCGTGCTGGCGGCGTCGTTGGTGTGCAGCGTGGAGTAGACGAGGTGGCCCGTCAGCGCGGCCTGGATGGCGATGCGCGAGGTCTCCACGTCGCGGATCTCGCCCACCATCATGATGTCGGGGTCCTGGCGCAGCACGTGGCGCAGGCCGCGGGCGAAGGTCAAGCCCTTCTTCTCGTTGATCTGGATCTGGCTGATCCCCTCGAGCTGGTACTCGATGGGGTCCTCCAGGGTGATGACGTTGAGCTGCGAGGAGTTCACGCGCGCGAGGGCGGCGTAGAGCGTCGTCGTCTTGCCGGAGCCGGTGGGGCCGGTGACCAGGATGATCCCGTGCTGGTACTCGATGTACTTCTCCACCAACCCCAGGTTGTCGGTCTCGAGCCCGATCTCGGCTAGGTCGTAGAGACGCGCGCCCTTGTCGAGGAGACGCAGTACGATGCGCTCGCCCTGGCTCGTGGGCACCGACGAGATGCGGATGTCCACGTCCGAATCGCCCAGGCGAACCGAGGCGCGGCCGTCCTGCGGGAGCCGTCGCTCCGCGATGTCCATGGCGCCCATCACCTTGAGGCGGCTCAAGATCGCGTCCTGCACCTTCTTGGGGGGCGCTTCCATGTCGTAGAGGACGCCGTCGATGCGGTAGCGCACCTGCAGGCGGTCGGGGAAGGGCTGGAAGTGCACGTCGCTGGCCCGCATCTTGAGCGCCTGGAAGAGGACCATGTTCACCAGGCGGATGATGGGGGCCTTGTTGGCCGTAACCAGCAGGTCCTCGGAGGCGTCGATGGCCGCCGCCTCCTTCAGGATGTCGTCCTCCTTGAGCCCGTCCATCGTCTCGTCGACGATGCCTCCCTTCGCCTTGTAGGCGCGGTTGATGAGGCTCGTGATCTCCGCCCGCGGGGCCAGGACCGGCTCCACCTCGCAGTGGAGCATGCTGGCCAGATCGTCCATCGGGTGGGTGTCGAGGGGGAACGCGGTGGCGATGCGCATCGCGCCGTTGTCCCGGCCGAGCGCCACCAGGGCGTAGTTGCGGGCGAACTGCACCGGCACCGACTGCAGGAAATCGTCGGGTACCACCGATGTGGCGAGCGAGGGGTGGTAGGGGAGATCAAGGGCGTGGGCCAGGGTGCGCAACACGTCGTTCTCCGACATGTAGCCCTTGTGGAGGATGATCTTCTCGAAGCTCTGCCCGGTCTCCTCCTCGAGCCGGAACACCTCCTCGAGGCGCACCTCGTCGAGGAGCCCGTTTTCGAGCACGAAGTTCCTGATCTGTTCTCTCATGGGGCGGTCGCAACCTTGGACGACGGGGGGACGGTGTCCCCTTCCGCGTCCTGGAATCCGGGATTGTACACGTGGACCGCCGCAGCAGGCCGGAGGCCGGCGGGGGCACCGGGGGCGGCGCCCCCCGCCCCCCTACTTGCCTTCCTTGCGCCGGAGCCGCTCCAGCTCCTGGAGGGCCTGCTCGGCAGGAACCTCCTGGAACCGCCCGGCGTCCACGAGGTAGGAAAGGTCCAGGGTGGCCCCCGCTTCCCCCTCCTCGTGCTGGTAGGCCGGGTCGTCGAAGAACTGCGCGTTGTGGATCTGGATCTTGCCGATCAACTCGTTGGCCTTGGTGATGGCGATCCAGCTCTGCCGGTGCAGCTCGCTGAACTTCACGCCCTTCTGGCGCAGGATGTGGGGCGTCACGAAGATGAAGAGGATGCGCTTCACCTTGCGCCGGGTCTTGTTCTTGAAGAGATAGCCCAGGATGGGCACGTCCCCCAGGATGGGGACCTTCGATTCCGTGACCGTCTCCTCCTCGCTGATGAGCCCGCCCATCACGACGGTGTGGGAGTCGGGCAGGGCGATGGTGGTGTTGATGATGTTGCGCGTGCGCGGGGAGGGGAAGCCGGCGCTGGGCGGATCGCCCGTGAAGGAGGAGACCTCCAACTCGATGTCGAGGCGCAGGTAGTTGTCGGCGCTGATGTGGGGGGAGACCGTGAGGGTCACGCCGGCGGGCTGGAAGCTGTCGAAGCCGGTCTGGACCGCGCCGGAGGCCGCTTCGTTCACGGTGCCCGTGGGCTGCTCCGTCAGGGCCTGCAGCGTGGCCGACTCGTTGTCGTAGGTCACCACCGACGGCATGGAGAGGATCTTGCCGTTGTTGAGCCGCTGGACCGCCTGGAGCAGGACCGGGATGCCGCCGTTGCGGAAGATGCCCGCGACGAGACCGCCTCCCGGCGTGGCGAGGCTGGTCGGGAGGTTGATGTCGGGGATCAGGTCGCCGTCGGTGTCCTCGAAGGTGGAAAGGGCGAAGCTGGTCACGCCGAACCCCGATTGGGTCCCGTCGCTCTGGTTGAGCCCCGATTCGTCGATGCCCGCCAACTCCACGCCGAGCTGGAAATCGTCCGCCCGCGTGAGACTCACCAGCGTGGCTTCGATGAGCACCTGGTCCTTGGGCTTGTCGATCTGGACGATGATGTCCAGGAGCGCCTGGATGGTCTTCCGATCCGCCGCGAGGATGAGCGCGTTGGTGCCCGGATCGGGCACCACCTGGGGATCGAGGGGCTGGGAGCGGCTTCCTCCGGTGCGCGAGGTGGACGGGCCGGCGGGTCGGGCGCCGGGGCGCGGTTGGGCCCCGCCCTCCGCGCCCGGGATGACGCCCCCGAGCCCCTCCAGCACCTGGGTCAGGGTGTCGGCGAGATCCTCGGCCGCGACGTGCTTGAGGATCACGACCTCCACGGTCGAGGAGATCTCCCCCGGCTGATCGAAGCGCACGATCAGGGAGCTGATCATCTGGAAATCGTCCTCGGTGGAGGCGATGACGAGTGCGTTCTTGGGCTCGTAGGCCAGGATGCGCGGCTCCGGCGTCGTCGTCGTCGGGACGCCCTGCTGCGGTTGGCGCTGCTGGGCGAGGAGTTCGCGCTGCGCGGCGACGAGCTCGCTGATGAGATCGGCCACCTCGTCGGCGTAGGCGTGCTGGAGTTCCACGAACTCCATCACGAGCTTCTTGCCTTCCGGCGCCACGTCCATCTGCTTGATGAGCTGCACCATCGCCCAGACCGTCGGGGCGAAGTCCATGATGATGAGGGACTGCGAGGTGGTGACCTCGTGGACGCGACCCACCCCGGACGGGCTGACGAGGTTGGAGAGCGCGCTCCGCAGCACCGTGAGGTTGTCGATGAACTTGAGCGGCACGGCGCAACTGATGTAGAGGCCGTCCTGGTCCTGGTACTTGTCCAGCTCCTTGTAGTCGACGTAGACCGCCTTGTTCTTGACGATGTTGTTGGTCGAGCGGGAGTCGAGGACCAGGTAGAACTCGAACCCCTTCGGGCCGATCGGGATGAGGGTCAGCTCGTAGAAGGCGAGGATGGCGCGGAAGGTGTCGAAGAGCCGCTCTTCCGGGACCCTGTGGGCGAAGTTGGAACCGATCTTCTGGCCCTTGATCCGCTGGCCGTTCGGGTCGTAGAGCAGCGGCTTCTGGGTCGTCTTCGCGATCTGGTCCAGGAAGTCGGCGATGTCGCTGTCCTTGTCCAGCCGGATGTCGCTCATCTTAGGGCCGTTCTGACCCCCTTGGGCGGCGGCCGGCAGGGACTGCGCGACGAGCGCGGCGAGAACGAGCAGGCAAACACGGAGTCTCGGCGCGGGCATGCGATCAGTCCTCCAACTGGATGACGCCACGATACGGGCCATCGGCTCCGCCCGCAACCATGCGGCCGGAATGGGGCGGGAACCGGTTGCCGCACGGCGACCGGGAACCAGCGACCACCCTAGTCCGACGCACCGACAGCGCCGGATCTTCCCGCTCGCGACCCTAGAAAACCGGGTGCAGCGCCTGAAGGAGCGCGCCGGCCGCGAGCCCGGCCAGGAACGCCCCGCCGGCCGCGAAGAGCAGGGAGCGCAGGGAGACCTTGGCGCGGACCCGCACGACCTTGGTCCGCGTTCTGCCGCGCTCCCGGCGGCTCCCGCGGTCGGAGCAGCGGCCGCAGAGCCCTTCCACGGGGCCCTTGTAGCTGAAGTGGACGGGTCGCCCGCACCGGAGGCAGGGTTTGTCGGCGGCGACGGGCATTCTGCGTCCAGTGGATTCCATGGTTCCGCCGATCCTGTCGGTAAGGGTGGTGGGCTGACTTGAGCCCCACCTTGCTTGACCGACCGGGGAAGGGAGGGTTAGGATGGAGGTTTGCCCCGAAAGGAGTCGCGCGCAGACGGATCCCCATGGTCAAAGTTCAAGTCAAACCGAACGAACCGCTGGAGAAGGCGCTCCGCCGCCTGCGCAAGATCTGCAACAACGAGGGCATTACCCGCGAGCTGAAGCGCGCCGCCTACTACGAGAAGCCGAGCGAGAGGCGCCGGCGCAAGGAGCGCGAGCGGCTCAAGACGATCCGCCTCTCGGGCTACTCCCGGGAGTAGCCGGCGGGCGCTGGGGGAGGCGGGCGTGAGCCGCGCCTGGCTGCGCCAACCCTTCCCGGGCCGCCTGTTGGCGGTGCCCGCGTTTCTTTCCGGGGCCTCGGCTCTGGTTTACGAAATCGTCTGGGCCCGGCGACTTGCGCTGGTGCTGGGTTCGACCGCAGGGGCGGTGGCGGCCGTCCTGAGCGCGTTCATGCTCGGGCTCGCCCTCGGCGCGCTCCTCGTGGGCGCCAGGGTCGACGCCTCGCGGCGCCCGCTCCGCTGGTACGGCCTTCTGGAATTCGGACTCGGTTTCTACGCGCTGGCGTTCGACAATCTCGTCGCCCTCGCCACCGGCCTCTTTCCCGGCATCCCCTGGCTGACTGCCTTCCTTCTCCTGGTGCTTCCCGCGGCGCTCATGGGGGGCACGCTTCCCGTCCTGGCCCGTGCGGCGGCGGATGTGCCGACGCGCGGCGCGCGGGCGCTGGGGATGCTCTACGCCGTGAACACGTTCGGGGCCGTCACGGGAGCGCTCCTGGCGGTGTTCGTCCTCATGCCGCGGTGGGGCCTGCGCACTGCGGTCCATGCGGCAGCGGCGGTCAACCTCGCGATCGGCGTCCTGAGCTGGCTGGCTGCGCGAGCGGCCGGGGACCGCCCGGCCGCACCCGTGGAGGGGCCGGAGCCCCCGGGGGTCGCGCGCAGCGCCGGCGGCGCCGTGCTCCTTGCGTTTTTCCTGGCGGGCTTCGCGGGGCTCACCCTGCAGGTGGCCTGGATCCGCGCCCTCGTCTACCTGCTCGAGGGGTTCACCGTCGCCTTCGGCCTCATGCTCGCGACCTACCTCCTCGGGCTCGCGGCGGGCGCGGCCGGAGGCACCCTGCTCGCCCTGGCCAGCCCGAACCCGCGCCGGCTCTTCGGCATCCTGCTCATGCTGGAGGGCTGCCTGGCCGCGGCCACGCTCCTTCTCCTGGGGCCCCTCTCGACCTGGCTCGAGGGGGCGCGCACCGCGCTGGGCGAGGCCGACTCGAGCGGCTTCCGTTATGCGTTCACCCTCTTCCTCGGCTCGGCGGCGGTCCTCCTGCCGGCCACCCTCTGCGCCGGGGCGCTGCTCCCGGTGGTGGGGCGCATCGCGATCGCGCACGGGGAGGCGATCGGGAGGTACAGCGGGGCGGTCTATGCCGCCTCCACGCTCGGAGCGGTCCTCGCGCCCCCCTGCGCGGCCTTCTTCTTGGTGCCTGGCTTCGGCGCCCAGGGAACCATCCTCATCGCGGGCCTGCTCCTGGTGGAGGCGGGCGCGCTCGCGGCAGCCCGGCTTGGACGGGGCACGATCCTCCGCGCCGCGGTCGCGACGCTCCTGGTCCTCGGCCTCGGTGCGGCGGCTGCCCCCTGGCGCCCTCTCGTCGAGAAGTCGCATGTCTTCCGCGACGCGCGCCAGCCTCGCCGCCTGCTCGCCTCCGCGGAGGGGCGCCACTTCGGCGTCGCCGTGGTGGAAGAGCTGGGCCCGCGCACCCGGGCTCTCTACACCGACGACTTCCGCGCCGCGGAAACCGGGCCTCGCTACAGCTACATGCGCATGCTCGCGCATCTGCCCCTCCTGCTGCACCCCGATCCGCAGCAGGTCCTGGTGATCGCCTTCGGGACCGGCACCACGGCGGGCGCCGCCTCACTCCACGCGGAAGTGAAGCGGCTGGTCTGCGTCGAGCTGGAGCGCTCCGTGTTCGACGTGGCCCCCCACTTCGCCTCGGTCAACCGCGGGGTCTTGGGCCTGCCCGTCACCGAGCCGGTCGTGGCCGACGGGCGCGAGTATGTGCGCCGCCCGGGGGACCGCTTCGATGTCATCACCCTCGAACCGCTCATGCCCTACACCCCGGGCGCGGTCACGCTCTACACCAGGGAGTTCTACGAGAGCGCCCGAGAGCGGTTGAAGTCCGGGGGCCTGCTCTGCCAGTGGGTTCCGATCCACGCCGTCGCCGCCGAGGATTTCCGCCGCCTCGTGAGGACCATGGCGGACTCCTTCGCCCACGTCTCCCTCTGGTACTTCGAGCAGTCGGCGCTCGTCGTGGGAGGCGCGTCGGCGCCTCCCGTCGACGCGGTCCGGCTTGCGGAGCGCGCCGCGCGTCCCGGCGTCTTCGAAGACCTGCAGGCCGCGCTTGTGGGAGACGGACTCCACCTCCTTGCCGCCCATGTGGCGTCCGGCGACGCCCTCCGGCGCGCCCTCGGCGACGTCGCACCGATGGAGGACGATGCCACGGTCCTGGAGTTCCGCCCGCTCCCGCGCAGGTTCGGCCGCCGCTCCCTGCGCTACCAGCGCGAGAACCTCGAATTCCTCTCCCTCGCCCACCAGCCCGCGATTCCCTGGCTGCGCAACCCACCGGAGGAGTTCGCCGCGGCCGCGAACGCCACCGCCGCTCTCCTCGGCGGACTGGAGTCGCACGCGCGCGCCCTCCTCGCCGGGGCGCCGCTGCCGGGGTCGCGGGAGTTCGAATCGGTCCTCGCCAAGGACCCGGCGGCGCTCCACGCACGGGCGCACTACCAGATGCGGCTCTACAGGGAGCTCCTCGAACTCGAGCAACCGGGAGCCGCGGCGGAGCTGGAGCTGGTGCCCGACCGATGTCTGGCGCTGCTCGCGCTGGCGGAGGCTGCCTCCGGTGAGGAGCGGAGGCTCTACCTCACGCTCGCGCTCCGGGAGGATTCGCTGTTCCACGGAGCCGAAAGGGGGGAGCGCGAGGGGGGGGGCAGGGCGCGCGACCGCGCGGTGCGGCTGCTCCGCGAGCTGGCCGAGGGGCTCAAGGATGCGGAGCAGCGGTTCGTGCTCAATCGCGTGGCCGCCCTGCTGGGCGAGCCGCCGGAGGCGGGGGAGGAGGCGCTCGCCCGTCCGCCCCGGGTGGAGCTGCGGCCTCTCCTGGAGGCGGGGGACATCGCCCGCGCGCGGGCCGCATTGCGCGAGGCGCGCCTGGGCGGCGAGGCCGACTCCCTCGAGGCGGAGGCGCGTGCCTGGCTCGAAGCGGCGCGCGACAAGAGCGCGGCGGCCCTCTTTCTCGACGCCATCGACTCCTTCCACGCCCTGCGGGCCGCCCTGACCCTGGCGAGCGGAG
The DNA here is from genome assembly GCA_052388375.1 of Planctomycetaceae bacterium. Taxonomy (GTDB): domain Bacteria; phylum Planctomycetota; class PLA2; order PLA2; family PLA2; genus JBQTIG01. The sequence goes on along the minus strand of JBQTIG010000106.1, from coordinate 14,686 downwards.
GAGACGAGCGGGATCTCATCCTCGTCGCGCCGATCCTCTGCGGGCGATCGCTTCCCGCCTGGGAGCGCCTCACGCAGCACGCGGCGCCGGAGGTGCGCGACGCGGCGGCGAGCGCCGCGGCAAGCCGGGGAGGGGCGCGCCACCTGCCGCGTCTCGCCGCGCTCTGCGGGGACCGCGATCCCGGCGTGCGTCTGGCCGCGTTCACGGCGTTCCTGACGCTGAAACCGGAAGCGGCACAAGCCGGCTACGATCCACAACGGCCCGGCGAGGCCGCTCTCGCGGAGTTGAAGCGGCTCGCGGGACCCTGATTCGCCGTAACATTCCCGGCCTCGGCTGCGCTTCCAGAGGTAGGATCGGCTCTGTTCGGGGAGGTGTTCCCATGGCTCGGCGGGTTTCCGCTCTTCTCCTGTTCGCCGCGGCCGCGCTCCACGCCCAGGAGGCGGGCGCGATCCTCAACGGCTTGACCGTCGAGCGCTACGGCGTGGACGCCGAGTGCGACGAGGAGGTCGCCACCGTCGTGGTGGAGGAGACCTTCTACAACCACGGCGGGGGCCTCGCGGAAGCGGACTTCTACTTCCCACTCCCCGAAGCCGCCGCGGCGTCGGGGCTCCAACTCTCCATGGGGGGGAAGTACTACGGCGGCAACCTCCTCACCCGGCGCGAGGCGGGCCGCATCTACGAGGAGATCACCCGGCGCAATCGCGATCCGGCGCTCCTCGAGTGCATCGGCAAGGATCTGTTCCGCTGCCGCGTCTTCCCCGTGCCGGGTCATGACCGGGCCTCGGTGAAGCTCGCCTACCGTCAGCCGCTCTCCTTCGAGGGGTCGCTGCGCCGCCTGATCGTTCCCCTCGACGCGGCGCGGTTCAACCGGCGTCCCGCGGGGCGGTTCGAATTCGTCTTGCGCATCCAGACCAAGGCGGCTCTCCAGGCGGTCGTCTGCCCGACCCACGATCTGGAGATCGTGCGCCGGTCGGCCCATGCGGCGACGCTCCGCCTCACGGCGGATCACGCCTACTTGGCGCGCGATCTCATGGTGCTCTTCTCGGTGGACGACGCGCCGCTGGGCGCCGTGCTCTCCTCCTATCGACGCGCGGGCCAGCGAGGCTATTTCGTCCTGGCCGTGGACGCGGCGTTCGCGGCGGAGAAGCAGGACGCCGCCCCGCGCGATGTCGTGATCGCCGTCGACACCTCCAACTCGACGGGCCGCCAGGGGGTGGACGCCGCCGCCGCCGCGGTGGCCGATCTGGTCGCGGGACTCCGGGCGGAGGACCGCTACGCGCTCCTCTCCTTCGACACGGGGGCGCGTCCGCTCACCCCCTTCCTCGCCCCCGCCGCGGAGGCGCGGGAGGAGGTGCGAACTCTCTTCGCCGAGCTGCCCGTGGCCGGTCGGACCGACCTCGCGGCGGGACTCGAAGGCGCGGCGCTGCTCGCCGCCTCGGGGAGGGCTGGCGCCGGGATCATCGTGCTCACCGACGGGCAGGCCACGGCGACCTCGAGGGATGCGGGGGCGGCGGTTACCGCAGCGACCGGGCTGGGACACCGCGTCGGATTCTGCGGGCTCGGATACGAGGTGGACGCGGTCGTCCTGGAAGAGTTGGGGGAGCGCGGCGAGGGCGATGCCTGGTACCGCGGCGCCGACCGCTCCCTCGCCGACGGGCTGCGGCACCTCCTTGAAACGACGCGCACGGTCCCGCTCACCAATGTCGTCGTGCAGCTGGAAGGGGCCGAGGAGCTCCTACCTTCACGCCTCCGGCACGTGCGCGCGGGGGACTCCATTCTCCTCGCGGGGCGTTACTCCGCCGGAGGCAGGGCGCGGGCGACGATCTCCGCCCTCGTGGCGGGCGAGCGGGTGGAGCGCACCTTCGACCTGCGGCTGCGCGAGAGCGGCGGAAACCCCGCCATCGCCCGCATCTGGGCGGCGCGGCGCGTGGGGACTCTTCTCGCCGAAGCCCAGGCGGCCGGTGATCCCGCGCTGCATCTGCGCGAGATCCTTTCCCTGGGCCGGGAGTTCGGCATCGTCACGCCTCACACATCTCTCCTGGTGCTCGAGGAGGCGGACCAGAAGCGTTATCTCGCGGGCCTGAGGCGCGAGCCGCTCCTCAACACCACCTCGGGCGGCATCACCCTCGCGCGCTTGTCGCGCACCCTGGCGGCGCCCCCCGCCGCGGACGTTGCGGAGCGGCTCAAGCGCCTCCAGCGCTGCCGCAGCGGCGACGTGGACCCCTTCGACGATCTCTTGGGGATCAACCGCGCCCGCATGCGATCCCTGGGGGACCGCGCCTTCTATCTGGCGGAGGACGGGTTCTGGACGGAGGCGCCGCTGTTGGAGCGGGAGCCCGCCGATCCGCGCCGCGTGGAGTTCCTCTCCAAGGAGTGGTTCGAGCTGGCCAAGGCGCATCCGGACAATGCCCAGGCGATGGCGCTGGGACGGTCGGTGCTCTTCCGGCTGCCGGATGGGACCGCGGTGCGCGTGAGGGAGTAGCGGAGCAGGACGATGCAGCTGCTTCCCGCCCTCCTGATCCTGCTCGCGCCGGAGTGGCGCGTTCCCGTCCTGGCGGAACCCCTCGTGGACTCCGACGACCCGGTGCTGCGCCGCCTGGCGTCGCTCATGGTGGGGCAGGCGACGCGGGCGGGGCGGGTCACCCTGGTCCCGCTCTATGCACGGGTCCCCTCGGAAGCCCGTCTCGGCCCAGCCGAACCGATCTGGGGCGCGTCCCCCCAGCCGGGCCTCGTCGTCGCGGAGGGGTCCGCGCTCTACCTGAGGGTCCGGAACCCGTCCGACGCGCCACGCCTCATCCCGGCGGGATGCCGCTTCGGAACCGACGAGCGCCCCCTCTGGATCGACCACGACCTCCTGCTTCCACCACGCTTCGCCTGTCTCGTGCCCTTCACGGGGTTCGCGGTGCCGACCGACGGCGGGTGCCTGCCCGGCACACTGGCCGCCCCCTCCATCGCGGGGAGGCTCCTCCGGGAGAACGCTTCCCTCGAGCTGCTGGGGCAGCGCGTGGGGAGCGTGGAGGCGCTGGCGGCCCTCGCCTCCGCCGCGCGCGTCGAGCAATCCGCCAAGCGGCTGCGCGCCGCCGCCGCGCCGCTCCTCGATGCGTTCGGAGGCACCGCGACCGGCATCGTCCTGCTTCTCGGAGACGACGTCGTGGCGGTCCACCTCCTCGCCTCCCACGATCTGCTCCTCGCCGCGCTCCCCGATCTGCTCCGCTCCGCCGCGCAGGAGGAGGAGCTCGCGCTCCTGCTCGGTCTGCCCCCCGCCCCCCCCCGTTTCTCCAACCCCGGGCGGGAGGATCCCGCGATCCGCGGCGTTCTCCCATGCCTGCGCCGGCTTCTGGAGATGCGTGGCGACTGGCAGGAGTCGTTCGGAGCTGGCTTCGAGGTGTCGTATGCGTCCTCGCAGACGGGCTACGCAGGGGCGGGAGTGGTCAGCGCGGAGCAGCGGCTGGTCCACGCAGCCTTCTATCGCGCCCCGCGTGAGGCGCGACAGGGGGGCGGGGGCGCCCCGCTCCCGCCCCAGGGCCCGGGAGGGGAGGAGGCGCCCGGGGCCGTGGCTCGGAAGGCGCGTCCCACCCTCGAGGAGGAGCGGCAGCGCGAGCGGCGTCCCGACTCGGGCCATGCAGGCGCGCCGCGGGCCCCGGGGGGTTAAGAGCCTATCCCGGCGTCAACACCGAGGCCGAGCGAGCGGGCCGAGCGCGAGCCGCGACGACGAAGCCCTATTGGCGAACTACGGCGATGGAGGAGAGGCGAAGCGATCGGCCCGCGCAGCCGGCCGAATGTAGCGGGGTTTTCGGATAGGCTCTAAGCTCGCGGCGTGCAGGATCGCATCTTCCTCCGGGATCTCTCCGTCCAGGCGGTGATCGGCGTCCACGAGCGGGAGCGCGCCGCGCCGCAACCGCTTCTCCTCGATCTCGACCTGGAGCTGGACCTCGCGGGCCCCGGCCTGAGCGATCGGCTCGAAGAGAGCGTCGACTACGCCGCGGTCGCGGCCCTGGTGCGCGGCCACGTCGAAGGCTCGGCCTACCGTCTGGTGGAGCGGCTCGCCTGCGCGGTGGCGGAGCTCGTGCTCGAACGTTGGCCGCCGGTTCGCGCCGTGCGCGTCGCGGTGACCAAGCCCGCGGCCGTCGCCGGCGCGGGTCGCGTCGGAGTGGAGGTGCGGAGGACGCGGTGAGGCCCGCTCCGACCGGCCGGGTCAGCTCCTTCGCCTGCGGCGATGGGCCACCGGCGCGGGGAGCATCGGCTCGCTCGCGAGGGATTCGAGCAGCGCGACCGCGCTCGCGGGGTTGGGCCGTTCCACCGGATCGTGGGCCATGAGACGGGCCACCAGGGCGTGGGTCTTGGAGCGCAGGCGCGGACAGCGTGACTTCAAGGAGGGGACCTTGCCGGCGGCATGGGCGGATCGGACCTCCGCGGAGGGTCCCTCGACGGCGGGCGCGCCGGCCACCATCTGGTAGAGGATCGCCCCCACGGCGTAGACGCCGGCACGCGCCGACACGGGGCCCAGATCCTCGCGCACCAGCTCGGGCGCGCAGTAGGCGGCGCTCTGCACGTTGGAGCGGCGCAGCTCGTTGGCCTGCGCGGCGGGCTTGATGTTGCGATACGTGACCAGTTTGGGCGCGGAGGGCCTCGGCAGCAGGACGTTGGCAGGGCGCAGGTTCTTGTAGAGAAAGGCCTTCGTCTCGAGATGGTGGATGGCGCGCATCAGCCCGAGGGCGATGGCCGAGGCCCGCGGCTCCGGCATCGGCTCTCCCGCCTTGAGCGCCTCGGCCAGGGTCGGCTCGGCGGTGGACTCGGTCACGAGATAGGGGCGACCTTCGACGGTGCCGGTGTCGACGGCCAGGAGCAGGTTCGGATGTTCGAGGCTGGCGACGATGGCGATCTCCCGGATGAAGAGCGCGATGGCGTTGCTGTCTCCCCCCTTGTCCTCGGCCAGCATCTTCAGGGTGACCGGACGGTCGAGGCTCGACTGCACCGCGCGATAGAGGACGCCGGTGCGGTCCTCCGCGTAGGCGGCGCCGAGCTCGTATCCCGGGGGCGCTCTCATCGCCGGGAGCGATCCAGAGCCGCGATCTTGGCCACGCGCCCCGCGTGACGCCCGCCGGCGAACTCCACGGTGAGCCAGAAGCGCGCCAACTCCACGGCCGTCTCCTCGGAGAGCACGCGCGCGCCCAGGCAGAGGACGTTGGCGTCGTTGTGCTCCCGGGACATCTGCGCCGTGAAGCGGTCATGGACGAGCGCCGCGCGGACGCCCGCGATCTTGTTGGCCGCCATGCAGACGCCGATCCCGGTGCCGCAGGCGACGATGGCGCGCGCGCAGCGCCCATCCGCCACGGCGCGGGCCGCGGCGGCGGCGAAGTCGGGGTAATCGCAGGATTCCTCGCTCGGGCATCCCAGGTCGAGGACCTCGTGGGCCTCCTCTCGGAGGCGCGCGGCGAGACGTGCCCGCAGCCGGAACGCCGCGTGATCGGAGGCGAGGGCGAGCTTCATGCGGAGGACTCCTTTCGGGAGAAGAGTTCCTGGGCGCGGGCGCGGCACGCCTCGCGGATCTCCTTGGCGACGCGCCGGTAGGTCGCGAGGCTCTTGCCCATGGGATCGGCGACGTCGCGCCCGTCGGGGCGCAGGGCGAGCAGGTCGTCCGGTCGGTCGACGAAGTAGGGGAGGAGGAAGTCCTGGTGGTTGCGGGCGAGCGTGACGACGCGCCGGGCCGAGGCCACGAGATCGAGGGCGAACGGGCGACTCCGGTGCGCGGAGACGTCGGCTCCCATCTCCTTCGCCGCGCGGATCGTCTCCTCCGTGGGCGGCATTCCCGCCGCCGCCAGGACGCCGAAGGATCCGAAGCGGTGGCCGTGCCAGACCAGCTCCTCGGGGGCGCAGCCAAGCTCCTCCGCGGCCTCTTGGCGCAAGAACGCCTCGGCCATCGGACTCCGGCAGAGGTTGCCGGTGCAGGCGAGAAGCGTCAGGTCCGAGGCGGCCTCCACGACGTGCTGCGCGCTCACCGCCCCCTGCCGCAGGATGGCGTAGCGCGCCGCGTCGCACCGGACAACCGTGGAAGAGACCCGGAGCGGGCAGCGTCCTCCGTCCAGGATGAGGTCGACCTCCGTCCCAAGGGTGGAGGCGACGGCTGCGGCGTTGAGGCCGGCCGGCTCCCCGGAGCGGTTCGCGCTGGTCTGGAGGAGGGGATGACCGGCGGCGCGGGCGAGAGCGAGCGCGATCGGCGCATCCGGGAGACGAAAACCGACGGTTTCCCCATCGTGACCCGGCACGATGAGGGTCAACGGGCCCGGCCAGAAGCGGTCGGCGAGTCGCGAGGCGAAGGGCGGGAGGGGCGGCGCGTGGCGCTCCGCGGCCGCTCGGTCGGGCAGGAGGAGCGCGCAGAGCTTCCGCGCATCGCGGCCCTTCACGGCGTACATCCGGCGCACCGCTTCGGGGTTCGAGGCGTCCACGGCGAGGCCGTAGACCGTTTCGGTCGGGAAGGCGATGACCCCTCCCTTCGCCAGCACCGCGACCGCCTCGGCCACCGCGCTCGGGTCGGATGCCGAGTTGTTCACGCGCAGCGTGCGCACGTCGCTCTTATACCAGGGGCCCCGGCGGCCTCGCGGCCAGGGCTGGGTTGTTGGGGCACAATGGATCCGTGCTCGCCGCAGCGCTCCCCGGCAGCCTCGAGAGCGGCCTCCTCTACGTCGCGCTGGCGGTCTATGCGGGCGCCTCCCTCGTCGGCATCCGGGTTCTCCTCGGCGGGGCGCGCACCTCCGGACTCGCCACGATGCTGGGAGTCGGGACCGCGGCCCTCACGCTGACGCTCCTTCTCGGTGCGCTGCGGCAGGGCGGCGTCCCCCTCGAGGAGAGGCAGAGTCTCCTCCTCCTCTGCGCGTGGATCCTCTCGCTGGGATTCTCCCTGGTGCGCCGGACGGTGAAGCACGCCGTGCTGGCCGCGATCGTCGCGCCGACGCTCACCCTGCTGCTGTTCGCGGCCCTCCTCGTCGCGGCGCGCCCGGCGTCGCCCGCCTTCTCCGGGCACACCTTCGCGACGACGGCGCACATCCTCATGGCGGTGGTGAGCTGCAGCGCCTTCACCCTCGCCGCCGCAACGGGTGCCCTCTACCTCCTGCAGATCCGGGTGCTGAAGCGCGATCCCGCCTCCGCCGTATCGCGACGACTCCCGCCCCTCGAAACCCTCGACCGCTTGAACTTCCTCTCGGTGGCCATCGGGTTCCCCTTCCTGATCCTAAGCATCGCCGCGGGATGGACGTTCGTCTTCCGCTCGACCCGCCCGGCGGGGGACTGGCTCCTCGATCCGACCGTGCTCGCGACGGGGGCGGGGGCGGTGGTCTATCTCGGGCTCTTCTCGGCGCGCGCCTTCCTGGGGTGGAGGGGCCGCCGGGTGGCCTTGCTCAGCCTCGTCGGGTTCGCGGTCGTCGTCGTGGGGTTCATCGTCGCCTCCTTCTGCCCCGCTGCGGTGCATGGATCGTGAAGAGCCTCCTCGTCCTGGGCCTCAGCCACAAGAGCGCGCCCCTCGAGGCGCGGGAGCCGCTCGCCCGACTGGACCAAGCCGCCGCGGTCCGCCAAGCGCTCGGATTCGCGCAAGAGGCCGCCGTGCTCAGCACCTGCAACCGCTTCGAGCTCTACCTCGCCGGGTCCGCCGACGCCGGGGCCGCGGAAGCGTGGCTGGCGGCCGCGGCCGGTGTCTCACCGGAGGCGCTGCGACCCCACCTGGTCGTGCGCCAGGGCCGCAACGCCGCCAAGCACCTCTTCTTCGTCGCCTCCTCCCTCGACAGCCTGATCGTGGGCGAGACGCAGATTCGCGCCCAGGTGAAGGAGGCCTACCAGCGCACCTGCGCCGCGGGAGGCGCGGGTCGCGCGCTCCATCGCCTCTTCCAGGCCGCGCTCCGGGTGAGCAAGGAGATCGCCTCCGCCACCGGCGTCGGGCGCGGAAGCGTCTCGGTGGCGGGCGCGGCGGCGGATCTGGCGGCACAGGTTTTCGGCGATCTCTCCGGCGCGCGCCTTCTCCTCGTCGGCGCGGGGGAGACCGCGGAACTGGTCCTCGCGCACCTCGCCTCGCGGGGGGTCGGTTCCTGCGTCATCGCCAACCGCACCCTGGAGACGGCGCTCGCCCTGGCGCAGCGCGTCGGAGGCGAGGCGATCCCCCTCGAGTCCGTGGCGGCGCGTTTGGGCGAGGCCGACCTGGTCGTGGCGGCCTCGGCGGGGGAGGCGCCGCTCCTCGGGGTGTCCGAGTTCCGCGCCGCGTTGCGGCAGCGTCGCGGCAGACCCATGGTGGCCATCGACATCTCGATGCCGCGCGCCCTCGATCCCGCGGTGGACGTCCTGGACAACATCTACCGCTACGACATGGAGGCGCTCACGGCGGTGACGACGGACGCGCTCCGGCACCGTCGCAAGGACTTCCTGCAATGCTGCACCCTCGTGGACGGCGCCGCGCTCCGCCTCGAAGCGGAGATCCGCGCGGAGGAGGCGGGAGAGACGATCGCCGAGCTCGAAAAGGAGTACGTCGCGGTGGGGGACGGCGAGCTCTCCGAGCTCGAGCGACGCCTCCCCTCCCTCGGCGAGGAGGAGCGCGCGGAGGTGCGCCGCTCCTTCAACCGCCTGGTCCGCAAGCTGCTCCACATGCCGGTGAAGGCGCTGCGGGAGGGGGACGAAATCGAGGTCCGCGCCGTGCGCCGGGTGTTCAGGGCGCCCCGAGGCCGGGATGAGTGAGGGTCCGAGCCCCAAGGCCCTCGAGTTCCTGGGGCGGCTCGCGGGCGGCCTCGTGCACGAGATCAAGAACCCCCTCTCGACGCTCACCATCAACCTCACGCTCCTCAAGGAGGATCTGCAGGCCGCGCTCCCGGGAGATCGCGCCCTCGGACGACGCGTGGAGACCCTGGAAACGGAGGTGCGGCGCCTCGAGTCGGTGCTGGAGGACTTCATGCGCTACGCCGGGGCGCGACGCCCCGCGCTGGTGCGGCGGGATCTTGCCGCCATCGTCGGGGAGATGGCGGAGTTCCTCCGCCCCGGCTTCACGAAGGACGGCATCGAGCTGCGCTGCGCCGTCGACCCGGCGCCGGTCCTGGTGGACGCCGGCCTCTTCAAGCAGGCGCTGCTGAACGTGCTGCTCAACGCGCAGCAGGCCCTTGGGCGCGGCGGGCGGGTCACCGTCACGGGAGGCGTCGAGGGCGCGGAGGCGCTGCTGGTCGTGACCGACGACGGGCCCGGGATCGCCCCCGACGTCTTGCCCCGTGTCTTCGACGTCTACTTTTCGGCTTCCCGCAAGGGTTCCGGACTGGGCCTGCCGACGGCGCGCCGGATCATGGAGGAGCACGGGGGAGGGATCGGGATCGCCTCGACGCCGGGGCGCGGCACCGTCGTGACGATGCGCCTCCGGCGGGCGGAGGGGGCGTGAGGTCGCTCCTCGTCCTGGTCGTGGATGACGATCCCGCCCACGCGCTGGCCACGGCGGAGATCGCGGAGCGCGCGGGCTACAGGACGCGCGTCGCCACGAGCGGTGCGGAGGGGATCCAAGGTCTCGCGCCGGGGGACGTGGACATCGTCGTGACCGATCTGGTCATGCGCGACTTCTCCGGCCTCGACATTCTCGCGGCCGCGCAGAAACTCGGTCCGGCGCGTCCCACGGTGGTGGTGGTCACGGGGTACGGCTCCCGGGACGCCGGCGAGGTGGTGTTGCGCGCCGGGGCCGTGGCGCACCTCATGAAGCCCCTCGGCGTGGAGATGTTTCGGGCGGTTCTCGAGCGCGCGGGCAGCCTCGCCCGCGGGCGCGCCCTGCCCGCGCCCGCGGCGCAGGCGGCGGGGGACGAGCCCGGCTACGCGGGGATGGTAGGGAGCGCCCCCTGCATGGAGCGGCTCTTCGAGCTGGTGCGTCGGGTCGGGGACACCGAGGCGACGGTGCTCATCGAGGGGGAATCGGGCACGGGCAAGGAGCTGGTCGCGCGCGCCCTGCACCGCCTCTCGAAGCGGGCGGGGGGCCCCTTCATCGCGGTGAACTGCGCCGCCCTCAGCCCGGGCCTCTTGGAGAGCGAGCTGTTCGGGCACGAACGCGGCGCGTTCACCGGCGCGCACGCCACGCGCATCGGGAGGTTCGAAGCCGCGCACACCGGGTCGCTCTTCCTGGACGAGGTGGGCGAGATGCCGCCGCCGCTCCAGGCGAAGCTCCTCCGCGCGCTGGAGGAGCGCGAGGTCGTCCGGGTCGGGGGAAACGACCCCATCCCGGTGGATGTGCGGGTCCTGGCCGCCACCAATCGGCCCCTGGCGCGACTCACGGCGGACGGGGGGTTTCGCCAGGACCTCTATTACCGCCTCAACGTCGTACGGCTGCAGGTGCCACCGCTCCGGGAGCGCGGCGGGGACGTGCCGCTCCTCGCGCACGCGCTCCTCGGGGAGTTGGCGCGCCTGCACGGTACCCGCACTCCCCGGATCGAGCCGGCGGTCCTCCGCCGCCTGACGGCAATGCCCTGGCGCGGAAACGTGCGCGAACTGCGCAACTGCCTGGAGACCATGCTCCTCACCGGCGACGGGGAGACGCTGCGGGAGGTCGATCTGCCCGCGGATGCAGGGGAGGAGGCCACCGCGGGAGCCCGGGCGCCCCGCCTCACCATGCAGCCCTTGGCCGAGCTGGAGCGCGAGCTCATCTTCAATACGCTGCGCGACCTTGCGGGCAACCGGGCCAAGGCCGCCAAGATCCTTGGGATCTCCACCCGCACCCTCTACCGCCGCATCCGCGACCTCGGGTTGTCATAAAGGCGTGCCACAACGGCAAGGAGCGAACTTCCCAGCGCGTCCTGAGTTGCCGTAACCGGCCGCTCCACAACAGGTTAGGGCGGCACGGCTCCGTTGGCACCAGGTATGCGGCCTCTCGCCCATGGCCCAGACCAACGACAAAGTCATCGGCATCGACCTCGGCACCACGAACTCCGTGGTGAGCATCTTCGAAGGGGGCAAGCCGATCGTCATCGCGAATCCTGAAGGAGGGCGCACGACGCCCTCGGTCGTCGCCTTCACCGAGGGCGGCGAGCGCCTGGTCGGCCAGGCCGCCAAGCGGCAGGCGATCATCAACCCCTCCCGCACGGTCTCCTCCATCAAGCGCTTCATGGGACGCAGGGTGGAGGAGGTTCGCGCCGAGGAGAAGCAGGTCTCCTACGAGATCCGCGGGTCGGCCGGGGATCCCGTGAAGGTGAGGATCGGCGACAAGCAGTACACGCCCCCCGAGATCTCCGCGATGATCCTCCAGTATCTCAAGGCGGCCGCGGAGGACTACCTGGGCGGCGAGGTGAAGAAGGCGGTCATCACCGTGCCCGCCTACTTCAACGACGCCCAGCGGCAGGCCACCAAGGACGCCGGCACGATCGCGGGCCTCGAGGTCTTGCGGATCATCAACGAGCCGACGGCGTCCGCGCTGGCCTACGGCCTCGAGAAGCGGAAGCCGGGCAAGATCGCCGTCTACGACTTCGGCGGCGGCACCTTCGACATCTCCATCCTCGAGATCGCGGAGGGTGTGTTCGAGGTGCGCTCCACCAACGGCGACACGCACCTGGGCGGGGACGACATCGACAAGCTGCTCATCGACTACGTGGCGGACGACTTCAAGAAGGTCCACGGCATCGATCTGCGGCAGGACCAGATGGCGCTCCAGCGGCTCAAGGAGGCGTGCGAGAAGGCGAAGTGCGAGCTCTCCTCCCAGCTCAACACCGAGATCAACCTGCCGTTCCTCTCGATGGACGCCAAGGGCCCGAAGCACCTGCAGATGAGCCTGAGCCGGGCCAAGTTCGAGCAGATCGTGGAGCCGCTCATCGAGCGCTCGCGGGCGCCTTGCCTGCGGGCCATCGAGGACGCCGGGCTCAAGGCGACGGATATCGACGAGGTCATCCTCGTGGGAGGCAGCACCCGGATTCCCCTCGTGCAGGCCCTGGTCAAGGAGATCTTCAAGCGGGAGCCGAACAAGTCGGTGAACCCCGACGAGGCGGTCGGGGTGGGCGCCGCCATCCAGGGCGCGGTCCTGGTGGGCGAGTCCCACGTGAAGGACATCCTCCTCCTCGACGTCACGCCGCTCACCCTCGGCATCGAGACCGAGGGCGGCGTGATGACGCCGCTCATCGAGCGCAACACGACGGTCCCCACCCGCAAGACGCAGGTTTTTTCCACCGCCGCCGACAACCAGCCGCAGGTCGAGATCCATGTCCTCCAGGGCGAGCGCCCCATGGCGATCGACAACAGGACCCTCGGCAAGTTCATGCTGAGCGGGATCCCGTCCGCGCCCCGCGGCCTACCCCAGATCGAGGTGACCTTCGACATCGACGCCAACGGCATCCTCAACGTCTCCGCCAAGGACCTCGGGACGAAAAAGGAGCAGCGCATCCGCATCGAGGCCTCCTCGGGCCTCAGCAAGGCCGAGATCGAGAAGATGCGCCGGGACGCCGAGGAGCATGGCGACGAGGATCGCAAGCGGAAGGAGCTGGTGGAGGCGCGCAACCGCGCCGAACAGCTCCTCTACACCGTGACCAAGACCCTCCAGGAGCAGGGAGACAAGGTCGCGGCCGCGGAACGCAAGGAGATCGAGGAGAAGGTGAAGGCGTGCGAGGAGGCGCGCAAGGGCGAGGACGTGGAGAAGATCACCGCGTCGATGCAGGAGCTCATGCGCGCCAGCCACAAGCTCGCCGAGGAGATGTACAAGAAGGCGGAGCCTCCGCAGGAGGCCGGGACCGCGGGAGGGGGAGCTGCCCAGGGCGCCGCCGCGGGCAAGCCCCCGCCGGGAAGCGGGGACGGCGGTGAACGGATCATCGACGCCGACTACGAAGTGAAGTAGGCGGCGCACCCAGGGTCGGTCGGGCCATCCCATCCGGCTTCGCCCGCGGGAGCGAGTGCGGTCCGCCGATGGGGCAGTTCCGCGGACCCTACTCGGAGCCGCCGGCGAGGAGGTCGATCTCGTAGAAACAGACGAGGTCGGAGTTGATCGTGATCGTATGGAGGGTGCCGCGGATCTCCCCCTCCTTCTGGATGTAGATCAGGTTGCCGTCCACCTTGTCGATGCGGCCCTGGACGAACCCTTCCTTGCCGCCGCCGAGGTAGAACTTCACCTTCTTGCCCTGCAGTTCGGAGATGGAGTTGGAGAACTTGCTCATGCGTCGCCCCTAGGATAGCGGATGGCGACGTTTCCTCCTTCGCTCCGCACGCCGCCGGCCGCGTACCGGCGGATCGCCTCGGGATAGGCCTCGCACTCCGCCTGGAAGACCCGGGCCGCCAGCGTCTCCGGCGTGTCCCCTTCCTGAACCCCCACCTGCGTCTGCACCACGATCGGGCCGCGGTCGTATTCCTCCTCGACGACGTGCACGGTGCAGCCGGAGACCTTCGCGCCGGACGCGAGGACAGCCGCATGCACGCGTCTCCCGTACATCCCCTTGCCCCCGAAGGCGGGCAGGAGGGAGGGGTGGATGTTGAGCACCCCCCCCCGCCAGGCGGCCGGCATGGGGATCTTGTGCAGGAAGCCGCAGAGGCAGACGAGCTCGGGCGATGCATCCTCGATGGCGGCCCAGAGCGCCCCCCCTTCCGGGGGAGCCACGACGATGACGCTGAGCCCGAGGGCGCGGAGGCGCGGCACCGCGGCGCAGTCGGGGCGGCTGGCGATCACCCGGACGATGCTTGCCGGAAGGCTCCCGTCCGCGATGCGCTCGACGAGGTTGACGACGGTGCGCCCGCCGCCGGAGACGAGGCAGACGAGGCGCAGCGGGTCAGGCATGGGGGAGCAGCTCCAGGATGAGCCGCTCGAGGCGGGGGGCGGCATCGGCGGCAACCCGGAGGATTTCGGCGATGTCGACCCGCTCCAGGGCGTCCGGGAGGCAGAGGTCGGTCACGGCGCTCAGGGCCAGGACGCGCAGCCCCGCGTGGGCCGCGACGATGGTCTCGGGCACGGTGGACATGCCGACGACGTCCGCGCCCAAGGCGCGCAGGAAGCGGTACTCCGCCCGCGTCTCGAGCTGGGGCCCCGCGACGGCGGCGAGGACCACCCGGGGCAGCCGGTAGCCGAGGCGCAGGGCGATCTCTTCCGCGCGGGCGAGAAGGGTCGCGTCGTAGGGGGCGCTCATGTCGGGGAAACGGGAGCCGAGCCGATCGTCGTTGGGACCCCGCAGGGGGCTATCCCCCATGAGGTTCACGTGGTCTTCGATCGCGACCAGGTCTCCTTTCCGCAGTCGCGCATCCATCCCGCCCACGGCGCTCGTGAGGAGCAGCGCCCTGGCCCCGAGGCCCGCGGCCACCCGCACCGGGAGGGTCACTTCCGAGAGCGTGTACCCCTCGTAGAAGTGGAAGCGGCCCTGCATCACCGCGACCGGGACGCCCCCCAGCGATCCCAGCACCAGCTCGCCGGCATGGCCGGGAGCCGTGGAGCGGGGAAAGTGCGGGATGTCGGCGTAGGGCACCCGAACCTCCCCCTGGACCCGCTCCCCGAGGGAGCCGAGGCCGCTGCCGAGCACGATCCACGCGCGCGGGGCCGGTCCGCGCTCCCGCAGGAAGGCCGTCGCCTCCTGGACGCGATCGAAGAGAGACGTCATCGTCGCGGCAAGATTAGAGCCTATCCGAAAACCCGGCGTCAACACCGAGGCCGAGCGAGCGGGCCGAGCGCGAGCCGCGACGACGAAGCCGTAGTGGCGAACTACGGCGATGGAGGAGAGGCGAAGCGATC
>JBQTIG010000105.1:0-22207 GCA_052388375.1 Planctomycetaceae bacterium | reverse complement strand
GAACCCTCGCCAGCCGCAGGAGTGCCAGCGGCACTCCTGCGGGGTTGCGATAGGACACCATTCGTCCGCACTCCGACCCCACGCAAACGGTATCCCCCATCCAACCCGGCCCCGTCGCCGCACCACCAGGCGCGCGCCCCGCCACCACCTCACGCTCGCCGCACAACCTCGCACGCAGTCCAGGCACCGGTGAACCACAGGGCACCCCGCTGGTTCGAATCCAGTCGCCCCGACCAACAGCTCCGGGACGCCTCCGTGGCGTCCCGGAGAAACACCTCGCAGCGTCAGCTCCGAGGTCCGGACCCCACGGCGCGGCCGGCCCCCGCCCCTACCCCACCCTCGTGCCCTCGAACGACATGTTTCCGCCGCCAACGCCATAGGTGCCGCGCAGCGCACGCCCGCTCAACTCCCCTTTCAAGCTGCCGGCATGCTCCCCACGCGCGTTCCTGACCAGCCTCCAGTCGAACTGCGTGCCTTTCAGCGTGCCGCTGAACGACTGGTTCACCTTGAACTCCGGCACCGTGATCCAGCCTGTGATCGCCTCGCCGTCGCGGGTCTTGATCTGCAGGGTCAGCTTGGCGAGGAACTTGCCGTCGGACGTCCTCCGGATCTCCCCCCGCCACTCCGATCCCGCCGCGAGCTCTCTAGTGCGCTCCCACTCTGCGAGTGCCCCCTCAACCGCCCCCCGCGCCGCCTCACACAGCTTCACGGCGCGATCGAAATCCGCGGCCGCCATCGCCGCCTCCGCGTCGCTCACGTTCTTCTCCGCGGCCTCGGACACCCGCACCGCCGCAGGAAGCTGGCCCGCGAATTCCTTCCACGCCGCCAGCGCGTCCCGCGCGCGCCCCTGCGCCGCGGCGTGCTCGCGCCCGATCGCCGCCACCTCCCCCGCGACCACCTCCAAGTCTTCCGCCATGCGCGCGTAATCCCCCCGCTCCAGCGCATCGCGCGCTTCGCGCAGCCGCGCGGCGACCGCATCGCTCCGCGCGGCGAGCGCACGATAGAGCGGTCGCGGGATCGTTGCGGCCGACTTCTCCCCGACGCGCAACAGCACCTCGGCCTTCCCTCGCTCGGCGGCGTCCAGCCTCTCCAGCTCCCCCCGCACGGCCCGCGCCTGTTCCACCAGCGGTGCGACCTCGTCGAAGTCGCCCTGCTCGTACTCTTTCTGCGCCTGCGCAAGCATCGCCGCCTCGCGCTCCGCCTCTTTAGGAAACCGCTTCGCCATGAGCGGCGCGGGGGCCAGCGAAGCCAGCGACTTCCGCGCCGCCTCCGCAGCCTCCTCGTGAGCCTTGCGCAACGTCGCGAGCCGCCCCTGCACCGCCTCCAGACCCCGCCGCACCTCCCCCCAGTTCTCCGCCTTCTCGAGGAGCGCCTCGACGGGCACGAGCGCAGCACCCAGCTTTCCCACCTCGGGCAGCAGCTTGGTGTAGAACCCGCGCCCCGGCGCAGCGAGCGCCTCCCGCACCGTCCCAAGAAGCGCCTCGAGGGGCATCGCCTGTTCCTCCAGCTGCCGCAGCTCCTGGATGGCGCCCAGCCCCCGCTCCCAGAGTCCGCGCGACTCCGCGAACGCCCCCGCGTCGAACCGCGCGCGCGCCGTCGCCGCGTCCGCCTGCAGCCCCGCGAACCGATCCGCAACCGGCTTCAACGAGCTCCGCGGCGGCGGCGCCATGGCGGCATCGAACGCAACCCGCGCCCCGGCCGCCCCCCTCGCTTGCGCATTCACCGTGGCCGCGCGCGCAAACTCCGCCGCCGCGCTCTCCGAGCCGCCGCGCGCAGCCTCGAACTCGGCACGCGCAAAGGCCGCGTCCGCGTCGGACTGCAGCTGCCGCGCCGCCTTCAGCAGGACGGCGACGGCTGGGTGCTCCGCCCACGCCTCCGCGCCTGCCGCCTTCTCCGCGGCCTTCCGCCGCTCCACGGCGAGCCCCGCCAGGCGGTCGAGCACCAGCGCGCGGCGATACCCCTCCCGCGCCCCGTCGAGGAGTTCCGCGGCCAGCTTCCGCTCGTCGCGCTCCTCGTGCACCCGCGCCCGCTCGCGCGCCGCCTCCGCCGCATGCAGGCACTTGGCGATCGCCTCGTGGTCCGCCTGCAGGAGCCCACGGGTCTCGCGGTGCAACCGATCCACCTCCACGAACGCGCGGGCCACCTCCTCCGCGCTCGGGCCGCGTCCGAGGAAGAAGGCGGCGATCCCCGCTCCCGCCAGGAGCAGCAGAACGAGGGCGACCAGCGCCCCGCGCGCCGACTTCCGAGGCGGCGGCTTCGGGGAGGGGGGCGGGGGCCGCTCGGGCCGTTCCACTCCCGCCTGGTGGTCCAGGACGACCTGGATCGTCTCCGCGAGCTGTTCGATGTGGCGCTCGATGGGCGGCGTGATCGCGTCGAGCCAGTGCGGGCTGCTCACGAAGAGCTCGATGTCCTTGCTGGGCGGCACCTCCTCGATGCGAAACGGGAGGATGGGCAGATTCTTCCCCACGGCGCGCTCCAGCTCGTTGCGCACGTGGGGCGAACCGTTGGAGTGCGACGAGAAGACCAGCACCATGATGCGCGCCCCGGCGATCGCATCGACGATGGAGGCGCTCCATTGCGACCCGGGCAGGATGTTGCGCGGCGCGTACCAGCAGCGGATGCCTCTCGACTCCAGCCGCGCGCAGACCGCGTCCGCGACATTCCGGTCCGGCTGCGCGTAGCTCAGAAACACTTCGTGGGCCAAGAGAGCTCCTCCGCCCGGCAGGATAGTGAACCGCGCGTCCCCGGGCAATTGGGACGGGTCAGGGACGCAACGAGGGGAGAATCCGCACGGCCCGCCCGCGCTCCCGGGCGTAGGCCACGGTCCCGGCGGTGCCGCCGGGGCCGCGGGCCGGTCCCCCGTCCCAGAGCGCCAGCAGCAGATCGCAGCCGTCCGCCACGGCGCGTCCCGCGCGTGCGTAGGCGTCGGGACGAGGGGCCGGATCCGTGAACCGGATCTCCTCCGCCCTGGCGAGAAGCGCGCGGAACTCCCGCTTCGATTCTTCCGTCGCGAAGTCGGACAGGTAGTCGTCGACCTCGAGGGGCAGGATGACCCGCAGCGAGGCGGCCGGATAGGCTTGGAGCAACGCCGTGGCGACGATCCGGTCGGCGCCCTCCGCGAGCGAACCCAGCGCCACGAGTTGAAAAGGCGGCGTGCGCGAACCGACGATCCCGCGCAGCGCCTCCTGCACCAGCGGGACGGAGCCCGGCGGAAGTTCGCGGTGGCCCACGACGCCGATGACGAACGGCACCCCTTTCTCGGCGGGTGCCGCCGCGGGAAACGCCGCGGGCGCAAGATCGAGCCGCAGCGCCGCGAGGTTGCGTTCGAGCTGCGCGAGAGCCACCTGTTTGACGCCCTCCCCCGGCCCCTCCCGGAAGTTCGCATCGAAGAGCGCGCGGGACGCGGCGATCTCCCCGCAGAGGAGCCGCGCCTCCGCCAGGCTGAGCCGGTCCCAGACATCCATCCGGATGCCCTCGCCGATGCGCGCCACCGCCCGCTGCCGCGCGAGCAGGACCTCGCGGCTCTCGGCCGCAAGCCGGCGCGAGCCTACCCCATCGCCGAGCCAGAGGGAGGTCGCCGCCGCATTGACTCCCAGATAGGGCACGCTCGAAGAGGTCCGCCTCCACCCCTCGCGGTACATCCCGCGCGCCTTCTCGAGCCAGGAACGCTCCTTCGTGCTATCCCACAGCCGCTTGTAGACCCCCGCCAGGATGCCCGCCGTCTCCGGATCCTGGAGGCCGCGCCCCGCCGCGAGCGGCTCCAACCAGGAGAGCGCGAGCCGCGGCTCCCCGGCGCGGCTGAGCGCCAGCCCCAGCAGCTGCCGGAGCCGCACGTCCTCGGGAAAGGCGGCCAAGGCTCGCTCGAGGATCGGGCGGGCCTCCCGGTTGCTGTCCAACAGCGCCTCGGCGAGCACGGCGGGCAGCGTCGGCGAGAGGCGAAGCAGGGGGGCGGGGGGCTCCGGAACCGGCTGCGCGCCCTCGCCTCCCGCGAATCGCTCCACGGCGGCCGTGAACGCGCGGAGCGACGCGTCCACCTGCGGCACGGGGCCTGCCTGCTCGCCTCGGGCCACGCGGCGCAGGCGGGGTCCCCTCCGGAACGCGAGGAAGTACCACTCGAGCCAGCGCTCCGCGAAGAGGAGCGCGAGTTGCGCATCCACGGCGTCGAGCCGCCGCAGCAGGTGGCGCGTCTCGTTGCCCAGCCGCCGCAGCGCGTGCGCCCAGTAGAGCGTCGCGCGCGGCACGACGTTGAGTTGTTGCAGCTGCAACAGGTTTCCGAAGACCTGGTCGCTGGGCATTTCGCCCAGGGCGCTGACGGAGGCCGCGGAGAGCCCCTCCAGGATGCGGGCGCAGTAGAGGATCGTCGCCTCCACCGCGCCCACCCCGTGGACTTCGCCCAGCCGAAACAGGTCGTCGGCCAGCGCGTAGGCGCCGTACCGAAACGACCTCACCTCGTCTGCGAGATGGTGCAAGACCTCCGCGGGGTCCCTCAAGGCCGCGATTATAGTCACGCGGCGTTGGCTCCATCCGCTAGGAGCCTATCCGAAAACCCGGCGTCAACACCGAGGCCGAGCGAGCGGGCCGAGCGCGAGCCGCGACCACGAAGCCGTATTGGCGAACTACGGCGTTGGAGGAGAGGCGAAGCGATCGGCCCGCGCAGCCGGCCGAATGGTGCCGGGTTTTCGGATAGGCTCTAGGCTGAGACCCTTGGCTGCCCGGCCCCCCGCCCCCCCCGAACAGGCCGAGAGACTGGCCACGCTCTACACGCTGGTGGGCCGCACACCCCTCCTCGCCATCCGCTGCAATTTCCGGGGACGCCCCTATCGCATCTTCGCCAAGCACGAGACGGTCAACTTCACGGGATCCATCAAGGACCGGATGGCGCTTCACATCCTCGCTTCGGCCTACGCGTCGGGGGAGTTGGCGCCCGGCCACACCATCGCCGAGGCGACGAGCGGCAACACCGGAATCTCCTTCGCCGCGCTTGGGAGGGCGCTCGGCCACCCCGTACGCATCTTCATGCCCGACTGGATGAGCCGCGAACGGGTGCTCGTGATCCGGTGCCTCGGCGCCACGGTGGTGCCGGTCTCGCGGGAGCAGGGCGGCTTCCTGGGAAGCATCCGGCTGGCGGATGCGTTCGCGGAACTGCACCCGCGCGTCTTCCTGCCGCACCAGTTCTCGAGCGCCGCCAACGTCGAGGCGCACGCGCTCACGACCGGCCCGGAGATCTCCGCGCAGCTCGCCTCCCTCGACCTCCGCCCGACGGCGTTCGTCGCAGGCGTGGGGACGGGGGGCACGGTCATGGGCGTGGGACGGCATCTGCGCGAGCGCTGGGGCGAGGTCGCGGTCCACCCCCTCGAACCCGCCAACTCGCCCACGCTGCGTACGGGGCACAAGAGCGGCCACCACCGCATCCAGGGCATCAGCGACGAGTTCGTGCCCCCCATCGTGGACCTCTCCACCCTCGCTCCGATCCTCGATGTCTGGGACGGCGACGCCATCCTCATGGCGCAGCGGCTGGCCGCGGACCTCGGATTGGGCGTCGGGATCAGCGCGGGCGCCAATTTCCTCGGCGCACTCCAGGTGGCGGAGGCGCAGGGCAAGGACTCCGTCGTGGCGACGGTCTTTCCCGACAGCAACAAGAAGTACCTCTCCACCGACCTGTGCGGCAGGGAGCCGCCGCAGCGCGGCTACCTCTCGCCCGAAGTCGAGTTGGTCGAGTTCCGCGTCTCGCCCGGCAGGTGATCCGAACCCCGCGCCAGCCAGGCGCCGGCGATCCAGGCGCCCAGGGCGGTGAAGAGGAGGCCGGCGAAGATGTCGGTGAAGTCGGGCACCTTTCCGGGCAGGAAGAACTGCCCCGCCTCGATCGCGCCGTAGACCGTCCCCGCGATCCCCACGAGGAGGACGCGGCGCATGACGGTGGGCCGGCGGCGGAGCGCGAGCGCCAGGAGCGCCCCGAACGGCAGGGCGAACATGAGCCGGCGCGCGAGGAGCGTGAAGGCCATGAACTCCGACTTGAAGTAGTAGCTGGCGAAGGGCGCCTGCCAGAGCGCCTCGAGTTTCCGTTTCACCTCCGCGCGATCCACCAGGAAGTCGAAGGGCGCCCAATGCGCGCCGAGGAGAAGGAGCGCCCAGCCGAACGCCGCCCAGGGTGGCCAGCGCAGGGGGAGCGCCGCCGCCCCCGCCCCCCTCTTCGACATCCGCTCGGCAAGGAGCGCGCCCGCCGCCACGCCGGCCATTCCCGGGAAGAGGTCGCTGGTATCCGCGAAGCGCGACCAGACGAAGAGTTGCGCCAGCTCCACGGCGAAGACGAAGCCGAAGCCGAGCGCGAGCGCCTGGACCAGGCCGCGCCGCACGCCGGGTCGCGTGCCGCCGAGGAGCGCCAGCGCGCCGATGGGGAGATGCAGGAGCGCGTCGGCGAAGAGGCCCCAGGGGTCGATGCCCGCCGCGAAAGGCAGGATGCTGATCCGCCCCTGGCGCGCCTTCTCGGCCAGATCCCAGGGCGATGCGATGAGATCGAGGGGAAGGAGCTGCGCCATGAGGAAGAACGCGGCGTAGGCGGCGAGGAGGCGCACCAGGAAGGCGGGCCGCTCGCGGGTGGCGAGAAAGTCGCGCGTCCAGCGCGCGAGGGCGGGGCCGAAGAGGCGCCACAGGGCGATGCCCAGAAGGCCCCCCACCGTCTCCGCCGCGATATCGTTGAGGGAGACGGTGCGCGGCGGGAAGAACTGTTGCGTGAACTCCAGCGCGATGCTGAACGCCGCCGCGCCCGCGGCCACCAGAAGGCCCGCGGCGCGCCTTCCTGCCAAGGCGCCGCGGGCCAGGAAGCCGAGCGGGACGAAGAGGAGGAGATTGGCGGCCCAATCGGCGCGGTGGCCGAGTTCGAGGGAGAGCCAGGGGATGGCGGCGAAGGCGGCGAGCGCGTCGGCGAGAGGCAGGGGGCGGAAGCGGAGCGGGACGAGACTGCCGAACAGGACGAAGAGGGCGTAGAAGGCGGCCAGCCGCGGGAGCGCGCTCGCGCGAGGGAGGGGAGGGGGCGCGGGGGAGGGGAGCGCCGGGCGGTGCGCGAGCGCCAGGAGAAGGACGCAGGCGAATTGCGCGACGCGCCAGCGCAGGGCGATCGCGGCGGGGTCGAGGTAGTGCTCGCGATCGGGACTCAGGAGGAACTGCTGCGCGGAAAAGACCTTGCCGTACTTGTCGATGGAGGCGGCAAGGCCGAGGCGGCCGAGCGCCTCGCCCGCGTAGGTAAGGCCGAAGGTGAGGGCGAGCAGCAAGAGTGCGTGCAGCGGCTTGCGCGCCCGCGCGAGGAGCGCCGCGTTGCATGCGACGAGGAGGAGGAGCGCCGCCAGCGCGGGTTCGAAGCCGAGCAGCTCGGTGACGTTGTCGGTGCGCGCCCAGGGCACGACGACGGTGCGGGCCGCCCAGGCGAGCGCCGCCGCGACGAGCAGCCCCGGCCAGGCGCGGGCGCGCGCGTGGATCAGGTGGTTGGCCGCAAAGAGCGCGAGTTGCGGGAGCGCGGCGAGGGCGACGAAGCGGCCCAAGAGCTCCCACTCCCAGGGCCAGTCGAGGACCGGCGAGCCGACGATGTCGAAGAGCGCCTCGTCGGGGACGCCGAGGCGCACGCAGGTGTAGGCGAGCGCCCCCACCGCAAGGACCCCCGCCGGCAGGGCGAAGAGCCGCTGCGGGCGCCCCGCAAGGAAACGCGCGAGCAGGACCTGCGCCGCGACGCAGGCGACGAGGGCGCCCCCCAGCAGCAGGATCGGCCCGGCGCGCGGGGCGGAACCGAAGACCTCCCGTACGTTGTAGGGCGCGCCGGGGAGGCCCAGGAGGAGCTCCGTCCCGGCCCAGAAAAGGAAGAGCACCAGGATCAGGGCGCGCATCCGGCGACCGTCACGGTAACCCCATTCCCGGTCGGTGTCGCCGCCTTCGCCGCGCAGCCGTCCCGATCCGGGACTTCAGCGCATGGTGAGGACGAGCTTGCCCGTCGTGCGGCCCGATTGCAGGTCCCGGTGGGCGCCGGCGGCGCGGGCGAGCGGGGTGCAGGCCGGCTCCGGGAGACGGATGCGCCCCTCGCGGAGCCAGCGGAGGAGGCGGCCCATGCCCTCCTCGAGGAGCGCCCGCTCCTCGAAGAGATAGCTCAGGTCGAACGCCAGGACGCCGAGGTTTCTCTCCGTCATCGTGAGAGGGTTGAAGCGCGGGGTGCGGAGCCAGCCCCAGAGCAGTCGCAGGGGGTTGGGCCGGGCGGCGCTCCGCGCGAGCATCGAGGCGAAGCCATAGACCACGAGGCGGCCGGTGGGCGCGAGCAGGTCGTAGCTGCCGCGCAGGGTCGTGGCGCCGTTCGCGTCGAAGACGGCGGCGTAGCCGTCGGGGGCGCAGCGGCGCGCGGCGCGCTTCCAGTCCTCGCGGCTCTTGTCGATCACCTCCGCCGCCCCCGACGCGCGCGCCGCATCGACCTTGTGCGGCGCCCCCACCACCCCCACCGCGCGGACGTCGGCGATGCGCGCCAACTGCAGGAGCGCGCCCCCCGCGCCCCCCGCCGCCGAGTGGACGAGCATCGTCGAGCCGGCGCGCGGCCGGCCCAGTTCGAAGAGCGCGTACCAGGCGGTGAGAAAGACGGTGGGGAACCCGGCTGCGGTCCTCAAGTCGATGTCGTCGGGGAGCGCGAAGACCTGCGCGGCCGGGACGACGAGGCGGCTAGCGTAGCCGCCGAAGCGCGTCACCGCGACGACGCGCGTGCCGGGGGCGGGGCCCGCCACCCCCGTGCCGAGCGCCGCCACGCGGCCCGCCGCTTCGAAGCCGGGGGTGATCGGCCAGCCCACGTACTTCTTGGCCGACGAGTAGAGCCCCATGCGCACGACGCAATCGGCGAAGTTGACCCCCGCCGCCTCGACCTCGACCAGGATCTCCCCAGCCGCCGGCGTCGGATCGGGTGCGGTGTCGAGTTCGAGCCGGTCGAGCCCGCCCGGGCGCCGGACGATGATCCGATCCATCTCCGCTATCATGCGCCCCATGGCCACGATCCTGCGTGCTCTCCTCCTGCTCCTGCTCCCCGCCGCCGTCGCGCGGGCCGGTATCGCGACGGAAGTGATCGAGTACAAGGACGGCGAGACGGTCCTGCAGGGGTACCTCGCCTATGACGACGCCCTGGAGGGGAAGCGTCCCGGCGTGCTGGTCGTCCACGAATGGTGGGGACACGACGCCTACGCGCGCAGCCGTGCCGAGCAGCTGGCCGCGCTGGGCTACGTCGCCTTCGCCCTCGACATGTATGGAAAGGGCATCGTCACCGGGGATCCGAAGGAGGCGGGGAGCCTCGCGGGTCCGTTCCGCGGCGACCCCGACTTGACGCGCCGTCGCGCGAAGGCGGGGCTCACGGTGCTGCGCGGGCATGCGCGCACCGACTCCGACCGCGTCGCCGCCATCGGCTACTGCTTCGGCGGAACCGTCGCCCTGGAGCTGGCGCGGAGCGGCGAGGCGCTCGCCGCGGTCGTGAGCTTCCACGGCAGCCTGCGCACGAAACGCGCGGCCGATGCGGCCACCTTCAAGGCGCGAGTCCTGGTCTGCAACGGCGCCGACGACAGCTTCGTCCCGGCGGAGGAGCTGGCCGCGTTCACCGAAGAGATGCGCAAGGCGAAGGCCGATTGCCAGATCGTCCACTACGCCGGCGCGGTCCACAGTTTCACCAACCCGGCGTCCGACAAGCACGGCATCCCCGGCGTCGGCTACAACGCCGCCGCCGACCGCCGCTCCTGGGCCCACATGAAACTCCACCTGGCCGAAGCCTTTGCGCGCTAGTGCCCTCGTTCTCCTGCCGCTTCTTGCCGCCGCGGCCGCCGCGGACGTACGGCTGCCGGGCCTCTTCGGCGAGGGCATGGTGCTCCAGCGCGACACCAAGCTCGACGTCTGGGGCTGGGCGGACGCCGGTGAAACGGTGACGGTGGAGCTTGCGGGCGAGAGCGCGACCGTCGTCGCGGGAAAGGACGGGCGCTGGTCGGCGACCCTGGGCCCCTTCGCCGCCGCAGCGGACCTCACGCTCACCGTGGCCGGGCGCAATCGCCTGGAGATCGCCAACGTCGCCATGGGGGAAGTGTGGATCTGCTCCGGCCAATCCAACATGCAGTGGCCGGTGAGCGCGTCGGAGGGGGCCGGGGAGGCGACCGGGACCGACCCGCGGCTTCGGCTCTTCACGGTGCCGGTGCGCGCGGCCGACGCGCCTGCGACCGATGTGCAGGGGCGCTGGTCCGCCGTCGACGAAACGAGCGTGCCCGGGTTC
This sequence comes from Planctomycetaceae bacterium, assembly GCA_052388375.1. Lineage (GTDB taxonomy): Bacteria > Planctomycetota > PLA2 > PLA2 > PLA2 > JBQTIG01. The sequence goes on along the minus strand of JBQTIG010000105.1, from coordinate 11,943 downwards.
AGCGCCGTGGCCTATTGGTTCGGGCGGAGGCTGCGCGAGGATCTGGGCGTGCCCGTGGGGCTCATCCAATCCTGCCTCGGGGGAACGCCCGCCGAGGCGTGGACGAGCCGCGAGGCGCTGGCGTCCGATCCCCTGCTGCAGCCGATCCTCGCCTCGTGGGCCGAGGGGGCGGCGGGACGCAACCCCGCGCATCGCCCCGCGGGGCTTTTCGACGGCATGATCGCGCCGCTCGCGCCCTACGCGATGCGCGGCGTCCTCTGGTACCAGGGCGAATCCAACGCCTCGCGCGCCGAGCAGTACCGCGTGCTCTTCCCCGCCCTCATCCGCGACTGGCGCCGCACCTGGGGCCGGGGCGACTTTCCGTTCCTCTTCGTGCAGCTGGCGAATTTCGGGGCGCGGGCCGCCGCGCCGGGCGAGAGCGCCTGGGCGGAGCTGCGCGAGGCGCAGCGGCTCGCCCTCGAGCTTCCCCACACCGGGATGGCGGTGGCGATCGACATCGGCGACGCCAAGGACATCCACCCGCGCAACAAGCGGGAGGTGGCGCGCCGGCTCCATCTCGTCGCGCGCGACGTCGCCTACGGCGGGGAGGGCATGGTCTGTTCGGGTCCGCGCTATTGGGACCATCAGGTGGAGGAGGATCGCATCGTGGTGAGGCTGCGGGACGCGGGCGGGGGCCTGCGGGCGTCGGACGGCCTGGCCCTTCGCGGATTCGCCGTGGCGGGGGAAGACCGGGTGTGGCGCTGGGCTGAGGCGCGCATCGACGGGTTTTCGGTGGAGGTGAGCCACCCCGAGCTCTCCCGCCCTTTGGCCGTGCGCTACGCGTGGGCCGACAATCCGGACGGCAACCTGGGCAACGCGGAGGGTCTGCCCGCGTCCCCCTTTCGCACCGACGACTGGCCCCTCTCGACCGCCGGCCGGCGCTGAGCGCAGGACGCGGCGCGGGCAGCCACGCACCCCGTTGCACGCCAGGGCAGCGGCGGGGCACACTGGTCGCTCCCAAGGAGGACGCCATGAACCCGGAAACCAGATGCCTCGAAGCGCGGGTCGCGCTGCTCGAACGCCAGAACCGTACCTTGCGACGAAGCGGGACGATGATCATCGCGCTGCTCGCGGTGGGCATGCTCGCGGGCTGGGCCGATGAGGTCCCGGCGCTCCTCAAGGCGAGGCGGATCGAGATCGTGGATGGTTCGGGCACGACCCGCGCGCGGCTCGTCGCGGGGGAGGACGGATACGCGGGGCTGGAGGTGCTCGACGCCCAAGGGTTCGTGCGCGCCTACGCCGCCACCATGAAGAACGGGAACGTGGCGTTCGGCCTCAAACAGGTGAGCGGGACGCCGCGCGGCGAACTGGTCTTGCGCGGCGACGGAACCGCGGGCCTGAGCGTGAACGATCCCGACGGGAAGGAGCGCGCCTTCGCGCTGGTCCATCCCGGCAGCCTGGCGCGGCTGGGCGTCTGCGAGGCGGGCGGTCAGACCCGGGCGCAGATCGGCCTGAGCAGCGATGGCTGGGGCGGCAGCAGCGTCTGGGACCGGAACGGAAAGCTCACCGCGTGGCTCGGCGCCGCCGCGAACGGACTCGGCGAGGTCGCGGTGCAAAACGCGGAGGGCTTCCTGCGCGTCAAGATCGCCGCCCACGAGGACGGCTGGTCGGGCCTCCAGACCTGGGACGCGAAGGGGGTGGCCACCGGCTACTGGGGTGGGCGCGCGGACTCGCCCGCCGGCATGGGCTTCTGGGACAACACGGGCAAGCTGCGATGCGAGTTGGGGTGCGTGGCCACAGGCGCGGGCCTCTTCCGTCTCCTGGACGCGGCCGGCGCCACGCTCTGGGAGGCGCCCCCCGCCGCCGCGCCCACTCCGCCGAGCCACGGCACGCCGGCGCCCCCGGCGCGCTGATCAGCGCAACATCCCCGCGCTCACCACCGGACCCGTGGGCGGGCCCCCCTTCGGGGCGCCGCCCGCGGGCTCGAGGGAGACGGCGAACCCGTCGATCGCGGCGGGCTCCGCGAGTCCACGCAGGCGCACCTCGGCGCGGCCCTCCGCGTCGGCGCGCAGGAGCCCCAAGCTGACCGGAGTGCCCCCGCGGAGCGCCCAAAGCTCGAAATCGCGTCCTTCCGGTGCGCGGTAGTTCTCGAACAGGAGGATTGCGGAGGCGGTGGCCGGGTCGAAGATCGCCCGCGCACGGAGATCCGCCGCGCCCGCCTCGGTGCGCGCGAGTTCCACGACCCACGCGCCGGTGAGCCCCCCCGCGCGCCCCCCCCACATCCAGAGCGCGAGGGCGACGAGCGCGAAGCAGGCGGCCGCGGCCCAACCCCAGAGCGCGGAGCGGCTCCGCGCGGATCGCGCCTGGGCCAGCAGGCGGGCGCGCACCGCTTCGGGCGGTGCCGCCGGCGGCGCGGAGGCGGCGAGGAAGGTGACGGTGGCGCCGAAGTCGGCCAGCGCCGCGTCGCATTCGGCGCAGCCGCCCGCCAGGTGCTCCTCGAGCCGGCGGCAGTCCGCCTCGTCGAGGGAGCCCACGGCATAGCCCGCGCAGAGATCCAGGAAGCGCTCGTGGTTCACGGCTGCGCCTCCCCCGCGAGCAGCTCCCGCAACCGCAGGAGTCCGCGCCGCGTCCAGGTCTTCACGGTGCCCAGCGGCGCGCCCAACCGTTCGGCGATCTCGGTCTGCGTCAAGCCGTCGAAGTATCCCAATTCCAGGGCGGCGCGGTGGCCGGGATCGAGGGAGTCGAGCGCCTGGCGCACGCGCAGATGGCGCTGACGCTCGTCGAGGCGGCGGGCGGGATCGCCCGAGGCCGCGGGGCGCTCGATGGGCGCGTCCCGCTCGGCGCGGTCCCGCGAGGCGTGGGCGCGCAGGCGGTCGAGCGCGCGGCTCCGCACGATGGTGAGCAGCCAGGAGGCGATGGTGCCGCGTCGCGGATCGAACCGCTTCGCGCTCCGCCAGACCTGCATCCACGCCTGCTGCAGGACGTCCTCGGCGTCGGCGGCGCTGCGCACGATGCGGAGCGCCACGGCGTGGAGGAGCGGGGCGTAGCGGTCGTAGAGCGCGCCCAGGGCCTGGGAGTCGCCGGCCTGGAGCCGCCGCATGCCTTCGATGGTCTCCTGATCCATACGCAGTGCGCCGCACCCAGCTTACGCACGCCGTCGCGAAACGGATTCCCGGCGCGGGGCTGAATCCGCGCCGACGCGCGGCGCGTAAAGGGGGGAAACCGGGCCGCCCCCGCGCGGCCCCTCGGCCCTTTGGGAGGAATCATGAAACGACCGCGCACACCCCTGCTCCTGCTCGGCGGCCTCGCGCTCCTGGCCTTCGGCCCGCGCGACGAGGCCTCGGCCAGCAGCCACCGCGAGGCGCCCTTCGTCACGCGCCAGCCCAAGATCGACGGCACCGATTTCTACATGTTCCGCAGCTACGAGCCCGGACGTGCGGACTACGTCACCCTCGTGGCCTGCTACCTCCCGCTGCAGGACGGCTACGGCGGCCCCAACTTCTTCGCGCTGGACCCCGATGCGATCTACGAGATCCACATCGACAACAACGGCGACGCGCGGGAAGACCTCACCTTCCAGTTCCTGTTCACCTCCACGAGCAAGGACCTAGCCCTCGACATCGGGCCGCCGGGGGCGACCCAACGCGTCTCGGTGCCGCTGCTCAACCTGGGCCCCATCGCCCCGGGCAACACGGCCGCGCTCAACGTCGAGGAGAGCTACACCCTCACCCTGGTGCGCGGCGACCGCCGCACCGGCACCAAGGAGATGCTCGCGCGGCCCGGCGGGCAGACCCTGTTCCCCAAGCCGGTGGACAACATCGGCAGCAAGTCGATCGCGGATTACGCCGCCTACGCCGCGACCTTCCTCCACGAGTTCACCATCCCCGGCTGCCCGCTCCCCGGACGCGTTTTCGTCGGCCAGCGCAAGGACCCCTTCGTGGTGAACCTGGGGGAGACCTTCGACCTGGTGAACAACAACCCCCTCGGGGCCGAGGATGGTCGCGCCGACGACCTCGCGGACAAGAACGTCACGGCGCTCTGCCTCGAGCTGCCCATCTCCTGTCTCGTCTCCGGCGCCGATCCGGTGATCGGGGGCTGGACTACCGCGAGCCTGCGCCAGGCGCGGGTCCTCAATCCGGAGCCCACGTCGGACGGCTCGGGCAAGGGTCCCTCGGTGGAGGGTGGCGCCTTCGTGCAGCAATCGCGCCTCGGCGCCCCGCTCATCAACGAGGTGATCATCGGCCTCAAGGACAAGGACCGCTTCAACGCAAGCGAGCCCAAGGACGACGCCCAGTTCCTCACCTACGTCACCCACCCGACGCTCCCCGCCATCCTCCAGGTGCTCTTCGGCGTGCGCGCGCCCACGCTCTTCCCGCGCGCCGATCTGGTGCAGGCCTTTCTCACCGGCGTTCCCGGCCTCAACCAGCCGGCGGGGGTGAGCGGCGCGGAGATCCTGCGGCTCAATACGTCCATCGCGCCTCGGCCCAAGGGGTCGCAGGAGCGGCTGGCCGTGCTGCGCGGCGACACCGCGGGCTTCCCCAACGGCCGCCGCCCCGGCGACGACGTCGTGGACATCGAGCTGCGCGTCGCCATGGGCGTCCTGCTCGCCGCGGCGGACGCGCCGGACGGCCAGCTCGCCTACACCGACGGCGCCCTCTGCTCGGACGCCCTCTTCAACGCCACCTTCCCCTACCTCGCGACCCCGATCCCGGGTTCGCCCAACCAGGACTGATCATGCGATCCCTCCTCCTCCTCGCCTCGCTCGTGCTCCTCCCGCTCGCCGGCTGCAACGGCGGCGGCGGGGGGCTGCAGGGCCAGGCGGTCGACTACACCGCCTTCGTGACCGGGCTCCTCGCCACGACCGCCGACGACATCGACCCTGCGCCGATCAACGACCTTCCCTTCGTTCTCCCGATCCCCGAGGACCCGGCCGCCTTCGACGGGGTGCTCCGATGAGGTGCTGGGCGCTCCTGCTCCTCTGCGCCGCGCCCGTGCTCGGGCACGAGTTCTGGATCGAGGCTTCCACCTACCGCCCCGCGCCCGGGGAGGCGGTGGCCTGCCGCCTCTTCGTGGGTGACGGCTTCCCGGGGGAGGCCTACGCGCGCAACCCCGCCCACATCGAGTCCTTCTTCCTCCTCGCCGACGGTCGGCGCCGGGCGGTCCCGGGCCGCGACGGCGCCGACCCCGCCGGCCGCCTGCATGCCCCCGCAACGGCCGGCACGGCGGTGATCGTCTATCGCAGCAGGCGCAGCCGCGTCGAGCTGCCCGCCGGGGAATTCGAGCGCTACCTCGTCGAGGAGGGGCTCGAGGCGATCGTGCGCCAGCGCAAGGAGCGCGGGGAATCCGGCGAACCGGGCCGAGAAGTCTTCTCGCGCTGCGCCAAGACGCTGCTGCGGAGCCGCGGGGGGCGCGGGGGGGGCCACGACGCCCTCGCCGGGCTGCCCCTCGAGCTGGTGCCGGAAGAGGATCCCGCGGCGATCGAACCGGGCGCTCCGCTCACCCTGCGGGTTCTCGAGGCGGGCGCGCCCCTTCCCGGCGCGCTGGTGCGCGCCTTCCCCAAGGAGGGCGGCGGCGAGCCGCTGGCCGTTCGCACCGGCGCCGATGGGCGCGCCTCCTTCCGCCTGCCGCGCGCGGGAGTCTGGATGGTGAGCACGCTCGCGATGCGGCGCGCGCCGGAGGGCCTCGACGCCGATTGGGAGAGTCTCTGGTCCTCGCTTACCTTCGAATTCGGGCGCGTTCCTTGAGGGGCGTCTATCTTGTTCGTACGCTAAGGATGTGGCTCGCCGCGCGACGCTCCTGCCCTACGACTTCGAGGAGCGCGACGGCTATTGGGTGTTGAGCACGGCGCGCGCGTTCGAGCGCGCCATGAACGACGAGCTCGCGCCCCATCGGATCACCTACCGCCAGTGGCAGGTGCTGGTCTGCCTCGCCCACCAGGGGGAACTCTCCCATGTGGAGGTCGCGCGGCTCTTGGGCATCGAGGCGCCGACCCTCACCGGCGTGATCGGACGGATGGAGCGCGACGGCTGGATCGGACGCACGCCCTGCCCCGGCGACCGGCGCCGGAAGCTGCTGCGCCCCATGCCGCGGGTGGGGCCGGTCTGGAAGCGCATGGTCGCCTGCGCCCGCCGCGTCCGCGCGCGCGCGGCTCGCGGTCTGGCGCCCAAGCGCGCCCTCGCCATGCGCGCCACCCTCGCGATCCTGCGCGACAACCTCACCGCCGGCCCTTCGGCCAGGGAGACCGACTGATGCGCGCCCCCGCCCCCCTCCTCGCGATCCTCCTCACGGCGCTCCTGGCGCGGGCGGCGACCGCCCAGGGCGGGCCCGCGCTCGTCGCGGTCGCGCAGGCCTCCGAAGCCGAGATCCGCGAGGCCCGCACGTTCGTGGGCTCGGTCGTGCCGGCCCGCACGAGCCGCGTCGCCGCCGAGGCGGCCGGCCTCGTCGCCGCCACCCTGGTCCGGCGCGGGGACCGCGTGGCCGCGCGGCAGCCGCTCGCGCGGCTCGACACGCGGACGGTGGAGGTGCTCCTCGCCGCGGCGCGCGCCGAACTGGAGCTGCGCCGCGCTGAGCAGACGGAGCTGGAAAACGGCACGCGTCCCGCGGAGCTGGAGCAGGCGCGCGCTCGGCTCGCGGCGGCCGTCGCCGAGGAGGAGTTCCGCACCTGGAAGCTCGCCGGCGCCCGGCGGCTCTTCGAGGAGAAGACATCGAGCGAAGAGGAGCTGCAGCTCGCCGTCTCGGCGTCGCGCCAGGCCCACGAGCGGCGGCGCGAGGCGGAGAAGTCGCTCGAACTGGCCATCGAGGGTCCGCGGCCGGAGCGGCTGGCCCAGGCGCGCGCGCGCACCGCCGCGCAGGAGCAGGAGGCGCAGCGGCTGGTGGACGAGTTGCGGCGCCATGTCGTCCTGGCGCCGTTCGACGGGTACGTGGTGGCCGAGCTGACGCAGGAGGGCGAATGGGTCGAGAAAGGGCGCGCCGTCGCGGAATTGGTCGCCTTGGACAGCGTGGAGATCGAGATCGGCGTGGTGGAGGAGGCGGTGCGCCACCTGCGCGGCGGCCTCGAAGCTGCGGTGACGGTGGCGGCGTTGCCCGGCGAGGCGTTCGTGGGCACGCTGGCCCGGGTCGTGCCGCAGGGCGACACGCGCACGCGCACCTTCCCGGTGCGCATCCTCCTCGCCAACTGGCGGACCGGCGATGAGGTGCTGCTCAAGGCGGGCATGATCGCCAGCGTCACCCTCGCGGCCGGGGAGCCGGGACGGGCCGTGCTGGTGCCCAAGGACGCGCTGGTGCTGGGGGCGGGCCCGACGCCGCTCGTCTTCGTCGTGGAGGCGAAGGAGGGGGGCGGGGAGGCGGCCCGCGCGGTGCCGGTGCGCGTCGGCGTAGCGCAAGGCGGGCGCATCCAGGTGATCGGGGAGATCGCCGCGGGCGCGCTGGTGGTCGTGCGCGGCAACGAGAGGCTGCGACCGGGGCAGGCGGTGCGGGTGGCGGAGCGGATCGACGGCAATGATTGACGCGTTGTTGAAGAATCCCGTCAAGGTGTCGGTGGGCGTCCTGCTGGTGGCGCTCTTCGGCACCATCGCGCTCCTGCGCATGCCGATGCAGCTCACGCCGGAGGTGCAGACCCCCACGATCACCATCGAGACGCGCTGGCCCGGCGCGAGCCCGCAGGAGGTGGAGCGTGAGATCGTGCAGGAGCAGGAGGAGCAGCTCAAGAGCGTGGAGGGGGTCGTGAAGATGACCTCGGAGTGCTCCGACTCCCAGGGCCGCATCACGCTGGAGTTTGGCGTAGGGACGGTGATGGCCGAGGCGCTCCTGAAGGTGAACTCCCGGCTGCAGCAGGTGCGCGAGTACCCGGTGGACGCCGACGAGCCGGTGCTCACCACGGCGAGCAGCGGCGACCGCCCCATCGCCTGGTTCATCCTGAAGGCGCGCGGCTCGACGCGGGCCGAGGTGGAGGCGCTCGCGCTGCAGCGGCCCGAGTTCGCGGCGCTCCTCGCGCCCGCGCTCGGGGCCCAGAACACGGGGCTTCGCCAGAAGCGGCTCCGGGACGCGGTGGAGCGGGAGCCTTCGCTGAAGGAGCTCTTGCCGCCGGAGATCGACGTGACCGTCCTGCTGCGGTTCACCCGCGATCTGGTCGAGGCGCGGTTCGAGCGGGTGCAGGGAGTCTCCAACTCCAACGTGCTGGGGGGGCGCGAGGAGGAGTTGCAGGTGATCGTCGATCCGGCGCGGCTTGCGGCGCGCGGGATCACGGTGCAGGAGGTGCGCGCGGCCCTGCGGGGCCGCAACCAGGACACCTCGGGAGGCGACTTCTGGGAGGGGAAGCGGCGCTACGTGGTGCGCACCTTGGGTCAATTCACGTCGCCCGAGGAAGTGGCGGGGGTGCTCCTCGCCCGCCGGGAGGACGCGCCGGTCTATGTGCGCGACGTGGCGGAGGTGCGGCTCGGCACCAAGAAGCCCACGGGGTTCGTGCGCAACTTCGGGACCGAGGCGATCGCCATCAACTGCCTGCGGGAGTCGGGCGCCAACGTGCTGGAGGTCATGGCGGGCCTGCAGCAGGCGCTGAGGGAACTGAACGACGGCCCGCTGCGCGAGCGCGGCGTCTATCTGGAGCAGGTCTACGACGAGACCGACTACATCCGTTCGTCCGTCGGGTTGGTGAAGGACAACATCCTCCTGGGCGGCGCCCTCACCGTGGCGATCCTGCTCCTCTTCCTGCGGAGCGGCCGCTCCACCCTGGTCATCGCCCTGGCCATCCCGACGAGCATCATCGGCACGTTTCTGATCCTCGGGCTCCTGGGCCGCTCGCTCAACGTCGTGAGCCTCGCCGGTCTCGCCTTCGCCGTGGGCATGCTCGTCGACAACGCCGTCGTCGTGCTCGAGAACATCTATCGGCGTCACCAGGGCGGCGAACCGGCGGCGGTGGCGGCGGCTCGCGGGACGCGGGAGGTCTGGGGCGCGGTCCTTTCGTCCACGCTCACGACCCTGGCGGTCTTTCTCCCCATCCTGTTCGTGGAGGATGAGGCGGGCCAGCTCTTCCGCGACATCGCGCTGGCCATCAGTGCGTCGGTGGGGCTCTCGCTCCTGGTGTCGATCACGGTGATTCCGGTGGCGACGTCACGGCTCCTGCGCGGCCAGCGCGGCGACGGTCGCTTCGCCGCGCTGGCGGGGCCGCTCCTCCGCCCCCTCGACGCCTTCGGCCGCGCCTTCGTGGGAGGGGTGGTCGGCATGAACGCGGCGCTGCAGCGGAGCGTGGCGCGGCAGGCAGCCACCGTGGTCGTTCTTCTGGCCGGCTCCGCGCTGCTCACCTACGCGCTGGTCCCCAAGGTGGAGTACTTGCCTTCCGGCAACCGCAACCTGGTGTTTGCGATCCTGCTTCCCCCACCCGGCTACAACCTCGAGGAATTGGCGCGCCTGGGGCGCCTGGTGGAGGAGGATCTGCGCCCCTACTGGGACGTGGTTCCCGACTCGCCGGAAGCGGCCCGCCTCGAGTTCCCGGTGATCGGAGACTATTTCTACGTCGCGCGCGGGCGGCAGGTCTTCATGGGGTTTCGCACCGTGGATCCGCTCCGGAGCGGCGACCTCATCCCGGCCATCCAGCGGGCGGCGTTCAAGATTCCGGGCGCCTTCGCGGTGGTGAAGCAGACGAGCCTCTTCGAGCAGGGGCTCAGCGCGGGTCGGACCATCGACATCGAGATCACCGGCCCCGACCTGCGCACCCTCGTCGCTCTCGGCGGCCGCATCCTGGGCATGGCGCCCGCGGTGGTGCCCGACGGCCAGTACTTCCCCAAGCCGAGCCTCGACCTCTCGAATCCCGAGGTGCACATCCTGCCCCATTGGGAGAAGGCCGCCGACCTCGGCGTGAGCGCCGCCGATCTCGGCTACGCCGTGGACGCGCTGGTGGATGGGGCCTACGCCGGCGACTTCTTCCTCCGCGGCGAGAAGATCGACCTCTCCATCCTGGGGCGCGGGGAGTACGCGGCGCGGCTCCAGGACCTCCAGAACCTCCCCATCGCCACCGCCGCGGGGGATCTCGTGCCGCTCTCGACGCTGGCCGAGATCGCGCTGGGGAGCGGGCCCGAGCAGATCAACCGGCGCGAACGCCAACGGGCGATCACCATCGAGGTGACCCCCCCGGCCGCGATGGCCCTCGAGGAGGCGCTCGAGCGGATCGCGGAAGGCGTGGTGGCTCCCCTCGAGCGCGAAGGCGCGCTGGCGGGCGGCACGCGCATCCGCCTCGCGGGCACGGCGGACAAGCTCCGGGCCACCTGGGAGTCGCTCCGCTTCAACCTGATCCTGGCGCTCCTCATCACGTTCCTCCTCATGGCGGCGCTCTTCGAGTCCTGGCTCTACCCCTGGGTGGTCATCGTGAGCGTCCCGTTCGGCGCGGTAGGGGGCGTCACCGGGCTCTGGCTCCTCAACCGTTTCGTCCCCCAGCCCCTCGACGTCCTCACGATGCTCGGGTTCGTCATCCTGGTCGGCACGGTGGTCAACAACGCCATCCTCATCGTCCATCAGTCGCTGAACCACATGCGCGAGGATGGCTGGCCCCACGAGCGCGCCATCCTGGAGAGCCTGCGCACCCGGGTACGCCCCATCTTCATGACCACGCTCACGACGCTCTTCGGCCTCATCCCGCTGGTCCTCTTCCCGGGGGCGGGGAGCGAGCTCTACCGCGGGCTGGGGAGCGTTCTCTTGGGCGGGCTGCTCGTTTCGACGCTCTTCACGCTGCTCCTCGTTCCCACGCTCTTCCACCTCGCGCTGCGCACGCGCGCGGCGTGGGCGCGCGCCTTCGGTCGCATCGGGTAGACTCCCCGCCGTGGAACCGATCCGTCCCGGGGAGACGAACCGCCAGGAGCGCCTCCGGCGCGTCCTCGGTCTCAGCGCCCTGGCCATATTCGCCTTCCTGCTCTGGACGATCCTCGCCCCCTTCGCGGTGGCGCTCACCTGGGCTGCGATCCTCTGCCTCTCGCTCTGGCCGGTCTACCTGAAGGTCCGCGCCTGGGCGCCGTCGCGACCCGTGCAGGCGGCGTCCCTCATGACGCTCCTCGTCACCCTGGGCATCGTCCTGCCGTTGGTGATCGCCTCCTACTTCCTCGTGGGCGAATTGACCGCCCTCGGCACGGAGCTCGTGGACATCGTCAGCGGACCGGGCGGCGCCGAAGTGGCCGAACAGCTCCGCACCCTTCCGCTGATCGGGCCCTCCCTGGCCGACAAGCTCGTCGAGATCCGGGAGGACCCGGAACTGCTCCGACTCTACGTCACGGAAAACCGGCAAGTGCTCTTCGATCTGGCGACGCAGATCGTGAGCGGCGCCACCAAGAACCTCTTCAAGATCCTCGTTTGCCTCTTCTCGACCTACTTCCTATTCCGCTACGGCGATGGGTTGGCGCAGCAGACGCGCCGCGCCATGCACCGCCTGGGCGGCGAACGGATGCAAGCGTTGCTCCAGCACGTACGCAACGTCGTGAAGGCGGTCGTCTACGGCATGGTCATGACCGCCATCGTGCAGGGCATCGTCGCCTCTCTCGGCTTCTGGGTCGCGGGCGTCCCCTATCCGCTGCTGCTCGGGGGCCTCACGGTCCTCTTCTCGTTCGTCCCGTTCGGGCCGCCGCTGGTCTGGATCCCCGCCGGCATCGGCGTGCTGGCGCGGGGCGACATCGGGTGGGGGATCGCGCTGCTCGTCTACGGCGCCGCGGTCATCAGCACCATGGACAACATCTTCCGGCCGCTCTTCATCGGGCAGGCGACCCGCATGCCGGTGCTGCTCGTCTTCATCGGCGTCGTGGGCGGCATCCTCGGGTTCGGAATGGTCGGCCTCTTCGTCGGCCCGGTGATCCTGGCGGTGGCGCTCGTCTTCTGGCGCGACTGGGCCGCGGGGGATGCGACAGCCTAACCCGACTTATTCAAGAGGCTCGCGGTTCTGGGCCGTCCGCGACGTCGATCTCTGCGTCGCTCGTCGTCGCAGTGGCC
>JBQTIG010000104.1:0-15240 GCA_052388375.1 Planctomycetaceae bacterium | reverse complement strand
TGCGCGGGCCGATCGCTTCGCCTCTCCTCCATCGCCGTAGTTCGCCAATACGGCTTCGTCGTCGCGGCTCGCGCTCGGCCCGCTCGCTCGGCCTCGGTGTTGACGCCGGGTTTTCGGATAGGCTCTTCGATCGCGCCCTGGCGGTGGCCGTCGCGGAAGCGCGCGCCGCCCGCCGCCGCGCGCGGGAGTTCACCCGCGCCGCTATCCTCCCGATACCGGCCGCGACGCTCGGGTGAGGAAGAGCAGCGCGAACGCGGTCCCCAGGGAGTCCTGGGGCTGCATGCAGCTTCCATCGACGAAAGCGCCGGCCTGATCCTGGATCGCGAGAAGATACCGCGCCCCCTCGGTGAACCAGGAGCGCTCGCCGATCACCTCGCGCCCCATCAGATCGCCGCTCCGCTCGAGCGCGTAGAGCCAGCAGAAGTGGTAGCTGCCGAGGGAGAAGGGCTGGTACCCCGGGTTCACCTGCACGGTGAAGTAGCGCCCGAGCCAGGCGAAGGCATCGAGCACCGCCTGCTCCAGCCGCTCGTCGCGCCCCTCGGCGGCCAATTCGTCCCGCACGAGGAGCAGGCTGGCCAGCCCCGCCGCGGTCATTCCGCCCGAAACGCGCCGGTACGCGGGCACCGCGCTTTTCGCGATGTAGGGAAATCCGCGCGCCCTGTCCCACGCCTCCTCCGCGCCAGCGACATGGATCGCGCGGGGCACCCGAGGCCCCTCCTCCTGCTGTTGCGCCAGCAGGAACTCCCGCGCCTTGCGGAACACCTCGGGCTTGACGTCGAACCCGCAGCGCGAGGCCGTCGAGAGCGCCAGCAGCGCGAACTGCGTGGAGGAGACATCCGCGGTGCCGCCGCTGTGGAAGTCCATCGGGTAGTAGCGCCACCCGCCGCTCCCCCCCTGGAAATGGAGCAGCTTCTGCGCCAGCTCGCACATCCAGGTCCAGCTCTCGCGATCCAGCGGCGACCCTTTCGGGAGGCGATAGCGATTCGACGAGCGATCCGGGCGGAAGGTCGCCAACCGATAGTCGGGACTTCGGCTCGCCCCCCCGCGCTCCGCGACCGCCAGCAGCAGCACGCTGATCTCGTAGGAGACGCCGGGATTGCGGTGCTTCAGCTTGAGGAAGCTGAATGCCTTCTTGAGCACCGGGTCGTCGCGCGGCACGCCCGCCTTGAGCAGCGCGAAGCAGCAGAGCGCGCTGGGCCCCGCGGCGTAGGGGTAGGCCAACCCCACGCCCCCGTAGACGCCGGTCCCCCGCGCCCCCCCCCAACCCTCCTCGGGATCGAACCGCCCGAGGAGGAACCGCGCCCCTCGCTGCACCGCCTCCGCGACGCGCGCTTCGGTCCCCTGGGCCGCGGCGGCGCTGCCGAGCAGGAGCAGGAGGAGCAGGCGGCGCATGCCCGGATGGTAACGCGGCACGCCCGCCCGTTTCCTTGAGAGCCTATCCGAAAGCCCGGCTGCGTTCGGCCGGCTGCGCGGGCCGATCGCTTCGCCTCTCCTCCATCGCCGTAGTTCGCCAATAGGGCTTCGTCGTCGCGGCTCGCGCTCGGCCCGCTCGCTCGGCCTCGGTGCTGACGCCGGGTTTTCGGATAGGCTCTTAGGATGTGCGCCGTGACCCGGCCGGCCCTCCTCGTTCTCGCGATGGCGTCCCTCGCGGCCGCGCAGGGCACCGAGGAGCTGGCGCGCTCGTTCCTGGAGAGCGAACGGGCCGCGTTCGCCCTGCTCGAGGCGGATCGGCTCGCGGAGGCCGTGGTCGCGTTCGAGAAGCAGATCGCGGTCTTTCCCGAAAACCCCCGGCCCTACTACAACATCGCCTGCTGCTACGCGCGCCTGGGGGAGGCAGAACGTGCGGCCACCTGGCTGCGCACCGCCGTCCTGAAGGGTTGGCGCGATCTGGAGCACACGCTCGCGGACGGCGATTTCCAGGGGGCCCGGGGGCAGCCCGCGTTCGAGGCGGCGCTCGCGTCGCTGCGCTCCGCGCGCGAGACGGACCCCGACCCCCTTCCCCGCGATCTCGATTTCGCGTCGGCTCCGGCCGCCAGCTCCGCGGCCGTGCTCCTGCGCGCCCTCCTCCTCGAGGAGCTCGCGATCGCGCAGATCGAGCCGCTCCTCGAGGAGGACCAGGTTCGGCGCCGCCTCTTCCCGCACTACGACCGCAAGAGCGCGGCGCTCGGGCGCTACCTCGCGGAGAACGGCGACGCGCGGGACGCCGACCTCGCCGCCTACGAGCGCGTGCGGACGGCGCTCCTCTACCTCGGGCGGGCGCGGGAGAAGGAGCAAGCGCTCATGCAGGCGGCGGCGGAAGCGGCGGTGCGCCGGGCCGAGGAGTTCGTGCGCGGGTGGGCCTACAGCCCCTATCTGGGGGACGTCTATTCCCTGCGCGCGAAGGCGCTGGGGGAGGCCGGACTTGCCGACGACACCCAGGCCCTCGCGTTCTGGCAGGCGATCGTGGCGGACTTTCCGGATTGCGAGTCGGCCTCGAGCGCGCAGGCGGAGACCTGCCGCCTGCTCGCGCGCCTGGGCCGGCGCGACGAGTTGCGCCTCGCGTGGGCGACTCTGCGGACGCGCTGGGGCGGGTGGGAGCGGATGGACCTCGAGGCGCGGCGTCACCTGCTGGAGGCGCGGCTCTTCGCAGAGGGGATGGAGATGCTGCCCGGTGTCGAAGGGGCGGCGGAGGCGAAGGTGGTGCTGATCCACTTCGTCGCGGAAACGGACGCGGCGTTTCAGGTCCGCGTCGACGCCGCCCGGGCGCAGGCCGAGGCGCACGCAGCCCAGGGGCTCCTGGTCGTCCTGGCGCGCATCGGCGGCGGCGCTCCCGAACGGCTGGGCCCCGCCGTCGTCGCCGTGGGAATCCCCCCGGAGGCCGCGGCGGAACGGGGCATCCTCGTGGCGCCGACGACGGTGCTCCTGCGCGGCCGCGAGGTGCTCGCGCTCGACCCGACGGACGCGGATCTGGCCCGCCTCCTTCCGTAGCTGGCCGAGCGTGAACCTGAGCGCGACGAGGGAGCCGAGGGAATCCACGCCGGGGCCCCGAAAGAGGACCGTGGAGCCCGCGGGGATCACCACGGTCGCCACCGCCTCTTCCGACTTCAGCTCGGGCCGCGCCACGTCGCCCCGCGGCGTCGATTCCACGGGCACCGGCCGCGCAGCGCCGCCGCAAGGTCGGCGAGGCTCTCCGGCGCATCTGCGGCGCAGAGATCGCCGACTTCGTAGACCTCCGTCCTCGTTCCCGTCCCCCCGGCGCGAAGCGGGGACACGAGGAGCGCGGCCGGGGCGGTTGCGACGGCGGGGCTGGAGGCTAGCGGGACCGATCTCGAGCGGGGACGCGAGGAGCGCGGCCGGGGCGGTTGCGACCCGCCTCAAGGCGCCCGTGTCCCACCGCCCGGCAGCTCGCGCATGACGATCTCGGCCGCCGCGGCGGCGGTCTCAGCGCCCACCACCTCGGGCAGCGACGCCACCGCGGCGCCCACCTCCTCCGGCGCGGCGCCAACCCTCAGCGCGCCGCGGGCGTGGGCGCGGAGCTGGCTCGGGAGCCGCAGCGCGCCGAGCATCGCCACCGCCATCAGCTCGCGCTCCACCAGCGGAAGGAACGGTCGCCCCAGCACCTGCCCATAGGCGTCGCGCAGCACATAGAGACAAAACTCGGGATGGAGGCGCCGCAGCTTTTCCAGCACCTTCTCGGCATCCGCGCCGTAGACCCGGCGGAAGATCGCATCGCCCCGCGCCAGGAGATCGGGAGGCTGCTCCTCGTGTGGCGGTCCCCCGCCCCCCTCCCCGAGCGTGGCGGCGAGCAGGTCGAAGGCGTTGATGGCGCGCGGATAGCCCGCGAAGAGAAAGACCTGGAGCGTCGCTTCGTAGAGATCGCCGGCGGCAATGCCCTCCTCGCACGCCTCGCGCAGGATGCCCGCCAGGAGATCGGTGCGCCCCGCGGCCGCCGCCGCCGCGAGGGCGCAGAGGAGCCGGCGCCTTGTATTCATGGGGAAGGATGCTAAACCGCTCGCCTTGAGCGGCGCAAACCTGGATGCCATGAAGGCGCTCTTCCACGAGGCGGGGCTCGACCCCACCCCGGAAGATTGGGCCTTCTTCGAGCGGCTGAGGCTCACGGTCATCGCCGGGAACGCCTCGATGAATCTGACGCGCATCACGGAGCAGCGCGAGTTCCTCATCAAGCACGTGCTCGACTCGGCGCTCCCGCTCGGCGCCGTGCCGGCTCTGCGCGGGCTCGGGGAGGGGCTGCTCGTCGCCGATCTGGGGAGCGGGGCGGGATTTCCGGGGCTCGTGGTCGCGCGCCTGCGCCCCAGTTGGGATGTGGCACTCCTGGAGCGCACGCAGAAGAAGGCGGGCTTCCTGGAGGAGGCCGCGGAGGCGCTCGGGCTCGAGAACGCCTTCGTGGTTCCGCTGGACGCGGCGGAGGCGCCCTCCCAGGTGCCGGTGCTGCGCCGCCGCTGCGATCTCGTGCTGGCCCGCGCCGTCGGGCGGATCGGCGCCGTGACGCGGTCGGCCCGCGACCTCGTGCGCGCCGGGGGCAGGATGGTCCACTACAAGGGGGGGGAGCCCCCGCCGGACGAAATGGAAGAGGGGCGCAGGGAGGCGAAACGGCTCGGGTTCCTCATGGAGGGGCCGTTCGTCTACGCGCTTCCGCCCAACGCGCGCCGCTCCGTCGTGCTGGTGGTCAATCCTCCCAGCGGTCCCATGCGTGGCGCAGGCGCCGGCCGGAGTCGAGCCAAGCGAGGAATCCGCCGTGGTAGGGGGCGGTGAGGAGCGGCGGGAGCGAGTCCAGGGGTTCGAAGCGGTAGTCGAGGATGTCGGGATCGCCGGAGAGGTCGATCGCGCCGTCGCGCCGTTCGATCCGGAAAAAGAACGATCGCCAGACGCCCGCCCGGACGCCTCCCCGTACACGCTCCCCCTCCGCGAGGAAGAGCAGCTCCTGCACCGCCACATCCAAGGCGGTCTCCTCCCGCATCTCCCGCGTGAGCGCCTCCGCGAGGGTCTCGCCGGGCTCCACGCCGCCGCCGGGGAGATCCCAGACCGCTTGCTCCCTGCCGCCGAGAACCCGCCGATTGGAGACGAGGAGGACCCCGGCGTCGGTCTCGAGAAACCCGAAGGCGCCGAGATAGTCGGGCCGCCTCACAAAGCCGTGGAAGGGGTCGTGGGCCATGCGAAGGCCGCGTGGGCGCCGGGATGCGCGGCGGGCAGCTAGACGGAGTCGAAGTCCTTGAAGATCTCGTCCTGGAACCGGTCCCAGTCCATGTCCTCGATTTCGTCGCGCGTGATGGGAGGAAGGCTGGCGAAGTGCCGGTACTCCTCCTCGTCGCGGAAATCCCCGAGGTCGGGCCCCACCTCGTCCCCACGCTCCTGGACCAGCCCGGCCAGCCCGCCGTAGGCGGCGAAGAGCTCCCCCGCCCCCTGGTACCTCTCCCGGAGCCGGGCGTACCAGATCTCGAACCGCTCCGGGGCGATCTGCCAGGCGAGGTCGAACTCCCGCTTGGCCTTCCCCAAGGACATGTCCGCCAGGTAGACCCGGCCTAGGAGGAAGCGGGCGGTAAAGCTGACGGGGTTGCGGCGCAGGACCTGTTTGAGGCTCGCGCGGGCGCGAGCGCGTAGCCCGGCCAGCAGGGCGAGGCGCGCGCCGAAGATCCCGAGGGCCTCGGCTAGCTTGGAAGGAATGCTCAAAGGGCTGCTCCGTGGATTCAAGCGGGAAGGAGTCTGGATCCGATACGGACTGCGACGTCCTGCAATCCTAGTCCCCTGAGGCTCCGGCCGCAAGGGAGGGGGGAAAGGGAGGCAGACGCCACGCGAAAGCAGGCGATGGCCATCCTGAAACGACCTGGATCCCGGCGAAGGGAGGCTCCCGGCGCATGTCGCTGAAGGGGAACCTCTCGAGCGTCAATCTCACCGAGATTTTCCAGATGCTCTCGCTCTCGGGGCGGGAGGGGACGCTTTTCATCTATGAGGGGGCGCGCAAGCGCGCCATCTGCTTCACGAAAGAGGGGGTGTCGATCCGCTCGCGGGAGCGGAACGAGGCCAGCCTCATCGGCAAGATCCTGGTGCGGCTCGGCAAGATCGCCGAGGAGGACTTGGCCCGCGCCATCGCGGCGCGCGATTCGGGAAGCCGCGTCCTCGGCGACGTGCTCGTCGAGGAGGGCGTCTGCTCCCGGGAGGATGTCGAGCTCGCGTTCCGTATCCAGAGCGAGGAGGACATCCAGGACCTCTTCCTCAACAAGAGCGACGCGCAGTTCGAGTACGTGGACGGGTACTTCCCCGAGAACGACGGGATGCCCTTCATCCACCTCAACGTCAACTCGCTGCTCATCGAGATCGCGCGCCGCTCCGACGAGTGGGAGTACATCCGCCGCCGGGTGCGCAGCCCGCGCGAGATCTACCACTTCACCGGCGTGGAGGCCGCCGTCGAGGCGGACGTCCTCGCGCAGTGTTCGAGCCATCGCATCGATCCGCTCATCGACGGCACGAACGCGGTGGGCGATCTGATCGAGCTCTCCTACGTCAACCGCTTCGAAGTCTGCAAGCTGCTCGCGGGCTATCTGGACGCGGGGATCATCGAATTGGTCCCGCCCGATACCGTGCGCCAGAACGCCCGCCAGTGCCTGCGCAGCGGGGACGCCGCCGGGGCCATCCGCCACTACGAGTACCTCATGGCGACGGGGGAATTTCCCCTCGAGGTGCTCTGCGAGGCGGCGGAGGCGCACGAGGACGTGCGGGACTACACGGCGGCAGCGGGCCTTCTGCGCCGCTTCGCCGAGGAGCTGGTACGCGAGGGGGACTATCGGGGCGCCGTGGACGCGTTGCGCCGGGTCGCCACCTTCTCCCAGCCCGACCCGGAGGCCCTCCGCTTCCTGATCGATCTCGTCCTGGAGCAGCCGCGCGCCGCGGCGGACTTCACCGCCCAAGTCGTCGAGGCGGGGAAGACGCTCGTCGCCCTCATGGTCAAGAATGAGCAGCGGGGCGAGGCGCTCCAGTTGCTCGAAAAGCTCGTGCGCGCCTTCCCGGACGAGGTGGCGTTCGCGGTCAGCCTCGTGAACGTCTACTACGAGAACGGCAATCTGCAGCGCGCCGCCCAGGAGTGCGAGAAGCTGGCGAACGGATTCCTGAAGCGGCGTCGCCATCCCCCCGCCATCAGCCTCCTCAAGAAGCTGCTCATCATCGATCCGGACCGCAACGACATCCGCGAGAAGCTGCGCAAGATCACCTCGGGCCGCCGCCGCTCTCCGACCCCCGTCGCCCTGCCCCGGATCGCCGTCGCCCTCGCCGCGACGCTCCTCGTGGGCGGCGCGGCGGTGGTGGTCGTCAAGCGCGAACACGCGCCGCCGGTCTCGGCGGGCGGCCTCGAGCCCGAGATCCTCAAAAAATTCCTCGGCGCGTTCAACGCCGAGATGGCGCTGGCGGAGCAGCATGGCACGGCGGCGGCGAGCGCGTACGATCGCCTCCTCGAGGCCCTGGGGAGCGATCCCCACTCCGCCCGCGCCAAGATCATCGAGATGATCACGCTGGCCGAGGACCGCTTCGCCAAGTACGACGAGCGCTCCCGCAAGGCGCTCTCCATCGGCGAGACGATTCGCAAGCAGGCCCCGGACGAGGAGACCGCGCTTCGCGCGCGGGCCATGCTGGCCTCCCTGCGCGAGCTCGACGCCCGCGTGCAGGCGGCTCGCACGCGCTGGCAGACCGAGGGGCACGCCGCCGCGGTGCGCCAGCACGCGGCGGGCGAGATGGACTACAAGGCGGGGCGGCTCCAGCTTGCGCTGGACCGGCTTTCGCTCGCGCGCGCCCTCTCGCCGCGGGAGGAGTGGCGCCGGGAAGCCGATCTCGATCGCCTCATCGCCAACCTCTCGAACGACGTGGAAAAGGTGCGCGAGAGCCTCCGGGTAGCCCGGGCGCGGGAGGAAGAGGGCAACTGGACGGGCGCGCGGCAGGTCTACATCGCGCTCCTGAGCGAGTACGCCAAGTACGGGATGGGGGCGGACGTGGTGCAAGACTTGCGGCTCCCGGTGGAGATCCTCACGGTTCCCCCGGGCGCCACGGTCCTTCTCGATGGGGAGGCCGTCCCCCAGGCGACGCCGGTGCTGATCCGGGTCACCCCCTTCGCGAAGACGACGGTGACCGTGCGCAAGAAGGGGTTTCGCGAGGAGAGCCTCGTGCTCGGTCCCTTCGGCGCGGCCACCGATCCGGCGGAATACAGCTACTCGCGCCGCCTCCTCAAGGCGCCGAAGTGGTCGGTGAATCTCCAGGGCCCCATCGAATCCGCGCCCGCCGCCGCCCAGGGCCAGGTGTTCGTCGCCAGCCGCCACGGGCGCTACATGCTCATCGACGCCGCCACCCAGAAGGTCGTGGCCAAGGGTTCGGTGAAGTCGCTCGACGGAGTCTCGGCGGGCATCGCGACGGACGGCCGCCGCTTCTTCGTCCCGACCCTGGACGGCGTGGTGCATGTCTTCGAAGGGGGAGCGAACCCCCAGCCCGCCGCCTCCCTCCCCGCCTTCCCCGCCAAGCTCTACGCCACGCCCGCCATCGCCGACGGCGTGCTCTATGTCGTGGATTTCGCGGGAACGGTCTGGGCCTATGACCTCGCCACCGGCAGCAAGCTCTGGAGCCGCGAGACCAGCTACGGCTGCCGCACGGGAGTGGTCGTGCATGGCGCTCATCTGGTCGTCATGACGAGCGCGGGCCACGTGACGGTCCTCGCCCGCGGCAGCGGCGAGAAAGTCGTGGAGTACGACCTCAAGGGCACCTTCGTGGCCTCGCCCGCGGTCGCGGGCCCGGACGACCTCGTCTTCGGCAGCGAGGAGGGGACGCTGTTCGGGGTGGAGAAGCTGACCGGCTATCGCCGCTGGGAGCGGTCCATCCGCACGCCGGTGCGGACCACCCCGTTGATCCGCGGCCGCCTGGTCTTTCTCCCCACCCAGCCCGGTGAGCTGGTCGCGGTGAACGCCCAGACCGGCGACGAGGTGGACCGCTACGGCGGCAGCGGGACCGACGCGCGGGCCCCCGTCTCCTCGAGCGACCGGGTCTTTTTCGCCGTGGGCCAGACCCTGGCCGCCTTCGCCCAGCGGAGCGACGGCTCGTATGGCCTGGCGTGGACGTTCCACGCGGAAGGCCGCATCCTGGCAGGACCGGTGTCGGACGGCGCGTACGTCTACATCGGGGACGAGCGCGGCAACCTCTATTGCCTGGCGACCAGCGAATGACCATGGCCGCGCGCGCGTATCCCCCCCCCCGCCGCCCCCGTCCGGGACGAACGCTCAACTCCCGCGTCGGGAGGTCCGATAGGTCTGCAAGCCGACGACGCGCGTCGGAGAGGGAATCCACGTGAGCCTGCTCAAGCGCATTTTCGGGGGCGGCCGCTCCCGCCCTGACGGCGAGGACGCGGCGACGCACCTCGCCAAGGAGCTGCAGACCTCGATCCTCGAGGCGGAACGCCTCGTGGCCGCTGGGCGGCACGAGGAAGCGCTCCGCGAGGCGGAGTCCGGCCTCAAGAAGTTCCCCACCGCGGCCCGCCTCCGCGGCGTCGTGCTCTTCGTAAAGCGCGAGGCCTCCAACAAGAAGATCCTGCAGCTCAAGGCGGCGCTGGAGTCGAAGAAGGACGAGCGCGCCTATCGCGAGCTGGTCTCGCTCTTCCTCGATCTGGGCCGCGTCGATGCCGCCCTCGAGTCGGCCACGCGCTACGCCGAGGAGTTCGCCGAGGCGGCGGACGCGCACATCCTCCTCGGGGAGGTGCACCTGGCAAGGTACTTCGGCGAGCTCTTCGCGCGGGACGCGCGCTCCGCGGTCGAAAGCCTCGAGCGCGCGCTGCAGCTCAACGGGGACGGCATCCGCGCCCATCTCCAGATCGCGCTCCTCTACTATGCCGTGGGCGCGCTGCGCACCAGCGCCGCCGCCCTCGGAGAGGTCGTGCGCCTCGACCCCGCGAACGCGCGGGCGGCGACGTTCCGCGAGGAGCTCCTCGCGCGCGCCCAGGGCGAAGAGGATCTCGAGGCGCTGCTCGAGGAAGCGGAGGAGTCGCAGCAGCTCCCCCACGATCCCTCGGTGTTCCCCGGCGGACGCAGGTACAGCCTCGAGAACCGGGGAGGCTCGCTCCAGCCCAAGCTCTTCGCCGCGGCGGCGGCGGGCATCGGGCGCAAGCTCCAGGTGCAGCAGCTCGCCGCGGTGGGAATCGGCGGCAAGCCCCTGGCTGTGGCGGGGGACAACAAGGAACAGTTCGTACGCCTCGCCTGCCGGCTCGACCTCGCGTCGCGCCGCGCCGGGCGTCGCATGAGCTTCGGCACCATGCGACGGTTCATGGTCGAGGGGCCCTTCGGCCGGATCGTGCTCGTGCCCGCCGGCAACTGCGCCGTGGCGGCGCGCGCCCCCCGGTCGGTCTCCGGCGACCGGATCGCGGAAGGGCTGGAAGTCGTCGTGACCGCATCCCGCGGCGGGGAGGAGGCGTAGATGGAGAGCGTGCTGGAGCGCCTTGGGGCCGAGCCCTGGGTTCGGGGCAGCATGATCGTCTCCCACGAGGGGATGGTCGTCCTCGAACGCGTGGCCGGCGACCTGGACCGCGATGCGGTCGCCGCCCTGGCTTCCGACCTCGTCGTCGAGACGGCCGAGGGGCTGCGCGAGGGAGGGCTCGAGCCCTTCAGTCGCATCGTGCTCTCCGCCACCGCGGGAGAACTCGTGGTCGTGGGGTGCGGATCCGTCTATCTCGTCGTGATCGCCGCCGCGGGATCCGAAGCGTTCTACATCGAGATCGATAGTGCGGCGCGCAAACTGAGGATGCTCGTCCCCTCGGCAAGCATGCGGGACATCTAGGCGGGGACAAGAGAGGAAGCCAGCGATGGTGCAGATCAACTTCGCGAACAAGGAGATCCAGTGCAAGATCGTCTATTACGGACCGGGGATGTCCGGAAAGACGACGAACCTGGAGGTCGTCCACAAGAAGGCGCCGACCAACTCCAAGGGCGAACTCACCTCGATCGCGACCGAGGGGGACCGCACGCTCTTCTTCGACTTCATGCCCCTCGATCTCGGAAACATCGCGGGCATCAAGACGAAGTTCCAGCTCTACACGGTGCCCGGCCAGGTCTACTACAACTCCACGCGCAAGCTGGTGCTCCAGGGCGTGGACGGGATCGTCTTCGTGGCGGACAGCCAGGCGGACAAGCTCGACGACAACCTCGAGTCCCTCGGGAACCTCCGGGGCAACCTGCGCGAGTACGGCCGCGACATCGACTCGATCCCCATCGTCTTCCAGTTCAACAAGCGCGATCTCCCCACGGCGCTCCCGATCGAGGTCCTGCAGGAGAAGCTGGGGTCCGGTTCGGCCCCCTACTTCGAGGCCGTCGCCTCGACCGGCGAAGGGGTCTTCCCCACGCTCAAGGCGCTGGCGAGCCTCGTCCTGGAGTCGATCAATCGCGACAAGCGCGAAGGTAGCCTTGCCGAGGTGAAGGTGTCGCCCTCCGCAACGGCCCGTCCCGGTGCGGGAGCCCGTCCCGCCGCGGCGCCCGCGCGGCCGGCGCCGGCGCGACCCGCCGCGTCCCCGCCGGCGCGACCCGCCGCGGCCCCGCCGGCACGTCCCGCCGAGCGGTTCGCGGGCCGGCCCGCCGCGACGGCCACGGCGCCTCCCCCCGCCGCGCAACCCGCGCGGCCCCCGCGCGCCGAGCACACCGGCCGCCAAGTCACCGATCCCGTGGGTCGCCCGGCGAGCATGCCCGTGGGCAAGGTGAGGATCAAGGAGCACGGGCACAAGTCGCGCCTGATCCTCACCCTCGTCATCGCCGCGGTGATCGTGGCCGCGGTGGGCTTCGTCATCGTGAACTACATCTAGGAGCTCAACCGCCATGACGAAGCCCACCCGCCAGCTCACCGACGCGGAACTCCGCGAGCGCCGCCTGGTCTTCTACAAAGAGGACATCCAGAGCATCGACAGCGCGTTGCGCGATTTCCTCGCGCGCTCGAAGTCGAAGGCCTGTCTCCTCGTCGACAAGGACGGCCACCTGATCACCCAGGAGGGCCAGGTGAGCCGGTCCGATACGGACACCCTCTCCGCCCTCGTCGCCGGCTGCTTCGCCGCGACCCGGGAGATGGCGCGCATCCTCGGCGAGGAGGAGTTCACCGCGCTCTTCCACCAGGGACGCAGGGACAACCTGCAGCTCTCCCTCGTGGGCAGCCGCACGATCCTCGCCGTGCTCTTCGACGACACGACGACGATCGGGATGGTGCGCCTCTACTCGGCGGAGACCGCCCGCAAGCTCGGGTTGCTCTTCAAGAAGATCGCGACGCGCGATCCGCACAGCGCGCCGAGGGGCGACGACGAGCAGCTGAGCGAAGGGTTCCAGGCGGCAGCGGCCGACACCCTCGACAGCGTGTTCGGGGAGAACTGATTGCCAGGATCGTCAACTTCCTTGCGTGACGATCAGGAGGGGCTCCGGGGAACCGGGGCCCCGCTTCTTTGGCTCACTTGCGGGCCACGTACTCCCCGCCGTTGCGCTTGGCGAGGTTGAGCAGGAACCCGGCGTTCTGCTCCTTGCTGACGCCGATGGTGTGGATCACGAGGCCCAGGAGCTTGTTGCGGGCGGTGATCTCCTCGAGGATCTGCGCGGCGTCGACGATCCTCCCGTGGGTCGGCTGGCCGTCCGTGAGGAAGAAGATCGTGTCCGCCTCCTCCTTGGTCCGGTTGCCCCCGGCCGCGACGTCCATGGCGAGCGTGAGCGCGTCGTAGATGTTGGTCGCGCCCGCGGGCTGCAGCTTCTCGACGAACTTGCGCGCCTCCTGCTTGCTGTTCGGTGTCGCCAGGACCGGCTTGCGCTTCCACTCCGAAACCGTCGCGTTGTAGGCGACGATGGAGAAGAGCGCCTCCTCGGGCAGCGCGGCGAGCGCCTGGAGCAGTTCGCGCTTGGCCGACTCCATGCGCGGCGGCTTCTTCCCCCCCTGCCCGTCGAGGGGAAAGTCCATGCTCCCCGAGATGTCGATGCAGAAGACGATCCGCTTGCTGGAAGTGCGGATGCCGTAGAAGTAGACGACGCCCTCCTTGGCCTGCCCCGCCGCCTCCTCGCCGACAGCGCCTTCGGCCGGCGGATTCCAGCCCTCCCGCGCCTTCTCCCACCAGAGCCGCCACGCCTCGGCGTCGGGATCCATCCTCCGCCCGGTGAGTCGCGCGAGCGCCGCGTTCAGGTCGTCGCGGAGCCGCCCCTCCTCCTTGGGGAATCGGGCCACGAGCAGATCCACCGACTCCTTCCGGCGGATCCGGGCCAGCTCCGCGATCACCGCGGCGCGCACCTGCCACGCCGGATCGTCGAGCCGCTGCCCCAGGAGCGCGAGCAGCGTCTCGCCACCCAGCTTCGCCACCGCGCGGATGTGGGCGCCGAGGACGGTGGGGTCCTCCTCGCGGGCGATGGCCGCCCGCAGCGTCGGCTCCCCCTCGGCGCCCATGCGCGCGAGGATCGCGCCGCACCGCAGCCGCTGCCGCCAGTCCTTGTCCTCGAGCCCGGCCTCCAGCGCCGCGAGAGGCTTGAGCCGCTCCTTCTCCGAGAGCTCCCCCACCAGCTGCGCCACCCGCGCCTCCAGCCAGATATGGAAGTGCCGCTCGCTCTGCTGCAGCGAAACCACCTCCTGGAGCCGCTTCGACTTTCGGTGGAAGTCGTCGGCCAGCGCCCGATTGATGAGCACGCTGTCGGGCCGCTTCCCGTGCTGCTTCTCGTAGTTGCGCGCGTAGGTCTCCGAGGCGTCGTCGTACAGCTCCTTGACCTTGATGTACTCCTCGGCCACCTCGCGCACGAGCTTCGCCCACTGGTCCGCGCCTTTCTCGAGGCGGTCGAGCTGCTTGACGAGCCCTTCGACCATGGAGGGGCTCCAGACCGGCACCAAGGCGTCGAACGCCTTCGCCTTCTCCGCAAGGCGCTCCTCGAACTTGAAGCCGGGATGCCGCTCGGGGGGATACTTGGGGGGCGCGGGGGCGCCCGGCGGAGGTTCGGGCTTTTTCTCCTTCTTGTCCTTTTCCTCGTCGGGGGGGTCCGGAGGCGGCTCGGTCCACTCCGCCGGATCCAACCCTTTGGCCCGCTTCTTCGTGTCGCCGTCGAGCTCCTCCCAGGACTCCCACGGGTAGGGACGGAGCGGGAATGCCTCGGGATTGGGCTCCAGGAGATCCTTGAGCTTGAAGTCGCCCGCGAGAACCGCGAGCGCCGGGACCAGAAGCAGAAGGAGGCGTCGCCCCACGTCGCCGGGATTCTACAATCCCGCCCATGGCCGAATACAGAGCCGTCTGCCGGGTGGAGGAGCTGCCGCCGGGGAAGGGGCGCAGTTTCGTCGTCACGGGCAGGGAGCTCGCGCTCTTCCACGTCGACGGCCGGTTCCACGCGCTGGACAACAACTGCTGCCATGCGGGCGGCCCCCTGGGCGACGGGACGCTGGAGGGGTGCGTCGTCACCTGCCCCTGGCACGCGTGGCGCTACGACGTCACGACCGGCCTCTCGGTCATGAGCGCGCAGATCAAGGTGGAGCGGTTCGAGACCCGCGTCACCGGCGGTCAGGTAGAAGTGCTGCTGTAGCGGAAGATCGCCAACCGTTCGCGACCCTGCCGGTCGGGCGCCGAGCAGTCCGGCGTCGTGAGGCTCACGAGGGAAAGACCCTTGCCCAGGACGGAGGCGATTTCGTTCTCCACGACACCGAACGGCGGGCCGTCCGCCTTCGGACCGATGGGGAAGAGAAGCGCGACGAGCCAGCCGCCCGGCGCCAGCGCGGCGCGGAGCGAAGCCGCGTACTCGGCCCGGCGCTCCGGATCGATGGCGCAGTAGCAGGTGTACTCGACGATCCCCTTAAAGGCCCCCGGATGGCGGCGGCCCAAATCGAACACGTCGAGCCGCTCGAAGGGGATCCCCTCCGGCGAGGCGGCGAAGTCGAACCCCACGGCGTCGTAACCGTGGGCGCGGAAGAGGCGCACGTCGTGGCCGAGGCCGCAGCCGGGAAAGGCCACGCGTCCCTTCGCGGGCGCCCCCGCACCCCCCAGGAGATCGACGAAGACCGGGCAGGGGCCCCCCAGATCCCAGCCGGTCTCCCCGGAGCGGTAGCGCCCCACCCAGTAGGCGGACGTCGAGACCTCGTGCATACGGGCCCCTATTGAACCTCATGGCAGAATGACCGCGGTCCATTTAGAGCCTGTCCGAAAACCCGGCGTCAACACCGAGGCCGAGCGAGCGGGCCGAGCGCGAGCCGCGACGACGAAGCCGTATTGGCGAACTACGGCGATGGAGGAGAGGCGAAGCG
>JBQTIG010000103.1:0-26118 GCA_052388375.1 Planctomycetaceae bacterium | reverse complement strand
CCACATGTCAAGACTATTAGTGACTACATTGCAGCAGCAGCGGCATGGCTTGGCATGGCGCAACTCCTTGAACGCCATGAGGTTACGGAGCCGAGTGCTCAGGAAAGGGTCGGGAACTTCGGGCTAGGGGGCGAGCGGTCACTTCCCCCGTTCGCCTTCGAGCAGGCGCCTGAGCGGCGCGACCCCCGGGTCCTCCCAGGAGCGCCGGTAGGGGCCGAACAGCGCCGCGAGATCCTCTTCGCGCGGGAGCTTGGGCAGCGGTTCGCTCTCGTGGCAGACGAAGACCGCGTGGCGCTCTCCCCCGAGCCGCGCCGCGACGAGGCGCCGGGCGCCCGCCTCGCTGAGCGCGCGGGCATGCATGGTCATCGTCCAGGGCGCGCCATCCCGCTCGACGACGACCCCCAGGCGCCACCAGCGGGGGTTCATGAGATCGCCTGGAGCGCGTCGCGATGGGCGCGCGCGATCGCCTCGAGATCCTCCGCGGTGTGCGCGAGGCTCACGAAGAAGGCCTCGAACTGCGACGGCGGCAGGTAGACGCCGCGGTCGAGCATGGCGCGGTGCCAGCGCGCGAACGCCCGGGTGTCGCAGCGCGACGCGCTCGCGAGATCGCTCACCGGCGCCTCCGAGAAAAAGAGCGTGATCATCGAGCCGACGCGCTGCACGCGCAGGGGGGCGCGCACCGCGGCGAGCGCCTCTTCCAGGTGGGCGCCCAGCTCCTCCAGCCGGGCGTAGTCGGCGGCGCTGAGGGGGGCGAGGGTGGCGTGCCCCGCCGCCATCGCGAGGGGGTTGCCCGAGAGCGTCCCGGCCTGGGACACGCGCATGCCGAGGGGCGAGAGCTGCTCCATGAATCGGCGGCTGCCGCCGAAGGCGCCCACGGGCAGGCCGCCCCCGATGATCTTGCCCAGCGTGGTGAGGTCGGGGGAGACGCCGTAGAGCTCCTGGGCGCCTCCGGGCGCAAGTCGGAATCCCGTGATCACCTCGTCGAAGACGAGGCAGGTGCCCGTGCGATCGCAGCTCGCGCGCAGGGATTCGAGGAACCCCGGCGCGGGAGGGACGCAGCCCATGTTGCCCGCCACCGGCTCCACGATGACGGCGGCCACCGTTCGCGACTCGAGCAGCGCCTCCACGGCGGATGCGTCGTTGTAGGGGGCCACGAGGGTGTGGCGCGCGAAGGCCGCGGGCACGCCGGGGGAGTCGGGCACGCCCAATGAGAGGGCGCTCGACCCGGCCGCGATGAGGAAGCAGTCCGCATGCCCGTGCCAGCAACCCGAGAACTTCACGATGTCGTCCCGGCCGGTCACGCCGCGCGCGAGCCGGATGGCCGACATCGTCGCCTCGGTGCCGGAGTTCACGAACCGCACCATCTCCACGGAGGGCACGCGCTGCACCACCAGCTCCGCGAGCTTCGTCTCCGCCTCGGTGGGCGCGCCAAAGCTCGTGCCTCTCGCGGCCGTCGCTTCGAGGGCGCGCAGGACGTCGGGATGCGCATGGCCGCGCAGGAGCGGCCCCCAGCTCATCACCAGATCGATGTACTCGTTGCCATCCAGGTCGCGCAGCCGCGCTCCCCGGCCCGAGGCGATCACCACCGGATCGCCGCCCACCGGACCGAAGGCGCGGGCGGGCGAATTCACGCCGCCCGGCAGCACCTCCCGGGCGCGAGCAAAGGCACGTCGCGACGCCTCACGCACGCAGGATCTCGTCCGCGCCCTGACGCCTGAGGCGGTGCGCCACGTCCCAACCCACCTCGTGCGGATCCTCCCCGCGCGCCTCGGCGAAAAGCACCCGGCTCCCGTCCGGCGCCGCCACCAGCCCGCGGAGGAGGAGCCGCGTGCCCTCCTGCACCGCCAGCGCGCCCACCGGCACCGTGCAGCCCCCCTCGAGGGCGGCGAGCAGCGTACGCTCCGCCTGCACGCACTCGTCGGTGCCGGCATCGTGGAGCGGCCGCACCGCCTCGAGCACGTCCTTGCGATCGGCGTCGGCCTGCAACGCGAGGGCACCCTGGGCGGGGGCGGGAAGGAAGTCGAGAAGGGAGGTGATGGCGTCGTCTCGCCCAAGGCGCAGGAGTCCCGCCGCGGCGACGACGGCCGCATCGATCTCCCCGGCCGCGACCCTCTGCAGCCGCGTATCCACGTTGCCGCGCAGCTCCACGACGCGCAGATCCTTGCGGGCGTGGCGCAGCAGCGCCTGCCGCCGCACGCTCGAGGTGCCCACCGTCGCGCCCGGCCGCAGGTCGGCAAGCCCGCCGCCGTGGCGGGAGACGAGCGCGTCCCGCCACTCCGCGCGGCGCGGCACGGCGGCGACGAGAAGGCCGCGCGTCGCCTGGGTGGGCAGATCCTTGAGGCTGTGCACGGCGGCGTCGATGCGGCCCGCCAGGATCGCCTCCTCCAGCTCCGCGGTGAAGAGCCCCTTCCCGCCCAGGGCGCCCACCGGAAGCGCGGTCTCGCGATCCCCGCGCGTGGCGAGGATCTCGAGGACCACCTCCATCCCGCGCGCGCGCAGCAACTCCGCCACGATCCCGGTCTGGGCGCGCGCGAGGGCGGAGCCGCGGCTTCCCAGGACGATCCGCTTCACGGTCCCCGCACGATAGCACGGAGGTAGAGGGCCAAGACGACCGCGGCCGCGGCGGCCAGGATCCCGCGGAACGCGGTGGCGCCCGCGATCCTCCGGCGCGCTTCGGGCAGAGGTCCGCGGAAGGGGCGATCGACGCCGCGCGTATCGAGGAACCCGGGGGCGGGGTCGGCGAACGCCGCGCCGGCCAGGCCGCGCGCGCCCGCCTTCCGCCGCACGCACTCCCGCTTGGCCGCCTCCAGGAAGAGCGCCAGCGTGCCGTGGTCGTCCCACTCCCGATCGAACGGGAGCCCGACCCAGAGCGTCCGCGCGTCCACCCACGCCGCGACCGCGCGCCCGCGGAAGTGGAGCAACCCCGCCCCCGGTTTCGACTTCGCCCCGGTCCAGGCGCAGTCCTGGAGGTAGAGCCCGCTGAAGAGGCCGTCGGAAAGGGCGGTCTCCGCCCCGCGCACCACCCCATCGATCGCCTCGCCGCCCTCCGCCGTGAGGATCAGATCGAAAGGCTCCCGGCTGCGCGCGGCGACGCCGGCGCGGAAGAGCGCGGCGCGGGTGAGCGGCGTATCCACGCCGTCCCGCACGAACAGCTCGATTCGCTCCAGGCGGCAGGCGTCGTCCTCCGCGCAGTTGCCGCCATCGACGAGTGCAAGGGTGTCGGCGCTCTCGGTCTCGATCCCCTCGCCGGTGGGCACGCGCATCGTGCGCGCGCTGTTGCGCACCTCCACCTCCCGCGGCTCGCCGTCGGTGCCCAGGGCGAACCAGAGCCGGTCCCCCTCCACCTGCACCGCGTCGATGCCGACGTTGGAGCCGGTCGCGGCGCGCCCCAGCACGAGCAGGCCCGGCCCCCCGATGCCGGGACGGTCGGTCACGACCACGCGCAGATCGGCGTCGGGGAGCCCCGCCGCGGCGCGCGCCAGGTCGCGCGGCGTCTCGAACTCGCGGATCTCGTCCCGCGCGTCCAGCGCCGCGCGGAGCCGCGCCCACTCGCGGTCCGACGCCTCCGCCACGCTCTCTTTCCCGCACCGCGCGCGCATGTGCGGCCCGGTGTCGCGCAGCACCACCACGGTGCGCGCGAGGCGCCCGGTGACCAGGGCGGGCTCCGCGGCCGCGAGCGCGAGGAGTGCCGCCGCCGCGCACTCGAGCAGGAGCAGGGGATCGAAGGCGCGCCTCCGGGGCGCTTCGCCGGCCGCCGCGACCCGCCAGAGGAGGAGCGAGGGCCACGGCATCGGCCGCGGGCGCCGCCGCATCCGGTCGAGCAGGATGAGCAGCGGGATTGCCAGGAGCCCCAGCAGAGCCAACGGGGCGGCGAAGATCATGCGCCCCCACCCCCCAGCAGCACGCGCTCCACGGCCGCGATGAGATCCTCCCCCGGCGCCACGCGCACGAGCCGCGCCCCGTGGCGCGCGGCGAGGGACGCCCGCTCCTCGCAGAACCGTTCCGCCTCCGCGCCGAAGCGCTCGCGCACATCCCGCGCGAGGGAGAGATCCATCGTCTCTCCGCTCTCCGCGTCGGTAAGCCGCACAGCATTCGCGGCAGGCGGCTGCAGCTCCTCCCGCGCGAGGAGGTGCACGCAGGCCACCGTCGCGCTCCGGCGGCGCAGCGCGGCGAGCGCCCGCTCGGCCGGCTGCGCCTCGTAGAGATCGGAGAGCACGACGCAGGTGCGCGGGCCGCTCCCGTGGGGCGGGGCCCGTTCCACCGCCGCGGGGAGATCGGCCCCGCCCCCCTCCGGCAGCTTTTCCAGGGCCTCGAGGAGATCGGGGAACCGTTCCGCCGAAGCAACCCAGCGCGAGGCGGCGGCGCGGGAGGCGCAGGCCACGCGCGCCCCGGAGGCGAGGCCGAGCCAGCCCAGCGCGGCGGCCAGGCGGAGCGCGGCGGCGTCCTTGCCGAAAAGCGCCATCGAGCCGGAGCGGTCGAGCAACAACAGGAGATGCGACTCGCGCGGCGCCTGGAACTCCTTCACCACGAGCGTCTCGAGGCGGGCGTAAGCGTTCCAGTCCACGGAGGAGACATCCTCGCCGGGCGTGTAGGCGTGGTGCCCGGCGAACTCGACGCGCCCGCCGCGCTCCGCCAGCGGCGACCGCCCCCCTCCCCCGCGACCCGCCAGCGCCCGCGCCACGAGCCGCTTGAGCACCTCCAGCCGCCGGCGGAACTCCTCGTCGAACGGCGCGGGCGCGGCCCGGTCCGTCAAGCGGAGTACCGGGGGTGGCCGCCCCAGCCGAGGAGGTCGCGGAGCCGCTCGAAGTAGGAGCGGAAGCCGACGCGGATGAGCGGAAAGGGCGTCCTCGCCTCGCCGACCGTGAGCCGCTGCCCCGGCGCGAGCTCGCGCAGCTCCTGGCCGTCCACCGCCACGATGCCCGGCGGGTCGCCTTCGCGCAGGAACGCCTCGAGCGGCTGCTGCGCCGGCAGCACGAGCGGCCGCTGGGAGAGCGTGTGGGCGCAGAGCGGCGTGAGGACGAGGGCGGTGAGGTCGGGGTCGACGATGGGGCCGCCCGCG
The DNA here is from genome assembly GCA_052388375.1 of Planctomycetaceae bacterium. Taxonomy (GTDB): domain Bacteria; phylum Planctomycetota; class PLA2; order PLA2; family PLA2; genus JBQTIG01. Next base: position 21,059 of record JBQTIG010000103.1, on the reverse strand, counting down.
GCGAGGCTGTAGGCGGTGGAGCCGGTGGGCGACGCGACCACGACGCCGTCGCCCGCGTAGCGGATCTCCTCGCCGCTCCGCATCACCACGGTGACGAAGAACATCCGCCCGACCAGCGCCGCCGAGATGACGATGTCGTTGAGCGCGTGCAGCTCCCAGGCGTCGAGCTTCGCCACCAGCCGCATCCGTTGGCGCACCTGGTAGGCGCCCGCAGCGATCCGGTCGAGCGCCTCCGGCAGCTGCTCGACCTCGAGCTCCGTCAGGAAACCGAGGCGCCCGAGGTTGACCCCCGCCGTCGGGATGGGGCGCGCCCCCATCCGGCGCGATGCGCTCAGGATGGCGCCGTCGCCCCCGAACACCAGGGCCCAGCCCGCCTGCACGCCGCCCAGATCGAGGGTGCCGTCCAGGTCCACCGCCGCCACGCCGAAGTCGCGGCTGAGGCGGGGGAGGCACTCCTCCACCGCCTTCGCCACGCCCTTCTTGCGGGCGTCACCGAGAATGAGGACCGGGCCCATGGAAAGGAGGGTAACGCCCCCGGGCGCCCTAATCCACGGGCCAGTCGAACTCGAGGTTTTCCCGCCTCGAGGTGGGGCTCTGCCTGCCGCCGGTGAGGCGGCGCACCTCCCCAAGGACGTGGTCGCGTAGCTCGCCGACCGCCACCCGGCCGTCCCCGTCGCGGTCCGCCCGCGCCCCGCGCAGCCCGGAGAGCAGCGCGTAGGTGAAGATCCCGTTGCTGAAGCGGGTCGATTCGAGGGCGAACTCCGCACCCCCCGCCGCCGCGATGACCACGGTTCCGGAGCCGCGCCGCAGATCGGCGAAGAGTTCGCCCAAGAGATCGCGGGTGGCGGCGAGGCCCAGGGGCGCCTGGGCGGGCAGATCGAGCCCCCGGAAGGAGCGGGCGCGCACTTCGCCCTCGGGAGAGGCCTGGGAGGGGGGCGGGGGCGCCTCCTCGGGGTCCACCTCGCCGCTATGGCAAGTGTCGAGCAGGAGCAGTTTCCGGCGCGCCTTCGAATCCTCGAAGAGCCCTTCCATCTCGTCGTAGGAAAGCCCGCGCAGCGCCGGTCGCGCGAAATCCAGGTCGGCGGTCCCGAACCAGTAGTCGGCGCGATCCACCAGGAGTCCGTGGCCCGCGAAGAAGACGACGACCTGATCGTCCACCCCGGCGCGGGCGAGGGTCTTGCGGCAGGCGAGGATCGCCTCCCTCGTGGCGTTCCCATCCAGGAGGAGGGTCTCGTGCACCGCGCGAAAGCTGGCCGTGCGGCTCCTGAAATGGGCGGCGAGGTCGGCGGCGTCCTTGGCGGCGTAGGCCAGCCGGAACCGTTCGTCGCGGTAGTGCGAGACGCCGACGGCCACGACATAGAGGTCGGGAAGGCGCGCCTCCCCCTCGCGGAAGACCTCCAGGGAGTCGGGCAGCGACTCGACTCCCTGGTCGTTGCGCGCCGCGAGCCGGATCCGGTTCGAGCCCGCCGAGAGTTCGACGGGGACGGCCCCCTTCCAGCTGCGCGCGGGCTCGCGGCGCAGGTCGATCGTGGCGGGCACGCCGTTCACCTCCACGACGAGCGACGCGAGCGACCGCGAGGGGTCGGACGCCGACACCTCGAGCTCTACGACGGCGTCGGCGGTGGTGGGCGGGGGCGTGCCGAGAATGCGCACCTCCGGCATCGCCGAGGGGTCGGGCGGCGCCCCCTCGCGCACCCCCATCCGTCGCAGGCGGGCGCGGTGCGCCGCGCGGTAGGCGTCGAGGAGAGCGGGGGGCGCCTGCCCGATGCGCTCCAGCACGAGATCGGGCCTGTGGAAGAAGAGGTCGAACGGCTCGAAGGCGTGCGCGCGCGCCCCGAGCCCGAACGCGACGGCGGCGAGCGCCCCGCGCGGCGCCATGTAGCGTCCGTCGGGGAGGGCGGCGAGAGCCTCCTGAGGGGAGCAGACCAGCGTGGCCACGAGCTTGCCAGACGCGGCGTCGTGGATCCCGGTGGTGCGGTCGGCGCTCGCGGTGAAGAGGAGGCGCCCATCGGGGGTGGCGCCCACGCCGACGACGCTGTCGAGGTGCGGGGTCAGCCGGTGGAGAAGCTCGCCGGTCTCGACGGACCAGACGAACGACTCCCCGCGCCACCCGGCGGTCACCAGGGCGCGACCGTCCGCGACGAAGGCGACGCAGCCGAGTGCGGCATCGGAGCCCTGGAGCGTGTGGCGAAGCGTTCCCTGCGCGAGATCCCAGACGCGCGCGCGACCGTCGTGGCAGGCGGTCGCCACCAGGGTTCCGTCCGGCGAGAAGGCGGCCTCCGCCACGGACGCTTCGTGGCCTTCCAACGCACGAAGGGTTTCGCCCGTCCCCGCGTCGATCAGGAGGACGGTGTCGTCCCACTTGCCGGCCAGGAAGCGGGTGCCGTCGCGCGACCAGGCGAGGCAGGCGGAGAAGGAGAAGTCGGTCTCGCCGGTGTACTCGAGGACGCGCCGGACCTCCCGGCGCGACGCGAGATCCCAGAGCCGCACGGTCTTGTCCCAGCCCGCGGAGAGAAGGCGCGTCCCGTCGGGGGAGATCACGACGGCGCTGACCGGCCCGTCGTGCCGCTCCAGCCGCGCGATCTCGGCCCCCCCCGCCCCCTCCCATACCTGGATGACTCCGGAAGCTTGGCCGATGGCGAGGGTCCTGCCCCCCGGCCCGAACGCGACGCACATGGGATCGGCTTCCTTTGCCCGCAGGAACACCGCGCCTTGGCCGGTGGATGCGTCCCAGAGGCGAATCGTCTTGTCCTCGAGCACGAGGGCGAGGCGCGGGGCGGCGGGGTCGACGTCGGCCCGGCGCACGATCTGCGCCTGCCCCTCCAGCCGCGCGATCTCGCGGCCCGCCTCCGCGTCCCAGACCACCGAGCGCATGAGCGGCGGAATGAACATGCCGGCGTTCCCGGCGTTGCCCGAAAGGAGGCGGCGCCCGTCGGGGGAGATCGCCACCGAGCTGGCCCGTCCGCCCATTTTCTGGAACTCGCGTAGGAGCTTCTGTTCCGCGAGATCCCAGATCTTGATCGTCTGCGCGCCGCCGATCGGGCTGCCGTTGGTGGCCGTGGCGAGGCGCCTGCCGTCGGGAAAGAAGGCGAGGCCGAGGACGAAGTTCCTGGCGTCGAAGCTCGCCAGGAGGGCGCCGGTGGCGGCGTCCCAGAGTCGCACCGTGCGGTCGAAGCCGCCGGTGGCGATGTGCGTTCCGTCGGGGGAGAAGAGCACGGCGGCGATCTCCCGTTCGCTGGACTCCAGGTCGCGCACGAGCTCCTGGGTGGCGGTATCCCAGAGCTTGATCGTCCCGTCCTTGCAGCCGGTGAGGAGGCGGGCGCCGTCCGGCGAGAACGCGAGGGTCCAGAGGGCGTCGGTGTGCGCCTGGAACGCCTTGAGGGCGTCCCCGGTGGCGGCATCGTAGAGCGCGATCCAGCCGTGCTCGTGGCCGGTGGCGAGGAGCCGCCCATCCCGGGAGCAATCCACCACCGAGACGACGGGCGCGTCGAGGGCGCGCCTCTCCGCGCCCGACCGGGCGTCCCAGAGGCGCAGTTTCTCGTCGGCGCCGCACGTGGCGACCGTGCGCCCATCGGGGGAGATCGCGACATCCCAGACCCCCCCCTCGTGCGCGGCCAGGGTGCGGCTCAACTTGAGCGAGCGCGCGTCCCAGATCTTGGCGCTCCCGTCCTCGCTCCCCGTCACGAAGAAGGCGCCGTCCGGAGACCAGGCCACGGCGAGCACATCCATCGAGTGGCCCACCTGCGGCACGAGGCGCGGCGCCTCCTCCGCCGCGGCGGCCGCGACCGCGGCGAAGAGCAGGGCGGCGTGCAGGCGCGCCACGACCGGCGAGTGTAGCGGGGGGATGGGACGGGCTGAGGGGGCCCCGAGCTGGAGTTGCCCTTCGCGTACGGGCTTGTCACGTTCCTCGCGTCAGGACTTCTGGGACAGGCTCTCAGTTGCGACGGAGCGCGAGACCCAGAGCCAGCGCGACGCCCGCGACGAGAAGCGCGCCCGCGGCGGCGGCTGTCGAGAAGGGGAGGTCGAGATGGACCGCGGCGACTGCGCCGACGAGGAAGCCGGCGACGGAAAGGAACGCCGACAGAAGGACGGTCGGCAACGGTCGCGCCGCGAGTCGCTCGGCCGCGGCGGGCGGGAGCGTCAGGTAGGCGAAGACGAACGGGGCCCCCGCGCGCGGCGCCGCGAGGGAGACGAGCGCGAGGAGGCCGAGGGCGAAGCCCGCCTCGAGGCGCACCACGGCGTGGCCGGCCGTGCGGGCATGGTCGCGGTCGAAGGCGGCCGCGGACAACGGGCCGGTGAAGAGGAGCGTGAGCAGAAGGAGCGGCGGGAGCGTCCACGCGAGGAGGGTCACATCCTCGGACGAGAGGAAGAGGAGCGCCTTGCCGGTCACGAGCGAGCGCACTTCCTCCATGCCATGCGGGCTCCGGCAGACGAAGAGGACCACGGCCGCCGACGCCGCAAGGAAGCAGGCCGCGGCGGCGCGCTCGCCGCCGGGGCGCGCCGCGCGCGCGACGGGGACGAGCCAGGCGGTTGCGAGCGCCGTCGCAAGCAGGACGCCGAGCCCCGCGGGCAGGAGGCCCACGCCGAGCGCGAATGCGGTGCCGGCCGTCGCCGCCTCCGGGATCGCGAATCCGGCCCAGACGAGCCGCCGCCACCGCAGGTGCACCCCCACGGCCCCGCAGGCCGCGGCGACGAGGACTCCGCCCTCGAACGCGCGCGGCGCGAGATCGAAGGCCTCCCTCACGGCGCTCTTCCGAGCCGCACGACCCGGTCCGCTGCCGCCTCGACCGCCGGGATGCCATGGCAGACCCAGATCGCCGCGGCGTGCCGATCGCGCACCTCGCCGAGGACCAAGCGCAGGAACTCCGCCATGCCCTCCGCATCGACGCCCGCGGTCGGCTCGTCGAGCGCAAGGAGCGCGGGACGACGCGCGATCGCCCGGGCGAGCAGCACGCGGCGCCGCTCGCCGCCGGAGAGGTTCCCGTAACGACGTCGAGGGGAAGCTTCGTACCCGGCGCGACGGAGCGCCGCGTGGCTCGCGGCGCGCGAAGCGCGGCTATGCTCGACGATGCTCAGGGCCGGGAAGGGAAGCCCCGCGTGCGCGGGGTCGAGTTGCGGGACGTAGCCGATCGTGAGTCCGGGCTCGCTCACCACCGCGCCCTCGTCCGGGCGCAGGAGGCCGAGAAGCATGCGCAGGAGCGTGCTCTTTCCGGATCCGTTCACTCCCGTCAGCGCGATGAGCCGCCCGGGCCAAACATCGAGATCGATGTCGCGGAAGAGGCCCCGGCGGCCGACCGACAGCGCCCGGAGGAGCACCGCCCCGGCCCCCCCGTTCTTCAAGGCGCACTCTCCAGAGCCGCGAGGATGGCCTCGGCGTTCTTACGATACATGGTCAACAGATCGGGAACGCCCTCGAACGCGCCCGGCTGGTGCGCGAGGAGCACGGCGCGCGCGCCCGACTCCGCGCAGAACGCCTCGATGGGCGCCGCGGGCTGGAACGTGATGTAGACGACCGCCTTTACGCCGCGCGCCTTCGCCTGCTCCTTCAGCTCTTTCACGTGGCGCGCGGTCGGCGGCACGCCCGGCTTCGACTCGATCGTCCCTGCGATCTCAAGGCCGAATCGCGCCGCGAGGTAGGGCATGTCGTCGTGGTAGGAGATGACCGGCGCGCCTTGGAAAGGCTTGAACCGGTCGAGGAGGCCGCCCTTGCCGTCCTTGCCGAGCAGCAGCTCGGTCACGGCCTCGCGGAACCGGGCCGCGCGGGACGCGAACTCCGCAGCGCCCGCGGGACGCAGAAGGGACAGGGAGTTCGCGAGATCGTCGGCGACGATCACCGCGTTCGCGGGGTCCATCAGGTAGTGCGGGTTGCCCTGCGCGTGGACGTCGCCAAGGGCCCGGCTCGGGGCGCCGCCCTCGGGCACCCGGAGCTTGCGGATGCGCGCGCTCGCATCCAGGTAGCCGCGCCCTCCTGGCTGCACGTCCCCATTGGCGCAATCGCGCAGGAGGAGCGGCATGTAGCCCGCCTCGAGATCCATTCCGGTCACGACCACGAGATGAGCGCGGTTCGCGAGCCTCAGGAACGAGGGGCGCGCGTCGAGGAAGTGCGGGTCCTCGGGCCCCTTGCAGAGGCAGGAAACCTCGACGCGATCGCCTCCGACGGTCCGTGCGAGGTCCGCCAGGTCGGACGTGGTGCAAAGGACGCGCAGAGGCGTCTCGCCGGCGAAGACGAGGGGGCCGGCGGGGCAGGCGGCGAGCGCGGCGAGCGCGGCGAGGAAACGAGCGATTCTCTTCATGGTTTCCTCCTAGTACTTGTGCGCGCCGTGCTTCCCGAGCGCGAAGCTGAAGTTGAGCCAAACACTGAAGGCGTCGTCGTCCGCGCCCGGCACGATCGTGCCGAGACCGTCCACGGAATCCCGGTGCACCTCCAGACGGATGCGGCCGTACTCGCTCGTGTGATACGTGAGGGCGAGGCTCAGCCGGTCGGCGGCACCCGGGTAGGCGCCGTCGCTCTCGGCATAGTCGTACCGGATGCCCGCGGTCCACGGGCGCCGGAACGCCCATACGACCTGCGTGTAGAAGCCCCAGTCCTCGTAGCGGGTCGCGGGCAGGAGCGCGGGGTCCGCCTGCGCCGCGGCGTCGTAGTCCCGGCAGACCACTTCGGTCTGCCACGCGACGGAGGGCCAGCCCGCGTCGGTATGATCGGGCCGCCACTTCACGGTGATGTCCACGCCCCAGATCGACGTGTTCGCGTTAGGGCCCGTCCCGTTCGGCCCGTAGGCGAAGGAGAGCCCGAGGAGCCCGGTGAGCGTGCCCTGCCACGCCGCGAGTTCGTGGCTCGCTTCGATCCGTGCGTGCCAGGCGAAGTCGTCGAGTCCGGAGACGCTCCGGCTCATGAGCGTGTAGGCCCCGACCATCTCCTCCTCCTCGCCGAGGAAGGCCGTCTGCGTCTCGCCCCGCGCGTTCTGCGCGCCGACGAGCACGATCAGCGGGAAGGAAGTGGGCGCGATCCACGAGAGCCGCGCCCCCTGCCCGCGCCACCCGTCCGGCCCGAAGACGCGCGCGAAGATCACCGGGTAGTTGACGAAGTCCCACGCGTGCGGGTGGAGCGGGTTCACGCGGCCGAATTCCGTGAAGAACTGCCCGATCTTGAGCTGGAGGCTCGCGGGAAGGCCCGTCGTGACCGCGAAGGCCTCCTCCAGCTCGAACTCGCTCTCCCCCTCCTCGCTGATCTTGTAGACCACGTCGAAGAAGGCATGGAAGTAGGGGTCGACAGCCGCGGTGACGACCAGCTCCTCGTTGCGCACGTTGAACCCGCGCACCTTGGGGTCGTGGTCGCCGCGGTTGATCTCGTTCAGCGCCTCGTCGCGCGCCGTCGAGCCCCCGACGGTGACGTCCAGGATCACCGAGATCTCGATCCGCACCCCGAGCCCCCTCGGCGTCGCGTTCGGGGGCTCTGTTGCGAACAGGTCACGCTGCGCGAGGTACTCCTCGACCTGCGCGTGCAGCCCGTCACTCGACTTTCTAGCCTCGAGCGCTGCGAAACGCCTCTCGAATTCAGCCCGGTCGGCCTTGCGCGCCGCCCTCTCCGCCTCAAGCTGCTCCTTCCAGTCCTCCTCTGCCGCCCCAGCGACAGATGCGAACAGGATCGCCCACAGGAAACGCATCGAACTCCTCCTCGTTCACTCGTCACGTAACGGAGTCTCCGCGAGGCGACGGCAACGAGCCGGATCCATGGACAGATCTGGGGCGAAGCCCCCTCACCGCGCGGTTCAGGCGGGCGAGAAGGAGGGGGGGCCTCGGGGCAAGAGGCCGAACCAGAGGAGGGCCGGCTGGGGGGTCGCGAGGCGGAGGTGGGCGCGCTCGCCCTCCGCCGCCTGCAACGGCTCCACGCGCTGCGGGTGCCCGGGCTCGACGCCGGGCACATGCAGCGCGAGCAGCTTGCAGATCGCGCAGTCCTCGTGCGCGGCCTGCGCGGCGGGCCCCGCCTGCCCGGCCTCCGCAACAGACCCCTCTGCCGCGTGCTCGTGGTGGTGGCACGTACCCCCGTGCCCCTCCTCGTCGTGGAAGTGGAACGCGGGAAGGACGAGCCTCGCGAGGAAGGTCGCGAGCACGAGCGCGTGAAGGTACCGGCGGCGCATCTTCAGGCTGCAAGTTCGCCCGGAACCGGGAGACTGTCAAGAGGCGAACTTCCGATCCTGCGGTCGTAGCTTGCTCCCTTGCGCCCAATACCTTGCCCCTGGTCAGGCGCGAACTGAGCGCGCGTGCGTCCCCAAACAGTCTGGAACCCCCTTTCCGGCGTGGGCACCGGCGTTTCACGGCAGTTGCCGAGGAAGGCCTCCCATGAGCCGCCTGGTGGCGAGAACCAGCCCGTGGGTTCGTTGGTTTCGTTTCGACTTTCCTCCTTCCGCCGGCAGCCCTACCCCGCCCTCACGCTCCGCCGCAGCTCCTCGAGGGAGCGCGCGGCGATCTCGGCGGGGCCGAGCCCGTGGCGGCGCAGGATCTCGTCGCGGTTGCCGTGCTCGATGAACTTGTCGGGCAGGCCGAGGCGGAGCACGCGCGCGCCCTGCAGCCCGGCATCGACGAGGCACTCCGCCACCGCCGAGCCGAAGCCGCCCAGGAGCGCATGATCCTCCACCGTGACGAGGAGCGCGTGCCGCTCCACCGCCTCGCGCACCGCGTCGGCATCGACCGGCTTGGCGAACCGCGCGTTCACGACGCCGGCGGAGACGCCCTCCGCCTCCAGGAGGCGCGCCGCCTCCAGGGAGGGCTGCGCCATGGCGCCGTAGGCGAGAAGCGTGAGGTCCTCCCCTTCCCGCAGCCGTGCCGCCTTTCCGAGACGCACGGGCGCGTCGTTGCCCGGGAGCGACACGAGGCTGAAATTCGCCTTCGGCCAGCGCAGCGCCACGATGCCCTTGTGGCCGAGCGCGAAGCGGAGCATCGCCTCCATCTCGGGGGCGTCGCCGGGCGCGAGGAGCGTCGTGCGCGGGATGGCCCGCAGATAGGCGATGTCGAAGGCGCCGTTGGCGGTCATGCCGTCCCCGCCCACCACCCCGGCGCGGTCCATGCAGACCACCATGTGCGCCGACTGCAGCGCCGCGTCGTGCACCACCTGGTCGTAGCCGCGCTGGAGGAAGGTGGAGTAGATGGCCACGACGGGCAGCGCGCCCCCGGCCGCGAGCCCGCCCGCGAACGCCACGGCGTGCTGCTCGCAGATGCCCACGTCGAAGAAGCGGTCGGGGAACTCCGCCGCGTAGGGGACCAGCCCGGTGCCGTTGGGCATGGCGGCGGTGATCGCCACGATGCGCGGAATCTCCTTGGCCAACGCGCAGAGCGTCGTGCCGAAGTGCGTCGGGCAGGAGACGGTGCGGGGAGGGGGCGGGGCCGCCTGCGCCTTCACCATGGGGGGCTCGGGGGCCTTGAGCTTCGCCTTCACGCCGTGATAGCCGGTCGGGTCGCGCTCGGCCGCCTCGTAGCCGCGCCCCTTTTGCGTGAGCACGTGGAGGAGGACCGGTCCGCGCGTTTCCTTCAGGTCGCGGAAGGTGGAGACGAGCCGCTGCACGTCGTGGCCGTCCACGGGCCCGAAGTAGCGGAACCCCAACTCCTCGAAGATGAGGCCGGGGTTCATGTAGTGCTGGATCGCCTCCTTCACCTTCTCGGCCCACTTCGCGAAGGTCGGGCCCACCACCGGAATCATCTCGAGGCCGTGGATCATGTCGCGTTTGAGTTCCACGTAGGTCTTGGAAGCGCGCACCTTGTCGAAGGTGCGCACCAGCGCCCCCACCGACTTGGCGATCGACATCTGGTTGTCGTTGAGGATGACCAGGAGATCGCGATCCTTGAGGGTGCCGGCGTGGTTGAGCGCCTCGAACGCCATGCCGGCGCCGATCCCCGCGTCCCCCACGAGCGCCACCACGCGGCCGGGCTCCTTGCCGGTCTGCTGGCGTCCCGCGAGGTATCCGAGGGCGGTGGAGACGGCGGTCCCGGCGTGGGAGACGTGGAAGAGGTCGTAGGGCGACTCGTACTGGCTGGTGAAGCCGCAGAGCCCGTCGGTCTGACGCAGCGTCGGGAACCGCCTCTTCCGCCCGGTCAGGATCTTGTGGACGTAGGCCTGGTGCGAGACATCGAAGACGAGCCGGTCCTTGTCGGGGCCGATGTCCAGGACGTAGTGGAGCGCCACCGTCAGCTCCACGATGCCCAGATTGCTCGAGAGGTGGCCGCCGGTGGCGGTCACGTTCTCCCAGAGGAACTCGCGGATCTCCTGGCAGAGCGCCTCGAGATCCGCCCGCGGCAGGCGCCGCAGGTCCTCGGGATAGTCGATGCCGTCGAGGAGTTTCATCGCAGTCGGGTCACCGTGAAATCGGCCATGGCGGCGAGGATCCCCGAACCGTCCAGCCGGCCCAGCGCGCGCTTCGCCTCATCGGCGCAGGCGCGGGCGCGGCGGCGCGATTCGTCGATCCCGGCCGCCGAGGGAAAGGTCATTTTACGCGCGGCGTGGTCCTTTCCAGCGCTCTTCCCCAGGGTGGCCGGGTCGCTGGTCACGTCCAACACGTCGTCCACGATTTGGAACCCCAGCCCCAGCCACTCGCCGTACTCGCGCAGCGCCTCGAGCGCCCCTTCCCCTCCCCCCCCCGCGAGCCCCCCCAGCCCCGCGGCCGCGCGGAAGAGCGCGGCGGTCTTGCGCCGGTGGATGCCCTCCACGACCGCCAGATCGGGCGGCACTCCCTCGGCCTCGATGTCGGCGATCTCGCCTCCGACCATGCCGGAGGTCCCGGCGGCCTCGGCGAGTTCGCGTACGAGCGCGGCGATCGCGTCGGTCCGCGGCGTGTGGCGGGCGAGGACGAGGAAGGCGTGGGTCTGGAGCGCGTCCCCCGCGAGGATGGCCGTCGCCTCGCCGAACCGGACGTGGCAGGTGGGGCGGCCCCGCCGGAGCGAGTCGTCGTCGATGGAGGGAAGGTCGTCGTGGATGAGGGAGTAGGTGTGGAGCATCTCGAGGGCGCAGGCGGCGGCGAGGGCGTCGTCGTCGCGGCCCCCCACCGCGCGGCAGGCGGCGAGGGCGACCGCCGGGCGCAGCCGCTTGCCCCCCGCGAAGAGGGAGTAGCGCATCGCCTCGTGGAGTTTGTTGGGGGGGACGGTGGCGGGGGGAAGCCAAAGGTCGAGGGCGGCGTCCACCCAGGCGCGGGCGGCGCGCAGGAAGGCGTCGAGGGGGTGCTTCACGCGCCCTCGATGGAGAAGGGCTCTTCCTTGAGGTTGCCCTCCGCGTCGCGCTGGAGGACCGTGACCTGCTTTTCGGCCTTGGAGAGGAGGTCGTAGCAGGTCTTGAGCCGCGCGATCCCCTCCTGGTAGCGGCCCAAGGAGGCGTCGAGGGTGAGGTCGCCCCCTTCCAGCTCCTCCAGGATGCGCTCGAGTTCCTTCAGATGCTCCTCGAACCCCTCCGCCCTGGCCTTGGCCATGACGCATAGGATACGGGCCGTACGGTGCCAGGACAAAACCGCCGGAAATGTAATCTGCGGGATACACACGAGCGACGCGTGAGGCGGCCTCCGCCCTGTACGTTGTGCGGGGTGGGCCAGCTGCCAGGACCGCGCGGGGAGGGCCCGGTCGGCCGCGTGGGCCGCCGGTGTGAGCGCGGGGTCGCGGTACTGCTGTCCGGCGGGCAGAGCGGCATGTAGGGAGTCGAGCCTGCCCCCCCCTGGGTGCTGTATCCCAAACGCTACGATTCCGGCGGTTTTGTCCTGGCTCCGTACGGGGGGATTACTCCCGATAGCCGAGGAGGACGAGGATGCAGCAGCCGTCGGCGATGCAGTTGAGGCCGAGGGCCGCGGCGCAGTCGACGGCGCGGGGGCTTTCGGCGCCGGGTTGCATCCAGATGTGGCGGATGCCGGCGGCGGCGGCATGTTCGACGAGGCGCTCGGTCGCGGGGGGAGGCGTGATGATCGAAAGGCCGTGGACCGGCATGGGGAGCGAGGCGAGATCGGGATAGCAGGGCACCCCCTCGATCTCGCGCTCTTGCGGATTGATCGCCACCACGCTGCGGCCGCGCTGGAGGTAGGCGCGCAGCACCTTATTGCCGTACTTGGCTCGGTTGCGCGAAGCGCCCGCGACGGCGAAGGAGTCGCCTGCGAGGAAGGCGTCGATGTCGTTCACTCGGCGCGCGAGACGATCTCGCCCTGGTGCAGGAGCGTGCGGAGCGCGTCCCCCGCCTTCACCTGCGCGGCGCGCGTCACCACGCGCCCCTCCCGCATCGTGACCGAGAAGCCGCGCGCCAGCACCTTGAGCGGCGAGAGCGCCTCCAGGCGCCCGGCCCGCCCGTCCAGCGCGGCCTTCTGCCGCGCCAGCAGCGCCCGGAGCGCGCGCACCAGCCTCCCCGCCCCCTCGTCCAGCCTCTGCTCCGCGGAGCGGATGCGGTCCAGCGGCCGCTTGAAAGCGCTGGAAGCGCGCACCGTCTCGAGCCGCGCGCGGAGCGCCTCGAGGGTGCCCCGCATCGCCCGCGACAGCCGGCGACCGTCGTCGCCGAGGGCGGCGCGCGCCTCCGTGGCGTCGGGCGCGAAGAGCTCCGCCGCGGCGCTCGGCGTCGGCGCGCGCAGATCGGCCACGAGATCGCTGATGGAGACGTCCACCTCGTGGCCCACCGCGCTCACCACCGGCGTCTTCGCCCGGAAGATGGCGCGGGCGACCGCTTCCTCGTTGAAGGCCCAAAGATCCTCGGGCGACCCTCCCCCGCGCCCCACCACGATCAAGTCGAAGCCGAGGCCGTCCGCGAGGCCGATCGCGCCGGCGATCTCGGCGGCCGCACCCTCTCCCTGCACCCTCACCGGAAGCACCACGAGTTGGAGCGGCGGCCAGCGCCGCAGCGCCACCTCGATGAGATCGCGCACGGCCGCGCCGGTGGGACTGGTGACGAGCGCCACGCGCCGCGGATAGGCGGGGAGCGGGACTTTGCGCGAGGGGTCGAAGAGCCCCTCGGCCTCGAGCTTTCTTCGCATCTGCTCGAACGCGATCTGGAGCGGCCCGACGCCCTTGGGCTCCAGCGCCTCCACCACCATCTGGTAGCTGCCGCGCGGCTCGTAGACGGTGAGCCGCCCGCGCGCCCGCACCAGCAATCCGTCCTCCAGCGCGAACTTGAGCCGCTGGGCCGACGAGCGCCACATCACCGCGCGCAGCTGCGCGCCCTCGTCCTTGAGCGTGAAGTAGCGGTGGCCGGAGGAGGGGTGGGTGTGCCCCGACACCTCGCCCTCCACCCAGACCGAGGGCCACGCCTCCTCCAGATGCAGTCGCACGGCCCGCTGCAGCTCGGTGACCGTGTAGACGCGCTCCGTCATCGCAGCACGATGCGCTCGATGGAGCCGGCGCGCCCCGTCTTCTCGTCCAGCTCCACCAGCACGCCGCACCCGCGCACATCCTCGGTCGCGACATCGAAGGGGGCGTGCATGTTGGTGGTGAACTTGCGCAGGACGCGGTCGTAGCGCCGCCCGATCACGCTGCGATAGGGCCCGCACATGCCCACGTCGGTGATGTAGGCGGTGCCGCCGGGCAGGATCTCCTCGTCGGCGGTGGGAACGTGGGTGTGGGTGCCGAAGACCACGCTCGCCTTCCCCGCCAGCCACCAGCCCATGGCGCGCTTCTCGCTCGTCGCCTCGGCGTGCATGTCGACCACCACCACCGGCGTCGGGAGCCCCTCCATGGCGCGGCGCACCGCGCGGAACGGGTCGTCGGCGGGATCCATGAAGACCCGCCCGCAGACGTTGATCACCGCCACCTTCACCCCGTTGGCCGCCTCGATGCAGGTGAGGCCGGAGCCGGCGGCGGCCTCGGGGTAGTTGATGGGACGCAGGAGCCGCTCCGGCTCCCGCTTGAGCACCTTGAGCACCTCGAACCGCTTGTAGATGTGGTCGCCGCTCGTGCAGACGTCGATCCCGCTCGACCGGAGCACCCGGTAGGCGGCTTGGGTGATCCCGGTTCCGTCGGCGACGTTCTCGATGTTGCCCACGACGAAGTCGATCCCCCGGTCGCGGCGGAACGCCGGCAGGGTGCGGGCCAGGATCTCGCGGCCCGGGGCGCCCACGACATCGCCGAGACAGAGGATGCGCATCATCGCGCGTACTCGACGATGCGCGTCTCGCGCACCAGCGTCACGCGCACCTCGCCGGGATAGGTCAGTTCGCGCTCGATCTCGCTGGCGATGTCTCGAGCCACCTTGACGGCGAGCCGATCGCTGATCTGGGAGTTGTTGACGAGGACGCGCACCTCGCGCCCGGCCTGGATGGCGTAGGCCTGCTCGACGCCGGGGAAGGAGGTGGCCACCTCCTCGAGCTTCTGGAGCCTCTCGATGTAGCGCTCGAAGGTCTCCCGCCGCGCGCCGGGGCGCGAGGCGCTGATGGAGTCGGCCAGTTGGCAGATCACGGCGTAGATGCTCTCCTTCGGCACGTCGTCGTGGTGGCTCGCGATGGCGTTGACCACGATCTTCGATTCGCCGCAGCGGCGCGCGATGTCGGCGCCGATGGCGGGGTGGCCCCCCTCCAGCTCGTGGTCCACCGCCTTTCCGAGGTCGTGCAGGAACGTGGCGCGCTTGGCCAGCTTGATGTCGAGGCCCATTTCGGCCGCCATCGCGCCGCCCAGATGCGCCGCCTCGATGAGGTGGTCGAGCACGTTCTGGCCGTAGGAGGTGCGGAACTTGAGCCGCCCCAGAAGCTCGATGAGCTTGGCATGGAGCCCGTGCAGCCCCACCTCGAGGAGCGCCTTCTTCCCGGTCTCGCGCAGATGCCCGTCCATCTCCCGCTTCACCTGCCCCACCACCTCCTCGATGCGCGAGGGGTGGACGCGCCCGTCCTGTATGAGCTGCACCATGGCGCGGCGCGCGATCTCGCGGCGCACGCCGTCGAAGGCGCTCACCACGATCACGCCGGGGGTGTCGTCCACGATGACGTCCACGCCCGTCGCGTTCTCGAAGGCGCGGATGTTGCGCCCCTCGCGCCCGATGATCCGCCCCTTCATCTCGTCGTTGGGCACGTCCACCGTCGATACCACCGACGCGGAGCAGATCGCGGTGGCGTTGCGCTGCATCGCCGTGAGCACGATGTCGCGCGCGCGGGTCTCCGCCTCCTCCTCCGCCGCCCGCACCCGCAGGTCGATGAGGCGGGCGCACTCGCCGCCCAGCTCGGCTTCGAGCCCCTCGAGGACGCGCGCCTCCGCCGCCTCGCGGGAGAGCCCGGAGACCTCGAGGAGCTTCGCCTTGACCTCCTCCTCCTTCTTGTCCAGGTCGCCCTCGCGCTGCTGGAGCGTGGTCTGCCGCGCCGCCAGACGGCGCTCGTGGTCGGCGAGCCTGCGGTCCCGCTGGGAGACCGCCTCCTCCTTCTCGGCGAGGCCCTCCTCCCGCTTCGCGACCCGCTTCTCGCTCTCGCGCAGCTCCCGCTTCGCCCCCTCGATCTCGCGGTCCGACTCCTCCCGCCGGGTCACCAGCTCGTCGCGCGCCTGGATGCGCGCCTCCTTGAGCACCCGCTCCGCCTCCTCGCGGGCGGCGCGCAGCGCCTCCTCCCCCTCCCTTCGCATCACCCCCAGACGCGAGCCGAGCCGGCGCTTCTGGAGATAGAGACAGAGTCCGAACCCGGCGACAGCTCCCGCCGCGGTTCCCAAGGCGATTTCAAGCCACATGTCCCAGCCTTTCCTCTGCGGCCGGGAACCGGGGAAGGCGCCGCAACGGTCCGATGCCCGAGGCGGCGGCGGTATGGTGCCGGCGTTGCGCGCCGGATTGGCCTTCAGCGGTCCCGATCTATGGAAAGCGCCCGGCATTCCTCGCCGGGGCGCGTTGCGTACACCTTATGACGACGCCGTCTTCCAGGTCAATCTCCCGTCGGCGGAAACCGCCACGGAACGGACCATCACCTCGAGCCACGCCTTGACCCCCGCCCCCCTCAGGAAGATCGAGTGGCGGCCGTCGGGGAAGGGGATCTTCTCTTCCGGCCGGGCGACGCTGGAGAACCAGCCGTCGAAGAGGCGCAGCTCCACCGTGTCCTTGGCCGGATCGACCCAGACCTCCAGCTCCTTGGCTTCGATGGCATGGAGCAGGCGGGGACCGTCGTAGGCCCCGAGCTTCACGCCGAGCAGGCGGGTCCCGTCCTGGATCGCGCCGATGTCGATGACATCGTGGCTTTCCGGGGCTTCGGCCTGCTGAAGGAGGCGGTTGAGGCGCTGGCGCAGGAGGCGCCGGTCGGAGGGCCCCAGCTCCACGACGCCGGAGGGGGGGGCGGGGGGAGCGTCGGTGAGGAGCCCCTTGTCCCGCGCCTCCTGGAGCAGGGCGTCGGCGGGGCTCCGCTGGTCGAGGCGATCCCGCAGGGCGAGGGCCGCCATCGCCTCGCGCTCCTTCTCGGACCGTTCGGCTCTCGCCTCCGCCGCCTGCACCCGCTGCTGCAGGCCGATGACTTCGAGTTCGAGCTGGGAGGCGCGCTCCGCCTCCGCCTTCATGCGCAGGAACTCCTCCAGCTCCACCGCACGCTCCCGCACCCTGCCCTGCAACGACTCCACCTCCTTGGCGAAGGCCTCGGCCCGGCGCGCCTCGTCGGCGGCGGCCCGTTCGGCGCGCTCGGTGCGCGTGAGGAGCTCGGCCTCCTTCGCCTCGCCGGCGGCGGCCCGGGCGCGGGCCCGCTCCGCCTCCGCCCCGAGCTCCTCGTTGCGCGCCTGCGCCTCGCGCAGCACCTCCACCGGCACCTGGGCCGAGGAACCCATGCGCTCGAAGAGGAGCGCTCCGAGGAGGAGCGCGAGGAGCGCGATGACGCCGAAGGCCCAGGGGAGCCCGCGGCCCCCGCGCCCGCGCTCCTTCACCACCGCGTCCAGGAGCCCGCGCTGCACCTCCGTGAGTCCCCGGAAGGTCTCGTTGAGGGCGCGGGTGGAGGCGATGACGCCGGTCGCCTTCTCGCTGCGTTCCAAGGTGTCGGCGATCTGGCGCTGGGTGGACTGGATGCGCTCGATCGCTTCGGCCTGGGCGCGGAACGCCTGGGCCATCGCCGCCAGCGGCGCGCCGACGCCGCGCGCGGAGTCGCCCCCGGGAGCGGAGAGCGCCGCCTCTTCTTCCGGCCGATCCAAGGCCGGCTCGGTCAACCGGCACCCCCCAGCGCGTCGAGGCCCGGCCTGCTGCGCCAGGCCGCCAGCGCGACGCGCGTCACTTCCTTGCGCTCGAAGCGCAGCTCTCCGGCAAGGAGGAGCGGCTCCTTGCTCGGATCGGCATAGGCGGCGAAGAGGATCTGCCCGCTGCGCCCGCGCGGCACGTCCAGCCGGGGGACCGCCCCGAGCGCGCGCAGCACCGGCAGGAGGGACGGATCGATGTCGCGCCGCAGCAGATTGGCCGCGGGGATCGCTCCGGTGGCCCCCCCCGCGAGCTTGAGGCCGGAGTCGACGAGATCGATGGTGAGCGGATCGGGGCCGGCGACGTTGCAGACGGTCATGAGGAGGAGGTGCGGGGCCCCGCCGCGCAGGGCCGCGTGCACCTCCTGCTCGGAGGCGGGATCGGAAAAGTACTCGAGGAGCAAGGCCGCGCCCTCGACGGTGCGGCAGACCCAGACCCCCACGGGCGCGGACCGCGCGGGGAGCGCGTCGGCGATCGCAGCGCCGTCGCGCCGCTCGAGCCAGCGCTCCAGACGCGGATAGAAGACGAAGAGGATCGCCCCCACGACGACCGCGGCGACCGCGGAGCCTAGGAGGGGCACCAGGGGGTCGCCGCGCTTCTCCATGGAGAGCCTTGGACGTCCGGCGTCAGGCCTTCCCTTCCGTCTTGGGTCGCGACGACTTGCCGACGTAGTCCTCCCAGTTGCTCTTCTTGTTCTCGCTCCACCATTTCACCGCGTCGGGGACGCCCGAGGGGTGGACGAACCTGACGCCGCCCACCGCAATCTCGGAGAGCGCCTCGAGGCCGACGTCCTTCACGCGTTCGTAGCGTTCCCTGTTCTTCTTGTCGGCGAAGACGCCTCCCATGAACTGGAGCATGCGGTTGAAGAGCTCCTTGCGGTTCTTGCCGGAGAGCTTGCGCCACTCCATGACCTGCTTCATCACCTCGCTCGCGACGCTCAGGTCGCTGTGCTTCCCGCAGGCGTAGGCGATGACGAGATCCATCGTCGCGGGATCCTCATCCCCGATCTGGGCGAGAGAACGAAAGCCGTACTCGACCCAGATCGGATTGGGCGTGCGGGGGTCGAGGACCACCTTGTCGAGCCAGGCCACCAGCGGCTTGACCGCATCCTTCGAGCCCAGCTCCCCGAGCGTCTTGGCGCACTCCTGCGTGACGAGGTCGCGGTTGCGAGCCTTGAGCCCCTTGGCCACCGTCTCCACGATCCGGTCCTTGAGCTTCACCTCGTCCTTGGTGGCCGCGTCCCCCTTCGCGTCCAGCGCGCGGTAGGCCTTCTTCAGATTCTCGAGGTAGGGGGTCGCGTCCTCCTCGGGCTGTTTGGGGTTGTTGTAGGTGAGCTTGAAGGTGTTGAGGAAGTTCTCGATCTCCACGAGCGTGAATGTGACTTCGTCGGGGGGCTTGGGCTGCTCGCCTTCGCCCTCGCCGAGGACCGGCAGGGCCGTTGCGAGGAGCAGGATCGTGCACAGGTCGCAGGGACGTCGCATGGGTGCCTCCAAGGTGCGGTCCGGGCCGCGCGCAGGCGATTATAGCGGGCGGGGCGGCCCGCGGAGCCCCCCCTCCCCCGCTTCCCGAACGGGGTGGCCGCGGATTCCGCCGATGGTTACCGTAGCAGCGTGCTGGCCGACCTCCCCGATCTCGGACGCCTCCGCGCCGAGCGCGTCCCCCTGCCCCCTCCCGGCGACAGCCTGTTCCGGCGGCTGAGCGGGCTGCAGCACCTCGCCATCCTCGACTCCTCCCTGGGGGGCCGCTACACCCTCATCGCCTCCTCTCCCCTCGCCCGCCTCACCTGGACGCCGCAACGGGGCGCCATATCGCTTCCGGGAGGGGGCATGGGCGAGGAGTCCGATCCCGCCGTGCTCTTGCGGGAGGCCATCCAGGCAACCGCGCTCCATGCCCCGGGTCCGCTCCCCTTCGGGCCGGGTTGGATCGGCGTTCTCGGCTACGGACTGCGCACCGCCTTCGAGGAGGTGCCGGAACGCCACCCCGACGACACCGGCCTCCCCGACATCGACCTGAGCTACTACCCGGCCGTTGCCGTACACGACGCGGAGGAGCAAGCCTGGTGGCTCGTCTGGAGGGAGGAAGCAGGGGACGGCGCGCGCAAGCTCCACGCGCGGCTCATGCACGCGGGGTCACCCCTGCGGGGCGGGGTGAAGGGCAGCTTCGCGCCGCGCATCCGGAAGGAGGCCTACCTCGCGGCGGTGCGGCGCGCCATCGAGTACATCCGGGCGGGCGACCTGTTCCAGGTCAACCTCTCCCACGAGTTCCGCGCGCCGTTCCTGGGCGATCCGCTGGCCCTCTACCTCAACCTGCGCCAGCGGAACCCCTCCGCCTATGCCGCCTTCCTCGATCTCGGCGGCGGGCAGGCGCTCCTCTCCACGAGCCCGGAGCTCTTCCTGCGGCTCAAGGGCCACGAGGTGACGACGCGGCCGATCAAGGGCACGCGCCCCCGCGGCGCGACCCCCGCGCAGGACGAAGCGCTGCGGGAGGAGCTGGCGCAGAGCGAGAAGGACGGCGCGGAACTGGCCATGATCGTCGACTTGGAACGCAACGACCTCGGGCGCGTCTGCGAGCCGGGGAGCATCGAGGTGGTCGAGGAGCGCGCCATCGAGAGCTACGCCACCGTGCACCATCTGGCGGCCGAGGTGCGCGGCGTCCTGGAGGCGGGGCGCGACCGCATCGACCTCCTGGCGGCTGCCTTCCCCGGCGGCTCCATCACCGGAGCGCCCAAGATCCGCGCGATGGAGATCATCGACGAGCTGGAGGCGGGGCGCAGGGGGCCCTACACCGGCTCGGTGGGGATCTTCGGGGACGACGGCTCCCTCGATCTCAACATCGCCATCCGCACCCTGCTCTTGGCCCGCGGGGAGGCGCGCCTGCACGTGGGCGGCGGCATCGTCGCCGATTCCGATCCGGAGGCTGAGTATCGCGAGACCCTGGCGAAGGGCGAAGCGATCTTCCGGACGCTGGCGCCGTGACGCTCGATCGCTGGGCGACCCGGTTTCTCGGGCGTTTCGCGCAAAAGGCGTCGCCCCACAGCGTGCGCGCCTACCGCCACGATCTCGGGGAGTTGCTTGCCTTCTGCCGCTCCCAGAAGGCGGGCGAACCGCGCGCTCTGACCCATCGCCTCCTGCGGGGCCACCTCGCCGCGCTGGGCGCCCGCGGCCTGCGGCGTTCCACGGTGTCGCGCCACCTGGCCGCCATCCGCGCCTTCACCCGCTTCCTGCGACGCGAGGGGGCGCTGGAGGCCGATCCCGCCCGCGCGCTGCGCGCTCCGAGGGCCGGCCGCACCCTCCCGCTGCATCTCGCGGAGGCCGAGGTGGACCGGCTCATCGCCGGAGCGCGCACGGGGCGGGACCGCGCGATTCTCGAGACGCTCTACGGCGGCGGCCTGCGCGTCGCCGAGCTGGTCGGACTGGACCGCGACGACCTCGATGGGCGGCACGGCGTCGCCCGCGTGCGCGGCAAAGGGCGCAAGGAACGGCTGGCGCCCCTGGGATCCAGCGCGATCCGCGCCCTGGAAGCCTGCCTGGCGGAGCGCCCGCCGGGGGCCGATCCTCGCCCGATCTTCCTCAATCGGCGCGGCGGCCGCCTCGGCGCCCGTTCGGTCCACCGCCTCGTGAAACGGCATGCGCTGGCGGCGGGCGTCGATCCGCGGGCGCGGCCCCACACCCTGAGGCACAGCTTCGCCACCCACCTGCTCGACCGCGGGGCCAATCTGCGCGAGGTGCAGGAGCTCCTCGGGCACAAGAACATCGCGACCACGCAGATCTACACCCACGTGTCGCTGGACCGGCTCCGCGACGTGGTGGCTTCGGCGCATCCGCGCGCGAAGGGGTAGCTGCCTAGGGACTGTCTTAATAAAACATCAGTCTTAGCCCGGCTGCGCGGGACACTTGGATCGGGAGGGAGACAAAGACAGATAAATTGGGTAATAAGGAGGGGA
>JBQTIG010000102.1:0-10921 GCA_052388375.1 Planctomycetaceae bacterium | reverse complement strand
AGCCTCCGGCTCCTCTCGTTGAGAGCGGGGCTGAGCGCCTTGAACTTCGTCCGGATCGTCTCGAGGTCCACGCACAAGTCTATCGGCAGGATCCGCCGACGACTCCAGTTGTATTGTCACGAGTCCTTAGGTCCGCCGGATGACCCCCCACTGGCTTCGCCCGGCTGCGCGTGCTCGGGCCGACGATGGAGGATGCGAGCAGACGCTGGGCCGTCAATGCGCGTGCCCCGCCGCCGGTTCCGGAATGAGCAGCATGAGCGCCAGGCCGGCGGCGAAGGCGCAGAGGAGGAGGGCGGCGGCGCCCGGCCGTTCCTCGCGACGGATTTCGGGGATGAGATCGCTCGCGGCGATGTAGATGAAGGCGCCGGCGGTGAAGGGGACGAGGAACGCGCGCACCGCCTCGGAGTGGCCGCCCAGGGCGAACACCAGCCCGGCCCCGAGGAACGCGGCGAGCGCCGAGAGGAGATTGAAGAAGAGCGCGCGGCGCGGCGAGTAGCCGCCATGCATGAGCACCGCGAAGTCCCCCATCTCCTGCGGGATTTCGTGGAGCGCCACGGCGATCGCCACGCCGAGGCCGAGCTCCGTGCCGCCGCTCGCGAAGGCGCCGGCGATGAGCGCGCCGTCGAGCAGATTGTGGATCGCGTCACCGATGAGGTTCATGCGGGCGACGGGATGGATGTGGTCCTCTTCGCAGAGCTCGTGCTCGTGGCGCCAGTGGATCACCTTTTCGAGCAGGAAGAAGCCGAGCATCCCCGCGAGGATGCCGAGAGAAATCGCGCGGCTGAATCCGTGCGCCTCCTCCACCGCGTGGGGGAGCAGGTGCAGGAACGCGTCCCCCAGCATCGTCCCGGCCGCCAGCGCGACCAGCGGCAGGAGGAGCCGCCGCAGAACCCGCGGCGAGAGCTTGAGCGTCAGCGCGCCCACCATCGAGACGAGGCTGACGGCCCCCACGGCGAGGAGCGCTTGCGCCCAAGGCTGCATCGGGGGTGGGATGGTCGCCGAGCGGGCGGCGCAGCGCAAGGTCCGCTATCATCGCGCCCGTGGCCCCGCCCGAGCCGGTCCGACCGCTCCGCTTCGCGGGCGACTCCCTCGAGATCCTGGACCAGACGCTCCTGCCCGGCCGCGAAGTCTGGCTCTCGCTCACCCGCCCCGACGAGGTGATCGAGGCGATCTCCTCCCTCCGGGTGCGTGGCGCCCCGCTCCTCGGCATCGCCGGCGCCTACGCGCTCGTGCTTGCGGCCGGCGGTGAGGAGGAGGTACGGCGCGCGGCTCCGGCGGTGGCGTCGGCGCGCCCCACCGCCGTGAACCTGCGCTGGGCGGTCGAGCGGATGCTGCGCGCGCTCGATGCGAGGAAGGGGGGCGGGGTCCGGGAAACGCTGCGCGCCGAGGCGGACCGGATCCGCGACGAGGACCTGGCCTCCTGCCGGGCCATCGGGCGCCACGGAGCGGCGCTCCTGCCCGCCCGCGCGACCCTGCTCACCCACTGCAATGCGGGCGCGTTGGCTACCGCGGGCTACGGCACCGCCCTGGGGATCGTCTACGCCGCCGTGGCGTCCGGCCGCGTTGTGGCGGTCTACGCGGACGAGACGCGCCCGCTGCTCCAGGGAGCACGCCTCACCGCATGGGAGTTGGGCAGGGCGGGAATCCCGGTCACGCTCCTCGCGGACGGAGCGGCGGGTTCGCTCCTGCGACGCGGAGGGATCGACGCCGTGGTCGTCGGCGCCGACCGCATCGCGGCCAACGGCGACGTGGCCAACAAGATCGGCACCTACCCGCTGGCGGTCCTGGCGCGGGAGAACGGCGTCCCGTTCTACGTGGCCGCTCCACGCTCCACCATCGACGCCGCCTGCCCCGACGGGGACTCCATCCCCATCGAGGAGCGACCCGCCGCCGAACTGACCGAGAGCTTCGGCCTAAGGACGGCTCCGCCAGGGGTTTGCGTCCACGCGCCGGCGTTCGACGTGACCCCGGCCCGGCTCGTCACGGCCCTGGTCACCGAAACCGGGGTCCTCACCCCGCTCGACGCCGCGGGGATCGCCGCAACCCTCGCCTCCCCCTAGGCTTCAGGTTGCCGAGGCGCCGCTCCGATAGGGGGGGTGGCATCAGACAGCAGGGTTGGCACGCCCCATGGCGTTCAAGGGTGACCTCAAGAACATCAGCCTATTCGACATCTTCCAGACCCTGAACACGAACAACCAGACCGGGGTGCTCGTGCTTCAGAGGGAGGGGGTGACGAAGAAGGTGCACTGCTCCCCGCAGGGGGTGCGGGTGTTCTTCACCCGCTCCTTCCGGGGGCTGCGGTTGGGCGAAGTCTTCGTACGGCGGGGACTCCTGACGAACCAGGACGTCGAGATCCTCCTCCTGGAGCAGAAGCGCCGCTATCGCCCCATCGGACAACTCATCCTCGAGAGCGGCAAGGTCCCGCCCGAGGAGGTCACCAAGGTCCTGCGCCACCACGCCGAGGACGAGATCTTCGAGATCTTCTCCTGGAAGTCGGGCACCTTCGCGTTCTATGACGGGCAGGCCCCCGAGGACGAGCCCAACTCCCCCCTCTCCGAGGTGCTGCTCGACCCCTCCGGCCTCTGCCTGGAGGCGGCGCGGCGGCTCGACGAGATGGAGGTCGTCCGGGCGGTCATCCCCGACGACAAACAGTACTTCCTCCACGTGGACGGCGGGAGCGAGCCCGATCGCGACGGGAACGACGAGAAGATCTGCGCGGTCTATGACGCCTTGGCCGTCCCCTCCTGCGTCGAGGACGTGCGCGACAAGGCGGGGCTCGCGCAGTTCGACATCCTCCGGTCCCTCTACCTGCTCGTCCAAGGCGGGTTCATCCGCGGGCTCACGTTCGAGGAGATGATCGAGCACGCGCGCCTGGCACGCGACCGCCAAAACCCCGAGCGCGCGGCGCGGCTGTTCGAGCGCGCGCTGAGCGAGCAGCCGGGGAGCCTCGAAACCCTCGAGGAGTGCGTCGCGGTCCTGCGCCAGCTCGACGACGGCAAGCGGCTGGCGCACCATCTGGCCTCCTTGGGCGCGATGCGCTCGGAGGAGGGGGACCACGACAAGGCGCTCGACCTGCTGGAGCAGGCGCTGCGCCAGGACGCGGAGAACTTCCCGGCGCTCACCGCCATGCGCCGCTGCCTCCTCGATCGCGGGGAGACCGAACGCGCCGCCGACATCAGCCTGCGCATCGCGCGCATCTACGCGGAGCGGGGAGAGACCGACGAGGCGATCCAGGCCTGCCGAGCGGGCGTCGAATTCTGTCCCGCCAGCGTCGCGATCCGCTTCTACCTCGGCCAGCTCCTCGCGCGGGCTGACCAGCCGGCCGACGCCAAGCGGGAGCTTCTCCGGATCGTCGAGGAGACCATGGCCTCCCGCCGCGCGATGCGCAGCGAGAAGGCGCACGAGCTCCTCACAGCCTGCTACAAGCTCGTCCAGAAGATCGACGCGCAGGACACGCAGGCCCGGGAGGGGCTCATCGGGCTCGAGCGGCTGCGCATCGCGAGCGCCCGCCGGCGCAAGATCGTGCTGGCGTCGGGGATCGCGGCGGCCCTCCTCGTGGTGCTCGGGGGGATGGGCGTGGTCCTGGGGGGACCCACCCCGGACGCGCTCTTCGCCCAGGTCACGGCGGCGCAGAAGACGGGCGACGTAGCGGCGGTCATCGCGGCGGTCGACGCCCTGGCAGCGGCCCACCCCGACAGCGAGGAGACGCGGCGCGCCCTCGCGATCCGCCGGGAGGTGGAAACGGCCAAGACCGCCGCCGACCAGGAACGGCGGCGGCGCGAGGACGCGCTCCGGCAGGAGATCCAGGCCGATCTCGAGACTCTACGCGCGGCGCTCAACGACCGCCCCTACGTCGAGGCGGCGGGATTCCTGGGGCCCTTCCTCGGCCGACTCGCCAAGCCGGAGGCGGCCTTCCTGCGCAAGACCACGGTTCCCTACGTCGAGGACACCCTCATGCGCTTCCTGGATCGCGTCCTCGACCAGTTCGAGAAGGACCGGCAGAAGCTCGCCGCCTGCGATCGCCAGATGAAGGCCCGCGGCGAGAAGACCGTGGAGGAGCTCCTCGGTGTGGAACAGGCGATCGGCGCGGTGCGCGGCCGGACCTGGAGCTCCACGATCCCCCTCCTGATCTCGAATCTGGAGGCCGTGCGCGCGTCGCCCTACATCGGGAGCGGGGAACGCGCCATCGAGTCCTTCAAGGCCAAGATCACGACCGCCATCGGCTCCTTCAACGCTGTGGACGATCTCTACTTCGCGGTCCGAGCCCAGCGCCTGCGCCTCGGCGTCGACGAGGCGATCCGCACGGCGCGGACCGAGGGGCGGCGGGCGCTCCAGATGTGCGAGTTCGGCCAGGCCCGTGAACTCTACCGCCAGGCGTACGACCTGGCCGACGCGGTCGCGGACGAGGCTCCGCGCGAACGGTTCGTCGAGCTGATCGCCCACCTCGAACGGACGAACGTGCTCGGCGAGTCGCGCGACAGGATCGAGATGATCGACCACGTCGTGCGGACCCTCGCCCAGGTGGAGACTTTGCGCGGCGAGGGGGATGCCCCCGCCGCCTACCGTCTCCTGCGCCCGCTGGTGGCGAGCCAGCACCTGATCCAGTTCGAGCGGCGCTACACCATGCCCTTCCGCATCGAGTCCACGCCGGACGGCGCGGACGTCTCCGTGAACGGCAAGGTGGTCGGCCGCACGCCGCTGGATGTCGGCTTGCCCATCGTCGAGTCCGCGCAGGTGCGCCTCTCCCGCAAGGGGTTCGAGGATGCGGAGGTCACGCTCCAGTCCCTCGACCCGCGCCTGGACGGCATGCTCCGCCGCCACCTCGCCAAGAGGACCGCGTGGTCGCAGGAGCTCACCGGCCAGATCCAGGCCAGGCCCACGCTGGCCGGGGAGCTGATCCTCGCCGCCGGGCGCAACGGTCTGCTCTACGGCCTGCGTGTCGCCGACGGCAGCGTGGCGTTCTCCTACGACACGAAGGCGCTCGACGGGATCCGCGCGCGCCCGCTCGCCGACGGGGAGAACGCCTACGTGATCACCATCGCGGGGGTGCTCCACTCCATCCGGCTCAAGGACCAGGCCCCCCTCCCCCCCATCAACCTTCCCGGCCAGGTCTACGAGGATCCCTGCCTCTCCGGCGGGACGATCTACGCCGTGACCCGCGACCGCAGACTCGTCGCGATCCGCGGCGGCAAGCTCCTCTTCGACCGCCCGCTCGACACCACCCCCTCCTCGGGGCCGGTGGTCGCGGGGGGCAGGCTTCTCTTCGCCACCGCGGAAGGCGACGTCCGCGTCCATGACGAGGCCACCGGAGAGGAGAAGGCTCGCCTCAGGCCGCCCTCCCGTGCGACGTTCCTCGGTGGAATCGCCGTGCACGAGGGTCTCGTCCTGGCGGGCGGCGAGGACGGGAGCCTCTACGCCTTCGATCCGGCCGCAGGATCCTTGCGCTGGCTCTACTCCACGGGCGGAGCGGTGCGGGCGCCGGCGTTCGGCTTCGATCAGACCATCTTCGTGGGCTCCACGGACGGCGCCGTCCACGCCCTCGACCTGGAAGGCAACCGCGTGGCGCTCTACGACCTCACGGGCCCGGTGACCAGCTCCGGCGCCACCGAGAACGGCTTTCTCTACGCCGTGACGGGCTCCGGCAACTTGAGCTCCTTCGACGTGCTGCGGAAGGTGCCCTTCTGGGACTTCTCGCTCGGCGAGGAAGCGCCCACCGGGGTCGTCGCCGGCGGGGGCATGGTCGTGGTCGTCACCGAGAAGTCGCGCGTGGTCGCCTTCAACGTCGACGATCGCTGACCGTTACGAGAATCGCCGGCGGAGCTCCTCCAGCTTTCGCTTCACGAACTCCTCCTCGGTCATCCCGTCGGGCACCGGATTCTCCGGCTCGCTGGGTTGCTCCGCGTCCCGGGCCGCGGGGGCGACGATCTCCCGCGGCTCCTCGAAGGTCTCCTCGACCTCCCGCTCGCGCCGCCGCCTGCGCGGCTCCCGGTGCTCCCGTCCTTCCCGCTCCGCCTGCTCTTCCCGCCGCGGCCCGCGCCCACGCTCGCGCCTGCGGGGCCGCTCGCCTGCCTCGCCCCCCTCGCCTCCTTCGCGCCCCCGCCCCCCTCCCCCGGCCTCGGACTTCATGGAGAGCGAAATCCGCTTGGTGTCGGCGTCCACTTCGAGCACGCGCACCTCCACCATCTCGCCCACCCGCACGACGTTCGTCGGGTCGCGCACGAACCGGTCGGAGAGCTGGGAAACGTGGACGAGTCCGTCCTGCCGCACGCCGATGTCGACGAATGCGCCGAACGGGGTGACGTTCGTGACGCGGCCGGGGAGGCGCATGCCGGGCTTGAGATCCTCCGCGGAACGGATGCCTGGGGCGCGGGAGAGGAGCACGAGAGGGGGGCGGGGGTCGCGACCCCCCTCGAGGAGTTCGCTCAGGATGCTCGCGACGGCGGACGCGCTGTGGGTCTCATCGGCGAAGGAATCCACCGAGACGTGGGCGAGGCGATCGGCATTGCCCACGAGTTCGCGGGGCTCCACGCCGGCCGCGGCGGCGATGCGCGCCACGACCGCGGCGTCGGCGGGATGCAGGCCGGTGGCGTCGAGGGGCTCGCTCCCCCCGGCGATGCGGAAGAAGCCCGCGGCGCGCTCGTAGGCCTTCGGCGTCATGCCGGGCGCCGCCGCAAGGGCGGCCCGGGTCGGGAAAGGCCCCGACTTCTCGCGATGCTCCACCACCACGCGCGCCCGCCCCATGTCCATGCCGCAGACGTAGGAGAGTTGATGCACGCCCGCGCGATTTAGATCGACACCCACGGCGCTCACGCAGTGCTCCACGACGTCGCCCAGGGAGCGCTCGAGCCGCTCCGGATCGACGTCCGAGGCGTACTGCCCGCCGCAGAGATTGCGCGTCTCGACCTTGACCAATTCCGCGATCGGGTCGATGAGGCGGCGCGCGATGGAGATCGCCGCGCGCACCGGCACCGGGAACGCCGGCAGCTCGCCGCGCCCCACGGGTCCGGTGGCGTAGGCGCCGACACCCGCCTCGTTCACGGTGACGACCGGAGGGGCGCCGTCGCCCAAGGTAGCGAGCGCCTCGTGGAGGAACGCCTCGCATTCGTGCCGTCCCTGGCCGTTGCCCACGGCGACCACCGCGATGGCGTGGGTCGCGCAGAGCCGCGCCACGGCCTCGCGCGCCTCCAGCGCCGCCGCCTCCTCCTTGCTGAAGGGGCGCACGCGGGCATAGCCCACCGGATTACCCCGCTCATCCACGCAGGCGAGGTGGACCGGTCCACGGCGCGCCGGATTGACGCCCAGCACGCGGCGGGCACCGGCCGGCGGATAGAGCAGCAGATCGCGAAGGTTGGAGGCGAGAACGCCGACCACCTCACGCTCCGCCTTCGTCTGCGCGCGGGAGAGCGCCTCGGCGGCGACCGCCGGGCCGATGACGCGGCGGAGCGCCTCGGTGGCCGCCGCGGCGAGGAGGGCCAGCGTCTCCGCGTGGGCCTCCGCGGGGAAGTGCCGCTCGCGGAGCACGGCGAGGGTGCGCTCCTCGGGGACCTCGAGGCGCGCCTGGATGGCCCCCTCCTTCGCGGCCCGCCAGGCGGATAGGAACCGGTGCGCAGGGATGCGCGAGAGCCGCTCCTCGTAGCCGCGGAGATGCGCGTGGCCCTCGCCGATCGCCTCCCGCTCCTGCGGCGGCAGCGCCTTGAGGAGGCCCTCCTTTTCCGCGGAGCGAAGGGCGGCGGCGCGCGCCTCGGCGTCGCAGGCGAACCGCTCCACCAAGATCGCCTGCGCCTCCGCGAGGGCCGCCGTCGCGTCGGCGACGCCCTTGGCCGCATCCACGTAGGGTGCCGCGATCTCGGCGGGCGAGGCGGTCCCTGCCTGGAGCAGCGCCTCGGCGAGGGGCCCGAAGCCCTGCTCTTTGGCCAGCGTCGCCCGCGTACGCCGCGGCGGCCGGTAGGGCATGTAGAGGGATTCCAGCTCGAAGGCGTCCCGGCTGCGCTCGATCCGGCGGCGCAGCTTCTCCGGCACCTCCTCGCGGCCCGCGAGCGCCTGGAGCACGAACGCGCGCCGCTCCTCCAGCTCGGTGAACTCCGCCGCCGCCGCGCGGAGCGCGCGCAGCGCGGGTTCGTCGAGGCCGCCCACCGACTCGCGGCGGTAGCGCGCGAGGAAGGGGATGGGCTCGCCCGCCCGCAGCAGACGGAGCGCCGCCCCGACGACCGCGGGATCGAGATTGAACTCGCCCGCGAGCCGCTCCAGTACGGCGGACTCCACTTGGGGGGACGGCTGGTTCATCCATCGGGCCCGCCCGCAGTGCGGCGCGGCGAGCCCCTCATGGCCGCTTCGCCACGGCCGCGCGGATTCTAGCAGAGATTCCGGCGTCCCAGGATGCGTCCCCGCCCCGGCCTCCCGCCTTGCCGGGGCCCCTCGCGGCGGGGACAATCCACGAGGAGAACTCCCCATGCCCCTTGCAACCGTCCCCGACGTTCTCGCCGACATCCGCGCGGGCCGCATGGTCATCCTGGTGGACGACCCGGACCGCGAGAACGAAGGCGACCTCTGCATGGCCGCGGAGTTCGTGACTCCGGAGGCGATCAATTTCATGGCCACCCACGCCCGGGGGTGGATCTGCCTCGCCCTGGAGGAAGAGATCGCCGACCGCCTCGAGCTCGCCCCCATGGTGGCCCTGAACAATTCGCGGTTCCGAACCAACTTCACGGTCACGGTGGAAGCCACCACCGGGGTCACCACCGGCATCTCCGCCCACGACCGAGCGCGCACCATCCAGGTGGCGGTCCGCCCCGACGCCAAGCCGGCCGATCTGGTCCGCCCCGGCCACATCCAGCCCATCCGCGCCCGCCGCGGGGGCGTCCTGGTCCGCACGGGTCAGACCGAAGGCTCGGTGGATCTGGCGCGCCTCGCCGGGCTCCGTCCCGCAGCCGTCATCTGCGAGATCATGCGGGCGGACGGAACGATGGCCCGCCTCCCGGACCTGGAGGACTTCGCCGCGCGCCACCAGGTCCGCATCTGCTCGGTGGCCCAGATCATCGAGCACCGCAGACGCACCGAGCGCCTCATCGAGAAGGCCGAGTCGGTGCGCCTGCCTACCGCCTACGGCGAGTTCACCCTCCACATGTACCGCAGCCGGGTGGACGCCCGCCCCCACTTCGCACTCACCGTGGGCCTGCCCCATCCCGACGCGGCGGTGGGCAACCCGCCGCTCGAGGAGGCGCTCCTGGTGCGGCCCCACTCCGAGTGTCTCACCGGGGACGTGTTCCGCTCCCAGCGGTGCGATTGCGGCGACCAGTTGGACGAGGCGATGCGGCTCATCCAGAAGGAGGGGAAAGGCGTCATCCTCTACATGCGCCAAGAGGGCCGCGGGATCGGCATCGAAGGCAAGATCCGGGCTTACGCGCTGCAGGACCAGGGGATGGACACGGTGGAGGCCAACCAGGCGCTCGGGTTCAAGGCGGACCAGCGCGATTACGGGATCGGGGCTCAGATCCTGCTCCACCTGGGCGTCCGCAAGATGCGCGTCATCACCAACAACCCGCGCAAATTCCGCGCGCTGGAGGGGTACGGCCTCTCCATCAGCGAGCGGGTTCCGCTGGAGATCGAGCCCAACGCGCACAACGAGCGGTACCTCGCCGCCAAGCGCGACAAGCTGGGCCACCTCCTCCGCTGAGCCGTAACCCGTTTTCCGACAGCGGGTTCGGCGCGCTCCCGCCACGGGGCGTTCCTAGGGAGGTATTGGGGAGGCGGCGGCGTCTAAACTCCGTGCATCCATGCCGCGCGTTGGCCGGGGCGAGGAGAACGCGATCGTGGCCGGACTGCGCGCGGGCGACCCCGAGGCGCTCCGCCGCGTCGTGGAGCTCTACCAGGGGCGCATCTTCGCGCTGATCTACGGCATCGTTCGCGACTCCCACGAGGTCGAGGACATCGCGCAGGAGGTCTTCCTCAAGGTGTTCACCAGGATCGCCGCCTTCGACGGCCGCAGCAGCCTCTTCACCTGGCTCTATCGCGTGGCGGCCAACGCCGCCAAGGACAACGTGAAGCGGCGCGGCCGGAGGCCCGCGCTCCGCCTCGAGGAGGAGGCGACGATCCGCGACGGCGGGGAGGGCCCCGCCGGGAGCGCCGAGAGGGAGGAGAGGCGGCGGCTCGTCCGCGCGGCGATCGCCGCGCTGCCCGCCCGCTACCGCGTCATCCTGGTCCTCCGCGAATTGGAGGGCCTCGCCTACGCCGAGATCGCGTCGGTGCTCGAGATCTCGGAGGGGACCGTGGAGAGCAGACTGCACCGCGCCCGCGCCCGCCTCAGGCGGAGCCTGGAGAGCCATGCACACGGATGAGGAACTGAGTCGATTCCTGGAGGGGGGCCTCCCCCCGGAGCGGGCCGCGGCCCTCGCCGCCGCAATCGATCGTGACGCGGCGCTCCGCTCGCGCATCGAGGAGCTGCGCCTCTTGAAGGAGCAGCTCTTCGCGGGCGCCCCCGCACCCCCTCCCGATTTCCCCGAGAGGATCGCGCGCCTTGCGGAAGCGGCACGCCCCGCAGCTCTCGATCTCGACGCGGCGCGCCGCTTCCTGCGCCGTCTCGCCTGGGCAGCCGCCATCCTCGCGGCGATCGGGCTGACGGCGCTCGCCACGCGAGTCCTTCCCGAGATGCGCCGTCCCGTCCAGGCCGCCCCGGTCGACCGGCTGCTGGGGAGGTAACCATGCGAGAACTGAAACGCCTCTTCCTCCTGGTGCTGGTGCTCACCTTCGTGGGGGCCGCCGGGCTCGGAGTCTACGTAGGGACCCTCGCCGCCGCCGCCCCCCCCCCCCCCCCCGCCCAGGACCGGCGGGGGGAGGCCATCCGCCCGGCCGACCGGCTCGACCCCGTGCAGTCGCGCCCGGTGCGCGCGCTCCAGGCCGAGCACGACTGGGAAGTGGCGGAAGT
>JBQTIG010000101.1:0-2771 GCA_052388375.1 Planctomycetaceae bacterium | reverse complement strand
TCCGGCGGCATCAGCGCACCCTTTTCCTGACGCTGCGGCGGCGAAACCACCGCGAAACCCGACCGCCGCGGGCGAACAGCCCCTCCCGTGTCAGCCGATCTGTGCGCCGTGGAAATCCGGGCTAGCGGAGTTCGGAGACGTTGCCTTACCTCACCTCATGACGCTGCGGATCGTCGCATCCGAGTCAATGAACGAAAGTGTCCGCCGCGCCTGCGCGCTCGCGGTTTCACAGCTGTCCACTACGGACGACCTGGTGCGAAAGCACTGGGATGAGATCCTCTCCGTTGGCGATATTGCGGAACGACTCGTCGAGCACGTGCGGGACGGAGGAGTTGTCTCCCGGAGCATCGTCGAATCCGCTCTGCTCGACGTGCTTCGCAACTCCCTACTCGATGCCGAAGTGTTAGGACGTGGTACGGTATCAGTCTCGTTACCCTGCACTATGATAGCATCACAGAGCGAAGCCGAGGCGGACTTGCGCGGTGCTGAGGTTGCCCTAGACGCTCTTGTCACCGCGGAAGCCGCAAGCCTCAGTCGCGCAGAGCAGGCGATTCGCGCGTTGTCGCAGCTTGGTAGTGAACTTGCCTTGCCAGGGATGTTGCGTGCTATCGAGCATCCGGCGTTGCAAGCGCCCGTAGCCGATGCGATAGCGTTACTCCCGTCGACCACCCCCGCGATCGTATCTCGGTTGCATGCGATGTTCGAGACTGCAAGCAGTTATGATGCAGCGTGCACGATTGTCCAAGCCGTCGGTGTGATTGATTCGGAGATTGAGCGCGCCCTCAACTATGCGGTCAATGCGCCCGGGCATCCGTGTCGCACTTCCGCTGCGCAGACTCTTGGCATTCTGGCTCCGTACCCGGACAGCGGAGTGCCGGCGTTGTTGCGGGCGTTCCAACTGGAGGCAGACAGCCGATCGGATACGCTCGCCGCCATTCGACGCGTACCAGGTGCCCTTGACCTTGCCGTCAGCGATACGATCTCAATGATCGAGCAACTTGCGACATCTGCGGCTGCCGACCTGCAGGAATCGCTTAGACCGTACGGGTTGACGCCACAAGCGTGGCAGGAACTCGCCTTGGAGTTCGCCGACGCAAACGATCGGTACGAGGCGACTGCCATCGTTGTCGCGATCCGTGAAGAGAGAGGACCGGACTGGGGTTTTAGAACCGGCACAGTGCCCGATGGACGCTCATGGAGTGCGCATGGCGTCGGTTCGCGCGGGTTGAGTTGTGAAGATCCGTGCCCGGGTCGGTCAGACGGCTTCCGCTGAGGTCGGAGGCGGCAGGACTGTCCGGTTGTACATGGGATGAGAGGCAGGTCACTGTCCCTCCTATACCGGCCCAGGGATCGATGGACGGCTTCGGAGCGCGTTCCGGCGAGGTTCCCGAAGGTCGAGCGGGTGCGCTTCACGCTCGACGCGGACGGAGCGCGGCCTCGGCAGGAGTGTGCGGCGAGGCTGTTCGAGTGGAAAGAGCGCCGCTACGCCACGTGGCGCACCCGGACGACGGGCAGCTCGCGGTCGCCGTGGAGGAAGCGGACCGCGAGCGTCGCACGACTCGGAGTGCGTCGCGGTCGTCGTCGGCGCTGGAAGTAGACCTCGTCGGGCGTGCGCAATTCCAACCCCTGATGAGGCCTTTCCCGGTTGAACCAGTCGATGTACCCGACGAGCTTCCGTTCGATCGTCCGCAGCGGCGCGTAGAGGAAGAGGCCGCGCACGTACTCGGACTTGCACGAGCGCGAGAACCGCTCGATCAGAGAGATCGACCCGGTTCTCGCAACCGCCCCGATACGCCGGCGGATGCTGCGGCGTTGCAACGCGCGTGTGAAGGACCTCGAAGTGAACTGTCGCCCGTGATCCGAGATCATCCGCGTCGGGACGGTGCCGTCGCGGGTCGCGTCGAGGAGGAGGCGGACGGCGAACCCCGCGGTCGGCTCGCCAGCCATGACGCGCAGCGCGAGGACGTTTCGCGAAAACGCATCGACGATGGCGCCGACGCGCATTGACCGGAAGAGGCCGCCGACCTTCGTGGAGTCCACGAGCCAGACGTGGTCCGGGCGCTTCGCTGCGAGGGCGCAGGGTTGACCGGCGATCAGTCGGCCTCCGCCCCCCTCCCGAGGCTTCCTCCTGCGGAGGAACCGTTGCACGCTCGAGCGCGATCCCTCGAGCGCAATTGAGAGTCACGTACGTAATGCTGCTCTGTCCAAGGGCAAGTCAGAGGCCCGAACGCATGCCCAGAGCAGGTCCTGGCGCTTTCGGATCCGGGCCATGTGGTAGTGCAGCCGCCCGTGCAGCTCCTCGAGCGTGCGGAGCCCGTGGTTGGCGAGGCGGTGGTGCTTGAGGAGTTGTAGGGGCCCGGGGCATCGCCGGGACGCTCTTCCTTCACCGCGACCGCGTGCGCATCGTTGCGGGGCGCTTCACCGCCTGCCATCCGCGCCTCTTCGATCCCGGCGCGAAGTCGGTCCTCCCCGAGCACCGCACGCGGATGGTGGCCGCCGTCCCCGGCAAGCGCGGCAAGCGCTACTTGATGCGGCAGCAGATCCTCGAGGTCGGCCGCGCCGCCCTCGACTACCTGACCGAGATCACGCACCGCCGGCCCCGCGCGTGGACCGAGGAGATCGACCGTCTCCACGACCTCCTTCAGACCCAAGTTTGACAGCAGCCTTCCGGGGACCGTTTGCTGCCAAGGACTTACGACCGGCACGGGAGTCTTTGCGACCAGGATTCCGCGGGGCGCGCCGCGCGGCTACTCCGGCTGCGCGAGCGGGGG
>JBQTIG010000100.1:0-14991 GCA_052388375.1 Planctomycetaceae bacterium | reverse complement strand
GGCCGGAACGGTCGAACGTGGCTCTTGCCGAGCAGCACTACGCTGGTTCGGCCGACTCGTGGCCGATTCGCGCGATCCTCATGAATAATGCGGCCTAGAGTCCGCCGGAACGCTCCCTCGTCGGCCCGAGCCCGCGCCCGCGCCGCCGTGCGAATCCTGATGAGGAAGTTGGACGGGCGTCAGGAGCGATCCCGGCCCCAGAGAAGCAGGAGAAGGAGCGCCCGCATCCCCGCGGTCGCGGAAAGCTCCGCCGACCCGACGGTGGCCTCCGCGCGCGGCAGGAGCGCCTCGAGTGCCTCGGGAACGAACCAGTCGGCGCGTCGCGCGCGCTCCGGCTCCGCCCGGACGCGCACTTCCCGCCAACCCGGCCCGTCGAAGTCCATGACGCGGAAAAAGCGCCGCCGCTCCACGCCGCGCCGCGCCAGCCTGCGCCGCCAACGGAGGCGGATTCGCCACGCTCGCGTCGGCAGGAGGGGAGCGAGGTCGGGCCCGTTGCGGTCCACAGGGAGCCGCGCGAGGTCGGGAAACCTCCGGCGCAGGATCTCGTCCTCCGCGCGCCGACCCGCCACCGTCGCGGAGGGGAGCGAGAACGCGACCGCGGCGAGCTGGCGGTCGAGCAGCGGCAGCACCGGCCAGGAGCCGAAGGCGTGCCGCCAGATGGGCCCGCCGGTATTGAACCGGTGGCGGTTGTCGGTAAAGAGATGCCAGGCGCGGTCCTGGCTCCGCAAGGCCCACGCGGCGCGGAGCGCCTCGATCGTCTCGTCCACGGCGTCGCCGAACAGGCTCCGGCGCAAGAGTCCGCGGAGCGCAGCCGGCGCGAGCCCCCATGCGTGGAGCCGCGCGAAATCGCGCTCGAAGGAGGGAGCGCCCGCCACGACCAGGCTCCCTCCCAGGCTCGCATCCATCAGGTAGCCCCCGAGGGCGCGCGGCGCCAACCCGCGCAGGCAGTCGATGCTCCCCCAGGAGTGGAGAAGACTCAGCCCGTGGCCGCAATGCTCGAGATTCACCGCACGCTCGGCGAAGGCGCCGTAGCCACCCGGCGCGATGTCGTCCACCCGGTGGCGCAGGCCCGCCGCCCTCGCCACCGGCCGCGCGCAGGTGACCTCGTGGTCGCCCCGCCTCCCGAGAGTGAGTGCCGGCGGCGCGAGCCCCAGCTCGCGGACATACCCCGCCAGGAGTCGCGAATCGCGGCCACCGCTCAGGAGCATCCCCAGGCCGCGCCCGTCGCCGACATGGCGCGCCACGGCGCCCGCGAGCGCCGCATCGAGGGCGTCGACCTGCTCGCCGAACGGCGCGCGCGCCAGCGCTTCCTCGGTGCGCAGGGCGGAAGCGCGGAGCAGTCGCGGCGTCTCCCCGAGGCGCGCATGGAGCCGCTCCCCCGGCCCCAGCCGCGTCACGCCAGCGAGCAGCGTGCGCTCCGCGACGAGCCCGTGGGTGAGCAAGAGGCCGACGAGCCCGTGCGGATCGAGCGCCGGGCGGAAGAGCGGGTGCGCGCGGAACAGCTCCGCACTGGAACCGCAGAGGAGCACCCCGCCGCCGGCCCACCAATGAACCGGGAAGACGCCGAGAAGATCCCCGGCGACGCGCAGCCCCGCCCTCCGGTCGTAGGCTGCCGCCGCGAAGTAGCCGTCGAACGCGCCGGGATCGTCCGCGGCGCGGATCGCGACGGCGCGGGCGCGCCCGGGCCCCGGTCCGGGAATCGCCTCGCCCCAGACGATCGCCGCGCCCGCCTCGTCGGCGACGCTGTCGACCGGGGCCCCGGGGAAGAAGTCCCATGAAGCGAGGAAGCAACCGGAGGCGCAGCTTCCGCGCGCGAGTCCGGGGAGGGGGGCGGGGAGGGCGCTCAGGAAGGCGGCGCGCCGATCCGCGTCCGGATCGAGGAGGAGCACGAAGAGCGCCACCCTGCGTCCCTACAGCCGGATCCGCGGCGCACGCTCCAGCGAGGGTCGCT
Source organism: Planctomycetaceae bacterium (assembly GCA_052388375.1). Lineage (GTDB taxonomy): Bacteria > Planctomycetota > PLA2 > PLA2 > PLA2 > JBQTIG01. The sequence continues at coordinate 13,040 of JBQTIG010000100.1, read as the reverse complement.
CCGCGAGCGCGCGCACCCCCTCGAGGATCTCCTCGAGATCCAGCCCGAGGCTGCCGCGACGGATCGCGCACGCTTCCTCGAGCCGGCGGAGGGAACGATCGAGCAGGCGGCGCGCTCCGCGCTCCTCGCCGAGAGACAGTTTCAGGAGCGCCGCGGAGAGCAGGATGAGCCCCTGGAGCGTCCCGCGGTTCCCCCGTGAACGGGCGCGCGTCCAGGGACCCTCCCACGCCTCGTGCGCCTCCCAGAAATAGCCCGCGTGGTAGAGGTCGACGCCGTAGGCAATCTCTTCCCGCGTTTCGGCGCGGTCGGGCGGTCGCGGCGCCTGCCCCGCCGGGTCGCGGCGAGGGTGCGCGTTCTTGCCGGGCAGGAAGGCGCAGGGCGGAAAGGGGCGGCCCGGCGCGTGGCGCGGGGCGTCGGGCCAGACGGGAGAGGGGCCGCTCGTCACGTACGCGGCATTGTCTACGAACCAGGGGTGCCGATCACGGCAGGGGCGTCGCATTTCGCGGCGGAAGGTCGGCTTTCGCCGGATCGGACTCCCGGTGCCTCCGTGGTATCGTCCAGGAATGCGCCGTGGTTCTCTCGCCTCGGCCGCGCTGGTCCTCCTCGCCGCCTGCGGCAAGGGCGAACCGACGCCGCCCACATCCACGTCCCCCGCCACCCCCCCCGCACCCCCCCCCGCTTCCCCTGGCGCCGGCCAGGAGGATCTGGTGAAGGCGGTGGCGGCGGCCAAAGCCGCGGTCAAGGAGGCGGAGGCTGCCCTCGATGCGCTCGTGGAGAAACACACGGCCGAGATGGCCGCCCTCGGGGATCTCGGGATGGCGCGCGACCAGATGATCCGCGCGCGCCGCGAACTCGCCCGCGCCCGTGCCGACCTCGCCGCCTACGAGGGCCGGTTGCGATCCCTCGAGGAGAGCGTTGCCGGAGCGGGGCAGGAGAAGTTGGTGGCCCTGCGCAAGGAGCGCGACCGCCTGGCGGAGGAGTTGTCGGCGGCGCAGTCGCAGCGCACGCGAGAAAACGTGGAGGCCGGCAAGGGCCGCGTGGACGAGTCCCCGGTGGCGGGCGAGCTGCGCGCGTTGCGGGAGGTGCAGCGTGCATGGTTTCTGGCCACCGCGCGGGCGCGCGCGCGCGAACTGCCGCGCGCGGAGAAGGAGACGCTCAACCGCGAGTACCGCGCCTGGCTTGCCGAGAAGCCGGAGCGCGGCGTCGCGGCGGCGAACGCGCTAAAGGGGGTGAAGGGGGGCGTGGAGGCGTTCGACGTCACCTCCTTCGCCTTCTTCCTGCGCTGCCAACTGAGGGAGGACGCCCTGGACCGCAAGAACGTCGAGGTGGAGCGCGGCGCGCTCAAGGCGACCCGCGACCGGATCGAGGCGATCTACGGTGAGATCGACGGCGTGGACGAGCGGATCCAGCAACTCCTCCAGGCGGAGGGCGGCGACGAGCTCAAGGACCACGAGGAGGCCAAGCGCCGCGTCGCGGTGCTCCGCCCGCGATGCGAGGAGCTGCAGCGACAGCTGGACGAGCTCGAGGCGCGGCTGGCCCCGGAGGCGGCGCTGCGCGCGCGGCAGCGCGAGAACTACGCCGCCGCGGAGGCGGTGGCGGAGGAGGCGAAGCGCGCGCTCGCGCTGGCGCAGCGCCGGCTGGCCGGGGGGCGTTAGCCTCCCTCGCCTTCGGATTCGCCGGCCTTCTCCAGCGCCGCGAGGGCGGCCTTGAGCGCCTCGTCGTAGACCCCGGTCTTGGGGCGCTTGATGGTGAGTGCGCGGAGCGCCGCCAGGATCCGTTCCTCGGCGCGCGGGCTGCGCTGCGCCTCCTCCATGTGGATCACGAGGCCTACGGACTCCGCGCGAAGGTGGAACCGTTCCCCCTCCAGGGGCACCGCGATCAGGGACGCCTTCACGCCGTCGAGGAGCGGGAGCGCCACCTCCTTCTCCTGCGCCTTGCCCGCCGCGAGCTCGCGGAGGCTCTGGGCCTGCTTGCTCGACCAGTCCCCCGGGCGCGCGGGATCGGCGACGAAGAAGGAGTAGTTGCCTCCCCCGTTGGCCCCCTCCGTCGCCTTGGTGGTGTAGCCGATGAGGCAGCCGAAGTCGCGGCCCCGACTCGCGCTCTCGAAAAATCGCCCGGCCCCCGGATTCACCGCCAGGAAGATGCCCTCCGCGTCGAGCGCGCCGGGGTGCAAGCAGCCGAAGATGGCGTCGGGCTCGGGCGGATCGTCGAAATCCACCGTGGCGAGGAGGTCGGGCTGGAAGAGGAGCGCGCGGTGCGGCGGCCGGTAGAGGATCGCGCGGATCGCGCGCATCCCCCCGCGCATCGCGATGTGGTGCATGAGCGTGAGCCCGTCCTGGTAACCGCTCTCGAAGAGAAGGATGCGGAAGGCCTTCTTGCCCTCGGGGTCGGGCTGGTAGCTGCGCATGTAGCGGCGCGGAGGGTCGGTTTCCCGCGCAGGCTGGCGAAACATCCCTCCCAGTTCGGTGGTGGTCCGGAGCGCCACCAATTCCGCGACCCCCTCGCTCAGGAGGAAGTCGACGGTGGAGCGGTCGATCTCCTCGTCGGTGAGGCCGGTCGCCTTGAGGGAGGCCATGTAGAAGCGCCCCTCGCTGAAGAAATTCTGGTGGTGGATGGCGTGCACCAGCTCATGGATGAGGGTGGGCTCGACGAAGCTGCGCCACGCCGCGGCCGTGCGCTTGTTGTTTGGATCGTCGAATTGCCACGGCACCATCGTGACGGTGTTGAGGGCGGGGGTGTAGAACGCCACCGCCGCCCCTGCCGCGTGGCCCACGAATCCCTCTTGCGCTTTCGCCTCCTCCCACGCCGCGCGCGGCATGACGCGGAGCGGGACCGGGCGCCGAAACCCCATGCGCGTATAGGCTTCGATGCCGGGCATGACCTCCTTGGCGAGCGGGGTGCAGTTCTCGGCGGTGATCCACTCGCTTGCCTGGAAGAGGGGCTCCTCCCCTTGGGCGAGCGCGGCGGAGCAGAAGAGCAGGAGAAGGGCGGCCTGGCGCATGGGGCGTTCCATTCTAGTCCCAGTCGGTCACGTCCACACTCCGCCCGTTCCAGGAGCGCCCGGCCGCCTTGAGCATGCGAACGAACGAGGAGGCGCAGGACGCAGGCGGCGTGTAGGCCCCGACGTCGCGCTCGAAGCAGGTGGCGAGCATGTCCGTGGCGACCACGCCGGGATTGGCGGCGAGCACCACGACGCCGCGCGCGACCTCCTCCGAGAGCGCGCGGCTCAGCGCCTCCACGGCGAACTTGGAGGCGCAATAGGGGGCTTGGCCTCCTTCCGCGATCCGCCCCCAGCCGCTCGAGAGATTGACCACGAGCCCTTCGCTCCGCGCATTCATGTCGGGAACGAAGGCGCGGCAGAGCGCAACGATCCCGAACACGTTGACGCGAAAGAGCCGCTCCCACTCCGCGAGGGGGATGTCGACGAGGGGGGCGGGGGCGAGGATGACGGCGGCGTTATTGACGAGCAGGTCGACGGGCCCGATCCGCCGCCGGAGCGTTTCCACCTGGGCGGGGTCTCCTACGTCGCAGGCGAGGACCGATCCCTGGGCGCGCGTGGCCACCCCCACCACGTCGCACCCCTCCCGGACCAGGGCTTCCGCCAGAGCCGCCCCGATTCCCCGGGAAGCGCCGGTGAGAAGGACACGCCGTCCTTGGAGCTTCATGAAGATGTGGATAACTCGGTGGACAACCGGTTGACAAGTTGGCGCCGTCGCGGCACTGCTGCCGCAGCAGACTTCCCCAACCCCTTACCTTCCAACACCTTGCGCCGCGCCCGACACCTGAGGGTCACCGGAAGAAGAGGCCGAGGGTCGTGCGGCAGGGTACGAAGTCGGCCTCCGGGTCGGGGCGGTAGCGCTCCTCCACGATGCGCCAGTCGCCCAGGGCGTCGCTGGCGAGAGCGAAGGATGCCTGGCCCACCGCGGAGCGCTGGCCGCGCTCCCCCGCGACCTCTTCCAGGGCGGTCACGGCGATGCGGACCGACCCGTCCTTCTGCGGCTCGGGGGCGCCGAACTCGTGGGTCACCGGGGGCGGGGGCGGGTGCGCGGTCTGCTCCCTGCGCGCGCGCTCGGCGATCGCCTCCCCGTAAAAGGCGCGCACCAGGTCGAAGTAGTGGCGGTAGAGCGCGTTCTGCCCTTTCGCGCGAAGCCGCTGCAGGCGCGCCATGTCCCGCGACAGCGTCTGGAGCGCGGACTGCGGCGAGGTGAGGTCTGGCGCCTGCTCGGCGAGCGGCGCCGCGAGACTCAGGAGCGGCGGCACGCCGAGATCCCGCGTCTTGAATTCGCCGCCCGGCGCCGCCTGCGCGATCGTGTCGAGAAACCACCAGCGGCCCTCGCGCCGCATCGCGAGGCGAACGTGCAGCGTCGCGAGGCGGTAGGTCCCCGTTCCGGGATCGCGCGCCTCCCAGCGACGTTCGAGGAGGACCGTCGCCTTCCCCCCCTCCCCCGCCGCCCCCTCCTCGAGGATCGTGAAGGAGACGTTGCGCGCCGAGGGTCCCGTCTCCGCGTACGCCTTGGCCTGCTGCTCCACCAGGTCGGCGGCGTAGGTGCGGCGCAGCGCGTCGAGGTGCGCCTTCTCGAAGAGCCGCGCGAACCGCGCGGCCACGTCCTGCACCGCCGCCGTGTCGAACGCCGCGTAGGAGAGCGCGAGGGAGCGCGGCGTCTCGTGGTCGACGCGCGCCAGGTCGACCAGAACCTCGTAGCTCTCGAGGCTCACGCCTCGCGACTCGAGAAGGGGCTGGGGCTCCGCGGCCACGAGCGGCGCCGCGAGCGCGGCCAGGAGGAGAGGAGCGCGCATCCCCTAGTTGTACACGTGGAGCGAAGCCTGCGACGCCGGGAGGACATGGATCATCATGTAGGTGATCCAGATCATGACGCCCCCGATCAGGACCACCACCTGCGCCCGGAGCCCCGCCCATCCCTTCACGAACCGAAGGTGGAAATAGACGACGAAAACCGCCCAGGAGATGAGCGCCCAGGTCTCCTTGGCGTCCCAGAACCAGTATTCGCCCCAGGAGGCGTCCGCCCAGAGCGCCCCCATGCAGAGCGCGGCGGTCATGAAGGGGAAGCCGAGGCCGGCGATCTTGTAGGTCCAGCGGTCCACGAGAGGACTCGCGAGGGAGCGGAAGAGCGGCACGCGCCCGCCCGCCAACCGGTTGCAGCCGGCGCCGAGCAGGTAGAAGAAGGCGAGCAGGCTCGCCAGCCCCAGGCTGCCGTACCCGAGCATGTAGGCGCTCACGTGGGGCGGATGCCAGGCCGACTGCAGCGCCGGCACGAGATTGGCCACCTTGTAGTCCTCGCGCATCCCGAGCGCGGTCCAGAGAATGCCGCCGAGGCCCGTGAGCAGCACGAAGACGAGGTTGCCGAGCACGGCCCCCGCCCCCCTCGTCCGCCACACCTTCTCGGAGAGGTAGAGCACCAGGGTGAAGATCATCGTGGTGAGCCCGGTGGCGGTGAAGACCTCGTGCTTGCTCTGCAGCGGCGCGTGGCCGTTGATGGTCCAGCGCAGCACGAAGTGGAAGAGATGCGTGCCGAGCGAAGCGGCGAGGAGGCCGGCGATGAGCGTAGAGAGAAGGCGCGGGCGCTGCGAGACCGCGGGCGCGAGGGACCCCTCGACGCCCTGGCGCGCCGGCAACGGGGCCGCTGCCGGGAGCATCGAGGCGATGGACTGCGCGAGAAAGGCTGTGCCGAGGCCGACGTAGAGCCAGAAGTAGACGGTCGGGAGGAGTTCGAGGATCGGGATCATGCGGCGGCCTCCGCCTCCCCCCGGCGGCGGCGGCGGCGGCGCACGAGGATCGGCTTGACGAAGAAGATGTAGCAGACGCCGAAGGTCAGGACGACGTAGCCGACGTACATGAAGTGGACGCCGGGCTGGTAGGTGACCGAGATCCCGGAGACGCCCAGTCCACGCTCGTCGCTCCCCGCGGTGGCCTGGAAGAAGCGGTAGCCGCCGTAGCGGAGCGGGCTGTTCACCTGCGCGCTGTGGCGGGCGAGCACGTTGCCGCGGGCATCCACCGCGCTCAGCACGCTGAACCAGTCGCGCTGCTGGCCGGTGCGCACCAGCCGGAACTCGTAGCGCGCAAACCGCGTCCCCTCGGGGCCGTAGTAGACCGGCGCGTCATAGGGCGTCATCTCCCGATCGATGGTGCCCCAGGGGCCCTCCACCTGAATGCGGCACCAGGCGGCCAAGAGGTCGTCCCCTGCGCCGCCCTCGGCGCCCAGGAACTCCTCGTCGGTGATCTCCTGCACCACGCGGCTCACCGATGCGGAGCGGACCGCCTGCTCCAGGGCGAGGAACCCTCCCAGCCCGAGGAGGGCGATACGCTTCCCCGGGGGCATCGGATCCACGCGCGCCTGCCCCGAACCGGGATCGATCTGCACCAACTGCCGCGCGAGCCCTTCGCCTTCGACGACGCGGTAGATGCGCCGCACGCCGCTCTCCTTCGGGTCGGGCCAGTCGAAGCGGAGCGCGAGCCCTGGCAGCGCGTCGAACCGGCTGATGAACTCCACGTCGTCGCGCGGCACGTTCACCGCGACGCCGTCCACGCGCAGGCGCAACTCGGGAACCTCGCGCCGCTGGAGCTTCCGGTCGAGGTTGACGTTCTCCTTCGTGTCGATGGCGGAGCCGATCTCGAGGAACTCGAGGGCGACGGTGCGCGTCCCCGACACCACGCGCCGGGAGGTGCCGAGGACCACCGGCACCGACACCGTGCCGTCCTCCGCGCGCAGCACGAGGGTGCCGTTGTCGGGGAGCGGCGGCTGCGCGAGGATGCGGCGATAGTCGGCCTCGTCTTGCGCCCACAGGTACTCGAACCGGAGGGCGAAGAACTCCCGCGCGTGCAGTTCCCGGTCAAGCGCGAAGAGCCACGGGTCGTCGCCGCCGTGGACGAGAAAGTCGGTCCCCCCCGCCTCCACGTTGTAGAGCCCGAGCTTGATGGCCGGCTCCAGGCTGCCGTCCGCACGCTCCTCCACCAGCGTCGTGACCTGGACGCGCGGCTTGAAGTCGAACACGCTCACCTTCACACTGCCGCCCTCGAACGCGAGCGGCACGCCGGCGCGGATCGGGATCTGGTCGAAGACATGGAGCGGCGTGCCGCCCACGTCCTCGGGGTCCCACGACCCGCCCTCCTGGTTGCGCGTGGCGTCGATGCGACGCACGAAGAGCTCGTGGTAGTACTCGGTGCGGAAATTCTCGAGATGCACCGCGAAGGGGAGGTAGGTGTAGGTGCGCGTCTTCTCGTCGTAGATGCGGTCCAGGGTCTGCTGCTGGGGATCGCCGTAGACGAAGTGCATGTACCCCTCCTTGGCCGCGATGCGGTCGAGGAGGGCCCCGGCGAGGATGATGAGGATGCCGGCGTGGGTGATCGCGATTCCGCAATCGACGACGCTCCAGGGGGCGCGGGCGAACGTGCCGACGATGACGTTGATGCCGATGAGCCCCAAGAGCGCGTAGAACCACCACGCCTCGAAGATGTCGAAGAGATGCACCGCCCGCACGAACTCGAAGAGGCGGAACAGCGCCGCGAAGTGGCGCCGCGCGAACGCGCCGACGGTCATCTGGTCCACCTCGCGCGTCTTCCCCGCGAGGATGGAGTCCCTGTGCGCATCCGCCGCCCGGTCCCCGAACGTCTTGCGCATCAGCGCGATCTGCGCCTCCTGGTGGCGCGTGAGACGCACCTTCTCGTCGAGAAGGCGATCGCGCTCCTCATAGGGAAGGATGCGCACCAAGAGCGCGCTCTGGGCGATGGCGAACCGCCCTGCCTGGGTGCGGTCGTTGAAGGGGGGCGGGGACCCGTCGGCGCGCCGTTCGTCGCCCTCGGAGGCGAAGACCCCAGCCCGGCGGAGATCGAGATCCTGGATGAAGAGCGTGCCCATCACGCAGGAGAGGACCAGCAGCGAAAGGAGCACCGCGGCGGAGCGGAAGCTGCGGAAGAGGTCCCAGAGGAAGCGGCGGCAGGCGATGACCCCCGCGAGCGCCATCACCCCCAGGGCGCCGGAGGCCAGGCCGACCACCAGAGGCGATGCGGCGGCGAGGTTTTGGACGCACACGCCACCGGTAAGAACGCAGAGGTGGAAGAGCAGAATGGGCCCGAAGCCCAGGGGCGAGCGGTTGCGGGCGGACATGACCCTCCGGTTCGAAGTGTATCCCTGACTCCAAGTGCTGCACCGATTCCATGGCACGTCGCGAAAAGCGCGCTATCGTGGGGGCGCCGGCCGGGAAAACAGCCTGGGACCGGAGAGCGTCGCCGTCGGACGGTGCTGGAAGCTCGTTGCCGAAGGTGCCTCGGCGGTCGGACTCCTTCCCGGGCTCTTTTCCGGGCCGGTCGAAAATCCGCGCGATCCGGCGTAGTACCTACGTGTCGAGGCAAGCCGGATCCCTCCAGGTAACCGCGTGCTCCCGGAAGAGACCTTTCAGGCCGACTGCGAGCGGATCCGTCCCGGCCTGCAGCGGTTCGTGGCCTCCCGGATCCGGGACACCCATGCCGCCCTCGACGTGGTCCAGGAGGTCTACACCAAGGCGTTCCGCAATCGGGAGCGGTTCGACGAGTCCCGCTCCTTCACGACCTGGATCTATGCGATCGCCCGCAACGCCTGCATCGATTTCCTGCGGCGCCGCCTGCGCGACCCGCTGGCCGGGGTCGCCCCGAACGCCCCCGCCTCCCCGCCCGATCTCGATCACCTCCCCCACGGCGCGCCGGGGGATCCGGTCGCGGCGGCGGAGCGCCGCGACCTCATGGAGTTCGTCCGCAGGGAGCTCCGGCGCCTTCCCGACCACCGGCGGGCGGTGGTGGAGATGAAGATCGTGGAAGGTCTGACCTACCGGGAGATTGCCGCGGCGCTGGACGTGCCGCTGGGGACCGTCGCCTTCTGGGTCAAGGAGGCGCTCGAGACCGTCGCGCGGAGGCTTCGCGACCTGCGATGAGCCTGGATCGCGACCGTCTCCTCGATGCCCTGCTCGGCGAGGCGTCCCCCGAAGCCGCCCGCGAATGCGAGCGCCTCTTGGCGTCCGACCCCGCAGCGGCGGCCGAGCGGGATCTCTACCTGCGCGCGATCGCGCTGGTCCGCCAAGCCGCCGCCGAGGGGTGGGAGGCGCACGCCCCGCGCCGTCCGCGCCGCCTGCTCTGGGCCGCGGCGGCGGCCCTCCTGCTCGGACTCGGTGCGCTGCTTCTGCGCGACCTCTCTCCCGCGCCCGCGGCGATCTACGAGCCCGACGTGGCGTGGGGATACTTGCGCGGCGAGGAGACCGACGCGCGCGGCGGCGTGCCGCTGCCCGGCACCGGCGAGGGCTACCACCTCCGCCGGGGCACGGCGCGCGGGGCGCCCATCGGGAGTTCCACCAGCTCCCCGCTCGCCCCGGGGGACGCCATCGCCCCGGAGACCGAGCTCGACGCGGGCGAAGAGCCCCTCCGCATCGACCTGCCGGGCGGCGCGATCCTCTTCGGCAGCTCCGATGCCTGCCTCCAGCTCCGCCACCGCGAGGACGGCCGCGCCGCCGTGCGTCTCCTGGGCGGCAGCGCCGCGATCGTGGCTGGGCGCACGCCGGTCCATCTCGCCGTGGAGGGCACCGACCTGCTCCTTACCCTCGAGAGCGGAGCCTGCCTTCTGCGCCACGGCGTGCCGGATGCGATCTGCCTCCGCGGCAGGCTCTTCCTCGACACCCCCGCGGGCCAGCGCTTCCCGGTGCCCGAGGGCCACCGCATCCCCGCGCAGTGCTCTTCGGCGCCCCGCAGCGCCGCGTTCGCCGACGACGAAGTGGAGCTCGATTGGTACCACGCCCTCGTCTACCGCCAGTGCTCCGTGCAGTGCCTGGAGTTCACCCTTCGCGATGAGGCAACCCTCGTCACGCCCGCCCTCGCCCCCGCCCCCCACTCCTTCCTCTATCTGCACGTCGTGCCCACCGCGAGCGGAACGCTCACCCTGCGCCACGGCGGCGTCGTACGCTCGTTCCGCCTCCGCAAGGACGAGCCGTTCCGGCTGCGCCTGCCCGCGACCGGCGCCGGTCCGCTCGAACTGGATCTGCCGGGATCGCCGTCGGGGCTGAAGGAGGCGCGGCTCGTCTCCTTCACGCCGAAGGATTGACCCCGCGCAGCGCCGCGATCTCCCCCTCGATGGCCTCGTCGGGGATCTTTTGGCAAAGCACCTCCGCCGTCCCGAGTGCATGCCCGGCGGGCAGCGTCTCCGCGGGGAGGAGAGGTCCAGGGGGGCGCGGGGGGAGGGCGAGCATGGCGCGCAGCCGCGCGGCGAGGCCCGGCACGAAGGGAGAGGCGAGGAGCGCGAGCGGCGGGAGGAACTGGAGCGCGCAGGCGAGCACGCTCCCGCACCCCTCGGGGTCGGTCTTGCGGAGCTTCCAGGGGGCGGTGTCGTCCAGGAACCGGTTGCCATCCTCCGCCAGCCCGCGGAACTCCGCCAGCGCGCGGCGGAAGCGGAACGCCTCCAGTTCGGCGGCGCAGGCGTTCGTGCGCGTCTCGACGGCGGCGGCCACCCGCGCCAGGAGTTCGTCGTGGCCGCGGCGGGGCGGCACGCGGTTGCCGAAATGCTGGGCGCAGAATTTGAGGATGCGCACCGCGAAGTTGCCGAAGACGTTGGCCAATTCGTCGGTGCGCGCCTTGAACTCGCGCCACAAGAAGTCGCTGTCGGCGGTCTCCGGCATGGCGGAGACGAGGTAGTAGCGCGCGAGGTCGGCGTCGTAGCGGTCGAGGAAGGCGTCGACGTCGATGCTCCAGCCTTCCGACTTGTTGAACTTGCGCCCTTCGAGATTGAAGAACTCGTTGGCGGGGACGTTCTCGGGGAGCACGTACTCCTCCCCCGCCGCCGGCCCCAGGCATCCTGGCGGAGGCTGCGCCATCGTCTGCCAGGCGAGCATGGCCGGGAAGACGATGCAGTGGAACGGGATGTTGTCCTTCCCGATGAAGTGGAGCAGACGCGCGCCGGGCTCGCCCTTCTTGCGGATCCAGTAGCGCCGCCAGCGCTCCGGCGCCCACTCGATGGTGGCGGAGATGTAGCCCACCGGCGCGTCGAACCAGACGTAGAGGACCTTGTCCTCCACCCCCTCGAGCGCGCGGCCGCGGAGGTCCTTCTTGGGGAGCGGCACCCCCCAGGGCAGATCGCGGGTGATGGGGCGTGATTCGAGCCCCTCGCCTTCGATCATCTTCTGGAAGACGAAGGAGGAGACGTTGGGCTTGAGCCGCCCCCGCAGCCCTTCGAGCCAGGGCACGATGGCGGGGTCGGTCGGAAAGCGCGCGAGATCCAGCTCGAACTGCCAGGCGTCGCGCAATTCGAGCCGGTCGGCGGGGTCGCGCGCGCTGCGCGGGTCGCGCAGCTTGGCCGTGTCGAGCCAGGAGCCGCACTTGGGGCACTCGTCGCCGCGCGCGTCGGGGTGGCCGCAGAGATAACAGGTGCCGCGCACGTAGCGGTCGGCGAGGAAGCGGGCCGTGGCCGGCGAGAAGAGCTCCTTGGTCTCCTTGCGGATCAGCCGGCCGTTCTCGAGGAGGCGCAGGAAGAACTCCTGCGCGAGGGGGTAGTGCGGCTGCTTGCGCGAGGTCTGCGAGAAGTTGTCGAAGTCGATGCGCAGGCGCGCGCAGGTCTCCTTCCAGACCTTCCACCAGCGGTCGACGAACGCCTGGTAGGGCACGCCCTCCTGCTCCGCCTTGAGCGTGATGGCGACGCCATGCTCGTCGGTTCCGCAGACGAAGGCGACGTCGCTCCCCAGGAGCCGGTGGTACCGGACGAAGAGGTCGGCGGGGAGGTAGGCGCCCACCAGATGGCCGAAGTGGGGCGGGCCGCTCGCGTAGGGGAGCGCGGAGGTGACGAGCAGCGGGCGGGGCACGCGGGCAGTCTACTCCCTGCGGGCCCGGAAAAAGCGGCGGCGGGAGCCGTGGCCCCCGCCGCCCCCTCGTGGATCGACGGAAATCACTTCGCCTCGCAGCCGCAGCCGCTCTCCTCCTCCTCGGGAGGCTTGCAGCACTCGAAGAAGTCGCCCATGTTCGCGCTCATGAAGGGGCAGGGGGGCATGTCGGGGGCGCCCTCGGCGCCGAAGCCCGGCATCCCCTCTTCCAGCGCGGGCATCTTGCTGGGATCGAACTTGGCGGGGTCGCCCATGCCCATCGATTTGGCGAACGGGTGGTTCGCGAACGGGGAGCTGCGGGTCTGGTTCAGCGCGTCCTGCATGAACCCGACGTCCTTCTTGTCGGTGAACTTGAAGCACTCCTTGATCAGGTCCTTGGAGACGTTTCCCTTGAGGAGCTTCTCGAAGTTTTCCGGCGAGACCTCGTCGCGAGAGCCGGCCACTTGCTGGCAGAACTCGCTGGAGGGGTCCACGTCCATGTCCACGACGAGGATGATGATCACGATGCCGAAGAACATCTTGCGGTTCTTCTTGTCGACCGCCTTGTCGACCGCCTCGTCGACGCGCTCCGTCTCGTCGCGCGTGCAACCGAAGAGGTCCTCGGTCTCCGTCTTCGTCAGATCGCCGTTCAGGAGGTCGGTGAGCTCCTTGTCGTCGAGCTTCTTCTCGCCCAGGTTTCCCGCGAACTTGCTGCCCTTCTTCTCGCCGAACGCCTCCTTGAGGCCGTCGCCGAGATCGGTCACGAAGTCCTCCTTCACGAAGCCGCCCCCCGCGAGCGCCTCCTTGTGCATCTTCTGGGAAAGCGTCTCCTTGTCCGCGCCGCCGCCCACGCCCTGGGCCCAAGCCGTGCCCGTCAGGAGCAGCGCCGCCGAGAGTGCCGCAAGTCCGCATCGCATAGGTTCTCTGTCCTCCAGGCCCAGGTTAGGGGGCCGATCCGGTCCGCTTTCCGCGCCCCGCGGCGCGGCCCCGCCGAACCCATCGGCGAGCCACCCATTAGACCGCGCCAACCGGGGGCGGGGATGCGAGATTCCGATTTCGAAGGGCGCGGCAGCGGCCGCCCGGATCGGAGTCCGCGCAGCCCGCCGCCGGGGCGGCGGGAGACGCCGCAGTCCGCCGCTCGCGAGAGCGCTGCGTTCGGGACAGGGTCCTGACCTCAGCCGCGCGGACCTTCGACAGCCGCCGACGTGCCAGTGGCA
>JBQTIG010000099.1:0-4687 GCA_052388375.1 Planctomycetaceae bacterium | reverse complement strand
CACGCGCAAGACTTCAGATGGGGAGTTCCCCGAATCCTCACACGCTGCCCGTTCCTGTTTCAGGGGAGTGGAGGAGGGATCTCGAAACGGACCTAGAACCGCTGTAAGACCACGCGGGAGGTGCCTCGTGAATCGAATTTCGGCTTGGCTGCTGGGGGGTGCGATGGCGCTTCCGATTCTCGCCGCGGGATTCGTCGCGGATAGCGCCTCGGGCGCGGGAGGGACATCGGATGTGTCTTGCGAGACGATCCTGGGCTCGGTCGGCTTGCTTGTGGACTGGACGCACTCGAAACCGACCAACAAGAGCCTGAGATCGACGAACGGCAAGTGCGGCGCGACCTGGTCCGGATCGCGCTACGAGTCCTGCGCCGCACTTCCGGAGGACGTCACGGAGGACAGTTTCTGCCGCCACCAATACAATCGGTCCGGAGGCAGCACGAACGTGACGATCACGTTGACCACGCAGATGGAGAAGTCAGGCACGGCGAACAGGCTTCAGGAAGCTGACGATTCTTGGTGGTGGACTCCCTCGATCCAGATCCATGACGTGGAGCCAATAATCACGCTGTGGACCGACGATCTGGAGGAGTCCATGATGGAGGGGTGGGACACCATCACCGATGCCTACGATCATGTGGCGGCCCATGGAACGGGAGGCAGTGCGAGCCCTGCTCCCGGCGCAACGCTCGCGGCAGACTACGCCGCGGACACCGGCGGCGCGACCTCCGGGTCGTTCGCGGGCTCGAGCGGGACCATCGCGCAGCAATCCAAATGGAAGTTCATCACGGTCGACTATCATGTGTTGTCGAGCGCCAACCGCTCGTCAGACAACGTTCGCGTCAACGGAACTTGGCGAGTAGCCCTCCGATCCACGATGGACACTTCCGTGCCGTAGGCCCTGGCGGATGCCGACGCGCGTGAGAAGACTCGCTTCCGTGGGCGCCAACGGCGGGGGGGACGCCACGGAACGACTCTTCAGGCGTCGCCGTGTCGCCCTCTTCCTCGCCCTCCTCCTCGCGCTGCTCATCGCTGCGTTCACGGCACGCAGGACCCTGCGGGGACGGGTTGCTCCTCTTCGCCACGCCGTCGCGACCGCGCCCGCGACGCGAGCTCCGGCGCAAGAGGGCGGCGAAGCCGCTGGGGCCCCGCAGTCCCCGGACGCAATCCCAACCGTGCCCCCCGGGGGCCGCTGGGTCCGGTTGGATGGGTTCGTCATCGACGCCTCCTGCAGCCCGGCGCCTTCCTGCCTCGTCGAGATTTGGGAGGTGGACCACGGAGCGCTGCTCGCATCCTCGACGTCGGCGGCCCCAGACGGCGCCTTTGCGATTGGGTGGCTCCAGAGCCTCGCGCCCATCCGATTCCGCGTGCGGGCGCGCGATCCCGCCACGGGCGACCAATCCACGGCCGTGCACTACGATGAGCGGCTGGGGGATGCCCCGGTTGACGCGATTCTCCTGCGGCTAGGGAGGACCGTGCTTGCCTCGGGTCGCGTAGTGGATGCAGCCGGCAATCCGGTGCCTGGCCGCACGGTGCGCGTGTCGATCGACGGCCTGGAAACCGTCAGCGCTTGGAATGCGTGGGAGGGAATCGCCGAGGAGACGGACACAGTCTCGGATGCGGCCGGCAGTTTCGAGGCGAGGATTCGCCATGGTCGAGGCACGGGACGCGCGTTCGTACGCGGCACCGGCGCGACATGGGGCGCCCCCGTTCCGTTCCGCCTCCCCCCCGATGGCGAGGTCCGGCTCGGCGACTTGGTCGATCCCACCGGACGGAGCGCAGACTGGACCATTCGGTTCGTCGATCCTGCCGGTGCGCCCTGCACACCTGTCTTCGTCCGGCTCGACCGCGACGACAAGTGGTGCGCCCACTCCCACGCCTCCTTCGTGCCGCGGATGCACGCGCTGGGGGCGGACAGGGATGGCGTTCTGCGCCTAAGCCTGGGGATGCGCGAGACCCCGGCTCTGATCGGCGTGGGCGGGCCCCTCCACCGAACGCGGGCGTTGAGCCTCGACTGCCGCGGCCCCGGCCCCCGCGACGTCGTGGTCCAACTCGACCCCCGGCCGCGGGCGCGCATCCGGCTCGTGGGCAGTTCTGCTTCCGATCTCCTGCGGATGGATGTGGACCTGGACGTCGGGACCGGGCTCTCGGGCGACGCGCTCTCTGGCGTCTCCTTCGAGACTCGCGACGCCCTCTCAGGATCCCCCGTGCCCGTCTTTCGGGAGCGCGGCGTCCTCCCCGCCAATGCGCTCGAGTTCGAACTCGTCGACAAGGGAACGCGCATCGCACGGCTTGGACCAGGTCTGTTCGAAGCGCGCGTTCCCCAGGCTGGCGACTACCCCGTGACCCTGCGCATCGGGGCTGACGGATTCTGGCTCTGTGAACGCGTCGTGGAGTTCAGGTCCGGGGCCGAGCCCACGGAGTTCGACTACGAGGTCCCGGAGGGACGCCGGGTCGTCTTGGACCTCGCGGACGCGAGTAGGGCCGCGCGTTCCAGGTCCACGGCACCCTGCTTCTCGGAGTATGCGGCATGGGCGCACGTTGCGCGCATCGTCCCGGCGCCTTCGGGTGAGTGGGTCGACGCATCCGCGACGGAGCCTGGAACACCGCCTGTGAGCCTTCTCGGGGGCCGGAACGGGCAGCAGGAAGCCGTCTTGTGGCTTCCGGCGGCCGCCGACTCCATTGCATTCGGGTATCGCGATCCGTGTGGCGTCCGTCCGGTCTCGCCCGGCGTGGAAGTCCGCTACTGGGCCCCTCCAGCCATGGCTGCGCCGCGCGTTCGTGTGCCTCCCTCCACGTCCAGGGGATCCCATGTGGTCGTCTCCGTGCGGCGCGATGGGGAAGCGCTGCGGATGCGAGGGATTCCGATCACGATCGGCCGTTCTCCCCGACCCGGAGAACCGGCAGGGCTCGCGGGGTCGCGCAAGAACTTCGGAACGAACGCGGATGGGGTTGCGGAGGTCTGGCTACTTCCAGGCCGATATCGGATCGGCCTCGACGCCGCCGCCGCCGCGCGCGGGATTGCCGTGACCGTCGATGTGGCTGACTCGGACGCTGCGATTCCGGTCGCGTTGGAGTTCGAGTTCCCTCGCTGAGACTTGGCGGCAGGGTGCGCGGCCGATCGTACGTCCTGGTCGCCTGCGTGATCGCCGCGGCGCTCGCAAGGCTGGGAGCGGTGCTCGCCGCGGTGCCTTCGTGGTTCACCGTCTCGGCAGCTAGAACGGGCTTCCGGGCATCCGGTCGAACCGTCTGGCGCTTGGCTGTGCGCGCTCACGGATTCAGCCCGTTCGCAACGATCGACGTGCAGGCGGAAACAAAGGGGGTGCGACTGCTCGGGCGCACGCGACTCTTCGGGCTTCTTCCGCGCGGCGGCGCGACCTTCCTGATTGAGGTTCCCGAAGGGCCGAATCTCAGCCGGGTGGCCATCACGGCAACGCCCCGCCATGGGCGCCCGGTACGGCGGTCGATCGGGTTGGGAGGAGCCGCGTCTGCCGATGAATAAGAGCCAATCAGAAAACTCGGAGTCAACACCGAGGCCGAGCGAGCGGGCCGAGCGCGAGCCGCGACGACGAAGCCCTGTTGGCGAAATACGGCGATGGGGGAGGAGCGAAGCGATCGGCCCGCGCAGCCGGCCGAATGTAGCCGGGTTTTCGGATGGGCTCTAGGCGCACGCGCGCGAACACCCTCGTCTCCGCGGGCGAGGTCGCCCTCCTGATCGTGTGCGCGTCGGGCGCCCTGAGCAAGCTCCAGGATCCGCTGCCGGCTTTCGAGGTCGCCGAGGCGGTGACGCGGAGTCCCTGGGGCGCGGCATTCGTCGTGGGGCTCGCGCTTGCGCTCGAGACCGGCCTGGCTGCGGCTCTGGCGCTCAGGGTCTTGCGCGGGAGGCGGGCGTTGCTCGCGGGATTCGGCATGCTCGCGGTCTTTACCCTCTGGCTGGCCCTGGTGCGCGCGAGGCTCGGCGGTCACGCGGACTGTGGCTGCTTCGGAGCGCCGGCCCTGGGTCGCAGCGTCACGGCCGCGCTGATCGCGAATGGCGTCGTCCTGGCCGCCCTGACCGTGCCGGTCGTCGCGCCGTGGTCTCTTCGGAATCGCACGCGTCCGGCGAGCCCGTGACCCGCGGCGCTACTCCGCCAGCAGCGCTCGCGCAGAGGAGACGGGGCCGCCGGATCCGACCACGGCGGTGAATGGCGTCGTTCTCGCGCTGCGAGCCCTCCCGGCATGGGAGCCTGTAACGCCGGCCTTTCGCGGATTCTCATGCGGCAGTGGCGGCCCGGCTGAAGAGCGTTCCGAGGGCCCGCGCATTTCGGCGTGAGCCCTGCGTGCGAGGGCCAGAGGCGAAGACCATCTCCGTGACCGTTTCCTTTCGCAGGGCGGCGTGATGCGCGGCGAACGACCTCCGGCGGAGCTTCTGCTGGAAGAGTTGCACCCACACACCCACCCACGTCGCGAGCGCGACGCACGACGTGGCGTGACGGCGCGCCGAACTCGGACTCACCGCCGCCGACGTCGAGGCGCTGCGGGGGGCGGGGGTGGTGTAAGGGCGGCGGCGCCGGCACGCAGACCTCGCAGGCGACAACGAACCGCTTCGCGGGTCAGGCGTAGGGATCGCGCGACTTGCCCGTGCGACTCGCCGCGGAGATGAGCCTCGAGGAGGGCGCGGGATTCCGGGCGCAGGGAGCCGCCGCACTCC
>JBQTIG010000098.1:0-26342 GCA_052388375.1 Planctomycetaceae bacterium | reverse complement strand
ACGAAGTACACCTGCACGTCCTCGTCACCGGTAGTGTAATCGATCAGAGTCCGGGATCAGGCCACAACTTCGACATCATCGGAACGCCGTACTCGCAGAGTGTAATCGATCAGAGTCCGGGATCAGGCCACAACTTGACGCCGTACCTCGCGCGGATCGTCGGAAGTGTAATCGATCAGAGTCCGGGATCAGGCCACAACGCGCGCGCGCCTCGGGCATCGCGAGCGCGTAGTGTAATCGATCAGAGTCCGGGATCAGGCCACAACCTGCCGCCCGGGGGCACCGCCGCGGGCGGGGAGTGTAATCGATCAGAGTCCGGGATCAGGCCACAACAGGTTAAGGGTCTGATCTCGTTATGTCGTTAGTGTAATCGATCAGAGTCCGGGATCATGCCACAACCAACGCGGGAGACTCCATCCAAGTGAACGCAGTGTAATCGATCAGAGTCCGGGATCAGGCCACAACGATGACGTCGCCCCACCGCTCGCGCTGCTTAGTGTAATCGATCAGAGTCCGGGATCAGGCCACAACCGGCACCGGGTGTGAGTGTGTACCTCGCCAAGTGTAATCGATCAGAGTCCGGGATCAGGCCACAACTCGAGTGCAAGAAGGGAGCGTTTTCTGGTAAGTGTAATCGATCAGAGTCCGGGATCAGGCCACAACGATGATGCCGAGCGCGCGCAACGCGTCGATAGTGTAATCGATCAGAGTCCGGGATCAGGCCACAACTGCCACCGGCGTGCTTCACCCACGGCACCGAGTGTAATCGATCAGAGTCCGGGATCAGGCCACAACTGACCTCGCGTGGGCACGGGTGGATGATGCAGTGTAATCGATCAGAGTCCGGGATCAGGCCACAACGTATTCGGTGCCTGTCCTTTGGTCCCTGAGAGTGTAATCGATCAGAGTCCGGGATCAGGCCACTACGGATCCCCGTTGGAGGGGAGAAGCTTGCCGAGTGTAATCGATCAGAGTCCGGGATCAGGCCACAACCATCAACCGAGACGTCGATGCCGCGTGGAAGTGTAATCGATCAGAGTCCGGGATCAGGCCACAACGGCTACGGGCAGAGACGCCGCGCGCCCAGGAGTGTAATCGATCAGAGTCCGGGATCAGGCCACAACCTGCGGCTCGCTAGCCTGCCATGCGGCGAAAGTGTAATCGATCAGAGTCCGGGATCAGGCCACAACGATGAGGCTGATCGAGGCCGAGATAGTTGCAGTGTAATCGATCAGAGTCCGGGATCAGGCCACAACGGAATACGCGAAGCGACGCGCGGTAAGTGGAGTGTAATCGATCAGAGTCCGGGATCAGGCCACAACAACACCAACGCGATCTGGCGTATCAACACCAGTGTAATCGATCAGAGTCCGGGATCAGGCCACAACAGTGGCATGAGCCGGTGTTTCTGTGCGGCAGTGTAATCGATCAGAGTCCGGGATCAGGCCACAACCGGGGACCGAAGAGCATCCCCTCGAGCAACAGTGTAATCGATCAGAGTCCGGGATCAGGCCACAACTGCGACGGCTCGCTCGCCTGCCATTCGGCGAGTGTAATCGATCAGAGTCCGGGATCAGGCCACAACTTGGATCGGCGTGCGGAACGACGGTTCGCTAGTGTAATCGATCAGAGTCCGGGATCAGGCCACAACAAGGGCTCGCATCGTGAGCGCGCGCGCGTAGTGTAATCGATCAGAGTCCGGGATCAGGCCACAACGGCCGTCGTGCGCTCCCCCGCGTAAGAGGTAGTGTAATCGATCAGAGTCCGGGATCAGGCCACAACTACACCCACGGGTATGGGTTCTCCCTCGCCAGTGTAATCGATCAGAGTCCGGGATCAGGCCACAACGCAAGGACACAGACAAGGACCGTCCCACGAAGTGTAATCGATCAGAGTCCGGGATCAGGCCACAACGTTCGGATCGGCGTTCACGGAACGCGGGACAGTGTAATCGATCAGAGTCCGGGATCAGGCCACAACCGACGCGTACCTCCACTGACTCATCCACCCAGTGTAATCGATCAGAGTCCGGGATCAGGCCACAACGCTCCGCAGCCGCTCTGCCGGCCTCGCGCGAGTGTTATCGATCGGACCTTACGAGCAGGGCCGCATGCAATAAGAGTCGTGACGCATACGTCGCCAACTGAGGGTGCAACAGCGATCGGCCTTGTGGTCTGTTGGGAGTACTCATGAGTGCGTGGCGGCGGTCAGCAGGCGGTTCCATTCCCGCCCGTGGCGCCAGTCGGCCGCTTGCCACTTCGTGGGGCGGCGCTAGGCAGAAACGTGACTCGGCAGGGACAATCGTGATAGCTCGTCGTGCCGGACGGGTATGGAGGCGACAGGAGTGCGCGTCGTTGCGATCGACTTCGAGACCGCCAACAGGAGTCGCGACAGTGCATGTGCAGTCGGGGTCGCGGTCGTTGAGGACGGCATCGTGGGGGCATCGGAGGGCATGCTCATCCGGCCGCCCACATCCCACTTCGAGTTCTCAGAAGTGCATGGCATCGAATGGAGGGATGTGAAGAGCGCCCCCAGCTTCCGGGAAGTGTGGCCGAGACTCTCGGGGATGATCCGGGGTGCGGACTACTTCGCCGCGCACAACGCGCCGTTCGACCGCTCGGTGTTGGAGGCGTGCTGCGAGCGCAATGGCCTGCGACTCCGATGCGTCCCATTCCTGTGTACGATGAAGTTGGCCCGACGCATCTGGAGGATCTACCCCACGCGTCTGACTGAGGTCTGCGCTCGACTTCGGATCGACCTGCAACATCACGATGCTGCTTCGGACGCGCGCGCCTGTGCGGAGATCGTGGCTCAGGCCTACAGGTTGGGCGGAAACCGGGGACTGGAACTCTCCCTATGATGCCGGGCGTTCCGGGCTGGTCGCTGCCGCAACCGCGCGTCGCGGCGGGCAATCCGGCGACCTGCCGTGCGCATAAGACCCCGTGCCCAGCGATGCGAGCGATCGCCAGTCCGTGGTGGCCCAGGATCCATGCAGTCCTCGCGACGCGCGCGAAATGTCCGCAGTGCGGCACGACGATTCATGGGTAGCCTGCGGGACGGTCGAAGGACCGGATCGCGACCGATCCGCCATGAGTCGAGCAGCTCCGACGTACGGATCGCATGGCGGCTTGGGGAGTCGTGTAACCGCGGCGATGCCGTCCCGGGAGCGTGAATCGCCATCCCGCCGTACAATGCCCGGATCGAAACGTATGACTAGGAAGACGGCGGGTCATGCCCCCGCCCGGAGGACATCGATGAAAAAGGCCATGCTCAGCGCCGCGCTGCTCTCCGTCGCCCTCGGCGGCGGCGCGGCGTGCGCGAAGGAAAAGATCAAGGAGAGCGTGAGGTACGCCCCCACCTGGGAGGCGGCGGTCGAGGAGGCGAAGCTCTTCAACCTCCCCATCGTCGTCCACAGCCACGGCTTCTACTGAGGCCCCTGCTGGGGCATGCACAGTGCTGTGCTGCAAAACAAGGAATACATCGAGTTCGCCGAGGAGAACACCGTCGAAGTGATCGCCCTGGGGAGTCTCGACGAGGGCATCGAGAAGCAGGACCGCAAGGCGGGCACCTACAAGGCGAAGGACGAGGCCGGGAACGACGTGGACTACCTCGTGGAGTTCCCCGGGCTCACCGTGGAGCAGGTGAACAAGCTGAACGCCTCCCCTGCGGGCCAGTACAACAAGACCAGCCGGATCCCCTACACCGCGCTGGTGAACCCGCAGACGCTGGAGGAGCTCCAGTCCTGGTCGGGCGGGCAGTCCTCCAAGACGATCATGGAGGCCGTGAAGGTGCACAGGAAGGCGCTCGACAAGCAGTATGGCGAGGGCCCGAGCCGCAAGACCTTCACCTTGGTGAGGGAGAAGCAGGCCGACATCCGCCAGGACCTCGCGGACGGCAAGCTCGACAAGGCGGTCGCCGGCCAGAAGGCGCTCGCCACCAAGATGGCCAAGCAGCCCGAGGCGGTGCAGGCGCTGATCGCCAAGACCCAGGCCGAGATCCTCGAGGTCGCGGGTAAGCAGCTCGACGAGGCCGAGGCCAAGGTCGCGGCAGGAGAGGGCAATTCCATCGTGAACGCCCTCTCCAAGCTGGCCGCGCTCCTCCGCGACACCACCCTCGCGGACCGCGCCAACACGCTGCTTGCCAAGGCGAAGGAATAGGGCCCGGCCCTCTCCCCCGACTCCCTAGGGGCCCGGCGATCGCGCCGGGCCCCGCATTTTCGCGGGGCCCTCGACAGGAACCGCGCCGCGCGCTAGACCGGGGGGATGCGCCGCCTGCTTCTTGCCCCGCTCCTCCTGCTCTGCTCCCTCGCCTCCGCCGGCGACACCCTCGACGACCTCCTGGCCCGCGCGGGCACGACCCGCGAGGAGTTGGGCTGGACTCCGCGCGGCTGGTGGGCGCGCTACCCGCGCACCGCCCCGCACAAGCTCGACCACTTCGACGGCCTCTTCGAGGAGCCGCTCGCCACGGTCCCCTTCCTCCGCATCCTGGGACGCACCGCGCGCCAGCACCTCGACGCGGCCGAGCTGGGCAAGCGCGCGGAGAAGTCCGACGGCGCGCTCTACAAGCTCGCCTACGGGTTGGGCGTGGAGCGCAAGCACGGAGGCTTCCGCTCCTACAGCGCCAACCTCACCGCCTCGGAGACGCCCCTCGACCAGGCGATCCTCCAGCTCTACCGCTTCGCGGACCGGCAGACGCGCTTCGTCACCTTCGGCCAGGAGTCGCCCTATCCCCTCATCGAGAAGGAGTTGGCCGCCGCCGCCGCGGTCCTGCCGCCGGAGGCGAGCCGGCTCCTCGGCCGGCTGGTGCTGAACGTGCTGGACGCGCGCCGCTGGGCCGCCCTCGCGTTCCGCAAGGTGTCCCTGGAGGAGCGCCTCGAGGCGAGCCGCCGTCTCGATCTCGGAGCGGAGAGCGTGGACGCGCTGGAGTATCCCTACGTTTGCGACGACGTCGCGAAGGCGTGGGACGAGGCGAGCCTCTGGTACGCGGCGCTCAAGTGCGTGCAGGCGCTCGACGACGCGCGTCTCGCCCTCGCGGCGCTCCCCCCCGCCCCCCCCTTCGCCTTCGACGCGCAGACGCCGCTCGGCTGGATCCGCGTGCGCGGGAGTGGAGACGACACCATCGACGCGGCGGGCGCGCTTCTCGTGGTGGATCTCGGAGGCGACGACACCATCCTCGGCCCCGCGGGCGCCTCCGACGCGACGCGGCCGATCGGCCTCTGCCTCGATCTGGCCGGCGACGACCGCTACATCGGGGGGGCGGGAGCCCAGGGATGCGGCCTCTGCGGCGTGGGCGTGCTGCTCGACGCCGCCGGCGACGACCGCTACGAGGCGGAGCAGGTCGCCCAGGGCGCCGGGCAGTTCGGCTTCGGCGCGCTCTTCGATTTCTCCGGGGACGACGCCTACGCCGCCCGCTGGTCCTCCCAGGGGTGCGGCACCTTCGGCATCGGTCTCCTGGCGGACGCCGCGGGCAAGGACGCCTACACGCTCCACGCCGACGGGCAGGGGTTCGGGGGCGTGGGGGGCGTCGGCGTGCTCGCCGATCGCAGCGGCGATGATCGCTACTTCGCCGATCCCGATCCCGCCGTGACCGGCCGCCCGAGCTACCACTCCGAGGGCAAGGTTTCGGTGAGCAACGCGCAGGGCTGCGCGATGGGACGGCGCGGCGACGGCGCCGACGGCCACTCCTGGGCGGGCGGCCTCGGCGCGCTCCTCGACGCGGAAGGCAACGACACCTACATCGCGGGGAACTGGTGCCAGGGGACGGGCTACTGGTTCGGCACGGGATTGCTCTGGGAGGGGGGCGGGGAGGACAGCTACGAAGGAGTCGTCTGGGCGCAGGCGACCGGGGCGCACTTCTGCATCGGCGCGCTGGTCGACGAAGGAGGCGACGACAGGCGCCTCGCCAGGCAGGGGAACAGCATCGCCTTCGCCCACG
The DNA here is from genome assembly GCA_052388375.1 of Planctomycetaceae bacterium. Lineage (GTDB taxonomy): Bacteria > Planctomycetota > PLA2 > PLA2 > PLA2 > JBQTIG01. The sequence goes on along the minus strand of JBQTIG010000098.1, from coordinate 20,408 downwards.
ATTTCACGATCGCGCTGCTCGTGGACTGCGGGGGCGACGACCGCTACGAATGCACCGGCGGGGACGGGATCGCGTTCTCCATCAACCGGTCGGTGGCGATGCTCCTCGATCTTGCGGGCGACGACACCTACCTGGGGAAACCGGGGAACGTGCCCGGCTACGCGCGCTACGACGAGCGGTTCGCCGATTACGCGGGCCTCTCCACCTACTTCGCGGACGCCTCCTCCCTCGGGCTGTTCCTCGATATCGGAGGTCGCGACTCCTACTGGAGCGGCGCGGCGGACGGCGCCGCCTGGGGGGACGCGCCGGGGAGCGACAACCTGCGCGTGCGCAATCCCGGCGTCGGGGCCGATGTCGCGGAGGGCCGCATCGACTGGCGTCCGCGGGCCGTGAAGGGCAAGCAGCGGTAACGCTCAGGCCCAGCGCACGAGCCCCACCGCGGCGGCCTCGTGGAAGCTGTCGGTGGCGGGGAGCACGCGCACCCCGTAGCGGAAGGTGCCGGCGCCGCGGGGCAGGTAGGCGCCGTGGAAGAGGGCGACCCCGTCCTTGGGCTCGCCATCCCGCATGAGCGTGATGACCACGGGGTCGCGCAGCACGCCGTCCTGGCCGACCGGGCCGATGTAGAGCTCCACGGCCACCTCGTCGGGCTTCAGCGTGCCCAGGCGCACCTGGGCCCGCGCCTCGAAGACCTCTCCCAGGCCGATGCTGCCCCGGGTGAGATCGGTGACGGAGACCTCCGCGATCTCCACCCTGCTCCACGCCTCGCGCAGACGGCGGTGGCGCGCCGCCAGGGCCCGCGCGCCTTCGTACGCGGGCTCGACGAGGCGCGCGCGCTCCCGCGCGAGAGGCTCGTAGCAGCTGCGCAGGTATTCGCCCACCATGCGGTGCGTGTTGAAGTGGGCGGGGACCGTCTGGAGCGCGCGACGCGCGCGTTGGAGCCAGCCGGAGGGGAGCCCGTCGCTGCCGCGCTCGAAGAAGAGCGGCGCCACCTCCGTCTCCAGCAGGCCGTAGAGCGCCCGGCTGTCGTGCTCGTTCTGCATCTCGGGATTGGGGTGCTCGCGCGCGTCGCCGATCGCCCACCCGTTCTCGCCGTCGTACGCCTCGCACCACCAGCCGTCCAGGATGCTCAGGTGCGGCGCGCCGTTGAGGCAGGCCTTCATCCCGCTCGTGCCGGACGCTTCGAGCGGCCGCGTGGGCGTGTTGAGCCAGACGTCGGCGCCCTGCACCAGCAGGCGCGCCGCGGCCATCGCGTAGTCCTCGACGAAGAAGACGCGCCCGGCGAAGCGCGGGTCCTGCGTCAGCTCCACCACCTGGCGGACAAGTTCGGCGCCTTCGCCGTCGTCGGGGTGCGACTTCCCGGAAAAGACGAGGCGCACGGGCCGATCGGGATGGTCGAGGATCGCCTGGAGCCGCGCCGGGTTGCGGAACAGCAGCATGGCGCGCTTGTAGGGGGCGAAACGGCGGGCGTACCCGATCCAGAGGGCGCTCTCGTCGATCCCCTCGAGGCGGCGCGCGAGCTCGACGGGGCGCTCCCCGCGCCGGAGCCCGGTCTCCTCGATCGACGCGCGCAGGTACCGGAGGAGGCGCCGCTTCTGCGCCGCCCGCGCCTCCGCGAGCTCCTTGTCGCCGATCGCTTCGGCCCGCGCCCAGCTCATCTTGTCGGGATTGAGCATGGTCCAGTCGGCGGCCACGTGTTTCTCGATGAGCGCGCCGATCTCCGGCCCCGCCCAGGTGGCCAGATGAACCCCGTTCGTGATGGAGTCGATGGGCACCTCGGCCTCGTGGAAGCCAGGCCAGACATCCGCGTTCATCTTGCGCGAAACGCTGCCGTGGAGCCGGCTCACGCCGTTTGCGCGTCCGGAGAGGCGGAGCGCCAGGATCGTCATCGAGAACTCGCGGCTCTCGGGGGTGCTGCGCCCGAGATTGAGGAACTCGGTCCAGTCCAGGCCGAGGCGCGTCGCGGTGTGGCCGAAGTAGCGGCGGATGAGATCCTCGGAGAAGCGGTCGTGGCCCGCGGGGACCGGGGTGTGGGTGGTGAAGGCCGTGCTCGCCCGGATCACCTGCGCCGCCTCCGCGAAGGTGAGCCCCTCGCGCTCGATGAGATCGGCGAGCCGTTCCAGCTGGACGAAGGAGGAGTGGCCCTCGTTCAGGTGGCAGACGTCCGGTGTCTTCCCGAGCGCCTTGAGGAGGCGCCAGCCGCCCACGCCGAGGAGGATCTCCTGGCGGATGCGAGGCTCGCGATCCGAGGGGTAGAGACGGTCGGTCACGGCGCGGTCGGCGGGATCGTTCTCTGGGACGAGGGTGTCGAGGAGGTAGAGCGGCACGCGCCCGACGTCCACGCGCCAGACGCCCGCCTTGAGCTCGCGCTCCGGCATCGGGATGGAGATCCGTAGTGGGGCTCCCGCCGCATCGGCCACTTCCACCAGCGGCGTCTCGCGCGGATCGATCGGCAGGAACTCCGCGGCCTGGCGCCCGTCGGATCGGATCCGCTGGCGGAAGTAACCGTTGGCGTAGCGGAGGCCGACTCCGACCAGCGGCAGCTTCAGGTCGCTCGCCGACTTCAGGTGGTCCCCGGCCAGCACCCCGAGCCCGCCGCTGTAGATGGGCAGCGTCTCGTGCAGCGCGAACTCCGCGCAGAGGTAGGCCGTGGTGGGCTGCGCCGCGCCCGGCTCTTCCTTGTAGGCGTCGAACCGGGCGAGGGCGCGGTCGTAGGCCTCGAGAAACGCGTCGTCGCGGCTCGCGATGGCGAGGGTCTGCGGGTCGAGCATGCGCAGGAGCGCAACGGGATTGAGCGGCGCCGTGGCGCGCGACTGGGGCACCTCGCGCGCTAGCCGCTGGAAGAGCGCCGTCGCGGGGGGATCCCAGCTCCACCAGAGATTGAGGGACAGCTCGGCGAGCCGCTCGATGCGTTCCGGGAGCGCCACCGAGACCGTGAAGCGGTGGAGATTGGGCCGCAACTCGCCTCGCGTCGGGATCACGATGACCGAGCGGTGCGAGAGCCGCGCCGGTTGCACCATCGTCCCGCCTCCCCGTCTCTTGGCGGCGCGCTGGAGCGCCATCTCATGCGCCTCCCGCGTCTTGGCGATGAGCCGGTCCCAGGAGGTGCGCTTGACCACCGCGTCACCGCCGCGCCGCAGCGCCTCCATCTCCTCGTCGCTGCGGGCGAGGAAGCGCGCCAGCTCCTGCTCGAGGGCGGCGACGAGGGCGCCGTTGTCGGAGCCGCGTGCCGGGAGCACCGTGACCGCGGCGCGCTCCTTCTCGGGGAGGGAGAGGACGAATCGCCCAAAGCCGGTCAAGTCCGTGGTGATGGTCGGCACGCCTGCGGCGAGGCTCTCGAGCGGCGTGTACCCCCAGGGTTCGTAGAGCGAAGGGTAGGCGCTGAGGTCGGACGCCTGCAGCACATCGCTGTAGGAGTAGGGAAGGAGCGCATCGCGCCCATCGAGCATGATCGGCGCGAAGAGGATCCGCACCGGGTCGCCCGGACGGTTGTCGAGGCCCGCCTCGCGGCAGGCGGCGAGGATGGGATCGCTCTCCGGGTGGGCGAGGTTGTGCGTGCAGACGCCGCAGGCGGAACCGGCGAGATCGTTCTCCTTCATTCGCTTCAGGACTTCGAGTCTGAGGCCGGTCTGCGCGGCGGCCATGCAGATCAGGATGAGGAGGGGGCGCGGGGGCGGCTCCGTCCGCTTCGCGAGGAGGCCGCTCGCCTTGATGAGCAGGTCGAAGCCCTTGTTGTGGAATTCGTAGCGCCCGGAGCTGAAGAGCAGCCGCGTACGCGTGCCGTCGACCGGCCCCCCCAGGAACCGTTCCGCGCAGCGCAGGAGCGCCGCGCGAACCTCGTTGCGGTGCTGCGGTTCGGTGCGGGGCGGCGCGGCGTACCCGTTGGGCGTGACGAGATCGGGACGCCGGCCGAGGATTCGCACCGCCTCCTCGACGCCGTGCTCGCTCACGCAGGCGAGCACGGAGACCTCCTTCGCCGTCGCCACCTCGAGGGTATGCAGCGCCTCGATGCGCCGCTCCTTGGCGGCGGTCGCGGGATCGAGGTGGGGCAGGTCGAGGTGGAGCGCCAGCCCCTCGTTCGCCAGCTTCCGTCCCAGCGCCGTGCCGTGGGAGGTGTAGACGGTGCCGATCTCGGGGGTCGTGTCGGCGAGCCGGAGCACGCCGGCGGCGCTCATCCAGTGGTGGAAGTGCGCCACGGCGCGTCGGGCGCGGGGCCGGACCACGGCCCGGTAGTGCAGCTCGATGAGCTTTCCCGCCGCGTGACCGAAGAGGATGTTCTCGACGGCGTCCCAATCCGCGTGGATCGAGTCGACGCCGTGCGCCTTCCAGAGGTCGCCCAGGAGCTCGTTCTTCTTTTCGAGCAGCCGTCCGAAGTCGACGAGGGCGCAGGGGGGGTGACCGTCCATGGCCCAGCGTCCGAACCGCACCGGCACGTCGCGTTCCGCGGCGAGAGCGGCCACCTCGGGATGGAGCGGCTCCTCGATGAAGGCGGACTGCGCCGCCCGGTCGGCCCAGAGATCGGGGCCCACGTAGAGCAGCTCGTCACCGTAGGCGCCCCGCAAGTGGGGCGCCGAGGTCTCCAGGACCGTGCAGATCCCCCCCTGGCGGTTGCAGACCTCCCAGGAAACTACGTAGAGGAAGCCCGGCTGGAGCTGTCGTGTCGCCGTTCTCACGCTATCTCATTTTCGGCTGAAGGGGCCGCATGGTAACGGGCTTTTCCGACCTTCCCAGCCCCGGTCGTCGGGGCGGTAGGCTGGCTGCATGAAACGCCTCCTGAGATTCTTTCTCCAGGGCCTGGTCTTCGTCGTCCCGCTCGCCCTCACCGCCTTCATCCTCGTGACGGGGCTCCGCGCCGTGGACGGCTGGCTCGGGCTGCCCTTTCCCGGCCTGGGGGTCGCCGTCATCGCCGCCGCGGTGACGGTCGTCGGCATGCTGGGCAGCAGCTTCCTCACGCGCGGGCTGCTGCAGGTCGTGGAGCGCATCCTCGGGCGCCTCCCCCTGGTGCGCATGCTCCACGGCTCGGTCAAGGACCTCATGAGCGCGTTCGTGGGGGAGAAGCGCAGGTTCGACAAGCCCGTCCTCGTGGATCTGGGGTCCGGGGGCGGGGTCCGTGCCCTGGGCTTCGTCACCCGCGAGTCCCTCGACCCGTTCGGCCTCCCGGGGGCCGTGGCGGTCTATCTGCCGCAATCCTACAACTTCGCGGGGCAACTCGTCGTTGTGCCGCGAGCCGCGGTCACTCCGATCCCGCGCGAGAGCTCGCAGGTGATGGCGTTCATCATCTCGGGAGGCGTGACCGCGGTGGCTGCGGGGGCCGAGGAAGGGAAGGCGTAACGTCGAGGAGATGGAGTTCGGGCGATTCGGCTGGATCCCCGACAGCGAGGGGAACCGCGTCGAGCTCTGGGAGCCGGCGGCGGGCTATCGAGCGCTCCGCGCGCGCCGGCGATCGCACGACCCACCGACCGCTCTCGGCATGGAGCGCCCCCGCCCCCCTCTATTCCTTCTCGATGCGCTCGAGCCGCCGCACTACGAATCCAGTCCCCTTCAGTGCAGCGTTGAGCATGGCTTGGTCCAGGGCCACGCCGCGGCGCGTCACGATGGTCGCCTTGTCGGACTTCCAGCCGGCTTTGACGGATTCCACGCCCTCCAGGCGGGACAGGGTCGCTTCGACCTTCTGGACTCAGGAATCGCCTCACAAGCCGTTGAAATCGGCGACGTAGACCGTTCGGCCCTCGCCGAGGAGCGCGCCCGGTGCGGCGTGTTCGGCGAGGTCGGGGGAGCCGCCGCAGGCTGCGAGGAGCAGGGCGAGGGCGCAGCAAGCGGAGGGCAAAGGACGCATGACCCCATCTTAAGCCACGCGCCAGCCCCACATCGGGTGCGGCAGCGCAGCCGCACCCGCACGCCCCAACCCGTTACCTCGCAGCCCTTTGTGGCACCTCAGAGGAGTGACTGTCAGTATAGGAGGGATGAGACGGAGAGCGTGGGTGCTCGGTGCGCTGGTCGTTGCCGCGGGGGCGGTGGGGCTATGGCAGCTGCGGGGAAGGGAGCGGCCGGGGCTCCAGCGGCGCACCGCGGTGCAGGGGCTGGCGTTTCCGGCTGCCGGGGCCCGCCGCACCGAGCTCGAACGCGTGCGCGCGTTCCCGCGGCTCTCGTTCCGGCGCCCGGTCTATCTCGCGGCGGCGCCGGGGGAGGCAGGGCGGCTCTACGTCCTGGAGCAGGACGGTCGCATCCTTTCGTTCCCCGACGACGACGAGGTCGAGACCGCGGACACCTTCCTCGATCTGCGCGCCAAGGTCTTGCGCGAAGACAACGAAGAGGGGCTCTTGGGCCTCGCCTTCGCGCCCGACTATGCGCGGAGCGGCGCGTTCTACGTCCACTATTCCGCGGCTTCGCCGCGCCGCTCGGTCATCGCACGCTTTCGCGCGCGTGGGGGCGTCGCCGACCCGGCGAGCGAGGAGAGTGTCCTCGAGGTGCGGCAGCCGTTCGGCAACCACAACGGCGGCATGCTGGCGTTCGGCCAGGACGGAATGCTCTACATCGCGTTCGGGGACGGCGGCGCGGGCGGCGATCCGCTGGGCCACGGCCAGAACCGCGCCTCCCTCCTCGGGGCCATCCTCCGCATCGACGTCTCGCAAACGCCTTATGCCATCCCCCCCGACAACCCGTTCGCCGGATCCTCCGAAGGGCGCGGCGAGATCTGGGCCTACGGCCTCCGCAACCCCTGGCGCTTCAGCTTCGCGCCGGACGGGAGCCTCTACGCGGGGGACGTCGGCCAGGGGCGCCGCGAGGAGATCGACCTCATCGTGCGCGGCGGCAACTACGGCTGGAACGTCTATGAGGGGAGCGAGCCCTACAGCAGCTGGCGGGTCTGGCGCAAGATCGAAGGGAGCGAGGCGATCCCGCCGCTCTGGGAATACGAGCAGCAACCCATCGCCTGCGTCATCGGCGGCTACGTCTACCGCGGCGACCGCCTCCCCTCCCTCCGCGGCCGCTACCTCTTCGGCGACTACGTCTCCGGCCAGGTCTGGGCGCTGGAGCGCGGCGCGCCCGCGCGTCCCGTGGCCCTGGTCCCCTCCCTCGTCTCCTTCGGCGAGGACGCCGCGGGCGAGCTCTACGCCGTCTCCCTCGCCGGCGCGATCTACCGCTTCACGACACGGTCCGACCTCGACGCCCCGCCCCCCTTCCCGACGCGCCTCTCCGAAACGGGACTCTTCCTCGACACCGCCGCGCTCACGCCGGTGCCCGGACTGATCCCCTACGATGTGAACATGCCGCTCTGGTCCGACGGCGCGAGCAAGCGCCGCTGGATGGCGTTGCCCGGCGAGGCGCGCATCGGCTTCCATCCCACCGAGGCGTGGACCTTCCCGCAGGGCACGCTCTTCGTGAAGCACTTCGAGCGCGCGGGCCGCCGCCTCGAGACCCGGGTGTTGATCCTCGAAGCGGAAGGCTGGGCCGGCTACACCTACCGCTGGAACGAAACGCAGACCGACGCGCTCCTCCTCGACGGCGCGTTGCGCGAGGAGGACTGGGCCTTTCCCAGCCGCGAGGATTGCCTGAGCTGCCACACCGAAGCGGCGGGGCGCGTGCTGGGGGTGCGCACGCGGCAGCTCAACCGTTCGTTGTCCTACGGAAGCGTCACCGAGAACCAGGTCGAGGTGTGGAACAGGCTGGGGTTGTTCGAGAGGGGGGCGGGGGCCGCGGAGCGTCTCGAGGCGTTCCCCGCCCCGGACGACGCCACCGCGCCGGCCGCCGCGCGTGCCCGGGCCTATCTCGATGTCAACTGCGCGGTCTGCCACCGGCCCGGCGCCCCCGCCCCCGGTTCGCTCGATCTGCGCTTCGATGCGCCGGCGCCGGCGGACGCGCCGCCGCGCGAAATGGACGCCGCGCCGCCGCATCTCTCCATGCTTCGCCCCGGCGCGCGGGAAGCGAGCCTGCTCTGGGTCACCATGCGCGAGACCGGCGCGCTGCGCATGCCGCCGCTGGCAAGCCTGATTCCCGACGAGGAGGGGCTGCGGCTCGTCGGAGACTGGATCGACGCGCTGGCGCGCTGACCGACGCGCCGGTGCGCTGACCGACGCGCCGGTGCGTGGACCGACGCGCCGGTGCGTGGAGCGACGCTCTGATGCCTGGAGCGACGCGCTGATGCCTGGATCGACGCGCGGGACCGCGAAAGGCCGGTGTTACGATTGGCCCATGACCAGGCGCGCGCTGCTCGGGCTCCTCCTTGCCGCCGCCTGCGCCGCGGAGGAGGAGATGCAACCCGTGCGCCGCAACCGACTCGCCCAGGAGAAAAGCCCCTATCTCCTCCAGCACGCCGAAAACCCCGTGGATTGGTATCCCTGGGGCGAGGAGGCGTTCGCGAAGGCGAAGCGCGAGGACAAGCCGGTCTTTCTCTCCATCGGCTACTCCTCCTGCCATTGGTGCCACGTGATGGAGCACGAGTCCTTCGCCGACGCGAAGGTCGCCAGGGTGCTCAACGCGCACTTCGTTGCGATCAAGGTGGATCGGGAGGAGCGGCCGGATGTCGACGAGATCTACATGAACGCGGTGGTCTACGGCATGGGGATCGGCGGCGGCTGGCCGCTCTCGGTCTGGCTCACGCCGGACAAGAAGCCTTTCTTCGGCGGCACCTACTTCCCGAAGGAGGACTGGCAGGGGCGGCCCGGGTTCCTGCGGGTGCTCGCCGCCATCGACGAGTGGTGGAAGGACCCGGAGCGGCGCAAGAAGATCGAGGCCCAGGGGGAGCAGTTCGCCGGGATCGTGCAGCAGGTCTACGACGTGGAGGATCCCGCGGAGCTCGGCCCCGCGGCGCTGCAATCGGCGCGCGACTCCCTCGCGATGCAGTTCGACGCGGAGCAGGGCGGGTTCGGCACGGCGCCGAAGTTCCCCAGCCCCTCCAGCGTGGAGACGCTCCTGCGCTGGGCGCTGCGCCACGACGACAAGGAAGCGATGGAGATGGTCACGAAGACTCTCGACGGCATGGCGGCGGGGGGAATCCACGATCAGGTCGGGGGCGGATTCCATCGCTACTCCGTCACGCGGGACTGGCTCGTGCCGCACTTCGAGAAGATGCTTTACGACAATGCCCAGCTCCTCGGGCTCTACGCCTGGGGCTGGCTCGCGACGAGAGAGCCGCTCTACGAGCGGACCGCGCGGGACATCGCGGCCTGGGTGCTGAGGGAGATGACCGCCGCCCAGGGGGGCTTTTTCTCCGCGCAGGACGCCGACGATCCCGGCGGGCCCGAGGGCGAGGGCGGCTTCTACGTCTGGGACCCCGCGCAACTGGTCGCGCTCCTGGGGGAGAGGGATGCGGCGGTGGTCGCCACCTATTTCGACGTGAGCGACGCGGGCAATTGGCCCGAGAGAGCGCGCAAGTCGATCCTGCAGGTGCGCAAGAGCGTCGACCAGGTTGCGGCGCTGCACGGCACGGAGGCGGCTACCGTGGATCGCATCGTGTCGAGAGCGCGGGAGGCGATGCGGGTGGAGCGCGAGAAGCGCCCCAAGCCGATGACCGACACGAAAGTGCTCGCCGGCTGGAACGGCCTCATGATCTCCGGTCTCTGCCGCGCCTACCAGGCGCTGGGGGAGGAGGCGTGGCTCGCCGCCGCGCGCCGGGCCGGATCGTTCCTGAGCCGGGAGATGATCCGGGACGGGCGGCTCTTCCTGCGCTGGCGGGAGGGCGAGGCGGCGCACAAGGCCGTGCTGAGCGATTACGCCTGCGTCATCGCCGCCTTCCTCGATCTCTACGAGACCACCTTCGAAATCTCCTGGCTCGAGGAGGCGCTCCGGCTCAACCGTGCGGCGATCGAGTTCTTCTACGATCCCGAGCAGGGGGGCTTCTTCTTCACCGCCAGCGACCACGAGAAGCTGCTGGCGCGCGGCAAGCCCGGCTTCGACCAGGCGGTCCCCTCCGGCAACGGGACGATGGCGCTCAACCTGCTCCGTGTCTTCGAAATGACGGGCGACAAGGCGATGGCGGCCCGCGCCCAAAAGACGCTCGACTACTTCGGGAATCGCGTGAGCCAGTCGGCCCTCGGATTCGGGGCGGTGCTGAACGCGCTCGATTTCGCCCAGCCCGGCACCCGCGAGATCTTCATCGCCGGCCCGCTTGACGATCCGGCAACGCGCGCGCTCATCGAGGCGGTGTGGCGCAACCCCGATCCCAACCGCGTCCTCGCCCTGGTCGTGCCCGGGCTCGAAAAACTCCTCCCGCCCGCCGCCGGCAAAGTCCCCGTCGGCGGCACGCCCGCCGCGTACGTCTGCCGCAACTTCGCCTGCGAGGCCCCCGTCACCCGCCTCGAACGGTGACTGTCTGGGCGCGATGTGGCGCAAGTCGTTGCGAAGACGTGGGTTAGGGAGGGCGCGTGCGGCACTGGTGCCGCGAAGTAGGATGCAAAGCCTCGCCCGGACAGCCAGGCCTTAGAGAACGCCGATGCAGGACTCCGATTCCCGCGCCCCCTGGCGGCACCCCATGCCGGACGGGCAATTCGCGCTCCTCCGCCAGATCATCGGGGCTCCGAGCCCGATCGGCCTCGAGGGGGCGATGACCTTCGGCGTCATCGAACCGGCGGTCCGCGCGTTCCTGCCCGCGGGCTGGGCGATCCACAAGTTCCGCGGAAGCGCCAGCCTGGTCGTCGACAGCGCGCCCGACGCGCGCGACGCCTTCTCGGTCATGCTGATCGGCCACGCCGACAAGATCCGCCTCCAGGTGCGCAGTGTGGGGGAGGACGGCAAGGTCTGGCTCAACAGCGACTCTTTCCTGCCCGCCACGCTCGTCGGGCAGGAGGCGATCCTGTTCAGCGAGGATCCCGCGGCGCCGGGGGAGTGGCGGGTCCTCGAGGGGGCGACCATCGAGGCGGTGGGCGCGGTCCACTTCGCCGAGCCCGATCTGCGCGAGGGGCGCAAGGGGATCACCGCCCCGATGCTCTACCTCGAGCTGCATACGCACGGCCCGGACGGAATGGGACAGGTCGAGAAGCTCGGGATCAAGGCGGGCGACCCCGTGTTGCTCGCCCGAAAGGTGCGTCGCGGCGTCGCGCCCGACACGTTCAGCGGCGCCTACCTCGACAACGGGCTCGGATGCTTCGTTGTGGCGGAGGCGCTCCGCATCGCCGCCGAGGGCGGAGGCCTGCGGAACCTGCGCCTTCTGGGCGCGATCGCCGCCTACGAGGAGGTGGGCCGGCTCGGCAGCCGCGTCCTCGCGCAGGAGTTCCGCCCCGACGCCGTCATCGCCATCGACGTCGCGCACGACTACAAGGCGGCGCCCGGCGTGGCCGACAAGCGCCACACGCCTAACGCGATGGGCCAGGGCTTCACGCTAGCCGCCGGCGCCATCACCAGCGCCTGGCTCAACAGCTTCATCGCCCGCGTCGCGCGGGAGCAGGCGATCCCGATGCAATGGAAGGTCGTCGGCAAGGACACCGGCACCGACGCCATGGCAGCCGTGCTGGCGAGCATCGACGCCGCCGCGGCCTCCATCGGCTTCCCGATCCGCAACATGCACACCGCCTCGGAGACCGGCCACACCGGCGACGTGCTCGCCGCGATCCACGTCCTGGTGGCGTCGCTCCGCGCTCTCGACGGCATGCACGGCGGCACGGGTGCCCGCGCCGCCGATCTGCGCGAGGGCCACCCGCGTCTCGACCGCGCGCGGCCGATCGCGCCCTCGGGCCCCGTCTGATCTTCCGCCCCCGCGCGCGCAAGAGGCGAGGCGCGTGGGGGAGGGGGGCGGGGGCGGGGCGGCCATCGCCGCCCCATGCCAGCGACCGCTCCGCAGTGGCGCCCCGCGCGGTGCGGGAGTATCCTCGTGCACGGAGGGATCGAGCATGGCGGATGACCGGTTTCGCGTCACCAGGAGGGCCGTCCTCAAGGGGATGGGCGCCGCGGCGATCCTCAAGGGTGCGGCCGACCGCGCCTTGGCCGGAGAGCCCGCGGGCATGGAAGGCATCCGCCGCGCCGGTCCCGGACCCACGCCGGTCGAGTTCTCGGTGAACGGCGAGAAGCGGCGGCTCGCGATCGAGCCCCGCGTGACGCTCCTCGACGCCCTGCGCGACCGGCTCGACCTCACCGGCTCCAAGCGCGTCTGCGACCGCGGCGCCTGTGGCGCCTGCACCGTCTGGATCGACGGCAAGACCGCCAACGCCTGCATGGTCCTGGCGATCGACGCCCACGGCGCCAACGTCACCACCATCGAGGGGCTGGCCAAGGAGGGCGCGCTCCACCCCGTGCAGGAGGCCTTCGTGAAGCACGACGCGCTGCAGTGCGGCTTTTGCACCCCCGGCATGATCATGTCCTGCGCCGCCTTCGTCGAGCGGGTCAAGAACCCCACCGACGGCCAGATCCGCGCGGCGGTGGCGGGCAATCTCTGCCGCTGCGGCACCTACACGCACGTGTTCGCGGCGTGCCGGGAGGCGGCGCGATGAGCGAGAGGAAGCTGAAGCTCGGGTTTGCCGGCCGCGAGCGCGAGGTGCAGGTGGATGTTCCCGCGGGGTCGCCGGAGCCGTGGGGCGCCGACGCCGTGCTTTCGGTGGTCGGCAAGGAGCACCCTCGCCCGGACGCGCGCGACAAAGTGACCGGTGCCGCCAAGTACACCTACGACATCCGCCGCCCCGGGATGATCTTCGCGCGGCTGCTCCGTTCGCCCCACGCCCACGCGCGGGTCGTGAAGGTGGACCTGGAGCGGGCGAAGGCGCTGGCGGGCGTGCTCTACACCGAGTCCTATCAGGGGAGCGAGATCCGCTTCGCCGGCCAGCAGGTGGCGGGCGTCGCGGCGGAGAGCGAGGAGATCCTCGACGACGCGCTCGCGCTCATCGACGTGGAGTACGAGATCCTGGAGCACGTCGTGACTGTGGAGGGGGCGCTCAAGGAGAATGCCCCGAAGGTGAAGGGCGACGGGAACGTCGCCGACGGCCGAAGGAACGAAGGCACCCCCGACAATGTCGCGCGCGCCCATGCGGAGGCCGACGTCGTCCTGGAGCGCATCTACCGGACGCAGGTGCAGACGCACAGCGCCCTCGAGACCCACGGCTGCGTTTGCGAGTGGAACGGGGAGAAGCTCACCGTCTGGGCCTCCACCCAGGGCACCTTCAGCGTGCGCGGCGGGATGGCGCAGCACTTCAAGATCCCCGCCGAGGACGTGCTGGTGATCACGGAGCACATGGGCGGCGGCTTCGGCGCGAAATTCGGGACCGACTTCTGGGACCTGTTTTGCGCGCGCGCGGCGCGCCAGACCAAGCGCCCCTGCCGTCTAATGCTCGACCGCCGCGAGGAGCACCTCGTGGCGGGCAACCGTCCCGACTCGCTCCAGCACTGCATCTTCTCCGCGATGAAGGACGGCACGCTCATGGGCGCGGAGGTGCGGGTTTGGGGGACCGGGGGGGTCGGGGGCGGGGCGGGGGTCGCCAACCCGGCGATCTACCGCTTTCGCGCCACCCACAAGGAGCAGAAAGACATCTACACCCACGCCGGATCGGGGCGTGCTTTCCGCGCGCCCGGCCATCCCCAGGGCATCTTCGCCCTGGAAGGGATGATCGACGAACTGGCCGAGGCGATCGGCCTCGACCCCCTCGACGTGCGGCGCAAGAACGACCCGCATCCGGTGCGCTCGGCGCAATACGACCGCGGCGCGCGGGAGATCGGGTGGGAGCGGCGGCGCAGCAAGCCCGGCTCGGACGCCGGCACGCGCAAGCGCGGGCTCGGAATGGCCTCGGCGCGCTGGGGGCACAACATGCGCCCCAACTTCGGCGTGCTCTGCCGTCTGGCGCGCGACGGGAGCGTGCTGGTGGCGAACGGGGCGCAGGATCTCGGCACCGGCACGCGTACCGTGCTCGCCGTCCTCGCCGCCGAGGAGTTGGGACTCGACCCCGCGCGCATCACGGTGCGCCTCGGCCGCACCGACGATCCCGAAGGGCCCGGCAGCGGCGGTTCGGTCACCTCCCCCACGCTCGGGCCGTCCGCGCGGGACGCGGCGTTCCAGGTGAAACGGAAGCTGCTCGAGGCGGTCGCCGCCGCGCTGGGCGGCGACGCCGCCGCCATGGAGCTGAAGGACGGGATGGTGGTGGGCGGCCTCAAGCCGCTCGCCCTCGCGCAAGCCTGCGCCCTCCTGCCCACCGAGACCGTGGAGGCGCTCGGCCGCTGGCAGCACGGAACCAACACTCTGCCCAACTTCGCCGGGGACGTGGCCGGAGTGCAGTTCGCCGAGGTGGAGGTCGATGTCGAGACCGGCCACGTGCGGGTCCTGAAGATCGTGGCGGTGCAGGACTGCGGCCGCGTGATCAACCCGCTCCTGGCGCGCAGCCAGATCACGGGCGGCGTGATCCAGGGCATCTCCTACGCGCTCTACGAGAACCGCATCCTGGACGACCGCATCGGGACCATGGTCAACGCCAACCTCCTTGACTACCGCATCGTCGGGGCCCTGGAAATGCCGGAGATCGTGACGATCCCCTTCAGCGTGGCCAACGGGATCAACCACGTCGGGATGTCCTCCCTCGGCGAGCCGCCCACAGTCCCGACGGCGGGCGCGATCGCGAACGCCGTGGCCAACGCGCTGGGCGTGCGCATCCGATCGCTGCCCATCACGCCCGACAAGGTGCTCGCCGCCCTGGGAGGCGCCTCATGAAGCGGTTCGGCTATCTCTCCGCGGAGAGCTTCCCGGCCGCGGCGCGCGCGCTTGCCGCCGCCGGGGATGCGATCGCGAAGGGGGCGGGGACCGATCTCCTCGACCTCCTCAAGGAGCGCGTCGTCGAACCGGCCGAGGTGGTAAACCTCCTCGGCGCGAAGCGCGAGGCGGGGCCGGGGGAGTTGAGCGCCCTCTCCACGCTCGCCGAGATCGCCTCCGACGAGCGTCTCCGCTCCGAATTCCCCGCGCTCGTGCGCGCGGCGGGCGAGGCGGCTACTCCCCAGATCCGCAACTTCGCCACCCTGGGCGGAAACCTCTGCCAGCACACGCGCTGCTGGTACTTCCGCACCAACGGATTCGAGTGCTTCAAACGCGGGAGCGCCCGCTGCGATGCCCTGGAGGAAGGCGCGCAGAACCGCTACAACGCCATCTTCCCCCACGCGCGCTGCGGCTGCGCGCATCCGAGCAGCCTCGCCCCGGCGCTCATCGCGCTCGGCGCGAAGGTGGCCTGCGTCCACCCGGAGGGGGACCGCGTGCTGGACCTGGAGGCGCTCTACCGCGAGCCGAAGTCGGGCCGAATCTCCGACACGGTCCTGAGACCCGGAGAACTCGTTCGCGCGGTGCTCCTCGCCCCCTCCGCGCTCGCGCGGCGCAGCACCTACGTGGAGTTCCGTGAGCGGGAGAGCTTCGACTTCGCCGCGGTCTCGGTGGCGGTGGCGCTGGAGATGGCTGGCGAAGTCGTGAAGGACGTGCGCCTTGTCTTCGGGGCGGTCGCCCCGATCCCCTACCGTGCCCGGGCGGCCGAGGAGGCGCTGCGCGGGAAGGCGCTCGATCCGGAGGCGGCCGCCGACGCCGCGGTGCGGGGCGCCGCCCCGCCGGGACAGAACGGGTTCAAGCTGCCGATCCTGAAGGCGCTGGTCAAGCGCGCGCTGAAGGAGGTCGCCTCATGAAGCCCCTCGCGGTCTGCCGCCTCCTCCAGAACAAGGCCTACTTCTTCCCGCCCTCCCTCGACAGGGAGGCGGATGCGCGCGCTCCCGTCACGCCCTTTTGGTGCGCGCGTACCTGCGATCCGGTCGGTCCCGACGGCAACGACGTGCGCGACGATCGCTGTCTCGCCGGCCGCCCCTGCTTCGAACCACAAGTGCGCCTGTAGTACGCCCGCCGCCGCCTCCTCCCATGAAACGATCCGCGCTCGCGGTCCTCTTCCTCACGGTCTTCATCGATCTGCTCGGCTTCGGGATCGTGCTGCCGCTCCTCCCGCGCTACGCGGAGGAGTACCTCGCTGGGGATGTGACCATCGGCCTGCTCATGGCCTCCTTTTCCTTCATGCAGCTGCTCTTCGCGCCCTTCTGGGGACGCCTGAGCGATCGCTACGGCCGCCGCCCCATTCTCATGGTCGGGCTTTTCGGGTCGATCGTCTCCTACACGCTCTTCGGCCTCGCGCCCTCGGTACCGCTCCTGTTCGTCTCGCGCATCGCCGCGGGCATCTTCGGGGCGACCATCGGCACGGCGCAGGCCTACATCGCGGACGTGACCGGCTCGAAGGACCGCGGCAAGCAAATGGCGCTCATCGGCGCCGCGTTCGGCCTCGGCTTCACCTTCGGCCCGGCGATGGGCGGCCTCGCGCACCACCACATCGGCCCCGCCGCGCCGGGATTCCTGGCCGCGGGGTTCTCGCTGGTGGCCTTCCTCATGGCTTGGCGCAAGCTCCCCGAGCCCGAGCGCCGCGAGCCGTGCGTGCCGCACGTCCGTTTCGACACCACGGCGCTGCGGCACGCCTTCGCGACGCGTACCGTTCCCCTCATCCTCGCGCTGCAGGTCGTGGCCACCCTCGCCTTCGCGATGTTCGAGGGCACCCTTGCCCGCTTCACCGACCGGAAGTGGGGCTACGATCCGGCGCAAAACGGCCTCATCTTCACCTATGTGGGATTCTGTCTCCTTCTGAGCCAGGGGTTCCTGGTGCGGCGCTTCATGCCGCGGGTGGGCGAGCTCAACTTCACCGTCGCCGGAACCATCCTCCTGGCCCTGGGGTTCGTCGGCGTCGCCCTTGCGCCGGGCACCGTCGCCGCCCTCGCCACGCTGCCGGTGGTCGTGACGGGGTTCTCCATGATCACGCCCTCCTTGGCGAGCCTCCTGAGCCTCCGCACGCCGCGCTCCATGCAGGGCGAAATCCTCGGGATCGGGCAGTCGGGCCTCTCGTTGGCGCGCATCCTCGGGCCCTTCGCGGGCAACGTGCTCTTCCTCCGGAGTCCCGAGGCGCCCTACTGGTACGCCGCCCTCGTGATGGGAGTCGCGTTCCTCGGAGCGCTCGCCCTGCGCCGCGCCCCCGCACCCCCCGTCGAATCTTGAAGCCGCCCGCGCCCAGCCGATAAGGAGTGATCGTGGGGGGTCTTCTCGATGCGATCGTTCTCGGCGTCGTCCAGGGGCTTACCGAGTTCCTTCCGGTTTCCTCGTCGGGCCACCTCGCGCTCCTCCAGATGCTGCTTGGGTGGGAGAACGCCGAGGAGAACCTCACCTTCACCATCGTGGTCCATCTCGGCTCCCTCGCGGCGGTGATGATCTACGTCGGCAGGGAGATCCGCGCCATGCTCACGACCCAGCCGCGCCTGCTCGGCCTGGTGGTCGTGGCCACGCTGCCGGTGGTGGTCGTGGGTCTCCTGGCGCGATCCGCCGTCGCGAGTCTCGGCGCCTACCCCGCGGTGGTCGGCGGGGGGCTGCTGGTGACAGCGCTCCTGCTCGCCTCGACGACGCGGATCCGCGAGGGCGACTCCACGTCGCGCACCCTCTCCTACCGGAAGGCGTTGCTCGTGGGCGTCGCACAGCTGTTCGCGCTCCTGCCCGGCGTGAGTCGGAGCGGGACGACGCTCACCGCCGCGCTGCGCGCGGGGATGCAGCGGAACGAGGCGCTGCGGTTCGCATTCCTCATGGCGGTGCCCGCCATCGGAGGGGCTGGATTCCTGCTTCTCCTCAAGGGGGGAGCGCCGAGCGGGATGCGCCTCACCCCGCTCCTGGCGGGGGGCGCCGCCTCCTTCGCCTCCAGCTTCCTGGCGATGCATTGGATTGCGCGGCTCGTCGAGAAGCGGCGGCTGATCTGGTTCTCGGTCTACTGCGCCGCGGCGGGCCTCCTCGCCCTCCTGTTCGCGGTTACTCGATGAACCGGTGCCCGAAGACCACCTCGAAGGTGTAGGTGTCGCCGACCACGTCGTCCAGCTTGCCCACCTCCACGGTGCGCGGGCCGGTGGCGCGCAGCAGATCCACCTCGATCGTCTTCAGGAGCCCGTTGCTGTAGAGTTCGACGTCGCGGCAGAACTTCCCGATCAGCTGCCTGGGGAGCGGCTCGGTGCCCTGGGCGCGCGTGAGCTCCACGATGAACCGGCGCTCCTTGACGCTGCCGACCACCGGCTTGAGCCGCTGGTCCTGGCGCAGGCCGGTCGGGCGAAAGCCGTTGCTTTTGGCGATCTCCTCGATGAGCCCCAGCGGACTCTTGGTGTCGCGCAGCTTGCTCCCCTCGAGCTGCTTGCAGAAGTGGTTGATGTCGGCGGCGTACTCGCGGAGGTTCTCCGCGTCCTGCGGCGCTCGCGCCAGCGCCTGCTCGTAGGCCTTGGCCTGGGAAAAGGAGCTCAGGGTGACGAATCCCAGCACGGCGAGGAGGATCGCCATGACGATCACGAAGAGCTTGACCGGATCGTCCGTCACCTGGGCCTCCGTTTCTGCCAGACCAGCGTCGTGATCTGGTGATCGGTGCCCTCGAAGGGACGCGTGGAGACGGGCTGCAGCTCCATCTCCTTGAGGGCTGCCACCTGCTCCGTGAGGAGCCGGGCGAGGGTCTCGGCGGCGTTGGTCGAGCTGATGATGATCCCGAGCCGCACGGAGTCCTGCTGGATCTGGATGCGCTGGAAGTCGATGTAGGCGATCTCTTTGTGATTCGTCCCGATCACGCTGAAGATGTCGTTCCAGGTCTTGAGCGCGCTCTCGATGGGCGTCACCCCCTGCCCGCCTCCGTAGTCGCGCAGAAGCGCGCCGCGCATCAAGCGCAGCCGGTCGACGAAGCGGCGCAGCGCCTCGGGCTTGGGACCCGCCGACTCCACGGCGACGGGGTCGACGTTCTCGCCGCGCGGATTGACCGGGTTGTAGAGCTTGGTCACCTCCTCCATGGTCCGGAACGCCTTCGTGAGAATCGGATCGAATCGCTGGGTGCTCAGGCTGTCCTTCTTCTTCAGGTAGTGGAAGGACGCGGCGAGGAGCGCCAGGAAGAGGATCGTCTGGGTGACCGCGAGCGCCCCCTTGAGCAGCTCGAACTTGTTGGCGACCTTCCACTCCTCCTGGCGGAAGTCGAGCCGGAGCTCGTCGGCTCCGAGCCCCTTGAGCGCGAGGCCCATCGCGACGGAGCCCCCGGCGTCGAATTCCGCGGTGGAGGTGCCGTTGAGCTTGGTCGAAAAGACCTGGGAGGGGCGGAAGGCCTCGGCCGGGAGTCCGAGACGGACGCCGAGGAGCTCCACCAGGCCCGCGACCTGGAGCGCGCAGCCGCCGACGATGATCTTTTGCGGCTTGGAGGTCCCGCGCAGCGCGGCGCTGGAGCGGACGTACTCGCGCTTGAGCCGGGCCGCGAACTCGTCGCGCTTCTGGGAGAAGAGGTCGCGCTCCAGCTCGGCGTGGCTCTTCTCCGTGTCCTTGCGGTCGGGACGGCCTCCGCCGTCGATGGGGATGAGCAGGTCGCCCGACTCCTCCCCGCCGGTGAAGGACTGGAAGCGGTTGTCCGCCTCGGCGAAGTCGATGTCCATGTCGCGAGCGAGGCCCTGCACGATGCTGTCCACGCCGAGGCGCACGGAGCGCAGGGCGCGGATCTCGCCCTCCTCCACGAAGATCATGTCCGTGGCGCGATGCGAAACGTGGAGCAGGACGCAGGCCGGGGCCTTGGCCAGAAGCCCCGCGGCGCGTACGGAATTGAAGTAGGCCACCGCGTCGAGGTCCATGGCGAGCGGCTCGACCCCCGCGCCTCGCGCGTAGTCGATGCGCCGCCCGACCTCCTCCTTCCGCGCGGCGAACACCAGCAGGTTCGTGCCCTCCTTCGACTCGCCCACCTTGGCGTACTGGACGATCACGTCGTCGGCGTCGCAGTCGTGGAGGTGATGCTCCGCCTCGTACTTCACCACCTTGCGGATCTGGTCGTCGCTCTTGAAGGGCACCGGGATCTCGCGGACGACGGTGTCGTTGGCCTCCACGGAGCAGACCACGTTGTGCCGAGGGAACTTCTCCCCCCGGAAGATCTCCTGGAGGGCGGCGCGCAGCTCCTCCGGGTCGGCGGCGTCGCCTCGCGACGTGAGCGGCCGCTCCAGGTAGCGCAGCACGCGGTAGCTCGTGCGGCTCCCGCCGAGTTCCACGGCCCGCACCGAGCGGGCGTTGATGTCGAGTCCAACCGAGTTCGCCATGGGATCGAATCGTCGCGAGCCGCGTATTCTATCTCCGGCTCCGGGGATGCGGGCGGTTCAATTCCTCCTCTGCCCGGGCTCGAGGAGCGAGAGGATGCGGCTCCGCCAACGGTCGTGGATGGCGTCGATCTCCCGCTGCTGCTCGCCCGTGATGCGCGTCCGCACTTCCGCCACTTCCCGGTCGTGCTCGGCCAGGAGCTCGCGCACCCGGCGCGACTGCACGGGGTCGAGCCCGTAGGCCCGGCGGAAGTCCTCCACCCGCCGGTCCAGGTCGGGGGGCGGGGGGGGGGCGCCGCCGGCGAGGGTCCCTACGTAGACTCCGACCCCGGCGGCCCCAACGAAGGTGACCCCCCCCACCAGGAGGA
>JBQTIG010000097.1:0-4728 GCA_052388375.1 Planctomycetaceae bacterium | reverse complement strand
GAAAATCAGAATACCAGAGAACGGGCGCGAGGTCGGCGTGAACGGCGCCCCGCCCGGACGGCGGCCCCGGCGGGCTGTCCACGCCGACGAGACGGGGGCTTTTGTGCTGCGCATCTGCTGCGCTCTGGAGAGACACGGTAGACGCCGTAGACGCCGTAGACAACCCGACGCCCTAAGTCCTTGCGGGATAAGGGGTAGGCGACGCCTTGAGGGGCTGGCGGGAGTCAAATCCCTTGGAGGTTCAAATCCTCTCCCCGGCACCATGGAAGCC
Organism: Planctomycetaceae bacterium; assembly: GCA_052388375.1. Classification (GTDB taxonomy): domain Bacteria; phylum Planctomycetota; class PLA2; order PLA2; family PLA2; genus JBQTIG01. The sequence continues at coordinate 4,457 of JBQTIG010000097.1, read as the reverse complement.
TTTGCGGGCGGCGGAGTTGGGGCGACGACGCCGTTCCGCGCGAGGTCGGGTTTCGGAGGCGGAGTTCGGGGCTGATGCGCTTGGTGATGCGCTTGCTCCGCGAGCTGAGCGCGCACTCAGTGAGCCGTGGCCGCTTCGGCGGGAAGGGGGCTTCGCTGGCGAACACGAGAGATACCAGCGGCCATGTGGACTGCCAACTCGGCACGACCTTTGTGGCACGCGGCCGGCCGCTCCCCGTACCGCGAGCGCGATCGCATCTGGATCAGGAGTCCAACAGGTATCTCCGACGCCGCCCCCTCTTGACGGGCTCGGACCACGCCGCTACGTTTAGCGAGTCCGTCGTCGCGCTACGGTGCGCGGGGGCGGATAAGACCCAGGGGAGGACGCGATGGACAACGTACAGATCACGTTTCATCCGATGACCACCGAGAGCGGAGGGAGCAACCCCGTCTTCTCGCCAATCTTCGACGTGAGCGCGTTTTCCAAACTGATCGCTTTCCTGACTGTGCAGGAGGTCCTCGGCTCCGGCGCTACCGTGAACGCCGAAATCCAGGACAGCATGGATGGCCAGAGCTGGCGTCCCGCTGGCACGCTCTCGCTCGCTGCGGTCGGGACCACGCGGACGGTGTTCAGCGACATCGCGCGTTTCGTGCGCGCGAAGTACACCTACTCAGGCACCGACCCTCGCGTAACGTTCTCGCTGCTTGGGCTCGCTCGCGAGTTCTGACATGCGGCGGGAGTCACGTGCGCGTCTCCTTCGACCGGTGCGCAAGCTCACGCTCGTGAGTACGGGGGAGTCCGATGGGTGGAGTCAGAAACGTCACGCTCACGATCAGCAGTAGCTGCAAGACGCCGTTGGGCCATCAGCCTGGGCTGATTCAATTCTCTGCTGGCGAGACCTGGATTCCTCCCACGCCGCTTCCGTTCCCGCCGCCCGGAGGGGGCCCAGGGCCGGCAGGTGCCACGGACATTGACTTCGTCGCCAATTCACTTCAGGGTGGGATGGCAGCGGCGGAGCAGGTCAAGGGATCCGGGATCGGCTATGTGGGTGAAGTGACCGATCCCGGGCCCGGACCGGCTGGCGACACTGCGAGACGGCAGATCACATTCGCGGCGCGCGACGAAGTCAACATCGGCGTGGCCAAAGGGGATGGAGCCGGAGGTACGCCCCAGATCAACCTCGAAGTAGACGTAGAGCCCGGAGACGGTTCCTTCCGTGTGAAGGTGCTCGACCCCGCGATCGTCTTCGCCGCCGGCCGCCCCCGTCCGCGCCCTGCTGGCGGTGCCGCTGGAGGAGCGGTCGCGGCGCCTCCTCCGCGCCCGCCGCCGAGCAAGACTCCGCACAAGACCATAAAGCTCAAATCGGGTGAGGGCGCCAGAGTAGGTACGCGCCGACGCCCGAGGAAGTACCGCCATGTCACTGTCGGAGGCGCGACTCGCCGCGATGAGTGGCCGGTCCCGTATGAGCCCTTCGATCCGACTGAGGAGTATCAGCGGACCCTCGGTGACATCTCGTGCGGCGGCTGTACGCTTCCAGCATACGCTGGCGGCGACCACGGGGTCTGGGCCGGTCGGAACCTCTTTGGTGAGCTGGCGCACTCCGCGGGCCCCCGGGAGCTTCAACCGATTCAGCCGCCGCTGCCCGCGGACCGTGAGTACTATGCGGACGGCTTTTACTACTCGGTCGATACGATGGACACGCAGGACGGTTCCCTCCTTACGATCGAGGTCAACGGGCTCAGACCCGCCGCTCCGGTCCGAGTGGAAGATTTGTCGTCCGCTCCCACCACAAGACAGGGCGTACCGCTGCTACCGGCAGACGCAAGACGTCGGGCTACGTTGGCCCCGGTCGCCCCGCCAGTGGACATCTCGCCCCGCGGACTGCAGCCAGTGCGACCCCCCGTTCTCGTTCCGGAGAGACCAGCAGAGGTGCGTGCGCCCGTGCCGGAGACAGCGTCGCCGCGCAGCTTCGACGTGGCACAAGTGGGATCCGTCGCTGTCAGACTGAACAACGAAGGAGTGCCCCCACCGCCGTCCGCCGTGCCGCCATAGGTGGAGAGGTCCCCCGATGGCCATGGACCGGTCGCCGCGTCTTACATACTGGTGTTCGGTCATGAGCGCCAGCGCGACGGTTCCTGGCATGAGGCTACGTGCCGTGAGTAGGGAGAGGACCGTGCCGCGGGCCGGGCACCGCCAGAACGCGGCCATGGCCGGATCGTGTCCGCCCAGCGTTGCCGTGGCATCGCTTATCGAGCTGCGTCTCACTGCCCTTGACGGAATCGCTGCGAAGCCTCACCGGCGGAAGGCGGTTGGCGGACGAGGACGGTGGGCGAATCTCGCCGCACTCGTGCTGATTGGATGCTGCTCGGCGTCTCGTCCCGCCAGCGCCGATGGAACGTGGACCGACTACGCGGGTTGCGTCCCAGGCGGACATCCGCTTCCCGGGCAGCCCAACGGTGTCCACTGTGTGGTTGTAGTCGATGCGATTACCGGGGCACCGCTTCCGGACGTGCGTGTGACGCTGCACGTGGAGGATCCGCGTCCCGAGGCGCTGCCGACCAGCGCGATCTCAACGTTCACGACCGACCGATTCGGGCTGATCACGGTTCCGTGGAAGGAGGAATACGCGAGCTGTCACTGGGTCTTCGACAAGACTGGATATGCGCCCGTCGATGAGATTGGTGCAGAGTCGGATCGTGTCGAGCTGGTGCCCGGATCCGTCGTGGGCGGTCGTCTGCTCGATCCTACCGGGGCGCCGGCCGCTGGCGCGAAGATCGAGCTTTTCGTCGGATGCGAGCACAGCCCGTCGGTGAGAGAAGCGACAGTCGATGGCGAAGGTAACTTCCTGCTGACGGACGTCCTGCCGGGCGATGGGACGCTGTGGGCAACGCTCCCGAACGGCGCCGCCGAATACTGGCAGCCGGCGCTGGAACCACGCCCAGTGGCCGTGTACGCGCCGATCCGGGCGCGGCCGGGGATCACGGTTCGCGGCACGGCGCGAGATGACGCCGGTCGAACTCTCGCTGGCGTGGTCATCTACAGTACGCAGACGCCTCGGGGTCCCAAGACCGCCTCGGCGGCTGACGGCTCGTTCTTGCTGGCCGGGGTCGCCCCGGACGCGGAACTCAAAGCCTCGCCGCCGAACGTTCGCCTCGAGTACACGTCGAGCTCGCCGCCGAGCGCCGGAGGTCGCGCCGACGACGTAGACTCGGAGCGGCGAAAGGTGGTCGTTCGTGCGGCGGGCGACCCGGAGAAGTGGCAATGCTGGATTGAGGCGGCCGAGGAACCGAGAACAGCGGTCGATTCCGAGATCGTGCTCGAGACCCAGCGCGAGGGGGATGTGCTTCTGCGCTTCGCGCACGCGGACTTCGGTGAAGGCGAGTTCCCGATCACAGTCTCCGTGAACGGGGACACCCGACTCGACATGTCGCGACTGACTGCGCCGGGCCTGATGGTTGTTTTTGATGAGCGTGGCTGGCCAGTCGAGGACGCCAGCATCGAGTTCTGGCACTCGCAGAGGTGGGAATTGCTCGCGGGCAGCGATTGGCAGGATCAGCAGGCGATTCGGGCCGTGTGGTCGTTTCGCCTGAAGGACGGCGCCTTCATCCGGATCGCGAGACCGGGGAAGGTCCCCGTACGCCGGCGTCTCGAGGGACGATCGCCCTTCGTCGTCCGACTCGGGGGCGCGACTCTTGGCATCCGCGTGACGAACGTCGATCGATTCGTCTGCATGGTGGACGGTGACATCCACGGATCGCACTTGGAGGCCGACGACGAGGGCAAACAGGAAGTTGAGGTGATCGAGGAAGGCGCGGACGTTCTCGAGCCGAACTACGTCAGAGTCGCGGGACTGGATGCTGGCGAACATGTCGTTCTCGTGGGTGCGCGCGGCAGCGTCTCTCGCTGGTGTCAGGTGTCGCTGCGCGAAAACGAGGTTCGGGACATCGTCGTCGAGCTGAAGGAGCGCCGGTAGGGGGCGTCACGTCAGTCGGATTTCGCCGCTGGCGCAGCAGCCCGCGCATACGTGTTCGGGGAACATCGTCCACGAGAACACCCCGCCGTCGTGGAGGGCGCGGAGGTCGTAGCTCACCGCGCGCGGTCGAAGTCGAGCGCCTCCACCCCCGCCTTCGTCCGCGCGTCCACGAGGTGCGCGTAGATCATCGTCGTGCTGAGCTGCCGGTGCCCGAGGAGGCCCATCAGGTCGGGGATCGTACCGCCGTGCCCGAGGTAGTGGGTCGCGAAGCTGTGGCGGAGCGCGTGAAAGCAGAGCCCCTTCCGCCCGGCGAGCCCCGCGCGCTCGAGCGCCCCGTTCCACGCCCCCCGGAAGTCATTCCAGGGCTTCCCGCGCCGCGAGAGGAGGAGCGGCTCGCTCGGCGCGACCTCGCCGCCGTACTCCGCGGCGCGCCTCTCCTTGAGCTTCCGCAGCTCGGCGAGAACAACCGGGTGGAGCGGTATGT
>JBQTIG010000096.1:0-24740 GCA_052388375.1 Planctomycetaceae bacterium | reverse complement strand
GGCCGATCGCTTCGCCTCTCCTCCGTCGCCGTAGTTCGCCAATACGGCTTCGTCGTCGCGGCTCGCGCTCGGCCCGCTCGCTCGGCCTCGGTGTTGACGCCGGGTTTTCGGATAGGCTCTTAGGATGGGGCCCGCATGTTCGGAGGTATCGCGGCGCTCGATGCGGAGCGGTTCGTCTTTGCCGGCCTGGAGGGAACGGTCACCACGTTCCACGCCGACGGGGAGGGCGTTTCGGGCCATTTCGCGCTTCCCCCCATGGGGCCGCGCCTCGCCCGTTTCACCGCCTGCGCGGCGGCGGGGGGCGATCCGTGGGTGGCGGACGCCCGCAACAGCTGTATCCGCCGCTTCCGCGCCGACGGCCTTCCCCTGGCGCGCGCCGGCGCGCGCCGCAACCCCGGGATGAGGGTGCACGACGACGGGGGCGTGTTGGAGGAGCCCTATGCGCTGCTGGAGCGGCGCGGGTCGCTCTTCGTCGCGTGCGGGGAGAGCGACCTGCTGCACGGCGTCCAGAAGTTCGACGCGCGCGGGCGGTATGAGACGAGCTTCCCTTGCGGCGGCCGCAGCAAGACGCCCTGGCGCCAGCCGCGCGGGATCGCGGCGATCGGCGGCGCGCTCTGGATCGCGGAGGCGGGGAGCGGGCTCCTCAGGGTGCATGCCATGGATGGGCGCCACCAGGCCGATCTCGAGCTGCCGCAGGGGTTCGGGCGCCCGCTGCGACTGGCTGACGACGGCTACGGCGGAGTCTTGCTGGTGTTGGCAGGCGAGCCGGATGCTCCCGCTGTGGTGCGGCTCGACGGGGAGGGCGAAGTCGTCTCCCCGGCGGTTTTGCAGGGGAGTGCGGCGGGGGAGGCCTCGAGCGCCTTCGACCTGGCGGTCCTGCCGGACGGCCGTTTCCTCGTGGCCGATCTTCCCTCGGGCGTGCCCGAGGAGGCGCGCATCCAGCTCTTCAGCGCCGACGCGCGACTGCTGCGCGTGCTGGTGGAAGACGCCGGGGATTTGCGAGCGCAGGTCGAGGCGCACGGCGCGCGGCTCATGGCGGGGGGCGGGAGCGCGTTCGAGCAGGCGCGCGCGCTGCACCAGTTCGTGGCGGGGGGAGAGCCCGAGAGGGCGCGCGCGCTCTACCTGGAGGCGATCCGGGAGGAGCCGCGCCATCTCATGGCGTGGGTGGGGCTGGGGGCGCTCCTGCGGGAGCGGCTCGCGGATCCGGAGGCGGCGGAGCGCGCGTTTCGCAGCGCGATCGAGGCGGGGGGGTCCGAGGGCGATCTCCTGGCACTCGTCGCCGAGTGCCGCCGGGACCTGGGCGACCTGGACGGAGCGATCGCCATCTTGAAGGACGCGGTGGATCGGCCGGGCGGCCCGGAACTGCATCATGAGCGGGTTGAGGAGCTGGCCGACTGGTTCCTCGAGAGGGCAGGGGAGGCGCCGGAGGGGGAGGAGTGATGGCGGCGCTCCGATTCTCGATAGCCTTTTGGGATCCGCTCGCAGCGGAGCGCGTTCCAACCCGCTGTTGCGAAACAGCTTAGGCCATTCCCGGCGTGGAGCGGGTCGGTCTGGCATAATCCGGGGCTTCATCTGTCATGGCGAGAAAGAGCAAAGAAGCACGGGTCTGGGTGGCGATGGAGTGCACGGAGACCGGGCACCGCACCTACATGGCCCAAAAGAACACCAAGAAGGGCTACAAGCTGGAGCTGAAGAAGTACAACCCGCTCCTGCGCAAGCACACGGTCTACAAGGAGAAGAAGAAGTAGACCTCCGGGAGCTTGCCGCGCGGATCGAGCACACGCTCCTCCGCCCGGACGCCACCCGTTCCGACGTTGAGGGCGCCTTGGCCGACGCGACGCGATGGGGTTGCGCGGCGGTCTGCGTCCAGCCCTACTGGGTGCCCATGCTCCGGGACGCCGCCATTCCGGTCGTCACCGTGGCGGGCTTTCCCTTCGGCGCCGATCCGAAGGAGACCAAGGCGGCCGCAGCCGCGCGCGCGGTCGAGGCCGGCGCCAGCGAGATCGACATGGTCCTCAACCTTGGCGCCTTCAAGTCGGGAGATCACCACGCGACCGCCGCCGATGTGGCCGCCGTGCGCGCCGCCATCCCGGGCCGCCTGCTCAAGGTGATCCTCGAGACCGGGCTCTTGTCCGCCGGCGAAACGGAGATGGCGGCGCGCCTCTGCGTCGGCGAGGGGGCCGACTTCCTCAAGACTTCCACCGGGTACGGGCCGCGCGGCGCGAGCGTGGAGGATGTCCTCCTGCTCAAGCGGTTCGGGCGGGTGAAGGCGTCGGCGGGCATCCGGACGCGAGCGCAGGCCGAGGCGCTCGTGGCCGCGGGAGCGGAGCGGCTGGGCACGAGCGGCACCGCCGGGATCCTCGCTTCGGGAGCGTCATGCGCCTGAGCGTATCGGCCGCGGACGCCGGGGCGCGGCTCGATCGCTTCCTCGCCGCCGCGCTCGCCAACACCTCCCGCGCCAGCATCATGAAGTACCTCAAGGAGGGGCTGGGGCTTGTGAACGGGCTGCCCGCCAAGCCGGGGCTCACCTTGCGCGGCGGCGACGTCGTCGAGCTGCCCGGCTTCGGCGAGCGGCTCAAGGAGATCAAGCGCGGGGTGGCGCGCGGCGTCCCCGCGGTGCCGCGGGTGCGGCGCGCTCCCGCGGGGATCACCGTGATCTACGAGGACGACCACCTCCTCGTGATCGACAAGCCCTCGGGGGTGGTGATGCATCCCGGCAAGGGACATCGCGAGGAGGGGCTGGATCGCATCCTGGCGCGATCCTTCGGCAAGGCGACGCGCCTCGTCCATCGACTCGACCGCGACACGAGCGGCGTGCTGGTCGCGGCGCGAGGCCATCCGGAGTCCGCCCGCCGCCTCACGGAGGCGTTCCGCGAAGGGGACGTGCGCAAGAGCTACCTGGCTCTCGTCACGGGATCCCCCGAGCCGGCGCGTGGGACCATCGACCTGCCGCTTCACGACACGCAGCTGGTCGCCTCGAAGGTGCGCGTGGATCCCGCGGGGCGGAGGGCGGTCACCGACTACGAGACTCTGGAGTCCTGGCACGGCTACTCCTGGTTGCGCCTCAACCCGCGCACCGGCAGGAAGCACCAGATCCGCGTCCACCTCGCGGCCATCGGCCACCCGCTGGCGGTGGATCGCATCTACGGCCGCCGCCGCAAGCTCAAGCTCCACGACATGCGGCCGGACCTGGAGCTCACCTGGAAGGACCCGATGGTGCTGGCGCGCACGCCGCTGCACGCGGAGTCGATCACGCTTCGCCACCCCGGCACGGGGCAGGAGATGACCTTCACGGCGCCGCTGCCCGCCGATCTCGCCGGCGTCCTCGAGATCCTGCGCGGCTAACCGAACAGGTCGTGGACCGGCATCGAGAAGCCGGGCAGGGCTGCGCCGCCCCGCAGGACCCCGTCCACGGACAGGAGAAGCGGGGCGCCGCCGATCTCATGGACGGTCACCGTGCGAGCCTCGGGGTCGATGATCCAGACGGCGCGCGCGCCGCCCGCGAGCCACTCGGCCACCTTTTCCGAAACGTAGTCCGGGCGATCGTCCGGCGAAAGCACCTCGACGGCGAGGTCCGGGGCGCCGGCCAGGTAGCCCGCGGAGTGGGCCGCCGCCCGTTCCGCCCGGACAAAGGCGACGTCCGGCGCGCGCACGGTGTCGGGGTTGCGCGAGAGAAGAAAGCCGGTCTCCGCCCCGTAGACGATCCCGAGCCCCCGAGCCATCACGTGGCTGGCGAGCGGAACCGTCGCCCGCACGACCACGCGCCCATGCTCGCCCCGGGATGGGACCATCGGGAAGACCCGGCCGCGCAGCAACTCGCAGCGGCTGTGGCTGGTCGCGCGCGACAGTTCTTCCGCCGTGGTGACGGTCTGCGACATGTCCGCCGACGATCGTACGGCACAACCATACGACGGAGCCGGTGTCACGCGGCGCTCCGTGGAGCCGCCGGCGGAGGTCAGCGGGGCGTCTTGACCGACTTGAGGCGGCGACCGTGGTGGGCGCACGGCCGCTTGCCGTGGTTCGCCTTCTTGATGCGCCGTGAGTTTCTCGCCATGGGGAGGGAGAGGGTACGGCCGAAAGCCTCGCTGTCAAGCGGCGGGGGCTCGCGGAACGCCACCCCCGTCCCGCGGCCGGGTAGACTGCCCGGGCCATGGATCTCGAGCGTGGGATGGCGGAGTTCGGCCGGGCCGTCGCTCGGCTCCGCGCCGAGGTGGCGAAGGCGGTGGTTGGCCAGGAGGAGGCGGTGGAGCAGATCCTCGTCTGCCTCATCGCCGGGGGCCACGCGCTGCTCGAGGGGGTCCCGGGCCTCGGCAAGACGCTGCTGGTCCGGACGCTGGCGCGCTGCCTCTCGCTGCGCTTCTCCCGCATCCAGTTCACCCCCGACCTCATGCCCGCCGACATCCTCGGCACCAACGTCATCGTGGAGGACGAACGCGGCGGCAAGCGGTTCCGGTTCCAGGCCGGCCCGGTCTTCGGGCAAATCGTTCTGGCCGACGAGATCAACCGCGCCACGCCCAAGACGCAGAGCGCGCTGCTGGAGGCGATGCAGGAGCACGCGGTCACCGTCGCGGGGGAGCGGCACGAATTGGAAGAGCCCTTCCTGGTGCTCGCGACGCAGAACCCCATCGAGATGGAGGGGACCTATCCGCTCCCCGAAGCGCAGCTCGACCGCTTCTTCTTCAAGGTGAAGATCTCCCCGCCCGACGAGGAGACGCTCGTGCGCATCGTCGAGGCGACGACGGGGAGGGGGGCGGGGGAGGCGACGGCGGTTCTCGACGCCGCGGGCGTGCTGGCGATGCGCGCCCTCTGCCGGCGCGTGCCGGTCGCGGACCCCCTGGTGCGTTGGGCGGCGCGGCTCGTGCGCGCCACCGGGCCGGAGGAGGCGGATGCGGCGCCCGCGGCGCGCCAGTACCTGCGCTATGGCGCGGGGGTGCGCGGGGCGCAGTCCCTGGTGCTCGCGGCGAAGGCGCGGGCGCTGCTCGAGGGGCGAGCCCATGTCTCCTTCGACGACCTGCGCGGGGCCGCGGGCCCGGCGCTGCGCCACCGCCTCGTGCTCAATTTCGAGGGGGAGGCGGCGGGCGTCACCACCGATGCGGTCATCGAGGACGCCCTGGCGCATCTGCCGGCGCTGCCCCCGGAAGTGGCGCGGCTCGACCGCGGGTAAGATCGCGGGCCATGCAGTCCACCGCTCAATCCGGCGTCTACACGCTGCGCCGCAAGGTCTTCAAGGTTTTCGGCGCGGCCTTCCACATCTACGCGCCCGACGGCTCGCTCCTCGGTTACGTGAAGCAGAAGGCCTTCAAGCTGAAGGAGGACATCCGGGTCTACACCGACGAGTCGGCGACCACGGAACTCATGACCATCGGGGCGCGGCAGATCATCGACTTCAGCGCCGCGTACGACGTGATGGATGCGCGGCAGGGGGTGAAGGTGGGGGTGCTGCGCCGCAAGGGGTGGGCTTCGATCTTCCGCGACGCGTGGCAGGTCCTGGACGCGGAGGAGCGGCTCCTCGGATCGATCCGCGAGGATAGCGCGCTCCTCGCGACGCTGCGACGGTTCCTCTCCAACCTGATCCCGCAGCGCTTCCGCTTCACCGACGAGTCCGGGAAGACGCTGGCAATCTACCGCTCCCACTTCAATCCGTTCGTCCATCGCATGTCGGTCATCCCGGAGTCCGGTAGCGGGCTGGACCCGCGGCTGCTGCTGGCGGCGGGCGTCCTCCTCATGGCCGTCGAGGGACGGCAAGGGTGACCGGCGGGTAGACTGGACCGGGTGCGGCGCGGAACGACGACGCTCAAGTCGGCGCTGGTGCGGGCGGCGCGGCTCAAGTGCCCCGCTTGCGGCATCGGGGGAGTCTACCGGGGCGGACTGCGGCGGGCCGGGCTCTGCTCGCACTGCGGCTGGCGGTTCGAGCGCTGCGAAGGCCACTGGGTGGGCGGCTCCGAGCTGCACATGTTCGCCGTCTTCGGATTGAGCGCGCTGCTCTTCCTGCCGCTGCTCTTCGTCGTGGGGTTCTCCCCGCGCGCCATGGCCGCCGTGATCGGCGGCAACGTCCTGCTCTCCCTTGCCGTGCTGCGCTGGTCGCGCCCCTTCTTCCTCGCGTTGGACTACCTGCTCGATCCGCCGGAGCCGGACTCCGAGGATGGCTTCGACCCGCTCGTCTCTCCTCCGCTGCCGGCGGCGCCGCGCGCCGATCGGCAGGCCCTAGGCCTTCGCGACCAGTAGCGTGACGTCGTCGCGCGCGGCGCGTCCCGCCATGTGCTTGCGAAGCCCGGCGAGGACCGAGTCGACGACCTGCACCGCGTGGCCGCCGGACCTGGCGACCTCCCGGACGATGGCGTGGAGGCGCTCTTCGCCGAACAGCTCGCCGCCCGGGGAGGGGGCCTCGGTCACGCCGTCGGTGTAGCAGATGACGTAGTCGCCGGGGGAGAGCGTCAGCGAGGGGCAGGGGCCGGCGGAGATGTCGCTGATGATGCCCAGGGCGGGGGCGTTGCTCGGGATCTCCACGAACCGGTCCCGTGTCGGCGAGTAGATCACCGGCGCGTTGTGCCCGGCGTTCTGGTACTCGAGCCGCTGGACCTTGGAATCGTAGACCGCGACGAAGAGTGAGACGAACATGCCGCCCGCGAGATCGGTGCAGAGCGCGCGGTTCATGAGGCCGTAGAGTCCGCCCAGGCTGCGCCGCGTCTCCAAGAGGGAGCGGAGATGCGCGCGCACGTCGGACATGACCAGGGCCGGACCGACGCCGTGCCCCGAGACATCCGCGATGGCGAAACCTACCCGTCCCGTATCCACGGGGAAGTAGTCGAAGTAGTCCCCTCCCACCCGCTCGAAGGGCTCGCTCTTCCCGGCCAGCTCCAGGCCCGCGTAGACCGCGGGGCCCTCCGGCAGGAGGCGGCGCTGGATGTCGCGCGCGACGCGCAGCTGCTCGCGCAACGCCCCCGCCTCCACCGTGTCGCGCTGGAGCTTGTGGTTCTCGATGGCCATCGCGATGAGGCCGGCCTGGGTGTTGAAAAGCATGAGGTCGGCCGCGCGCGGGGGCGGGCCGCCGATCTTGCTGTCGACGTAGAGTGCCCCGAGGGTTCGGGAGCGGATCCTCAGGGGCGCGCACATCACCTGGCGGAGGCGCATCGCCGAGACCGAGTCGGTGAGCTCCAGGCTCTCCTCGTCGGCCCCGACGCGGGAGATGACCGGGGTGCCGTCGGCGATGACGGCCGCGGGGACGCGCCGGCTCAACTTGAGGTTGGTGCCGAGGTCGCGACCGAGGCTGTCGCGGGCGAGGCGCACGCGCAGCTGCCCCTCCTCGTTCAGCAGCAGGATCCCGCGCTCCGAGGCGGTCGTGCGGATCGCCCTGTCGAGCAGGGTCCGCATGAGCGCCTCGACGTCGGGCTGCCGCAGCGTCTCCGCCACCATCTCGAGGAGGAACTGGATGTTGCGCTGGTCCCTGGGGGCGTCGCCGCTCAGGAACTCCGCAAAGCGGTAGAGCTCCTCGGGACTGAACCAGGGCAGCCCGTCGCCGGAACGCGCATCCTCCTGCACGCCGCACATTATGGAGCCTGACCCGCCCCCCGGCCAACCGCGTTTCACGGTTTTGACCAGCGGGAAGTGCGGTGGATCGTACACTTGGTGGCTGTCCCCGGCCGGCAACCGGGGGCCCAGCAACGGAACGGAGTCCCATGACCCATCGAATCCTGAGACCGGCGGCCCTCCTGATGCTCCTCGCCCTGGGGGTCGAGGCGTCCACGCTGCGCCTGAGCAGCCGGCGCTACACCGACGAGAGCAACGGGTTCAGCTTCTCCTGTCCCGAGAAGTGGGACCAGATCCCGACCCGGTTCAACGAGGTTCTTCTCGTCGGCAAGTGGTCCGGCAAAGCCAAGAAGGGCTGGTACACGCCGGAGGGGTACGTCCTGAAGTTCGTCAAGCGCGCGAGCGAGCCGGAGAGCGCGACGAGCGGTGCCCCGGGGGGCCCGATGGGCATCCCTGGGTACGGCGGGGCCCTGGAGGGGCAGGCCAAGGACCTCTGGGAGTACCTCGAGAAGAACTTCATGGTGAAGCTCGACGTGACCGAGGAGGACCCCGAGCTCAAAGTGAGCGACAAGACGGTCCGCGCCCACTTCAAGGTGATGCGGGAACAGATGGGCGCGGGCGGCGCGAGCAAGTCCCAGATGCGCGAGCTCGCGCAGCGGCAGCTGGTCATCGTCGCCGCCCAGTTCGAGCGGCGGGACGAATCGGACACCGGCTACGGCCTCTTCTACCTTTGCACGGCCGCGGACGAAGAGGACATGCGGCCCGCCTTCGAGCTCTCCATCAAGCGGTTCCGCATCCTCGACCCCGAGGTGGAGGAGGCCGGCGAGGACGGGGAACCGCCCCCCACCGACGCCGACATCTTCGTCGACAGCGAGACGAAACCCGAGGCGTGGCGCGCGATCCGCAAGAAGAAGCTCATCGCGGGCTGGACCGCGCTCGACACGAAGAACTACCTGCTGATCTACAACGAGGAGGTCAAGCGGGCCCTCATCAAGGCGATCGCCCTGCAGATCGAGGCGATCCGCGCGCAGGTCTATGAGCAGCTCTTCCCCCCGACGCGGGAGGTGAAGGCGATCTCGGTCGTCCGCGTCTGCAAGGACGCGGCGGAATACCACAAGTACGGGGGGCCTGGGGGGTCGGCGGGCTACTGGTCCTCGGGCGACGAGGAGCTGGTCTTCTATCAGGACAAGAGCAACAAGAGCGACTCTCTGCGCGTCCTCTACCACGAGGCGTTCCACCAATACATCTTCTACGCGGTGGGCAACGTGGCGCCCCACAGCTGGTTCAACGAGGGGCACGGCGACTACTTCGCGGGGCACAACTACAAGGCGCGGAAGTTCGAGTCCGACGTGTTCCGCTGGCGCACCGGGATCATCGCCAATGCCCTGTCCCAGAAGAGCTACGTGCCCCTCCGCGACTTCCTCAAGTACACCCAGCAGGAGTACTACTCCAATCCGGGCCTCTGCTACGCGCAGGGCTGGTCGTTCGTCTACTTCCTCCGGGAAGTGGAGCGGCGCAAGATCAAGAAGTACCAGAAGTACTGGGGACTCCTGGACAAGTACTTCGCCGCGATCAAGGCGAACGTGAAGGAGGTGCAAGAGAAGGGGCTCTTCGGCCTCGAGGATCCGCCCCAACCGCCCCCGGGCCCGCCGCCGCCGGAAGGCGATCAGGCCGCGCCGCCGGTCGAGCCCGAAAAACCGAAGAGCAAACTGCCGGCGATCCCGGGGCTGGACGCACCCTTCCCCGGCGAACACCCGGAGGCGGGCGTGCCGGCCTCGCCCAACGCCAGCGGCACCGAGGGGGAGACGCGCACGGTGGCGGAGGGCGGATTCCGCGACACGAGCGGCGCCCTCAATGTGGCTGTGGACCAGGCGTTTCGCGGCATCGACCTGGACCAGCTCGAGAAGGACTGGATCGAGTTCAGCAAGTGACGCGCGCGCTGCTCCTGCTTCTCCTGGCGGTACCCGACGGGGACCTGGAGGAGGCGAGTCTGGAACCGATCCGCGCGCTGGCCGCGGCACCCATTCCCGAGCCGGAGCCGCCGGCGGGACTCAGGGCGGAAGAGGGCACTCCGCGGTTCGAGCGCGCCAAGGCGATCTACGCCGACCTCCTGCGGCGCTGGGAAGCCGACGAGGCCCGGCGCCATCGCGAGATCTCCGAGCGCTGCAGTGCGTGGCTCGACGACTATCCCGAGGGAAAGCGGCGCGCGGAGGTGCTTCGCCTTCGGGGGATCGCGCGCCTCCACCTGGCGGACTTCGCGGCAGCACGCGCGGACCTCGAGGCGTCCCTGGCGATCGAGCCTCACGAAGGGGCGCGGGAAGCCTGCATCGCGGCCTGCCGCGCCCTGGGGGATTATCGCGGCGCCCTTCGGCAGGCGCCGGACGATCCGGATCTGCTCGAGGAGGCGGGGGAGGTGGCCCGCGCCATCCAGGCCGCCAAGGTGGCCGGGCGCGCCGGCTTGGCCGTAGGCTGGGACCGTCTAGGTCGGCCGCTCCCGTCCCACTGGAGAGTGCCTGAGGGCTGCCGTGCGCTCCTCGTGGTGGCGGGAGGAGCCCTCGATCCAGCCCTCCGCGCCAGGCTTGAGCGGGAATTCCCGCCACCCGGGCTGACGGTCATGGATGCCGGTGGGGGCGAGATTGGGCTGTATTTAGCCGATCAAGATGGTATCGTGAGGGCGGTCAACCCCCGCCCTGACACCTGGATCCACCGGATCCGCCGTCTGACCGCCCCCCGATAGCGAACACTTGTTCGGTTGTTTGGCTCGTGGCTCGCTGTAGGTGGGCTTTCCATTCTGTTGGAGAAGCCATGTCCTCACGTATGGGTCCTTTGAAGGTGATTCGCGATCGTGCGCAAGACCGCACGCGGCCGTCGCCCTTCCGCGATGTCGCGGCGCGCCCCACCACGCCCACGAGCCGCGGTCTGCCTCCTGTCGCCCGCGGCCGTGCCCGCCGTGGCGCCCTGCGTGCGGCCCGCCTCGAGACCGTTGAATCCACGCAGTTGGCCGCGATGCTCGAGCGTGCGATCGCGGAGGAAGAGCGGCTCGAGCGCTGGCTCGAGTTCGTGAGCCGCCGCGTCGAGTCGATGCCGGTGAAGGGGTTCCTGCACCGGATGGCCCTCGAAGACCGCGACCACGGCCGCATCCTGCGCCGCCACCGGGCGGATCTGGAAGAGGCCCTGGACACTTTCCCCGCCCGGCGCGCGCCTCTGCCCACGCACATGGAGATCCGCGGGGAGATGGGCTATTACCGCGCGCTCCTCACCGCTGTCCAGATGAAGTCGGAGGCGGCGGAGTTCTACCGGAAGCTCGCCCCCGCCGCGGAGAGCCGCTACATCCGCACGTTCCTGCAGATCCTCGCGAACCGCGAGGAGGAGCAGCGCGACCTCCTGGCCGACCTGCTCGACGCGCAGCGCGGCGTCGGCTTCGGCAGGACGAAGTCGGGGAAGATCGTGCCGCCCACGCCGGACTGGCTGGGTATCTACCTCCTCGACGAGCCTGAAGAGATCTAGGCGGAGGGGCAAATTCCCCAGTTCCCGGGGGAGAATTCCCCTGTCCGGGGGAGCGGTTCGTCCGTACCTAGGGTGTGCGCGGGCGATCGGGGAGAGAAGAGGGCTAGAATCCCGACGTGCCTCGCACCCTTCTCCTCCTGCTCCTGGTTCTCGCCGTCGCCGGCCTGACCTTCTGGTTTCTTCCCCGCGGGGGGGCGCAAGCCGAGGGGGACTTGCGCGCAGCCTTTGCGCGGGCCCGGGCCTACTTCCTCAACGAGACCAACCAGGACTACCGCCGCGCCCGCAAGGAGCTGCTCCCCTTCGAGGCGCGGCTGGCGGAGAGCGCCGCCTTCCACTTCGACTTGGCGCTCATCGACTTGGCCGAGCTCAACCATGAGGTCCAGGGGCAATTCGACCTCATTCCGGAAAACCCGCGCTACCGCAGTCTGCTCGATTCCGCGCTCCGCCGGCTGGAGCGCGCCTCGGCCCTCGCGCCCGGGGACGAAGGGGTCGCCTACAACCTCGCGCGAACCTACACCAAGCTCGCGGCGGGCTCCGAGGAGGGGGATAGGCTCTGGGCCGAGGCGGCGCGCCTCCTCGGCCGTCTCGCCGAGGTGGAGTCCCCCGACCCGGCCGCGCTGCTCCTCTTGGGGGGGTGCTTCGACGTCGCCCGCGAATTCGCGAAGGCCCACGAAACCTACTCCCGCATCGTCTCGCTCGGGAGCGACTTCGTGCCCGAGACGATCTTCAAGACGGCCAAGTTCTTGAGCGCGCAGGCGATGATGCGCCTGCCCGGGAGGCAGGAAGAGGCGACGCGCCTCCTCAAGGAGTACGTAGAGAAGTACAAGGAGTCGCCCAAGGGAGGCGCCGCGGCCACCGAGCGCGGCCGCTATACGGCCCTGCGCGATCTGATCGAGCCCACGGCGCCACGGCCCGATCCGCGCGACATGCGCTGGCGCCGGGTCACTCCGCGCACGGGCATCCCCGCCTCGGGCTCCCCCCCGTTCGCCATCGCGCCCGATCTCGACAAGGACTGCGCGCGCGATCTCGTGATGATGGGCGAGACCGGGCTTCGCGTCCTCCGCAACCGCCGCAACGCCACCTTCGAGGACCTGACGGAGTCGGCCGGACTCCCCGCCGATTTCGCCGTCGCGGCGGCGGCGGCGGGCGATCTGGACAACGACGGCGACGTCGACCTCATCGCGGGGGGGCCGGGGGGCGTGCGGCTCTTCCTCAACGCGCGGGGGGAAGAGCAGCGCAAGTGGAGCTTCGTCGAGGCGACCGGGGCGCTGGGCACGCGCGCGCAGGAGCCCTGCACCTGCCTCGTCCTCTTCGACCTCGACCACGACGGCGATCTCGATCTGTTCGCAGGCGGGCCCACGAACCGCGTCTGGCGGACGGTGCTGGAGCACCCCGAACCGGGGAAGACGGTGGCGGGCTTCGCCGAGATGGGCGAGGCGCTCGGCATGTCGGACTTCCCCGCCGCGGAGGCGCTGATGCTCGATGTGGATGACGATCACGACGCCGACCTGCTCGTGGCGGGCCCCCAAGGCGCGGCGTGGTTCTCCAACCTGCGCATGCTCCGGTTCGAGCGCAAGCCGCTCCCGGCGAGCGGGGGGCTGGCCGCCGGGGACGTGGACAACGACGGCGTGGAGGAGGTGCTGGCCGGGGGCCAGGCCTGGAAGTGGGACGGCGTCACCTGGCGGAGCCTCTGCGCGCGCGCCGCGCTGCTCGATCTCGATGGCGACGGCCTGCTCGATCCCGAACCGCTGGCCGGGCTCACACCCGCGGCGCGTCCCTTGCGCGCCCTGGGCTCCGACTTCAACCGGGACGGCGACGCCGATCTCCTTCTCGTGACCGAAGCGGGGATCGATCTCTACCTGTCGGCGCCGGAGCGCCCCTACGCCTGGCTCGACGTCATGCCCAACGGGATCAAGACGAACGCCTCGGGCATCGGCACGAAGGTCTCGCTCTACGCCGGCGACCTGCGCATCGGCGCCACCGTGCGCGACGGCCTCGTGAGCTTCGGCCTCGGGCCGCGCGCGCTCGTGGACGCGGTGCTCTACCGGTGGACGAACGGCGTCGAGCAGGGCGTCGCGCCCCAGCGCATGGACGAATGCCTCGAGACGAGCGAGCGGGAGGGCGAGGTCGGTTCCTGCCCGTTCGTCTACGTTTTCGACGGAAAGGTCTGGCGCTTCGTCGCCGATTGCCACAGCGGGACGCCCCTCGGGCTCCCCTATGCGGACGGGAAGTTCCTCCCGCCGCGCAGCAACGAGACGATCCTCATCCCCGGCTCCTGGCTGCGGCCGAGCGCCGGGCAGCTGCGCGTCGACGTCACGGAGGAGCTGCGCGAGCTCTTCTTCGCCGACCGGATCCTGCTGCGCGCGATCGACCGCCCGCGGGAATCGCGGCCGATCCTGGAGGAGGCGTTCCGCATGCGGCCGGTGCCGGAGTTCAAGGTGCACTGCCTGGCGGACCTCCGTCCGCCGCGGGCCGCGCGCGATGGGAACGGGAGCGACGTCCTGCCGCTGGTGAGCGCGAGGGACGGACGCCATGCGGCGGTCTTTCGCGCGTTGCCCATGCAGTACGAGGGGCTCGCCCATCCCTGGTCCATCGAATTGGACTTCGGCGATCTCTCCGGCGCGGAGCGCGTCCTGCTGGTGATGGACGGCTGGGTCGAGTTCCCCACCGCGAGCGCCTCCATCGCCGCGTCGCAGTCGCGCACGGTGGCGTTCCGGATGCCGCTCCTGGAGGTGATGGGGCCCGACGGCGCCTGGGTCACCGCGGACGCCGACCCCGGTTTCCCGGCGGGGAAGAGCAAGTCGGTCCTCGTGGATCTCTCCGGCAAGCTCCGCGGCCGGGACGGACGGATCCGGCTATCGAGCACCCAGCGCCTGCACTGGGACGCGTTTTTCGTATCCACCGGGCCGGACCAGCCCTGCCGGGTGACCCTCCTGCCGCTCCTGTCCGCGTGGCACAGCTATCGTGGGCAGGGCGAGATGATCCGTGACCCATCCGGCGAGCTGCCTCCGCGCTACGAGCATGACCGGCTGGCCGCATCCTCCCCCTGGGATCAGCTTCCCATGGGCATGCTTACGCGGTACGGGGAGGTCGCCCAACTTCTGCGGGAGAGCGACGACCGGTATCCCATCCTGGCGAGCGGGGACCTGCTGGAGCTGGCGTTCGACGCGGCGGGCCTTCCCCCACTCCCCGAGGGCTGGGAGCGGGACTTCGCCCTCTCCACCGAGGGGTGGGTGAAGGACGCGGACATGAACCAGGCGGTGCGGGAGAGCGTGGAACCCCTTCCCTTCCACGGCATGAGCGGCTACCCCTACGGTCCGCCGGAGGCCTATCCCCACCCGGACTTCGTGCGGGAGTGGCTGACGCGGCCCGGCCGGAGGCTGGTGGATACGGGCGCGATGCGCGCCGGGCGGTAGCCCGAAACCCTGCGGCGGGGGCGCGGGTTCAAGGGGAACGAGGAACCCGATGAAGACAATCGCCCGCTTCGCCACGCTCCTGCTCTTGACCCCCTGGACCGCGTTCGCCGAGGAGGGGCGCGAGGAGGGACGCCGTGGCCCCCCGCGCATCGACCCCGAGGAGATCTCCGGCGCGATCGCCGAGCGGGATCGCGACGGTGACGGGCGGCTGAACGCGGACGAGCTCGGCATCGGCCCGCGGCTCTTCAAGCTCCTCGACCGCAACCAGGACGGATTCGTGACCGCCGAGGATCTCGCGCCTCCCCATCGCGATCCCATGCGGGCTCCCGGCGAGGAGGAGCGGGCGAAGGACCGCGCCGGGATGGTGCGCGACGCCGCGGCGCGCATGATGAAGCAGGGCGACAAGGACGGGGACGGCAAGATCTCGCGCGAGGAGTATCCCGCCGAGGCGCGCGTGAAATTCGAGGATGCCGACGCCAACAAGGACGGCTTCGTCGACCTGTTCGAGATGTCCGCGGGAATCGAGAAGCGGATGGGGCGCGGGGACCAGGGCGACCGCGGCGCGGACGGCGAGCGTCTCAAGCGCATGTTCAAGGAGATGGATGGCGACGGCGATGGACGCGTCACCCGCGCGGAATGGAAGGGCCCCGAGGGCTCCTTCGACCGGCTCGACGCCGACCAGGACGGCGCGGTAACCAAGGAGGAGATTCGCGCCGCGGTGGAGCGCATGGGCAAAGAGGGAGGCCGCGTGGGCGAGGCGCTCTTCAAGCGCGCCGACATCGACGGGGACGGGCGCATCTCGCGCACGGAGTGGACCCTCCGCCCGGAGCTGTTCGATCGCCTCGACGCCAACGCGGACGGCTTCCTCGACGCGCAGGAGATCACCGCGAAGGGTCCGCGGCGCGAGGGCCAGAAGGGCCGCGACGGCATGGAGGGAGGGCCTCCGGTCGGCGGCTTCTTCGCGGAGCTGGACAAGAACCGCGATGGCCAGGTGACCCGCGAGGAGTTTCCCAACGACCTGCGCTTCCGCGAGATGGACGCCAACGGGGACGGCACGCTGACGCCCGATGAGGTGGAGGGCGCCATGGGGCGCCGGCGTCGCGAGGAGGCCTACGGGTTTCTCGAGAAGTACGACGTCAATGGCGACGGCAAGGTGACGCGCGAGGAGTTCACCGGCCCCGCCGCCGCGTTCGAGGCGGCCGACCACAATCACGACGGCGTCGTGGACGGAGCCGACCGCCCCGAGCCGAAGTAGGTCCGCGCGTGCAGGCCCGGGCGCAAGCGGCCCGGGGGAGGAGTCGCGGGCCGGTCAGCGGCCCAGCTTCTCCTTGAGCTTGTCCACCAGCGAGCCGGGATCGATGCTCTTGGCGAGGTCCTCCAGCTTGGGGGGCTCGAGCTTGGGCGACGCGGTCGTGCCGCCGATCCGGACCGGGATCTTCTTCACGGTCTCGGCGATCTTCGCGTAGCTTCCGCCGCCGTAGCGCTTCGCGAGCGGCGAAAGGTCCATGGTGAGATCGAGGCGGCCGTCGAGGAGGGAGACGCGCCCTTCGAAGTCGTGGCGGATTCCGTCGCCGGAGGCGCTCAAGCGGGAGAATCTGAGCCACCCGTCGCCGAGGGTGAAGGTCGCGCCCGCGTCATTGAGGCTGAACCCGCCCTTCGACCGCCCGGCCAGCTCCGCCAGCTGCGCGAGGAGGGAGGTTTCGGGAAGGGCCATTTCCCGAAGACGCAGATCCCCGCCCCCCTTCAACGTCGGCTTGGCCGCCTCCCAGGCGAGCCCCTTCCCGTCGAGCTGGAACTTGCCCTCGACGACCCCCGCGAACTGGCCGCCCGCGGAGGCAGCGGGGGGGAACATGGCGGCGACGACGGGCATGATCTCCTGATCGACGCGGACCGCGGTCGCGTCGAACTCGACGCTCCAGGCGTTCCCGCCGCCGGTTTCCAGGCTGCCCTTGCCCTTCACCGTGCCGTCCCCTGCGAGCTTCGCCGTGAGCGAACGCAGGTCTAGGCGATCCCCTGCCTTGACGGCATCGATGTCGAGGTCGCGAAGGCGGATCGCCCCGCGATCGATGGAGGCCACCTTGATCTTGACCGCGGCGTCCTGCTGGCGATCGCGATTGGAGAGGACCAGGTCGAGGCTGACTCCTTGGAACGCCATCTTTTCGCCGGTGTCGAGGTTCTCGATGCTCAGCGAAGAGTTGTCGATGGCCACCGTGACATGGAGATCAGGGCCGCCGCTCGCCTCCGGCTTGTCCGCCTGCTTGTTCGCGAGGCCATCCATGTTGGATCCGTCGCCCTTTTGCAGGATTCGGATGTCGAGCCCCGTGCCCTTGACCGAACCCTCGATCTTTCCCTTCAGCATCGTCTTGAGGCCGACGTCGAGGCCCAGCTCGTGCGCCAGGAGCAGCGACCCCTCGGGATACCCGGGAGGGTTCGCGAGACTGAACCCCTGCACCCTGACCGAGGACCAGAAGAGTCCCACCGAGAGCTTGCCGATCTCGACCTTGCGACCCAGCGCGTCGCCGAGAACCCCCGCCAGCTCCTTCCGGCCCCGCTCGGTGTTCGCGAGCAGAGGGAGGCCGACCAGGGCGACCACGGCAAGGAGGAGAACGAGAAGAAACAACCACTTGAGGATGCGGAGCATGGGGGCAGAGTAACACGGTCTTCGAGCAGCTCGAACGTGCCCGGTGGTGCTCCGGAATCACGCGACCGTCGAGATCGTGATGACCGTCGGGCGGAGCGCATCAAGGCCCTCCTTCCCGGCGCCGAGCCTGGAACTCGCCGTGCCCGCAAGGATCGTGCTCGCCAGGAGGAGCAGGGCGGTGCGGATGCGCCTCAAGACGGGGCTGATCGGAACATCCTTCCGGGAGCGCCCCCGCGCAACAATCCTTGAATCCGCGCGGGAAACCCGTATATGTGGTCAGGCTGGGGCCTAACCGTGGTCGGGGCTCCGAGCCATGTTCTCTCGAGGGCTCCCTTCTTCCCCTGAAGGCAGGCGGGCGCTATCCTACCCATGAGTTCCGTTCACTTCCGCACCTCCGACATCGATCTGCAACTGTCCGGCTCCGAAGCGTTCGTGACGCGCCAGTTGCTGCGCTTCGCGCGCGGGGCGCGCGGGCTCGACCGCGTGGAGGCAAGCGCGCTCGCTGCGCCCGCGGCTGTTCCCGCCTGCGCCGCCCCCCCTCCGATGCCCCAAACGCCTGCGCCGGCGGCGGTCCCCGAGGTCGCAGTTCCGCCGGCGCCCGCGGCGGCGCCCGAGCGTGCGGCGCTCCCAACCCCCCCCGCACCCCCCCCTGCGTCGCCGGGGGCGCCGGGGGCGCCGCGCGACGAGCTCGTGTCGCTCTACGCGAACTACCCCGCGGCCGATCGCGATCCGCAGGCCGACGCGGCGCTGCTGTTCGCCTATTACCTGCAGCGCCGGGAGGGCCTCTCCTCGCTTCGCGTAGGGGACCTGCTACGCTGCTGCATACGCGTGGGCGTCGATTCCCGGAACTTCCACCGATCCATCGGGACCCTGACCCGCCGCGGGCTGCTTCAGGAAGTGCGGCGCGGCGAGTCCTACCGCATCAGCGAGCAGGGAATCACCGCCGTCGAGGAGAAACTGGCATGAGGGACGTGCCGCTGCTTCGGGAGGTCGCGAGGCTGAATCGCGAGCAGGAGGAGTGGCGGTCGCGAACCCTCAATCTCATCGCAAGCGAGAACGTCCTCTCCCCGGCGGCCCGGGCGCTGCTCGACGGCGATTTCCACCATCGGTACGCCGAGGGCCATCCGGGCGCGCGCTACTACGAGGGGACGCGCTACATCGACATCATCGAGGAGAAGACGCGCCTCCTGGTGCAGGAGATCTTCGCCGCGGATCGCGCGGACGTGCGCCTCCCGAGCGGCACGACGTGCAACGAGGCGGTCTTCAGCGCGCTGGTCCCGAGGGACGGCGTGGCCTGTTCCCACGGCGTCGCCGGGGGCGGGCACATCAGCCACGCCAGGATCGGCGCGCTGGGCAAGCACGCCGCGCGCATCCTGGAACTCCCTCGCGGCCCGGACGGCTTCCATCTCGACGTGCCCGCGGCCAAAGACCTCATCCGCAAGGAGCGCCCCTCCCTCGTGGTCCTCGGCCGCTCCCTCTTCCTTTTTCCCGAACCGATCTCCGACCTGCGCCAGGTCTGCGACGACTCCGGCACGAGGATCGTCTACGACGGCTCCCACGTCCTGGGGCTCATCGCGGGTGGGCAGTTCCAGGACCCGCTCCGCGAGGGAGCCGACCTCATCACGGCATCCACGCACAAGACCTTCTTCGGGCCGCAGCGCGGCATCGTGGTCGCGCGCGGCAAGGACGACGCGTTCTGGAAGCCGATCGATCGCGCGGTCTTCCCCGGCGTGACCAGCAACCACCATCTCTTCACCCTCCCGGCGCTCTATGCGACCTGTCTCGAGGTGAAGGAGTTCGGGAGGGAGTACGCCAAGGCCGTGGTCGCCAACGCGCGCGCCCTGGCCCGCAGCCTCGATCGCCGGGGTCTGGTCGTCGCGGCAGCCGGCATCGGGTACACCTGCAGCCATCAAGTGGCGGTGGACGCGGGGGAGTTCGGGGGGGGGCGGGCCGCGGCGGGCCGCCTCGCCGCCTCCGGGATCATCACCAACATGAATCTGCTTCCCACGGAACCCCAGGGGAACGCCCGCAACCCCCGCGGGCTCCGCCTGGGAGTCCAGGAGATGACGCGGTTTGGCATGGACGAGGCGGCGATGGAGCGCATCGCGAGCCTGATCCAGGAGTGCCTTGCCAAGGGCCGGGATGTCTCCGGCGAGACCAGACGCATGCGCGAGGAATTCCCCAAGATCCGATACGGCTACGGCGTCGCGGACCTGGGCGGCGAGGCTGCCGGCGTCCCCCTGAAGGCCTCGGCCTCCCAGGGCTGAATCGCGCGCGCCCTGGCCGCAGGCGATCCGACGCAAGTTCCCGCGATACAACAAGTTAAGCACTCCTTGCTCGCAGAGGCGCAAGAATCGCGCCCGATCCTCAATTGCATGAGTGCAATTCTGCTAACATTTCGGCGCGTCAAGGATCGTGCCCGTTCCGATCGGCCTGCGCACCCCCGCCTCGCACCCCGGGCGCGGCCTGCCGCTCAGGTTGCGTGCTTTCGCTACCGGAAAACGAAATGGAAGAACCTTCTGGCAGCCCGAAGGAGGAGACCCTTTCACGGGTGTGCGCCCTCCTGGAATCCGCGGATCCGGAGCTATCCGCCGCGGCAGCCAGGGTCCTGGGCGCCCTGCGGAGGCCTGAGAGCAGGGTCGTCGAGGCGCTCGGCCGCGCTCTGAAGCGCGAGCAGCCCGCCCTGGAGGCGGCCGCGTTGGACGCCCTCGCCGCGTTGGGGGGGGCCGAGGCGCTCTCGGCCGTCGTTCCGCTCCTCAATCGCCAAGGCGAGGTAGGCAATCGAGCCATGGAAGTGGTCGCTGGAATGGGGAGCGGCGTGCTCGGGTTCCTCGCCAAGGAGCTGGAGCGTTCGGGGGAGAACGGGCGCAAGAGGATTCTCCAGGTCGCCGCCCGGCTGCGCGGCGCAGAGGGGGTCGATCTGCTGCTCACGGGGCTCAAGGCCGGGTACGCCGGACCCGAGGCGGTCTCCTGGATCGCCGAGGCGCTCAACGGGGTGGGGGCCGAGGACCGGGCACGCCTGGCGAGCCGCCTCGAGCAGTTCCTGCGCAGCGATCGCGTCCGCAAGAGCCCTCGCGCGGCGGCGGAAGCGGCGGGCCTGCTGGCCGGCATCGCCGGGCCGAAAGAGCAGGGACGCCTCTTGCAATGCGCCGTCGACCCGACGTCGCCGGCCGCCCGTGGGGCGGCCCTCGAGGCCCTCCAGCGCGTCGCACGCGAGTCTCCCCTCGATGCCGAAGTGGTTCAAGGGCTGTTCGGCCTCATCACGGACCCCGACTACACGCAGGTCGCCGCCCGCGCCATGAGGATCCTGGAATCGGTGGCGCTTCCGGCGGCGGAAACGGCGAGGATCCTCGGCCATCTCAAGGGCGGCGATCCGGCATTGAAGCGCTTCGCGGCCAACGCGCTGGGGCAAATCGACACGGCGAAGAGCGCCGAGGCGCTCCTCGAGCTGCTTCGCGGCGACAACCCGGAATTGCAGAAGCGCTCGGCGGTCTCTCTGGCGCGACTGAAGTCCGCGGTCCCGCTCGTGGTCGAAGCGCTCGCCGCCGCGTCCGATGCGACGAATGCCTGGGTACTGGCGCGCATCCTCATGCCGCAGATCGTCCGCTTGAAGGGCGAACAGGTCTCCCTACTCGCCGACGCGGGCGCCGCTTGGCTCGAAACCGGCGACCCGCGCGGGGAAGCGATCGTCGCCCTCCTCCGCGAGCGCCACATGGACGCCCTCCTCGACGCCGGAATGGCGCGGGTGAAGCGCCTCAAGCGCGGGCGGAAGGCGGGCGAGATCCTCAACCTCCTCAGCCCGCCCCTGAGGGACGCGGGGGCGGCGCCCGTCGAGATCCGCTACGAGATGGCGCTCGCCGAGATCCTGCGCGGAAAGAAGGACGTCGTGCGCGAGGCGCGCGCCGGGCATCCGGGCCTGCGGGCCCTCGAGGGATTGGCGCGGGACGCCGCGTTCGATCTATTGGGGCGGCTGCGGCGCGAGAAGAGCTACCTCGTGCCGGAAGCCTACTACCTCATCGGCTGCCACTTCGCGGAGCGCCACGGCCCCGATCGGGCACTGGGAGGCGAACTCCTCCGATGGCTCGTCAAGACCTTCCCGGAGGAACCCGTCTCCCAGCCCGCCGCCAACAAGCTCGTCATGGAGGGCTTTCCGCCCCCCGCGCTCCCCCGGCAAGACGCCAAGCCGGCGGCGCCCGCGAAGACTCCTCCTTCCCTCAAGGAGAAGCCCGCGAAGGCCAAGGGGGAGAAGCCGGCGAAGTCCGCGCAGCCCAAGCGCCCCGCGATCCGGCGCAAGTAGGCTCGCCGTTCCGTTCCGATCCAGTCGCGCCGCGCGGCGCGATTGCCCCTTTCCGCCCCTGTGATAGCCCTTCGTTGCACGAAGCTCTACCCAGGAAATGGGTCCAAGCGGTTCGCGTAGGCGGAGGCGTACTCCGGGCGCGGGGCGCACGGAGGTTTCCATGGATCGAATGAAGCGCGGGACCAGGGGCCACCAGGCGTGGCTGCGCAGCCTCGCGACGGCATCCTGCGGCGCCCCGGTATTCGTCGGTTACGCCGCGCTGCTCCGGCGGCGAGCGCGCGGCGAGCCCGCGATGCGCGCCGCCCCGCCTGCCGCAGGAAAGCGCCAGGCCGGATTCAGCCTCGTCGAGGTCGTCCTGACCTTCTCGATCCTCGCGATCGCGACGACCGCGCTGGGTCTGGTCGAGCTTTCCAACTCCCAGCGCAGCCGCGAGCTCAAGGCCAGGGACATCTCCTTCTCGCGGGGCCAGGCGTTCATGGAACGGCTGTTGCGCATGCCGTTCGGCGCGCCGGACCCGGCGAAGTGCCAGGCGTCCGACTACGAGCGGCTGTTCGGCAGCGACGACGATGTGCGCCTTCTCTCGCTCACGCAACTGGAGCGCCGCGACCTGGACGGCGACGGTGCCATCGACGAACCCCCCCTGCGCTTCGCGCTGAAAGGCGTGGAGGACGCGGGGGAGTGGGAGATCTACGTGGACCGGGACCTCGACGGGAACGGCACGGTCGAGCCGACGGTCGGCACCGTGGAAACGCGCGAGGGGCGGTCCGACATGCTGCGGATCGAATTCAGGCACAACGGGAAGACGGTACTCAAGACGCTCCGGTCGCGGACGCCGCAGGAGCGCGATGAAGAGGAGTTGGCGGGGTCATGAACGGAACTACCGGAAAGGGCTACACCATGGGCAAGCAGGGGCGGAAACCGGGCGAGCGGGGCACGATCCTGCTCGTCGTCGTGTTCGTCGCGACGGCGGTTGCGGCGCTGGCGGCGATCACGAGCGGGCGCGTCGTCAGCGAGACGCGCAACCATCGGGCGATGGAGGAGGAGACGCGCGCCTACAACGCCGCCTTCGCCCAGATCCACTACGCGATGAACGTTGTCACCAACAGCGCGTACGACAACGAAAACCACAACCTCGCGATCCGTGACGCCCTCGCCGGGACCTTCGGCGGAACGGCCGCCACGGTCTCCAAGACCTTGGGGAAGACGATCGGCCAGGAGGTCGCGACGTCGAAGGCGTGGGGGGAGAGCGGCGTCTACCAGGCCACGGGCCGCGAGGAGTGGCTGGATGATCCCGCGAGCGTCGTCCACGGCCTCGTGGAGGGCACCGAGGTGCGGGTCTATGCGGCGCGCGACTACATCCAGCGCCTGCAGAAGCTGAAGGGGGAGGCGGCGGTGGATGTGGACCCCGCCGGGCTCTCCGCGAGCTACTTCGTGCTCGAGGCGGCGGGCCGGAACGGGGACACGATCCGGCTGGTCTCCGCGCTCGTGCGCGAAAACGAGCCGTTCAGCTCGTTCGTCTTCTTCCAGAACCGGCACACCTTGGGCGTCTCGGGCGCCCCCCGCGGTCTCATCCACAGCAACGACAAGGTCGCCTTCTACTTCCCCGACGGCAAGTACGCCGACCCCGTGAGCGCGGTGAACGGCTTCTCCTTCCTGGCCGGCGCGACCGTCGCCAATACGCAGCTCAGCGACGCCAATCCCGCCGGGGCGACGATCAAGCTCGACGCCATCGACACCGCCGCCCTGCAGGCGAAGGCGGACCTCTATAAGGGCGACCCCGGCCTGGACGCCGAGCTCACGCTCCAGTCCAACGGCAACGTGCGAATCCGGCCCCACACGCCGCCCCGCTACGACATCGTCACCAAGACCAGCACGACCAACGTGCTCACGGGCTACGAAACCGTCACGGTGACCGAGAAGCAGAACGTGCAGGTGGGCACGGTCCTGGTGAGCTACAACGAGACCGTCATCACGGGATACGTCACCGAGACCTACTGGGTGACCGAGCCCGTCTACACCACCAAGACCGAGACCTACATCGAGAAAGTGCCGGTCTACGGCACACAGCAGGTCGAGAAGACCAGGGTCGTCCCG
This sequence comes from Planctomycetaceae bacterium, assembly GCA_052388375.1. Taxonomy (GTDB): domain Bacteria; phylum Planctomycetota; class PLA2; order PLA2; family PLA2; genus JBQTIG01. The sequence continues at coordinate 1,258 of JBQTIG010000096.1, read as the reverse complement.
ATCTACGAGATGCGGGAAGTCGCCAAGACGCGCCAGGTGAAGGTGTTCGTTCCCTACGCGGGTAGCGGCACCTCGGGCGGCGGCACGGCGGTTGGCGGCGGCGGCGGCGTGGCGGGCGAGTACGTCTGGGTCACCGAGACCTACTACGTCACCGAGCAGGTGCAGGTCGGCAGCAAGACCGAGACCTACTTCGTGACCGAGTCGGTCATCGTCGGCTACAACGACGTGCAGAAGACGCGTCAGGTCACGACCCAGACCGGCACGCAACAGGTCCAGAGGACGCGCCAGGTGCCGGTCTACGGCACGGTCACCAAGACCCGCACCGATCCCGTCTACGAAACCAAGGACGTGCAGGTCACCAAGCAGAATCCGATCTACACGCCCGTGGTGAACACCTGGCAGGAGTACGTCTACCAGGCGCCGGTCTACTTCAACACGGTCAACAGGAAGCTCTCGCCCGATAAAGGGAGCACGCTCTACATCGATGGCCGGATCACCAGGCTCGCCGGAGACCTGTTCGGACGCCTCACCATCGTCGGCAACGAGAAGGTCCGCATCACGGGCAACATCCGCTACGTGGACGGCAGCGGCAAGACCGCCATGCTCAACGGCGGCGACTACACCAAGCCCTACGAGCGCAATTCCGCCTACAAGGGGACGAGCGTTCTCGGCGTGATCGCGCGGGACGACGTCGTCCTCGCCAGCTCGGTGCCCACGCAGACCGAGATCAACGCCTCGCTCATGTCGACGTCGGGACGCGTCGGGATCGACGGGTTCTGGATCGACACGGCAGGCAACCCGCTCAAGGACCGGACCAAGATCCTCACGCCCGAACAGCAGCTCCGGGAGCAGGCGTACGACGTGGTCAGCGCCTACCGCACCAGGACCTTCGTGAAGGACTCGCTGCGCCGCATCGGAGGGATCATTTCCGACAACCGGATCCTCGAGACCTACATCACGCCCCGTTCCGACGGCACCTCCCAGGTGGACAGCGGCTTCAAGCGCGGCAACATGCTGTTCGACCTCAACCTCCTCTTCAATCCTCCCCCGAACTTCGTCGAGGTCCCGCGGCCGGTGCTCACCTACTTCGCCCCGGTCTTCTTCGTCCGCGGCAACGGACAGTGAGGCGAACATGACCCGGAACCACGGATTCACGCTGATCGAGACGGTGGTGGCGCTGGCGCTGTTCGCGACGGGGGGCACCTACATCTACTCGACCTTCGCGGCGGTGACGGCGAGTTCCTCCACGGCGACGGTG
>JBQTIG010000095.1:0-51370 GCA_052388375.1 Planctomycetaceae bacterium | reverse complement strand
TGACTCGCTCGATCTCCTCCCGCCGGCCGATCACGGGGTCCAGCTTGCCCTCGCGCGCCAATTGGGTCAGGTCGCGGCCGAAGGCGTCCAGCGCCGGGGTCTTGGTCCGGCTCCCCGAGCTGCCGCCCGATGGCGCAGGGCTCGAGGAGCCGAGCAGCGTGATGACCTCGTTGCGCACCCGGTTCAGGTCCAATCCCAGGTTCATCAACACCTGCGACGCGACCCCTTCGCCCTCGCGATGGAAGAGGCCAGGAGCCTCGGCCACAACTACATCGGGACCGAGCACCTCCTGTTGGGCCTCATCCGCGAGCAGGAAGGCATCGCCGCCCAGGTTCTCCAGAACATCAAGATCCGCCTGGAGGACGTGCGCGAGGAGGTGCTGGAGCTGCTCGGCGCCGAGGTGGCGCAGGGAGAGGAGGAGGAGACGGAGCCGGTCCAGCCCCAGGGGGCCACCAAGTCCAAGACCCCCGCCCTCGACGCGTTCGGACGCGACCTGACCGAGCTGGCCCGCCAGGGCAAGCTCGACCCCGTCATCGGCCGCGAGAGCGAGATCGAGCGGGTCATCCAGATCCTCAGCCGTCGCACCAAGAACAACCCCGTCCTCATCGGCGAGGCGGGCGTGGGCAAGACCGCCATCGTGGAGGGGCTCGCCCAAAACATCGTTCTGGGCGAAGTGCCCGAGATCCTGCGCAACAAGCGCCTGGTGGTCCTCGACCTCGCGATGATGGTGGCCGGAACCAAGTACCGCGGCCAGTTCGAGGAGCGCATCAAGGCGGTCATGACCGAGGTGCGGCGCTCCAAGAACATCATCCTCTTCATCGACGAGCTTCACACCCTCGTCGGGGCCGGCGGCGCCGAGGGCGCCATCGACGCCAGCAACGTGCTCAAGCCCGCGCTGAGCCGCGGCGAGCTGCAGTGCATCGGCGCGACCACCCTCGACGAGTACCGAAAGTACATCGAGAAGGACGGCGCGCTCGAGCGGCGCTTCCAGCAGATCATCGTCGACCCCCCGAGTAAGGAGCAGGCGGTCGAGATCCTCCTCGGGCTGCGCGACAAGTACGAAGCGCACCACCGCGTGCGCTACACCGACGAAGCGCTCCGCGAAGCCGTGGACCTCTCCACCCGCTACATCCCCGGCCGGTTCCTCCCCGACAAGGCCATCGATGTCATGGACGAGGCGGGCGCCCGCGTGCGCCTGCGCTCCATGACCCATCCGCCGGACCTGAAGGAGCTCGAATCCGACATCTCCAAGCTCGACAAGGAGAAGGAGGAGGCGGTCGCTAGCCAGGACTTCGAGCGGGCCGCGCGGCTGCGCGACCAGGTCTGCAAGCTGCGCAAGCAGAAGGAGACCGCCCTCAAGGAGTGGCGCGAGACCAGCCGCGAGGTGGACGGCGCCGTCGACATCGACGTGATCCAGGAGACCGTCTCCCGGATGACCGGTATCCCCCTCACCCGGCTGGAAAAGGGCGAGGCGGAGCGGCTCCTGCAGATGGAGGACGAACTCCATCGCACGGTCGTGAGCCAGGACGAGGCGATCCACTCCATCGCCAAGGCGGTGCGGCGCGCCCGCGCCGGGCTCAAGGACCCCAAGCGGCCCATGGGCACGTTCATCTTCATCGGGCCCACCGGCGTCGGGAAGACGCACCTCGCGAAGTGCCTCGCGAAGTTCATGTTCGGCTCGGAAGACGCCCTCATCCAGATCGACATGTCCGAGTACATGGAGAAGCACAACGTGTCGCGTCTGGTCGGCGCCCCCCCGGGCTACGTGGGGTACGAAGAGGGCGGCCAGCTGACCGAGAAGGTCCGCCGCAGGCCCTACAGCGTCGTGCTCTTCGATGAGATCGAGAAGGCGCACCACGACGCCTTCAACATGCTCCTCCAGATCATGGAGGAGGGCCGCCTGACCGACTCCTACGGCCGGCAGGTCGACTTCAAGAACACGATCATCATCATGACGAGCAATATCGGCGCCGAGCGCCTGGCGAAGCAGGAGTCCCTCGGCTTCCGCAAGGGGGGCGAGGATGTCTCCTACGAGAAGATGCGCGGAGTGCTCCGCGAGGAGATCGAGAAGCACTTCCGCCCGGAGTTCCTGAACCGCGTCGACGACATCATCTACTTCCACGGGCTCACGCGCGACGACCTCAAGAGCGTCATCGACATCGAGCTGCGCTCGGTGCACGAGCGGCTCAGGATGAAGGGCTACCGGCTCATCCTCACGGACGGCGCCAAGGAGTTCATCATCGACCAAGGGTACAACCCCGCCTTCGGCGCGCGTCCCTTGCGGCGGGCCCTGGAGCGCCTCGTCGAGGACCCGCTCTCCGAGGACCTGCTCTCCGGCCGCTTCCCCGTGGGCTCCCAGATCGTGGTGGACGTCAACGTCGAGGAGAAGAAGCTCACCTTCGCCGAGAAGAAGGCGGAGCCCGCTCCGGCGTCCACGTAGCGCCGCACCCCAGTCCCCTGCGCGGCCCGCCCTCCGGCGGGCCGCTTTCGTTTCCGGCGGCTTTGCCCTGGCTCCTCCCATCCGCTAGATTGACCGGCCCATGGCCGACCTCCGCTACGACCGCCTGCGCAAGCTCCTCCGCGAACGGGCCTGCCGCTTCGGGGCCCCGGGCGAATTCCTCCTGGCGAGCGGCCAGCGCAGCGACGCGTACGTGGATGGCAAGCTGCTCACGCTCTCCAGCGCCGGCGCCGGTCTCATCGCGGAGCTGCTCTGGGAGCGCATCGCGGGGTTTCGGCCCGACGCGGTAGGGGGCGTCGTCATCGGCGCCGATCCGATCGTCGGCGCGCTCCTCGCCTACCTCTCGCGGCTCAACCTCCCGCTCTCCGGGTTCCTCGTGCGCAAGGAACCGAAGGGCCACGGCACGAAGAAGAGCGTGGAGGGCCCGCGCCCCGCGGTGGATCGTCCCCGCGTGGTGACCATCGACGACGTCGTCACGACGGGGGGCAGTACCTTGGTTGCCATCCGCAGGGTGCGCGAGGAGTGGAACGCCGAGGTTCTCGCCGCCGTGGCCATCGTCGACCGGGAGGCGGGAGCGCCGGAAGCGTTCGCCGCCGAGGGCGTGAAGTTCCATGCCCTTTTCAAGCTCTCCGAACTGCGCGATCCGCCGCCCGGCTAGGCAAGGGGCGACAGCGCGTTTCTCGTGGGGCCGCTCTCGGCCAACCTTGCCTTGCACGACTTTCGTCACGCTCCCTCTGCGCGGGGTGCATGCGCAGAGGACCGGCTCGGCCTTTCCCGTTCGAGATCCTCGTCGATGAAGCGGGACTCGCGGCAGGCTCGCAGGAACGAACCCACACTCGATGATCCTCGCCGCCATCCCGGGCTGGGGGCCCGCAGAGTGATCTGGCAGGGCTGCGATCGGTCGGCTGGATTCTCCTTGACCGGCCGTTGCCGGAGCAGTACTCGGACGCGCCAGCGAGCGAGCCTTCCCCTGCCTTGGAGTCGCCTGCTCATCGGGCGAACTGTCGCTGGAGCTACGCGAGGATACCGTTCTCTGGGTCGGCGTGCGCGCAGATGGCTACAGGTATCAAGAGCGCGCCATTCCGCCCACCTGCCGGGAGATCACCTTCTTGCTGCTCGAGGGTCGGCCCCTTCGCGGGGTGGTGACGGACGCACGCGGGGAAGGACCGATTGCGAAGGCACGCGTCAGCGTGCGCCATCGAGGCACGGGCGAAGACCTCGACCTTGGACTCTCGACGGATTCTCAAGTTGCGTTCGTTACGGCGGGGCTTCCCCCGAACATCCTGGTCGAACTTGACATCGATGCGGAGGGGTATTGTCGCGAGAAGGTGCGAATCGCTCCGCATGCCGCGGAGGAACTCCTCACGATTCCACTGGGCAGCGGCATCGCCTTCCGCGGAAGGGTACGGGCACAGGATCGCACCCCCCTGCGGGGGGCTTCCGTAGCCCTGTTTCGGGGCGTTCGGGACTACGCTCATGGGACGCTCATTCACCTCCGGGGGAACAAGCCTCCCGATGGACTGGCACGAACGGATGCCGCGGGAGGCTATCTGCTGCGCAGTGCCGCGCGACAGGCGGACTGAGACTACACCATCGCCGTGTGGAACGACGCGGGGGAGAGCGTGCGGGTCGGCCCCTTGAGCGCCGCAGCAGCGAGCGACCTCGACCTCATCGCATGCGCGCCTACCGGAACCCGCATCCTGGTGACGGACGGGCCACAGGTTGCGCGGTTGTTCCTGACCGCCTCCGGCTCGGCACGCGGCAGCCTTCGGGGGACTGGCATGACGCCTGCTTCGGAGGCGCGCCGGGCCACTTTCTCGCCCCCCCCGAGGCCGGCGTCTACCGCGTCGTGGCGGAGAAGAGTGCCTACCTGAACGCAATGCAGGAAGTGCGCGTGGAGGCCGGCGAGGTCGTTTCCGTCAATCTCACCCTCGATCGGGGACAGGCCCTCATCGGACGCGTGGTCGATTCCGTAGGCCGCCCGCTGGCCGCGATGGAGGCGACTTTCGAGGGTCCGGGCGGCTGCGAGCAAGCCGCCTGGACCGACGAGGGCGGGTTCTTTCGTATCGACGGCCTGGCCGCCGGCCTCGATGGTCGCTTGCTGGTGACGGATTGGGAAGGGCGCTACGTCGATTGGGCATGGGTGGGACTCGTTCCGCATGAAGGGTCGTTCACCATCGCATTGCGGGGCGCAGCGCGCATGCGGGGCCGGGTAGTCCCGCTCCCCGCAGATCGGAAGCTCCAGTGCCGCGTAAAGTCGATCGAAGGTCTCGATGCGAGGGAGGTCGAACTGTCGGCGGAGGGCGGTTTCGACCTGGGGGGCGCTCCCGAGAAGAGGCCGTTCGAGCTTGTGCTCTATTCGGACACAGAGGGGATCTTCGAAAGCGGCGAGATCTCCCTCGCTTCAGGCGAGGCTCGACATCTCGGCCTGTGCAGTTCGAGACCCTTGTCTGGTCTGAGCGGGAGGGTGACGTGGAACGACGCCCGGCCCATCGCGGATGCGATGGTAGTCGCCACCCACGAAGGGTTCGGCATCGCATCGTTTGCCGTGACAGGCCTCAACGGCGAATTCAAGTTTGAGAAGTGGGTGCCGGGGACCACGGAGTTGTGTGTCTTCGCGCACGCGCAGCATGGAGTGAGTCTAGATCTGTCGAACTGGGTTGCGGGTCGATCGCACGACGCGGAGATCCGGAGTTCGAAGTAGGTCCGCCAGAGTCGAGCATGCCTACGGTTCTGGGCGGTTGAAAGCCGCCCCCGCCAGCTTTCGTACCTGCCCGAGCGAGCGGTCCGATGGCGAGCCGCGCCCCCGAAGCCGTCAAGGCTCTACGTGGGCGCGTGCTGCTCGAAGCCCGGGTCCTCTTCGAGAAAGGACTCGAGGGCGCGATCGTCGAGGGGGGCGTTCGCGGCGCCGCGCGCCAGGAGTCGGATCCGCTCGCCGAAGCTCATCTCGGCGCCGTTGGGTGCCCGCACGGCGTCGAGCTCGGCGTGGATCTTGGTGAGGATCTTCTTTACCTTCGCCGCGGCGAGATCCTGGGCGGCGGCGCGCCCCTTCTCGAGCTGGTTCACCTGGTAGCGCAGATCGCAGATGACGAGGAGGCTCTGCTCCGCCTCCTCCTCGAGGATCTTGAGCCGCTCCTGCATCCTCACCAGGGAGGCCTGGGCGGAATCCTTCTCGCGGCGCAACCCCTCCCCGGAGCGCTCCCGGTCCGCCGCCGCCGCCAGCAACTCGTCACGCTCGCGGCGCACCTTCTCCAGCTCCGCCTCGAGCCGGCCGCACTCCGAGGCGCGCGCCTCCAGCTCCGCCAGCGTCCCCTTCCGTTCGGCGAGGAGCGCATCGCGCCGTGCCGCGAGCGCCGCCCGCTCCGCGGCGAGCGCCTCCAGCTGCGGCCTCGCCGAGGCGAATTCCGCCCGCGACGCCTCCAGCTCCCGGAGCCGTGCCTCGGCCAGCCCTTCGGCCTCGCTCTGGAGCGCCTCGAGCCGCCGTCGCGCGTCGAGCAACTCCGCGCACATCGCCTCCAGGTCGGCGCGGCCCGCCTCCAAGAGATCGCGCTCCTCCCGCAGGCCGTCCGCGTCCTTCCGCGCCTCGCGCAATTGCGCGGCGGCGCCCGCGGCGTCGTCCCGCTCGCGGACCGTCGCCTCGAGCAGCGCTTCGGCTTCCGTGGTGCGCGCCAAGAGCGCCATCCACTGCGAGCGGGCGGCCTCCACCCCTTCCGCAAGGGCGGCGAGGCTCTTCATGCAGGTGGCCTCCCACGCCAGCAGCTCGGTGGGGGTCTCGCGGGTGGGGGCCTGCTCCCTGGGGTCCATGCCGACCCACCCAAAGTAACCTCCAGCCCCCCCGCGCCCCCTTCAAATCTACAATGCCGGCGTGCGCGCCACCGCCCTGTTCCTGCTCCTGGCCGTCGCCGCCCCGGCCGACACCGTCCACCTCAAGGGGGGAAAAAAGGTGGTGGGCCTGGTCGTGGCGGAGGATCCGGAGGTGGTGGTGAACCCCTTCCACTCCGCGGTGAAGGGGATGGTCCTCGGGGTGCAGACCGTCCCGAAGGAAAAAGTCTCCAGGATCGTGCGCGACCTGCCGCGGCCCTGGCACGAGTTCTGGAGGCGGATGAAGGGGGCGGGGACCGCCGCCGACTGCCTCGAGGTGGCCCGGTATTGCGAGGGGGAAAAGCTCAAGGAGGAACGCCTGCTCGCCCTCGAGCGAGCGCTGGAGCTGGAGCCGGGCCATGAGGAGGCGCGCAAGCTCCTGGGTCCGAAAGCGCCCCGCCTCGATCTCCCGGCGCAGCGCGAGTTGGCGCTGCGTCTCCTGGCCGCGGAGGACGCCGCCGGCCGGGAGGAGGTGCTCGCGCTCATCCGGAAGGAGAAGGAGTTTCCCTACACGCAGGACCTCCTCCTGCGCGCGCTCCGCTCCTCGCGCCTTCCGAAGGGGTACCAGGAGGACCGGCCCGTCGCGATGCGCGTCGACAAGCTGGAGCCCAACGCGCGTTACACGCTCTACGTGCCGGAAATCTACGACCCGCTCCAGCCCACGCCGCTCCTGGTGGGGCTCCACGGAGGCGGCGCGGGCGGCGCCGACGGCAAGCTGGTGGTGGGCTCGGGCAGGGAGGCGATGCCCTTCTACAAGGACCGGTGCCAGGCGCGCGGCTGGATCTGCGTCTGCCCCAACGCTCTGGTGGCGGGCTGGAGCAACCGCGCCAACAGCGACCTCATCGACGCGATCCTCGAGGAGCTCTACGCCCTCTACAACATCGACGAGAATCGCATCTATCTCACCGGCCACTCCATGGGGGGCGGGGGGGCGTGGGCGCAGGGGGCGCGACTGATGGGGACCTGGGCCGCGGTCGCGCCCACCGCCTCGTTCGGCGTGCAGGGGCTCGCCGACTACGAAAAGACCCGAACGGGGCTCTACGTCTACCACAGCGACGACGATCCCCGCACCCGCATCGAAGGGGTGCGGCCGCACATGCTCAACCTGCTCGGCAAGGAGATGGACTTCGTCTACACGGAGCTGCCCGGACGGGGCCACGACCTGCCTCAGGAGGTGCTGGAGGATCTCTTCGCCTTCTTCGACCTGAGGCGAAGGCCGGAGGGGTCGGGGCGCGGGGCGCGTCCGACGGTGCGGCCCCTCTCGTCGTTCCTGCGCAAGCCGAGCAAGGACGAGAAGCGATACCTGCCCGCCCTGCAGGAGGAGGATGGCGAGGAGGAGGCGGGGCTCAAGGCGCTCCTGGACGAGCTCAAGACCGGCGGCGGGAAGGCGGAGCAGGCCGTGGCCAAGCTTGCCGCGCACACCGATCCGAAGGTGAACTCCCGCGTCGGGAAAATCGTCGCGCACCAGGAGACGCCTCCCGACGTGCGGCGCTACGCCGCGCAGGTTCTGGGCCGCCGCAGAGCCGCGGCCGAGCTGAAGGCGCTCGGCCAGGCGCTCGCCGTCGAGAACGAGTCGAATGCGCTCCTCGGCATCCTCGACGCCGTGGCGGAGATCGGCGACGCCGCCGCGGGGGACGATCTCGTGCGGTTCCTCAAGCGTCGACTCGACTACTTCAAGCGGCGCATGATCGGTTCCGCGATCCACTTCAGCGACTGGAGCACGATCCTCCCCACCATCGCCCGCGCTTGCGCCCTGGTGGGCAGCTTCAAGCCGGCCAAGGGGTCGGCCGCGGTCGTCGAGTGCGCGCTGGAGGGGATCTTTCTGGCGAAGGTGGAGGTCTTATACGACCGCGAACTGATGGAGCCGCTGCATGCCGCCCGTGCTCTTGCCGAGGGAGCATGCGGGGCGCTGGGCGCCATCGGAGACGCCAGCGCAGCCACGCCGCTGCGCCGGCTCCTCAACGAGCTCCCCTGGGGCTCCGACTCCGCGATCAGCGGCTTCGTGCAGCAGGCGCTCGACAGCATCGCCGGCTAGATGTACGCGCCCTGTACACGAAGAGGGCGAACCCTCGCCCCCGCTCCCCGTTACTTGATGTAGGCTAACGACTTATGCCGCCCTCTCCCATCCCTCTGGCGGCATGGGGGTTGCCATGGATCCCAGTGTCACGATGCGTCTTCTCTGCGCCCTTCTCCTCGTCCTAGCCGCGGCTGCGGAAGACGATCCGGCCCCGGCCGTCGACTTGGGCAAGGTCTTCCGCGACTCCAAAGAGTTCAAGGCCACCTGCGAGAAGTACCGCATCACCTTCGCGGATGGCGCGGTCACGGCGGAGGGGGAGATCATCTATCGCGGCGGCGGCCCCTGCGAGTACCTGATCGGCGTCTGGCCCACCAAGCCGCACGAGACCATCGTCCTCCTCGACGATGGTCCCACGAAGCCCGGCGCGGAGCGGTCGCGCGACTACATCGAAGGGCTCGCCACCAACCTCAACAACGCCTTCCTCGCCGCCGGCTTCCAGCCGGGCGTCCCGCTCGATTGGGACCCGGAGACCGGCGAGATCAAGCCGCCCAAGGGGGACACCGTCCACATCTACGCCGAGTGGAAGGACGCCGAAGGCAAGGAGCACCGGGCGCGCATGTCCGACTGGCTCTGGAACTACCGCCGCCGCGCCGTGATGCAGCCCGGGAAGTTCGTCTACACCTCTTCCGTCGTCTTCGAGGACGAAGAGCAGAAGAAGTGGCTCGGCGCCGAGATGGACGGCCTGGTCGTCTCGATCCTCTCCACCCGCTCCTCCATCCTCGACCACACCGAGGAGGGCGGTTTGGAAAACGGCGCCTACGAGGCGGTCGCCTCCCGCATCCCGCCCCTCCGCACCCGGGTCAAAGTGGTTTTCAGCCGCAAGGAGAAGACCCCTATCGAAAGCTACCCGGAGCTGAAGCTGGAGGACCCGGGCGAGGAGGAGGGCGAGCCGTTTCTTGAGCCCGAGGAGAAGAAGTGACCGATCGCGAGAAGGTCGTCCGTTTCATCCGTCGCGGCCGCGCCCGCCTCGAGGCGGCGCGGCTCCTGCGCGCTGCGGCCCGCGGCTCCCTCCTCGCGGGCGCCCCCGCCCTCGCTCTCCTGCTCGCAGGCAAGCTCCTGGGGGCCTCCCGTCTCACCGGCGCGCTCCCCTGGGCCCTGCTCGCCGCGGGCGCGCTCCTGGGCTGCGGCCTGGCCCGCGCGGCGGGCAGCGTCCCCCTTGCCGCCGCCGCGCTCTGGCTCGATCAGCGCCTCGGCACGAAGGAACGGCTCGCCACGGTCTGCACCCGGCCCGACGACGAATTCTCGCGCCACGTCGCGCGGGAGGTGCTCGCCTCCCTGGCGCTGCCGCGCCTGCCTGTGCCGCGCGAAGCGGGCTGGCTCCCCGCGGCGCTCTTCCTCCTGTTCGGCGCCGGCCTCGTCCCCGCCGCGGAGCGCGCCTCCCCCGCCCCCCTCCCCGGCCTCCCCGCGACGACGGCGGGCGCCGCCGTCCCGGAACCGCTTCCCGATCTCGCGCCGCTGCTCGCGCGCATCGCCGAGGGTGGCGCGCCCGGTCCGGAGGAGGCGCGGCTTCTGGAACGCGCCATCGAGGAGCGTGTGGCACGGCCCGAAGACCGGAGCGCGGCGCGGAAGGCGCTGGAGAAGGCGCGCGCGGGGGACCGCGCGGCGGCGCGGGAGGTCGCGAGCGCGCTGGCGGAGGGCGCAGGGGGCCGAGGTGGGTTCGAGGGGGAGGGGGCGGGGAACGCAGCGGCGTGGGAGGGGACGGCGGGACGGCGGCCGGTGCTCCCCTATCCCGAGGAGCAGGACTTTCTGCGCGCCTACCGGCGTGCGCTGGCGGAGGGCGGGTCATGAGAACCAAGAAGACCGGCGTCTGGCTCATCGGCGCCTGCGGCAACGTGGGCGCGCTCACCATCGTCGGCGCGCGGGCCATGGCGCGCGGGCTCATCGGCCGCACCGGGCTCGTGACCGAGCTGAAGGAGCTGCGCGAGCTGCCGCTTCCGCCGGTGGAGCTCTTCGTCTTCGGCGGCCATGAAGTGAGCGGGGTGACGGTGACCGAGGCGGCACGCACCTTCGGACGCCGCGCCGGGCTCGTGACCGAACGGCTCCTCGAGGCGCTCTCCGGCGACCTCGAGGCAGCGCAGGCGGAGGTGCGGCCCGGCTTCCCCACCGGGCCGGTGCGCTCCCTGCGGGGCGAGGGGCGGGCGGCGGCGGGGCCGCGCGCGGCGGTGGCCGCCATCCAGGAGGATCTGCGTTCGTTTCGCGAGCGGCACGAGCTCTCCGGGGTGGCGGTCGTGAACGTGGCGACCACGGAGCCTCTGGCGGAGCCCCGGCCGGAGTGGTCCTCGCTGACCGCGCTGCGCGCCGCGCTGGATGACGACCGCGCCGAGGTCTTTCCCGCGTCGATGCTCTACGCTTATGCCGCCCTCGACGCCGGCCTCGCCTATGTGAACTTCACGCCCTCGGTGGGCGCCTCCGTCCCGGCGCTGGACGAGCTGGCGCGGGCGCGCGGGGCGGTGCACGCGGGGCGCGACGGCAAGACCGGCGAGACCCTGGTGAAGACGGCGCTGGCGCCGCTCTTTGCGCTGCGCAATCTCAAGGTGCTCGCCTGGGAAGGCTACAACATGCTCGGCAACCCCGATGGGGAGGCGCTGCGCGACCCCAAGACGCGCGGAGCCAAGACCTCGACCAAGGACCGTTCGCTCAGGAGCATCCTCGGCGACGGGGTGGGCCACAGTTCCGTGCACATCGATTTCGTGCCGAGCCTCGACGACTGGAAGGTCGCGTTCGACTACATCCACTTCGAGGGTTTCCTGGGCGCGAGGATGGCCATGCAGTTCACCTGGCAAGGGTGCGACAGCGCGCTCGCCGCGCCGTTGGTGCTCGATCTGGCGCGGCTCGCCGCCTTCTCCCACGCCCGCGGCGCCACCGGCGCTCTCGACCACTGCGCATGCTTCTTCAAGGACCCCTACGGCGTCGACGTGCACGGCTTCGTCGCCCAGCACGAGTTGCTCCGCCGCTGGGCCGCCACGCAACGCGACGCCGAAACCGGCGCCGCCACACGCGCGCGGGCGGGGTAGGCGGGGCTTGCTCCTCCCGCCAGGGGGGCTTGACAAGGGGGGGGGGGGGCGTACTCTGCGGTCGTCTGTGTTCGTCCTCCCGGGCGACACGTGAGAAGGAGGCCCGAATGCCTGGAACTGTGATTGTTTTCCAGCCGGACGCCACGCACGCCGAGCCCCAGACCCTCTACTCGCAGGCGTTCGACGTCCTGAACTTCACCCGCCTCACCGTCGTTGCCGACGCGAATGCGGTCGCGGCGGGAACGCTGACGGTGAGCGTCGAGCACAGCGCCGACCTCAACCGGTGGTACCCTCTGGGCAGCCTTTCCGTGCTTTCGGCCGCCGGTTCCGCCATCTCCACCTTCACGGACTTCCTCCGATACGTTCGTGCCAAGTCCGTCCTCGCCGGGGCCGGCGTATCCGTGACTTACTCCGTCAAGGGCGTGGCGAAGAGCGCGTGAAGTGCACTCGGATTCACCCGCACGGGATAGCATCCACCCGCACGGCACGCAGGACCGGGACAGTCGTGCATGGAATCACGTCCCAGCATCGGAGCACTCGAGAGGCGCGGAATGAACGGTTCGCAGGCGCCTGAAGTACGCGATCCGAACATCGGGGACCTGCTCGATCCCTCCGGCTACATCGCCTCCCAGATGGAGGCTAGGCTGAGAGAGGCGGCACAGCCGTCGAACTGGCACGAGGACGCGGCCGACAAAGTACTGAATCTCGGTGAACGCCTTCGGCTCCTCACGGCGTGCGACTGTTGGGAGCTGACCATCGATGCGATCGTCTTTCTGCCCGAGGACTTGACCGGCTACGACATCCCGAGTCCGCCCGTGAGCAAGGGCGTCATGGGAAAGGCGGTTCGCAAGGCCGCGCAGAGATTCCTCGTGCTGAACAACCTGATTCAGCTGGGCGAGTGCGCAGATTTGCCGCCATGCGAGTGGCGCGTGGACGAAGATGAACTTCGCCAGGTCGAGACCGAAGTTGGGGCAGCGCTCTTGGGCCTGTTCGCATTGAATCTCAGGGCCGCATTCAGCCGGGTCTTCGGCGGCGCTGGCGTTGCGCCAGTTCAGGCGGTAATCGGCTCTCCCCAGAGGGCGCTCGCGGTCCAGAACCCCGACCATCCACATTGCGTGACGATCTACCTTTCGTTCACGTTGGAGCAGACGCAGCCCGTCGAGGTCCCCTTGAACGGGAAATCGTTTTCGCTCCAAGTGACCGAGCCCATCGGGGTCCGTCTGTTCCTCCACTTCTGCCTCTTCAGCGAAAGGCCGCGGCCCGAACCCTCCCCACCGACCGATCCACGCAAGCCCGGCGGACCCTCGACTGGCGGCAATGGGGAGCCGCCCCCTCCTCCCAACCCTCCGGATGGAGGCGGACCCACGACTCCCACGGCTCAGGAAGGACGGTTGGCATACGACCCGGGAGGGCGCCTTCGATTGCGGGACGCCGTCTCACGCCTCCTGGCGTCGGCGAGCCGGAACAGGAGCCTCCTGGATCTCGTCTCGATCGTGGATGCGCTGCTCCAGGGGCCCCTCGGAAACGCACGCACGACGCAAGCTGAGCTGATGGCGGTCGCCCGTCCCGTCGTCGAGGTCTCACCTGCACTTCTCAGGCCCAGCCTGCAAGTCACGGCCCCCATCGCCCCAGAGCGCGAGGGGAGGAGCCATCAGGTCTCGACCTCGGTCGGATTGGACAACTCGGCATCGAGCGAAGCCTGCGCGTCCTGTAGACCTCCGGCGGAACCGCGAGCCTCGGCATGATTGGGCAACTCCTTGCGGCGATCTCGTTTCAGAGTGAGCCTGGACCTCACGCTCGGCCCGCGTCGGGATTGGTAGGCTCGACTGGCAAGGCACACAGGCCTCATCTTCGCTGCATGCTATTTGCACTCGTCATGGTCTCGAGTGGCTGTATTTGGGGGCGCGGGTACTGTTCGTCGGAGATAGAGCTTGGTGATGGCAGGACTGTGCGGAGGGGCCAGCGTGCGAGTGAGCTTGAGTCGACCCTCGGTCGCCCGCATGGCGGTGGGTGTATCTGGCCGAGCGAGGAGGTCAGTACCTCTCCGTCTGAGCACGATCTCGTTGGCGATCTCGCGGCCATCTTTATCGATGGCGTCGTGTCGGCACTCATGAGCAACCTCGGGAGGAGGGGCGGGAGAGAGGTGACTTCGGCGCACGGCATCGAGGTGGGAATGGAGACCGAACGCGTGCTAGCGCGGCTTGGCCCTCCTCGCTTTCAGCTCTGGGCTTGGAAGCTCCCCGATGGGAGCGTCCTGTACGCATGGTTCTTGTTGGACGGGGACGTCGTCGACTGCTTCGAAATGGTTCCGGGTTCGATCGGTGAGTCGGATGCCGAGGGGGCCAGCGCAGAGCGCCGCAGCAGTGTCCAGGAGTTGGTCCGACTCGCGATCGAGCGCCGGCCAAAGGAGTAGCGCGCCCTCTGCGCTCCGAACCCGGGAGATCCGGGTGGCTCGCGCTGCCCGGCGCAGCGAACTAGCTATCGTACCAGCGTCGTGTCCTCCCCCTGGACGACGCCGTCGGCGTTGATCCAGGTGTTGAGCACGATGCCGGTGGCCGGGTCGGTGAGGCGCCGGATCAGCCCGGCGCCGAGCGGGCCGGCGAGGGCGGGGTTTTGCGCCCCATCGCGGTACCCCGGTCCGGCGAACGGCTCCAGGTAGGCGTGGTTGCTCGACCCTGTGGAGCGCCCGCTGCCGACCACGATGCGATCCAGGTCGAAGGCGACGCGGGAGAGGTCGAACTGCGCCGCCGGGGAGGTGCCCTCGGAGCCGACGCGGTTGGCGTTGTTGTCGAGGGGGTTGACGGCGCCGCCGTCCCGGTCGAAGAGGAAGAGGCCGCTTCCGAGCCCCGCCACCATGTGGATCCAGAGGGGGGAGTTCATCTGGTTGCCCGGGTTCTGGCCGAAGTGGCGCTGCAAGACCGCGAAGTCGAGACCGGCGTAGTCGTAGTTCGCCATCTTGGCGCGGAAGTCCTCGTAGAGCGCCCCGTAGTCGTCGAGCCCCTTTTCCGTCAAGTGGCAGGCCACGCAGTAGCGCGGCCCCTCGTTCGTGGCCGTCGCCTTGCCGCGGATCGAATGCGCCAGGATGGCGTTGTGGCCCAGGGAGGGGTAGGGGGTGTCGGGGTTGTTGCCGCCCCCGTTCCGGTCGGTGAACGCGAAGATCTGCGACCGCTGGTTGTTCCGATCGATCCACTGGAAAAACACCTTCGTGTTGGCGCTCACCTGGGTGATCCGGTTGCGCGGGTTGACCCCGAGCTGGAAGAAGACCGGCGACTGGTAGGTGAAGTCGGCGTTCGCCTGGTTGAAGACGATCCGCTGTCCGGTGATGTTGCTGAAGTTGTTTCCGTTGTCGTACTCGCCCTTGAGGTGGCACCCGATGCAGGTGTTGGTCCAGGCGGCGTGGCAGGAGGCGCAGTTCATGCTGTCGGCGTGGCTGAATCCCGAGGGGGGCCGGTTGGCCTGCTGCGGTCCCGTGCCGGTCTCGGCCAGGCCGTCGTCGCGCCCCATGGCGTAGGAGGCCTTGGGGCTGTAGAGCGGCTCCCCGGTGAAGGGGTTGGTCTTCCCGGAGTCCACCACGAGGTCGCGCGTCTGGGGGACGAAATGGCGCCGCCCGTCCAGGCGGCTCGTGAGGTAGACGTGCCCGTCGCTCTCGCGCGCGACGTGGCGCTGCGGGTTGCCCGCGGAGTCGACCACGACCTCGGCGGGGAGCCCGGCGTAGGTCGTGCCCGGCACCGTCGCCGCGTAGGCCGTGGCGCGTCCGTGGCAATCCTCGCACTGGATCGTCACGGCGTGCTCCATGCGGCTCGGGATGCGGCCCCCGCCCCCCGTCCGCGCGTCCCTGCCGTGAATGTCGCTGCTGCCATGGCAGTCGATGCACCCCATGCCCGCCTCGTAGTGGACGTCGGCGGGGGTGTCGTCGCGCAAGTCACCGTCATAGTCCTCGAAGAGGATGTACTGGTTGGCATTGCGTCCGTTGAAGGTGCGGTTCCCCACGGCGGCGTCGAAGAGGCGCGGATCGCCCGCGGTGTTGACGAACCGCGCGGGATTGGCGGGGTATTGCTGGCGGTTGCGCAGATCCTGGTTCTGATCCAGGCGGATCCCCCAGAACTGCATCACGGTGCGATTGGATCCCTGGTGGCAGCCGGCGCAGGTGTGGTCGTCGATGCCCGGCTGCACCGCCCCGCCGGGCAGCGTCTTCGCGACGCTGACGATCCTGTGGGCCCGGATGTGCGACCGCTCGCCGGCGCGGATCGCGTCGGGGTTGAGGGGCTCGGTCTTCACGACGTTGGGGTCGCGGCTCCCGCTGCGGCCGTCGCGGCTGTAGGGCATGTGGCAGGAGGTGCAGCCGGAGGAGCGGAAGTCCCCGTACCGGTTGTTGGCGCCCGCGCTCCCGAGATGGCAGTCGCCGCAGGTGAACGCGATCTGCTCGTGGAAGAGGTTGGCCAGCGGCGAGCCGGTGCGCGCGCGGTTGTCAGGCTCCAGCCCCGACGGGAGATTGGCGCTGTCGTAGGCGGGGTTGTTGAAGATCGCGTCGGGCCCGGTCGCCCCGCGCACGCTGAAGACCGGAAACTCGAGGAGCGAGGGCACCGTGGCGTGCTGCGTCGGATCGGGCGCGGGGTCCGCGACGGCGCGAAAGCCGAGGTCCGAGGCGGTGTCCTCGTGGAGACCGCGCCGCGAGGGCACGGCGTTCTCGACGCCCAACTGGTAGGTCGCGCCGGCCAGGATCCCGGTCTCGGTGGCAAGCGGGCTCCGGCTCACGCTTTCGGCGTGGCCGGCGTGGCAGACGCCGCAGCTGCGCGCGTTGGTGACGACGCGCAGGTCGCCGGGATTGACGAACTGGAGCCAGTCGAGCGCGCTGTAGGTCCGGCCGCCGACGGTGTAGTCCGCGAACTTGTCGACGCCGGCGAGGGTGCGGCGGTTGAAGAAGGCGAGCGCGTTCTCCTCCTGATGCACCCGGTCGCCGATCTCGGGAGGCGGCGGGACATGGCTCTCCTCCATGTTCGCGCCGTTCGGGTTCCCGCCGTGGCAGACGGTGCAGGTGAGCTTGTCCGCGCCCGGGAACGGGTGCGGGTTCTCGATGCCGGGCCCGGCGTAGGCGTCGTGCTTGGCGCCGTTGTGGCACTGCATGCAGGATTCGACCTGCGCGTCGCCCGCCACGCTCCGGC
Organism: Planctomycetaceae bacterium; assembly: GCA_052388375.1. Classification (GTDB taxonomy): domain Bacteria; phylum Planctomycetota; class PLA2; order PLA2; family PLA2; genus JBQTIG01. The sequence continues at coordinate 34,798 of JBQTIG010000095.1, read as the reverse complement.
CCGACGCGTTGCCGCAGGCCGCCAGCAGGAGCGCCAGAGGTGCCAGCAGCGACGCGGCGGCCGCCCGAAACCTTCCCAAGTCGTTTGCCATGTCTCGACCTCGAACTCAGCCGCCCGCCCGCACGCGCATCGCCACCATCGGGCGGCGCCGCCGCCGATCTGAAGGCTAACTTCCCCGCGTCTGCTCCCACCGTGTCGGCATGTGACACCGCTGGCAGTTGTCCACGAAACCGAGCGGAATGTGGGGGGGGTTGGTCGTGGCCGCGAGGTCGTCGGCGTGGCAGGCCACGCACTCCGTGGGGGTGGGGGCGAAGTTGCCCACCCGGGCGCCCAGATGGCACTTGTGGCAGGAGAGCAGCGCGTGGGAGCCGGTGAGGGGGAAGCGCGTGCGGTCGTGCTTGGCGCGCTGCCCGAGCGGCTCCCAGGTCGTCTCGTTATGGCACGACGCGCATTGCGCGCCGAGGTGGCCGCGATGCACGTCCTCGTGGCAGCCCGCGCAGCCCCGCGCCTGAAACACCGCCACCGGTCCGCGGTCGTTGTGGCAGCGCAGGCAGCGCGCCTCGTCATGGGCGCCGTGCAGCGGCACGCCGGTGCGCGCCGCGTGATCGAATTCGAAATCTTCGCGCAGGGTGTCCCAGGACTCGCCCACGTGGCAGAGCTTGCAGTTGCCGGGGAAGGTGTCGTGGGGGACGACCGGGCCGTACCCGGCCCACCAGCGGTGAATCGCGCCGGATCGGCCGCCCGGGGCGACGCAGGCGACGACGACGAGGGCGACGAGCGCGCCCAGCGCGAGGATGCGGGGGGGGTGGGGGGGCCGCATGCGGCGTTGCCTCAAAAGCGCCTCTGGAGATGGAACCCGAAGGTCCAGGAGAACTCGTCGTCATAAAGGACCCCTTCGCCGTAGACCGACAGTTCCCATCCGCCGGGGAACGGGACGCTGCCGGAGGCGCGGAGCCGGTGCTGAATGAGATCGTCCAGCTCGTTGGGGAAGTTCTTCTGGTGGTGATGACCGATCTCGTAGAGCAGGTCGAAGTAGGAGTCGCGCCGCGTGACGCCGAAGGTTCCTCGGGCTCCGTAGGTCTCCTCGAACTCCCCCAGGGCGGCAAACCCGGTGAGGGTCGCGCGGCTCTTCTCGAAAAGGACCTCGTGCCATTCGATGCCGAACTCCACCGCGCCGCCGTCCTCGGTCTCGTCGCTGAAGGCGCTCAGATGCCCACGCAGGCGCAGGTCCGCATGCACCCAGCGCCAGGCATCGAGGGCAAGCCGGTCGTGAAGGCTCTCCAGGCGCTTCGTCGGGCTCACCGGGGGGAACTCCCCGACGCGGTCGATGGCGGGGAACATGAAGTGGTGGAAGGAGAGGTCGAATCCGTCGCCCCGTTCTCCGCGGCGCGAGAGCGTGGCGAAGGCCTGGGTGATCTCCACTCCGCTCCCGCGACCCCCGTCTCCCGCGCCGTGGAAGTCGACCCAGACCGCGCCGAACAGGTCCCACCCCTCGCGTATCCGCCACCGCGCCTTGGCCACGATGAGATCGCGGTCCGCGCTGCCGTTGTGGAAGCTCTTCTGGAATCCGCCGGTCAGGACCAGATCCTCGCGCGGTCCGGAGACGAACTCGTAGAAGCCCGCGAGCTGGAAGTCGGAGAATGTGGAGAAGTCGTCGTCCGGCTCGGGCATGAACCCCAGGCTCGCGCCGACACGGTGGCCGTTGTCGAGCCGGCGGCCCCATTCGCCGCCATCCAGCACGCCGAACTCCGGCATGCCGTTCTGGAGAAACCGCCCAACCTCCCAGCGCACCGGCTCGTATCGGTTGCCGCCCCAGCGGTAGGAGAGGCGCGGAACGAGCAGCTCGACGCCGCTCTCCCCCTCCCGCTCCGTCAGGGCGTCCAGCTCGCCCTGGAACCGGAAGAGTCCGCCGCGGCCGAAGGGGTTCTCCACGCCCACCTCCGCGCCCAGGCGCAGGAAGGAGTCGGTCGAATCGCCGTCCGAGCCGCCCGCGAGCGCGCCCACGACGAAGAGGCGCACCGAGGTCCGGCGCGCGCGCTCCTCCGGGCGCAGGGGCTTCACGCCGGCGAGGAGCGGCTGATCGGGTGTCCATGGCGCGGGCTCCTCGGGCGCCGGCGGAACGGGCTCCGGCTCCCCGCCCCCCTTCCCCTCCTCCGCCGCGGGGGGCGCCTCCTCGGGCTCGGCGAGGCGCACCAGGATCTCCCCGCGGGTTCCCGCCTCAGGCCGCAGGGACGCGTCGTGCAGCCGTATCACGGCGTTGCGCGCACTGACCTCGATGACCTCCCCTGCGAAGGTGCCGCCCTCGCGGGGGAAGAGGAACGCCCTGTCGCCCCGGGCCACGCCCTGCTCCGCCCCACGATCCACGAGGACGCCGTCCGCCGTGCCCTTTTCGATGGCGCGGCATGCGATGCGCTCGTGCGTCTCGCCCTCCTCGGCGGCGAGCCCCCCGCCCGCGAGCAGCCCCAGCAGCGTCCAGAACGCGAGCGCGCGCCTCATCGTCCGTTCTTCCCGCGCGGGCGCAGCGGGTCTTCCTGCTGGCCGTGGCAGTCGGCGCATTCGCGACCCATGGGACGGTACCGCACGAACGTGGCGTTCCCTTCGCGCACCGGCTTGTGGCAGGAGGCGCAGGCGACCGCCGCGTGGGTCTTGTCCAGCGGGAAGCGCGAGTCGAGGTTGTGGCGGAAGGAGAGGTTGGTGAAGGTGTCCGCCGCGCGGTGGCAGCGCGCGCAATCGGTGACCTCGTCGCGGGTGAACTGGCCGGCGTGCACGTCGGTATGGCAGTCGGCGCAGCGCGCGCCGCGGGCGCGCCCCCAGGTGCGGCCGGAGGGCTCCGGCTTGCGCAGCGGCGTGTGGCAGGCGGCGCACTCCGCCGCGCCGTGCGCGCCCTCCAGCGGGAAGCCGGTGAAGAGGGCATGACCGAAGGGCTTGGGGAAGGCGCGGAAGGAGGTCTCGACGTGGCAGCGGGCGCAGCTGGTCTTCCCGTCGATGCTGGAGGGGGCGCGGGGGCCGTCGAACCCGCCTTCGTGCGGGTCGACGTGGCAGGAGGCGCAGTCGGCCACGCTGCCGAACGTCTCCTCCACGCGGCCGAAGCTGCGCCCCGTGCCGTCGGGCTGCTCGCGCGGCCGATGGCACGACTCGCATCGGCTCTGCGCGTGGGCGCCGCGCACGACGAAGCCGGTCCAGCGGCCGTGGTCGAAGCCTGCCTCGGGGATCTCGCGGAAGTCGGTGGTGAGGTGGCAGGCCGAGCAGGAATCCGGCGGCTCGAGCTTGCGACGCGCCGCGGAGAGCGCGAAGAACCCCGCGTGCGCGTCGGCGTGGCACGCGTCGCAGGAAGCGGAGGTGCCGGCGAACCGGCGCGGGTGGCCCTCCTGCGGGATCTTGTGGCAGTCGTCGCAGGCGGTCGCGACGTGCGCCCCGGTGAGCGGGAAGGCCGTCCTCGCGTGGACCTCGGGGGTGAACGCGTGCGGCTCGAACCGGTGCCGGTCGTGGCAGGCCACGCAGCCCCTATCGGCAAAGCGGCCCGCGTCGAACTGCCCACCGTGCGGGTCTTCGTGGCAGGAGCGACACGAATCGGGACCGCGTCCGGGGTAGCGCAGCGCGAACTCCTCCGCGGCGGGAGCGTGGCACTGCGCGCAGGTTGCGCGGTCGTGGGGCGCCGCGAGGGGGAAGCCGGAGTAGTCGTGCTGTCCCGGAGTGAGGCGCAGTCCCTCGTCGCGGAAGCTCCGGTGCTCCGCCAGGTGGCAGACCACGCAGCTCCCCGCCTCGGGGTTGCCCGAGGCGCGGGCCGCACCCGCGACGAACGCTGCGGCGTGTGGCGATGCGTGGCACTGCGCGCAGGCACGAGCCGGGGGGGCGGTTCCGGCGCCGAGCGTCTCCAGGGCGTGCGGCTCCCCGCCGGCGTGGCAGGCGCGGCAGGAGAGGTCGCCGTGCCCGCCCACCAGCGGCAGATGGCGCTCGTGGCCCTCAGCATGGAGCGCGTCGAACGAGCTCTGGCCGTGGCAGCCCGCGCAGGCCACCGTCATGCGCCCCTCGTGGGGGTCCTCGTGGCAGGAGGCGCAGTCGCGGTCGAGGCCCCCGTAGCGACGTCCGCCCGGCGGCAGGAGCTCGGCGTCGGCCTGCTCGTGGCATTCCGCGCAGGAGAGCTCGAGATGGCGCCCGTCCATCCGCCACCCGACGAGCGCATGATCGAACTTCGCCGGATCCGCGACGCCCGCCTGGGCGAAGCTGCGCCGGTTGACCATCGCGAAGCCCGCGCCGTGATGCTCGCTGTGGCAGGAGGCGCAGGCGCTCGCCTTGGAGCTCCCGAGGGCGCCGTGCAGGCCGGTGCCCGCGCCGATCTGCTCGTCGATCGTGGCGTGGCAGGCCAGGCAGGCTTCGGTCATGCTGCCGAACCAGCCGCCATGGCACGAAGAGCAGTTTCCTCCGCCGTCGAGCCGTTCCTCCCGGGCGTGGACGGCGGAGATCGGCCCCGGCGATCGGCCTCCCAGGACCCCGACGGAGAAGTAGAGCACCGCGGCGGCCGGGAAGAGGGTGAGGTAGAGGCGGGGGTTGGAGAGCCTCACGGCGTCCCCCCGGAGGCGAAGCCGTAGAGCAGCGCGTGAGCCACGTGCAGGGCAACGAGGAGGACCATCAGGAGCGCGATCCAGCGGTGCAGGTAGCGCCAGCTTCCGAGGACGGCGCGCAGATCCTCGTAGTGGGCCGCGGCGAGGGCGGCCTTGTGCGCCTCGCGGGCAAGGTGGAGCGTCCTGCGAATCCTCCCCTCGGGCACCCCTTCCTTCCGACCGGCCGCGGCGAGCCGGGCGAGCATGCGCCGCAGCGCGCGCTGGCCCGTGAGCAGCCCCAGCACCCTTCCCAGGAACGAGCCGCGCCACTGCCGCGCCTCGGTGAGCTGCGCGACCTCCGCCATGGCGTGCACGCCGAAGCGCTCCTCCTCGCGCCCGTCGGAGAGCCGTGCGAGTCGCGCCTTCACCTCCGCCAGCTCCAGCTCGCGGCCGTTGGCGGCGCGCGGCACGTAGGCGTAGAGGTAGCGGCCGATGGCGCCGGTGACGAAGAGGACGAGGAGCGCCGTGAGCGCGTGGCCGCCCGGCGTGTCGCGCGGCGCCATCGCCCCGTGCAGGAGCGCGCAGACCAGCGCGAGGATGCCGGTCGCGACGTGACTCGTCATCCAGAGCCTGAGCGAGCCGAGGCGGAAGCGCAGCCTGGGGGAACGGCGCGCGAGGTAGAGAAGGTTCAGCAGGATCATCGCGCCAGCCGCGATGCCGAGGGCGAGGCCGACCCCGCGACCGGGACGCAGCATCGGGTGCTTGTCGTGCGCCGGCCGGAGCGCGGCGGCAAGGCCGTAGTAGTCGCGATGCGCCAAGGCCCAGGCGAGGGCCACCAGGGCCGTGGCGAAGCCGGCGGCCAGCGCTGGGAGGATGCCGGTTCCACGCTCCCCGGGGAGCGGAGGCGCGGTCCGCAGCGCGGGGTCGAAGGAGACTCCGGCGCGCGCAAGGAGCTCCATGGGCGGCACGCCGCCCGCCATCACGAAGACCTCGTCGTTGGCGATCGTGCGCGTGCGCGGTTCCGGGCCGGCGGTGAATACGAGCTCCACCTCCTCGGGGCGGATCGCACGGACCTCGCTGCCAAACAGCACTTCGAGGCGCTTTTGCGCAACCGCCTCCTTCAGGCGCTGCTCGTTGCGGCTCCGGATGCGGAAGAAGCTCTCCTTGCGATAGGAGAGCGTCACCTCGTTGCCGGGCTGCTCGGCCAGCGCGAGGGCCGTTTCCACCGCGCTGTCCCCGCCCCCCACGACGAGGAGCCGCCGGTCGCGGTAGGAGTGGGCGTCGAGGAGGCTCGTGGCCACCTTCGCGAGATCCTCGCCGGGGACGCCGAGGCGGCGCGGCGCGCCGCGGCGCCCCAGCGCCAGGCAAACGTGGCGGGCCTTCCAGTGTCGCGCGGCCGTCTCGACGGCGTAGGCGCCCTCGGCGTCGCGGTGGAGGGCGGTGACCGTTTCGCCCGCCTCGATGGGGAGTCGATGCCGCGCCGCGATATCCCGCCATAGCGTGACCAGCTCTTCCTTGGTGTAGGTCGTGCGCGCGAGCCGACCGTGCAGAGGCAGATCGACGGGCTGCGTCAGGACGAGCTTGCGCCGCGGGTACTTGGCGACGGTGCCCCCGACCCCCTGCTCCTGATCCAGCGTGACGAAGCGCAGACCGAGGCGCTTCGCTTCGAGGGAACAGGCGAGCCCCGCGGGCCCGCTCCCGACGATGCAGAGATCCAGCGTCCCGTTCGTCGAGGCGCCATCGGCCCCGGCGCGGCGCGCGACCTCGGCGGCCACCGCGACGCCCTGCTCGATCGCCGACTTGATCAGGGCCGCGGCGGTGACCTCGCCCGCCAGGAAGAGGCCGGGCGAGCCGACGGCCTCGAGGCCTTCGGTCAGCGCGGGAAGGTCGGTGCGGCCCGCGGCGTCGCCCAGGGTGACGGTGATCGCCCCGACCGGGCACTCGCCTTCACAGACCGCGTGGCCGACGCAGCGCGCGCCGTTGACGACCATCGCCTGGCCGTGGACGAGTTCCAGGACTCCCTCTTCGGGGCAGACGGCGACGCAGGTGGCGCAGCCGAGGCAGCGCGAGAGGTCGACGACGGGGTGCAGAAGCTGCGCCGCGGCGCTTCCCTGCCGCACGGCGCGTTCGCGGTCCGCGAGCGCGCGCCGCATGCGGGCCAGTTCGGCGCGGCGCGCCAGGGCCGCGCCGAGGAGGATCCCGAGCGCGAGCACCAGCGCGACGAGAAGCGTCCAGCTCATGGCCGGCTCGCCCCGGGGGCTCTCCCCGGCGGGCTACTCGGACCCGCCCTGGTCCTGCTGCGACTCGGTGCGCGTGCGGCGCGCCGAGGGACGCGGCTGGTCCGCGGGCGAATCTCCGGCGACGGGAACGGTATTCGGGCGCGCGCTCGAGGGCAGCGCGGCCGCGTCGATGTAGACGCGCGTGGTGCGGAGCGTGAGGTCGAGGCGCCGGTCGAGATCGGCGGCGAGGCGCTCGAGCCCCTTCACGCCCTCCTGGATCTCGGCGAGGGACGTGGGGTTGAAGTCGTGACTCAGGAAGAGGGCGTGGTCCCGCAGGCCGCGGTTGAAGTCGTCGAATCCGCGCTCCGCGGGATCGACGGCGGCGACGATCGCTTCGTAGCGGGAGCGCGTCTCCTCAAGGCGGTTCTGACTGCGAATGCGCATCTCGGCGCTCGTGAAGGCGTGGAGGTCCTCCTCCCAGCGCGCGAAGACGGGGCCCGCGGCGCGCTTCATCGGTTGGACGCTGCCGCGCAGCGCCTGCGCCTGCTTTTCGGAGCGGTCGACGACCTCGAGGTAGGCCGCGTAGGCGGGTACGGCGTCGTTGGCGAAGTCGGCGCTGGCCAGCGCCTTCAGCGCCGCCATCGCACTTCGCACCGTGTCGCGCGTGACTTCCGTATCGACGTAGACGCGCTCGATGGCCGCCACGAGATTCTCGACCTCCGTAGGTCCCTGAGCCTTCTTCTTCGAGGATCCGCCGCTCACGAACGCGCATGCGCCCGCGGTCGCCAGCAGCGCCAGGGTCGCCAGCCGTGCCCATCCGTTTCGCCGCGTCATGGTGGTCTCGCCTCCAATTCCAGGATTCCTTCACGGAAAGCGGCGAACGGCGAACCGTGGACCGCCCCCTACCTTCCTCCGTTATCGGTGCCCCACGGCTCCCTCTGTACCGCGCCGCACCCCGCCGTGCGGTGCCAGGTAATCCTGCCGCGTCCCAGGGCGATACACGTACGGTCACGTACGTACGGTGCCAGGTAATCCTGCAGCGTCCCACGCGTATCACGTACGGTGCCAGGTAATCCTGCCGCGTCCCAGGGCGATACAGGCGGCGGTACGCAGGCGGCGGCGATTTCGGCACGGCATTCCGAGCCTGCCCGGCATTCCGTGCCAGGTAAACGTGCCGCGCGCGGCAGCGGGGGGGGGCTAGGGAGCGAGAGGGTAGGAAGTCGCTGCAGGGGGATCGTGCGGATCACCGGTCAACTCTGTGCTGACGGCGTAGGGGCCCGCGAGCCAGTTGGACGCGCGAGGTGGAGGCAGCCACGAACGCTGCGACAGGAGCGACTCCGCGGGCTCCTTGAGCTCTGTGCGGTGTCGAGCGTACGTTCGTGGGCGTCAGAACGAACGGACACGGCGGACTGGAGCAGGCGCCGGGCGACCGCCGGGCGGAGAAGTGCGCGGCAGGAGGGCGACGCCGCAGACGGATCAGCGGTTCGAGAAACGCGCGATACGCCGGGGCACGAGCGACTCGGCGAGGGCTGTACCGTCAGATTGTGCCGAGTACGGCGTGCGTAACTCGGACAACCAGGGCCTCGTAGTGTGCTACGGTCCCCAAGAGACGCGCGTGATCGCGCACGTCGCGGGAGATGGTCCCGGGGTGGCGAGCGACGCGGAGTGCGATTTCGTCGTGCGTGGTTCCTGCGAGCAGCCGGAGCAATCCGGCGCGCAGCACGGTCCACGCGTCCTTTGTCTTCCGCTTGAAGAGGCCGAGGAGCGGACCCACCCGCCTGCGTTCTGTCTGGACGAGCCGGTCCACGACTCCGGAGGGGGCGACCGGCTGCCAGGGTCGCGTTCCATCGGCCAGTTCCGACTTGCGAAGGGTCCAGCGAACGACCTGTTGCGAGCCCGCGTACCGTAGGGCGACGTCCTCGTCACGGTCAGGCAGGCGCTCGCTCAGTTGCCGCTCCACCCAGGCGCGAAACTCCTCGTCCACCCTGCTCGGGAATGCCGCCGCCAGACGCGCCGCGCCGGTGGCGCCAGCGCCCCGCGCCCCCACCTCTTCGTCGACCCAGTCCGTCGCCAGCCAGTGCGGCCGTTCGGCTTTCGACAGGTGCGCCGCGCTCGACCAGGCGTACTCCTCGGGTTGCGCGACCAGCCCGGCGTGGACCGCGTTGTCATGGATGTAGACGAGAACGTTGCGCCGGTAGTGAACGCTGTCGATCGGCTTGGAGAGGAAGCGGCCGCGGAAGAGCGATCCGTCCCGTCTCCGCGTGCGGTTGAACCAGCGCGCATAGCGATTCTGGATGCGGCGCATCGCCTCCGAGAGCTGGCCCACGGGGCTGTACACGAGGAGGTGGAAGTGGGTGAGCATGAGGGAGAAGGCGTGCACGATGAGGCGACCTGCGCGACCTTCGCGAGCGAGGAGGGAGAGGAAGAAACGACGGTCCAGGTCGTTCTCGAGGATGGTCCTGCGGGCGATCCCGCGGTTCATGACGTGGTGCCAAGTGTCGGGGGCGTCGAAGCGGGGACGGCGCGGCATGGGAGTGCTCCTTTCACTCCTACGACGGGGAAGGTGTCACGCGCTCTGGGTCGCTGCCGGCGAAATCACCCTGCGCGCGGGGAGGAGAGGCCGGGGATGCGAAAGAGGAAAGGCAGGAAGGGAGACGTGGCACCGTACCTGGCACCGTACCGTGCCAACCGCGGCGGAATCACCCGGCACCGTACCGCGTACCGGTACCCGTACCGCCGTACCGGCGGCGGGATCACCCGGCACCGTACCCCCGGCACCGTACCCCGGCACGGTACCTGGCAACCGCGGAGGGATTACCCGGCACCGTACCGACCGTGCCTTGTACCTACCGTGCCCGCGGCGGGATTACCTGGCACCGTACCGGCGGCGGCGTGGCACCGTACCGGGCAGCGGCGGGATTACCCGGCACCGTACCTCCGTACCTACCTCCGTACCGGGCACCGTACCTACCGGTACCGCGGCGGCGGGATTACCTGGCACCGTACCTAGGCAGTGGGCGGCGGGATTACCCGGCACCGTACGGGCCCGGCACCGTACCGGCGGCGGGATTACCTGGCACCGTACCCTATACCTGGCAGTACCTACCGGCACCGTACCGCGGCGGCGGGATTACCCGGCACCGTACCCTACCCGGAGGTCCCAGGACCAGGCGCCGAGGGAGGCGCCGAGGAGGCAGGCGGCGGTGGGGGGGGGCGCAAGGGGCCAGGCGAGGGCAGCGGTGAGCGTGAGGCCCGCGGCGGCGGCGAGGAGCAGCGAAGTGCCGGGGCGCGTGAAGCCGCCTGCGGTGAGACCGGCAAGGGCGGCGGCGCCGAAGGCGAAGAGGAAGGTGAACCGCACCAGCCAGCCCGCCGATCCGGCGAGCCAGGCGAGCCAGACGCAGGCGGCGACGAAGAGCGCCACCCTCATCGACCGCCCATAGACGCGCACCCCGAGCGCGAGCAGCCGCGGTCCGGCCAGCCACCCGAGCGCCGCCCCGGCCACGTTCATCGCCACGTCGTAGGGCGCCGGGCTCCGCACCGGGAGCCACGCCTGCGCGCCTTCCACGCACAGGCTGAGCAGAAGTGCCAGGAACGGGGCCCCGCGCAGACCCGCCGGCCGCGCCAGCACTCCCAGCGGCAGATAGAGCAGCAGATTGATCAGCCGGTCGGCCAGCGCGAACCCGCCGGTCCAGAAGCGCCCGACGTGCATCGCCTTGGGCGCCGGAAGAATGGGCCAGAAGGGGTGGAGCGTCAGGACCAGCGTGCAGGCGAGCCACGCCCAGAGCAGACGCCGCGCGCGAAGGCGATCCATCGCGTCGCGCCCGTCAGGTCCGCTGCAGGTCCAACGACGTGGCGTGGGAGGTGCGCTCGGCCGTGGCCCGGACCTCCACGAGTTCCGCCTCCCCGATCTCCTGGAACGCCGCCACCACTCCCGGGTCGAACTGCGTCCCCGCCGAACGTGCGATCTCCCGCTTCGCATCCTCGATGGGAACCGCCTCCTTGTAGACCCTCTTGGAAGTGATGGCATCGAACGCGTCGATCACCGAGAAGATGCGCGCCCCGATCGGGATCTCCTCGCCCGCGAGCTTGTGCGGGTAGCCGCGCCCGTCCCACCGCTCGTGGTGCGAGAGCACGATCTCCGCCGCCCCGCGCAGGAACTTGATGCGCGACACCATCTTGTAGCCGATGAGCGTGTGGTTGCGCATCGTCACCCACTCCTCGTCGGTCAGCTTTCCCGGCTTCAGCAGGATCGAGTCCGGCACGCCGATCTTGCCCACGTCGTGGAGGAGCGCGCCGTAGGAGATGTCCACGAGCTGCTCCGGCGTCATCCGCAGCCTCTCCGCGAGCATCGACGCGTAGGCCTGCACGCGCCGGCAGTGGTGCTTGGTCTCGCAGTCGCGGCTCTCGATGGCCGAGACGAGGGCGTCGAGGGTGGCGTCGTAGGACTCCCGCAAGTCCTCCAGCAGCTTCTCCAGGTTCTTCGCCTGCTGCTCCACCTTCTTGTTCTTGCGGATGAGGTCGATGGTCTTCTCGACCACCTTCTCCTCGAGCCGCTTCTTGTACTGCACGTTTTCGAGCAGGAGCCGCCGCCGCTCCGTCGCGCGCCGCACCGAGATCGTGACCTGCGAAATGTTGAACGGCTTGACGATGTAGTCGTACGCCCCCAGCCGGATCGCATCCACGGCCACGTCCACGTCCGAGAACGACGTGACGACGATGACCGGAAGCTCCTGCGTGAGGTTGCCCAGGTTCTTCATGAGCGTGAACCCGTCCATCACCGGCATCTTCACGTCGGTGATGATCAGGTCCACGTCGTTGCGCGCGACAAGGTCGCACGCGACCTTGCCGTTCTCGGCTTCGGTCACCCGGTAGCCCTCCTGCTCGAGCGTTTCGCGCAGGATCTCCCGGATCATGGGCTCGTCATCCACGACGAGCAGATGGTTCTGAGGAGGCATGGAGACACGGTGGGCATGTCCAGCCCGCCGGTAAGCACTTATCCGCAATCCGGGAGGGGGACTTTAGGCTGTCTCGGGGAGGGGGGCGGGGAGGGGCTCGCCCGCCTGGCGGCGCGCCCGCATCTTCTGCAGCGTCCCGAGGCCCAGGAAAAGGAATCCCGCGGCCACGATGAGCGTGATCAGGATGCCGAAGACGTTGCCGCGCAGGAGCAGCAAGAAACTCGAAGAGAGGAGGTAGACGCCGAAGGCGATCTCCACCACGGCCTGCCCGAGGCCTGCCCGCGCCCGATAGGCCGCCGCCCCGCCCCCGCCCCCGTCCCCCTCCTTCGGCGTCCGCACGAAGCCCGACTTCACGCCGAAGAGCGCCTCCAGCACAGCCCGGCTGGAATTGACGAGGAGCGCCATGCCGAGGCCGATCGCGAGGGGCAGATAGAGGAGGCGTCTCAGGCTGAGACGTCCCGCGTCGATCTGGCTCATGAGGTAGAAGGCGAAGAACGCCAGAAGCATGAGGGCGAAGTTGAAGACATCGAGGAGGGTGTGGAGGGGGGTGGGGAGGAAGGACTCCCGGACGAGGACCACCGGCAGGTGCAGGATGGTGAGCGCGCCCATCACGAGGAAGGCGAAGTGGTTGGAGAGCATGAGCGTCGCCTCGATCTTCGCCCTCACCCCGATCGGGGCGTTCCAGATGAGCCCCACGTGCTCCTTCAGGATCTCGGTATACCCCTTCGCCCAGCGGTGCTGCTGGCCCTTGTAGGCGTCGACGTCGGCGGGAACTTCGGCGGGGCATGTGACGTCGCGCAGATAGACGAAGCGCCATCCCTTGATCTGCGCGCGGAACGAGATTTCGGTGTCCTCGGTGATGGAGGTGGAGGACCAGCCCCCGGCGTCATCGATGCAGGAGCGGCGCCAGATGCCCGCCGTGCCGTTGAAGTTGAAGAAGCGGCCGGTGCGATGGCGGAAGGTGTGCTCCAGGATGAAATGCCCGTCGAGGAAGAAGCACTGCAAGCGCGTCAGCCAGTTGCGCTCGAGATTGAGATGTTCCCAGCGCGCCTGCACCATGCCGATGCCGGGATCGGCGAAATAGGGCACGGTCTTGCGGAGGAAGTCGGGCGCCGGGATGAAGTCGGCGTCGAAGATGGCGACCAACTCGCTCGCGTCGTGCTGCAGGCCGTTCGCCAGCGCCCCCGCCTTGAACCCCTCGCGGCTCGTGCGGCGCAGATGCTCGATGGCGAGGCCGCCGGCGCTCAGGCGCGCGCAGGCTTCGGCGCAGAGGCGCGAGGTTTCGTCGGTGGAATCGTCGAGGACCTGCACCCGCAGGAGCTCGCGAGGCCAGTCGAACCGGGCCACCGCCCCGAGCACCCGCTCGACGACCGCCTTCTCGTTGTAGATCGGCACCTGCACGAGCACGCTCGGGAGCGGGTCCAGGGCGCCCGTGGGGTGCGGGTTGCGGCGGCGCACGCGGAGGTAGACGAAGAGCATGTGCGCGCGGTGCAGGCCGTACACAGCGATCATGCAGGAGAGGGGCAGATAGAGCCCGAGGAGGAGGACCTGCCAGATCGTCACACGCTGATTCCCGCGGGAAGCCAGTAGCATAGCTCGATCCGACGGGCCTGCAAGTGAAGCCGAGCGACTTCGACTATCCGCTTCCGGAGGGGCAGATCGCCCTGCATCCGGCTTCGCCGCGCGACGCGGCGCGCCTCCTGGTGGTGGAGCGTGCGGCGGGCCGCAGGACCGACGCGCGCGTGCGTGACTTGCCGCGCTTCCTCGAACCGGGCGATCTCATCGTCGTGAACGACACGAAGGTGTTGCACGCGCGGCTGTTCGGCCGGAGGGCCAGCGGGGGCCGGATCGAGCTGCTGCTGCTGCGGCGCGACGAAGGGGGGGATCACGAAACGCTCGTGCGGGCGCACGGTTCGCTGCGGCCCGGGGAGACCCTCGCCATGGACGGGGGCATTTGCGCGACGCTCCTCGAGCGCCCGGGCGGCGGCGCCCTTTGGCGTGCGCGCCTCGTCGCCGACGGCGATCTCGACACGGTGCTGGAGCGCGCCGGCCACGTTCCCCTGCCGCCCTACATCAAGCGCCCCGACGACGCCTTGGACCGCGAGCGCTACCAGACCATCTTCGCCGCGCACCCGGGCTCCGCCGCCGCGCCCACCGCCGGGTTGCACTTCACGCCGGCGCTCCTCGACGCGCTGGCAGCACGGGGCATCGGCGTCGCGAAGGTGACGCTCCACGTGGGCTACGGCACCTTCCAGCCCGTGGAGGCGGAGCGCATCGAGGAGCACCGCATGCACGCCGAGGAGTTCGAGGTGAGCGAGCAGGCGGCGCGCGCGATCCGGGAGCGGCGCGGGAGGCTCATGGCCGTGGGCACCACCACGACGCGCCTCCTGGAGACTCTGGCCGCGACCGGGGGCGTGCGGGCCGCGCGGGGGCGCACCGACCTCTTCCTCCACCCCGGCCACGTCTTTCGGGCGGTGGATCTCCTCTTCACCAACTTCCATCTCCCGCGCAGCAGCCTGCTCATGCTCGCCTGCGCCTTCGCCGGCCGCGAGAGGGTGCTCGACGCCTACGCCCACGCGCTGGCGGCCGGCTACCGTTTCACCAGCTACGGCGACGCCACTCTCTTTGTGTAGACTTCGGCGGGATGGACGTTCCCGCCAAGGATCGCAGGGAGCATGAGCGACTCTGCGCGCTGATCCTGGAGCACGACCACGCCTACTACGTCCTCGACCGGCCCACGATCGCCGACGCGGAGTACGACGAACTCTTCCGCCGCCTCGAAGAGCTGGAGTCGCGTCATCCGTCGCTCGTGACGCCCGCCTCGCCGACGCAGCGGGTCGGCGGCGCGCCCCTGGCGGAGCTCCCCTCCTACACCCGCGCGCTCCCCATGCGCTCCATCGAGAACTGCATGGACGAGGGCGAATTCCGCGAATGGGTGGAGAGCATCGGCGCCTTCCTGGGCAAGGACGCCGCCGCCTTCCGCTTCTTCGTGGAACCGAAGATCGACGGCACCGGGATCGAGCTGGTCTACCGCGAAGGCGCGCTCGCGGTCGCGGCGACCCGGGGCGACGGGACGACCGGGGAGGATGCCACCGCCAACGTGAGGACGATCAAGTCTATCCCGCCCCGGCTGCGCGCCTCCCCGCCCCCCTCCCTCGTATCGCTGCGCGGCGAGATCTTCATCGGGAAACGGGAGTTCGAGGCGCTCAACGCGCGGCTGCAGGCGGAGGGCGCCGAGAAGCTCTACGCCAATCCGCGCAACCTTGCCGCGGGGTCGCTGCGCCAGCTCGATCCGCGCGTGACGGCGGCGCGGCCGCTCGATTGCTTTCTCCATTCGCCGGGGGAGCTCGAGGGGGTGGCCTGCGCCGGGCAGGAGGCGTTCTACGCCTTGCTGCGCTCCTGGGGGCTCAAGGCCAACCCCGAGGCGCGCGCGTGCGACGGTGCGGAGGAGGTCCTGCTGGCCTACCGCGCACTCCTCGAGCGGCGCGACGCCCTGGCCTACGAGATCGACGGGATGGTGGTGAAGGTGGACGACTTCGCCCTCCAGGAGTCGCTCGGAACGCGCGCGCGGTCGCCGCGCTGGGCGCTGGCGTGGAAGTTCCCGCCGGTGCAGCGCTCCACGCGGCTTGTGGAGATCGTGGTGCAGGTGGGGCGGACCGGGGCGCTCACGCCGGTGGCGATCCTCGAGCCGGTCACCCTCGGGGGCGTCACGGTCACGCGCGCGTCGCTCCACAACGAGGACGAGATCGCGCGGCTGGGGGTGAAGCCGGGGGACCGCGTCCTGGTGGAGCGTTCCGGCGACGTGATCCCCAAGGTGGTGCAGGTCGTGAAGTCCGGGGGTGGGGCGCCTTTCCGGATGCCGGTCCGCTGCCCGGTCTGCGGCACCAAGCCGGTGCGCGAGGAGGGCGAGGTGGTCGCGCGCTGTCCCAACTTCTCCTGCCGGGCGCAGGTGGAGGGGAACCTGCGCCACTTCGCCGCACGCGGGGCGGTGGAGATCGAGGGGCTGGGGCGCAAGCTCATCTCCCAGCTCGTGGAGAAGGGGCTCGTGCAGGACGCCGCGGGGCTCTACGCGCTGCGGGCCGAGTCGCTGGCGGAGCTCGATCGGATGGGGGAGAAGTCGGCGAACAATCTCGTGGCCGCGATCGAGGCGAGCAAGCGGCCGCCCCTCGACCGGTTCCTGGCGGCGCTCGGGATCCGGCACGTCGGCGAGCGCATCGCGGAGATCCTCGCCCGGCGCTTCCGGACCCTCGACGCGATCCTGGAGGCGACGGAGGAGGAGCTGCTCGCCATCGACGAGATCGGGCCGGAGGTGGCCGCGTCCCTGCGGACCTGGATCGACCGCCCGCAGAACCGCGACGCGATCGATCGCCTGCGCCGCGCAGGGGTGGAGCCGCAGCCGTTGCGGGAGGCGCGCGGCGGCGCGCTGCAGGGGGAGGTGATCGTCTTCACCGGCGAACTGGAGACGCTCACCCGGGACGCCGCCAAAGCCCTTGCCGTCTCCCAGGGCGCCTCGGTGGCCTCCACCGTCACCAAGAAGACCACCCTCGTCGTCGTCGGCGCCAAGCCCGGCTCGAAGGCGAAAAAAGCCGAGGAGCTCTCCCTCCCGATGCTCTCAGAAGCCGAGTTTCTCCTGAGGGTCACCCCTGGTGGTGCTCCGAAAGCGTGAGGCGACAAGGGGTTAGGGAGGCGGCCTGCGGCACGGCTGCCGCAGCCGGGGCGGGGCATCGGCATCAGGGAGCGGTTCGGACAGGGAGCAGGAGGCGAGGGCTGCCGCAGCCGGGGCGGGGCATCGGCATCAGGGAGGAGCGGGGGGTGCTGCGACGACCGTCAGGTGGTTCGGAGGTCGGTGAGGCCCACGCCGGTCAGCGCGTCGAATTTGCCCTCGAGGTTTTTTTGCAGCGCGCTCCCGGCGAACGCCTTGGCGCCCTCGTGGTTCTGGCGCAGCAGCGCGAGAGTGAGATCGGCGGCGGCGACGTTGAGCAGCCAGATGTGTCCCTCGATGCTGAAGACGAGGCGCAGGAAATCCACCACGCCGAGCGCCTCCTTCGTGACGATGTAGACGGCGATGAGGCCGAATCCCCACAGATTGAACAGGGTCGCCGCGCGGCGGGCCTTGGCGATGAGCGTGGTGGCCTCCTCCACGGTGTGGGGGCGCAGGATGTCGCGCCCGCGCCTCAGGTAGACCAGCGGGGAGCACATGAGGCAGATGATCCCCGCGAGGAGGAGGAGGTTCCCCCCGATCTGGTTGACGATCGCCACCAGGAGGAAGAGGAACATCACGTAGAGAGGCGCCACGATGGTCGTGGCCCAGCCGGGGGCCGCCGACTCGGGCAGCAGCGTCTTGAGCGTCATCGAGGAGCGGATGATGCCCGGGAAGAGCGAGAAGAACTTGGGCGCAATGAAGGTCATGAACTGGATGCCGGTGATCCCCCCGACGAACATCTGCGCGTGGGCGCGCGCCTGCTCGTCGATGCGCTCGAAGTCCATCATGCTCGTGGCGGGGATGAGCGCCAGGAGCAGGGGCGTGGCCAGCATCGTCACCCAGGCGGCCCGCGCCAGCTTGCGCGACGCCTTGAGATCGGTCCACTTGCGCGCCGCGGAGACGGTAAGGACCGCCCCCACGATGGTGGAGAGCATGACGACGAGGATGATGCCGTCGAAGACCTCCAGGTTCTCGGGGCCCAGGGTCGCGATCACTTGCCGGCTCCGCTCGAAGGTCCCGGCCTTGCGGCCCTGCTTCAGGATCTGCTCCTCGAGGGGCTTGTGGGCGATCATCTCCAGGACCGAGAGCAGCACGAGCGCGATGGCCGAGACCCAGAGCGTGGCCCGCCGCCACGCCGCGTAGTCCTGGGCGAGGGGGCTCTCGACCGGGCGGGCCGCCGCCTTCAGCTTCGCCCGTTCCGCGTCCGTCGCCTTGCCCTTCTGGAAGTCCGAGGTGAAGGTGCGGATGACACAGAGCTTGATCTCGTCCCAGAGGCCGTCTTTCGTCATGGGGCGGTGAGTATGCCGTCCCCACCCCCCTCCCGTCGAGGGTCAAGCCGGGCGCGGCCGTCCCCGCAGCGCCAGGATCGCCGCCGCGGCGCAGGCCAGCGCCAGCGCGCCCTCCCAGAACCGCCCGTCCCGGCGGCTCGCCTCGACGGTCACGCCGCCGCGCGGCGCCAGCCGGGCGAAGTGGAACGCTTCCCCTTCGAGGGGGAGCTCGATGCGGATGGAGACGCGTCCTTTGGCGGTCGCCAGCTCCAGCTTGGGCGTGAAGATGTTTTCGGTGCGGCCCCGGTAGTCCTGCTCGAAGCTGTAGGTCCCGTCCTCCTGGGTGGCGGTCCCCGCCGTCACCGAATCGTCCAACCCTGCCGTCACGTCGTCCAGCACGACGAACGGCCTCGTCGCAGCGCCCGCATCCGGCGATCGCGCCGCATCCTGCCGCTGTCGCCCCTCCGTCTCCCGGAGAAAGGTCTGCTTGGATTTGAAGTCCTCGAGCTGCTCGGCGTCCTCGGCCTTTTTCGCGTAGTTGCTGGCGTCGTTGGACTCCCAGCCGGTCACGCCGCGGTTCTTGCCCTGCTCCACGAGCAACGACTGGCGCGTCTGCTCCACGAACCCCTCCTGCGACCCCTTGAGCCGGCCCAGCGCGTCCGCCTGCGATTCCAGCTGCGCCACTTGCTCGGCGTCGACGGTCAGGGCGCGCACCTTGTCGTTGAGCCTCCGCGCCTCCCCCTCCAGCTCCAGCGCGTTCTGCAGCGCCCGCTCCACCTGCCAGCGGTTGCCCCGCTCCGCCACAGCATAAAGCTCTTTGATCTCCTGGTAGATGTCGGTGGCCTCGTAGGCGGCGATGTCGGCCGCGTCCACGCGCTCCATCTCCGTGTCGAACGCGTAGCCGAAGCCGCGGGGCAGATAGAGCGAGAGCGTCGTGCGCCGCACGTCGATCCCCTCCACCTCGGGCAGCCGCACGCCGATCTTGCGGTCCGGGACCGGCGGCCCCAGGTATGCGTAGACCACCTCCACGTCGAAGGTGGGGGCGCCGATGGCGACCTTACGGAGGGGCACCAGGATGCGTCCGGCGTCGTAGAGCGGGCGCACGCCCTCCCCCGCCACGAAGACGCTGTAGAGCTGCGCCTCCGCCGGGAGACGCAGCCGCAGGAACTGCTCCGTGCGGTTGTAGACGCGGTAGGAGACCTGCACGCGCAGGAACCCCGAGCGGTCCAGGACCGCCTCGGCGGCGGCGCGGTGCACCACCGCGCTCGCCACCTGTTCGAAGGTGTGGCGCTTGACGGTGATGCTCATGGCGAACGGGCTCTCGTTGCCCACGAGCACGCGCGCGACCGTCTGGGGCGTCGTCTCGGGGGCGGTGAAGGGCAGGTCGGCGAACACGCCGCCGTCGAGGTTCTTCAACTCGCCCACGCGCACCTCGCCGTCGGCCACCTTCTCCACCGCCACGAACCGCCGCGTGCGGGATGCGCCCACGGGGTCCACGCTGCGCAGCGCCGTGCCGTAGGGCACGAAGTGCGTGATCGCCGCCGACGCGCTCCCGCGGGTGGGGGTTCGCAGCGTCAGCAGGAACCGCCGCCCGCTCGCCGTCGCCTCCGACCGCTCCTCGCGGAGATCCGGCGCGCTCACGAAGACGTCGCCCTCTCCGGCCACCGGCACGACGAACGCGAGCGAATCGATGAGGCCGCGCCGCGCGTAGAAGAGCACCAGCGTCTCGACGCGCAGCCCGTCCTCGAGGGGTAGTACGCGCGACACGACGGTCGCCTCGATGTCGCGCGCCTCCTCCGTGGCGGCGAGCAGCACGCGCCAGGGCACCGAAACGTACTTGAAGGCGCGGAGCACGCGGCGGCCCTCGATCGCGCCCGCGCGGGCGACGTCCTCGGGCAGGAGGTTGCTCGCTTCCGAGGCCTCCACCTCGAGCCCCTCGGCGCCGCCGACGCGCAGGGTTCCCGATTCGCGCGCGGCGCCGGCCACCGCGAGGGAGGGCGCCTCGAACGGGCTCCCCGTCGCGCCGCGCCGCAGCAGGAGGATCGTGTAGGCCAGCGCGCCGGTCTGCCGCGCCATCCGCTCGATGTGCAGCTCGCCGTCGCGCACCCACCAGTCGCGCAGGCCGGTCCCCTGCACGCCGGTCACCTCGTAGCCTTTGGGCAGCTTCACGACGAGCGCGAAAGGTCCCGGGCCGCGCTCCACGGTGACGGTGACCGTGGCCTTGCCGTCCACGCGCTCGCGCTCCACGACCACATCGAGGAGCGTCTCCGCGCGCAGGAGCGTCTCCTCCAGGGCGACGCGCCAGCGCAGGGTAAAGGGTCGCACCGCGAAACGGTGCACGCTGTGGACGATGCCGGGGTCGGGGGCGGGGTGGAGATCGCCCGGCGCGTCGTTCTCGCGGGCGCGCAGGAGCCCCTGCGCCTCCAGGATCTCGATCTTGAGATCGGGAAGGGTCTGCAACGCGAGGATCCCCGCGTCGCGCAGCACGTCGAGCGGTGCGATCTCGGGAAACGCCTCGGTGCGTTCCCGCTCCGCGGGCCGCTCCGCGATCAGATCGACCTGGAGCGAGTTGGCCGCGGGCGCGCTCAGCGCGATCTCCAGGACGCCGTCGGCGCCGAGTTCCCAGCCGGCCAGGCCGGGACAGGCCACCGCGCGCACGACAAGATCGCTCCCGACGCGCAGGCGGAACCGGTCGGCGGTGCCCCCGGAGATGCCGTAGCGAATCCGCGCCGCCACGCCGGTGTAGCCGTCGCGAACCGCCGCCACGACCTGGGTCTCCGCCCGCAGTTCCGCCTGCGGTGCGCGGAACCCCTCCGTCTTGGGGGCGAAGGTCGCGGAAAGCTGTCCTACCGGCCCGAGCCGGTGGAGCTCGCCCTCGCTGCGGCCGAGGCCCACAACCTTCACTTCGTAGGCGGGCAGGTCGTGGACGAGCCGCAGGGTCGCGTTCGCCACGGGACGCACCGGTGCGCTGAACCTCCGCACCTGCCCCTCCGTCTCCAGCCGCGGCCGAAGCGTCAGCTCGAGGAGGAACCTGCCCTTGCCGGTGACCAGGAGAAGGAGGCCGTCGTCGTCCACACCGAGGGTCGGGGGCTTCCCGTCCAGCGTCGCGGCGGTCACGGCGATCTCTTTCAGGCGCAGCGGGAGCCGCTCCGCCTGTTCGGTCTCCTTCACGATGGCGTAGCGCGCGAGAAGGACCGCCTCGCCGCCGGCGACGGTCGCCTCGTACTCCGCGGAGACCACCGCGGTCTCCCGCGCCCCCTCCTCGGGGAAGGCGAGCTTGCGCAGCCGGTGGTACTCCTCCGCGCCGAGAAAGACGCGATCGAGCTTGTCGGGGTCCTTGGGGTCGTAGGGAGCTAGCACCTCGCCCTCGGCGTGGACGGCGCCCGCGAAGAGGAGGGTGAAAAGCAGGGCCGCTGCCGGGGCGGCCGCCTGCCGCCGGCGGATCCGCACCTTGCGCAGGAGCCGCCAAACAACGACCACGGCGAAGAGCGCCGCGAAGGCTTGGCCCGCGCCCACGGCGAGATCGGCGGGGAGAAACGAGAGTCCGCCGAACTGGAGCGCCGCCAGGACGAGGATGCCGAAGGCGACGATGCGGAGCAGCGCGGCGCGGCCCCGCGCGACGAAGGCGACGCCGAGGAACGCGCCGACCACCGCGCCCAGGAAGGACTGCCGGTGGCGGCTCTCTTCCCGCGCGAAGCGGAGCGTCACCGCGCCGGTGGGAGCGAGGGACTGGAGCCGCACGATGTTGTCGGGCTTGAGGAACTGGATGTCCAGGCTCAGGAGCGCGCGCTCCGGCCGGACACGCTTCGGGAGGGGGGCGGGGGGCGCCTTGCGGGGGGTGGGCCGTTCGCCCGCGCGGGCCACCTCCTGGTCCTTTTCTTCTTCCACGAGTTCGCCCTTGTCCGTCCCGTTGTGGTCGGCGGGCATCTCGGTGGCCAGGGGCTGCTCGAAATCCGCGCGCTCCGACTCGGGCGGCTGAGGCTCCGGATCGCCCGGCTCGCGCTCCGCGGGGGGCACCTCCTCGTCGAATTCCCTGGACCATCCCCCGCCCCCTCCCCGACCTGCGGCAGCGCGGGACTTGCGTCTCTCGCTGCGGGCCTTCCCGGCTGCATCTGCTGACGTCGCGGAATGAGGGGCGGCGTTCTCGCTCGCAGGAGGCGGCCCGTACCGTCCGGCAGCCAAGGAGATCTCCGGCAACAACTCCCCCAACCCCTCCAACACCGTCTCGCGCTCCACGAGATCGAGCGGGACGAGATCGCCGTCGTGGCCGGCGAGCTGGAATCCGCGCGGAAGATGGAGCGTGTACTCGGTCTTCAGGACGTCGATGTCGAGGCGCGGGCGCAGGAGGGTCACCTCGCCGCCGTCGCCAAGCGCCTCCACCCTCGTCTCGTAGATGATGGCGACGGCGAAGGGCTCGGACCGGTCGCGGCTTCGCGGAAGCGCCAGCTTGAGCCGCCCCTTATCGACGAAGGGCTTGGCGGGCTCCCCAGCCACCAGCACGCCCAGGAGCCGTGAGTGGTCGGGCAGATCGAAGGCGAGAAAGGGCTGGTCGTTGTTGCGCACGGCATACTCGGCGCGGCAGCGGAGCGCGCCTTCGGGCGTCAGCACGCCGTAGATGGCGGCAGAGAGCGCCACCGCCTGCACCACCTCCTTGGGATCGTGGCGGCGCGAGGAGAGCGTGACGCGGTAGGGGTGCGCCGCGTAGGCGAGCACCTCGAGGGGCGGGCGGACCGGCTGCTCGGGCAGCTCGGCCACGTCCGCCTCGCGCAGCCCGTTGCGCTCCACCGCGACGGCGGTGGTGCCCGACGCCTCCACCACCACGAACCCGCGCTCCGACGCGCCGGGGATCGCGATGGCGGGGACGTCGGCGCTCCAGGCGTCCGCCTCCATCTTGCGCTCGAAGGAGATCTCGAGCCGGTACTCGCCACGCACGCGCCGTTGCAGCGTGAGCGTCCAGGTCTCGGGGTCGGCGCCCGGCTCGGGCGCGCGCTTCTCCTTCACGAACTGGCCGGCAAACTCCACGAGCGGGCCGGTGCCCTTGGGGAGGGAGACGGTGATCTCCCGCACCCCGGCGCGTTCGATGCGGAGGAGGATCGCGGCGCGCACCGCCATTTCGCGCTCGCTCGGCACGATGCGGTTGACGACCACGGCGCTCACCTGCGGCTTGTGCCGCTCGATCCGGAACCGCGCGGCGAAGGCGGGCGCTTCGTAGCGCCAGGCGAACAGCATGCGGTCGGAGGGCTGGAATCCCGCCGCTTCGATCTCCGTCATGCCGGCGGGACGCAGCCCGGTGGTCGCCTCCACCGAGACGCGGAAGGCGGGGTCGCTGGCGACGACCCAGTAGCCGGACTCCTCGTCCAGGCCGGAACGCACGTTCGCGAGTTCGAGGGAGGCGGTCCCTTCCGCGGGCACCCACTCCGCCTGGTCGGTGTCGAGCGCCACGTCGAGGATGTGGTCGCCCGGCTTGAGCCCCGAAGGAATGACGAGGGAGAGCCGTCCGTCCGCCTCGTAGGTGTGGTCGGGCACGGCGCCGTCGAGCTGCACGCTCCGCAGGATCCAGCCCGCGGGCAGGCGCGGTTCGAGGGCGTAGAGGCTCTGCTGCCTCACGTGGAGCACGAAGCGTGCGCGCAACGCCTTCCCGCCCTCCATGAGGGCGAGGAGCAGCCTGCTCTCCACCGTCGTCTTGGCGGCGACGCGCTCCACTTCGGCGGCGACGCGCCCCTGCTGCGACCAGATCTCGAACAGCGCGAGCCCCTGCCCCTCGCCTGGCTGCAGGCGCCGGGCGCCCTCGGCGTCCAGCGCGGTGATGCGCACCTCGGGCCGCGAGCCGACGGCGAGCGTGCCGCGGTAACGCACCGCCGCCGGGACCCGCACGACGGGCAGCTCGACGCGCTCCGTGCCGTCGCGCGGCAGCTCCGCATCCAGCGTCAGTTCGAGGGCGCCCTGGAGCGGTTCGACGAAGGCGATCTCGAGGAGGTCCCCCGTTTCCCCGCGCCGGATCGTCCAGCTCTTCACCCCCTTGCCGCCCAGATCGCGCACCGTGAGCCCGTTCGGCAGGGAGAGATCCACGCGCGTCATCGGCGCCCGGAGCACCTCGAGGAGCAGCCTGGTGCGCATGGCGATGCGCGCCTCGCCCACCTCGGCGAGGGTTTCGAAGGAGGCGCTCAGGAGCGGCGCGAGACGAAACGCCTTGCTCTTGGGCTGGAACCAGAGCGTGAACCGGCCAAGGCCGTCGGGATAGCCGACCACCGCGGCGCTTTCCCCTTCGGTGCGAAACGCGCGCACGATGGGGCCGGTCTCGCCCTCCACCTCGGCGGGCAGCGTCAGGGTGACGGTCTGTCCCGAGGCGGGCGGCAGAGAGAGTTCCAACGAGCGCAACTCGTCGCGCCGCTGGAGCCGCGCGCTCAGCATCGCCACGACCTCGTAGGTGCCCGGACCGGGGAAGCGCAGCGACGAGCCCGCCAGCGCCCCGCCCCCGGCCGCCACCGTCTCCAACGCAGCCCCTTCCACCGGAAACGGCACCTCCGCGGGACCCTCTCCGTTCACGACGGCGGTGTAGCGCGCTTCGATCGAGAGCACGTCGCCCTCGATGCGCGCCGTCGACACCCCGCGCACCAGGCGAGCCGGCAGCGGCGGGCGAGCCTCGCTCGCCGCCGCGTTCTCCCGCGCCTTGGCGAGGAGCGTTTCGTACTCCTGGAGGGAGATGAGGAACCCGGCGCCCTTCGCCGGGAAGAGGGAGAGCAGGTCGTCGGCGGGCGCGCGGACCCAGACATCGGGCCGCTCCTGCGCCGCGGCGAGGCCGAAGAGGAGGAGGAGGACTGCGCAGCGTCTCACGGCCGTGCCCTCCGCCATTCGAGGACGCGCAGGACCGCGGTGGCGCCCAGCGCCGCCAGCAGGACCGCGTTCCAGATCGGGATCCAGGCGCGCCCCGCGGTGGCGAGGAAGGCGAGCGCCAGGAGCGCCGTGGCGCCCCCGGCCCGCACCGGCGTGACGAACCGCGCGGCGAGCCAGACCGCGGCGGCGGCGAGGGCCGCCGCGAGCAGCACGAGCATCGTGGCGGCGCCCGCGGAGACGTGGGCGATGGTGAGCGTCGCGTCTCCGGTCCCGTTGGCGAACACCGTCGAGGCGCTTTCGCGCTCCTTGTACATCGGCACGATGTCGCGGAAGTCGGGGAGCACGCGCACGGTCTCGCTCGCCGCGCGGTCCCGCACCGGCTGCACGAGGCGTCCCGCGCGAGCGACGAGGGCGGAGAGCCAGGAGCCCGACTCGGCATCGCGCAGCGCCGGTTCGACGTTGCCCGCAAAGGAGGTGACCCTCCACGCCTTGGGGTAGTGCACGCGCCAGGTGAGGAGCGTCTGGACGGGGGCGGGGCTCTCCTCCATGGCGGGGAGCAGGGGGCCCGCGAGGCTCGTCTCCCGGAAGAGCGCGCCGCTCGTGGCCGGGGCGTGTGTGTAGGCGATCGCCAGGCGGAACGAGGCGTCCTTGCGCAGCCCGGTGAGGAGCGGCACCAGGAGCACGTTTCCTTCGCCAAGGCGCGGTTTTTCCGGCTTGCCGTCCACGAGGAGCTCGAGGATCTCGCTCCCCGCGGGCAGCTTCACCGCCAGGAACTGCCGGTCGTTGTTCAGGATCTCGAAGAAGGCCGTGGTCGTGGCGCGGTCGTCGCCGGCGAGCACCGTCTCGAGATGGAGGTGGCGCACGACGAGATCGGCCACGGCGCGATACTCATGCTTGGTCAGGAGGAGCGCGAAGGGGGCGGGGCCCTGGAACCGCCGCAGCGCCAGGAAGACGTCATCGGCGCGGAGGGCCGCGGGGAGCTCGGAGGCGTCGATCTGCTCGTAGTCCGCCTCGGGGCCCACGTCCGCCTTGAGCGCCGCCGCCTTGCGCACCGCGACGAAGGCGGTGCTGCGTTCCACGTCCAGCGGCGTCACCGCGGGGATGGCGACCGCCTGGGTGGAGTTGGTCTGGATCGGCACCGGGAAGTTCTCGTCGTACTCGAGATGGATGAGCACCTCGCCCAGGGCGGGTCCCTGCATCGAGACGGTGTAGGTGGCGGTGGGCTCCTTGCCCTCCTCGACCGGGTCGTCGACGTGCGGCTTCTCGCGCACGTTGCGCCCCTCGACCTTGAGCCGTTCCACGAGGTGCCTGGGCACCCGGAAGCGGAAGCTCTCCACGCCGGTGTATTCGACGCGGTAGGCGAGATCCATCGACACCCGCGTGCGCGCCTCCTCGCCCTGCAGCGCGGCGCGCACCTCGCAGGAGACCTTGGGCTTTTGCGCCTCCACGGCGAAGGAGACCGACGCCTCGCCGCCGCGCCAGCGCCAGGCGAAGGCGAGGGGGAGACCGGTGGGGGAGCGGAACGCGTCCTCGCGCAGGAGCTGGTCGGGTTCGATCGGGATGACGGAGGTGGTGGTGGCCGTCGCCTTGATCCCGGGATCGAGAAAGACGCCGAGGGTGCCCTCCTCCCGGTCGACGCCCAACACCTTGAAGAGCGGGACCGCCAGCGTGCCCTTCTCCAGTTCGAGGGGGGCCACGCCGGTGATGGCGAGGACGAACGTCCCTGTGCGGCGGCCCTTCAGGTCCACCATGAGGATCTGCTTGCCCTCCTCGTCGGCGATGCGCCAGCCGTCCACGAGTTCGGCCGGGCCGATCTCGGTGATCGTGATGCCCGCGGGCATGCGCATCCGGACCGCGAACAGACCGGCGCGCTCCACGAGGAAATTGAGTTCCGTGCTGCTCGTCACGCTGCGCCGCTCCACGACCAGGCGGGCGCGCGTGGTGAGCGTGACCCGGGGGGCGACGCGCTCGGTGTCGACGGAGAGCGTGAAGGGGAGCGCGGGGTAGCGGAAGCCGAGGGCCCGCTCGCCCCCCTTGATGGGATCGGGAAGCTGGTCGAGATCGACCTGGAAGGCGTTTTCGGCGCGGCCGGGCCGCAGGCCGACGCCCTCCGCGGCCGCGATGCGCAGGAAACCGCGCTCTCGCGCCGCCGCGGGGACCGCGAAGACAGGGAAGGCGAGCGCGCCCGGCACGGTGACCGGCGCCTCGAAGCCGACGCGAAGCGCATAGCGCCCAAGCTGGGGCTTGTGGAGCGCGACCCGCAGGGTCGTGCGCGCGGCGTCGGCAAACCCCCAGGTCTTGATGTCGGCGCCCTCCACTTCGAGGACTTGGACGCCTTCCGGGACGCGGATGGACAGCTCGTCCACCGCGGTACGCAGCACCTCGAGATCGAACCGCACGTCGCCCCGCAGCACGCGCTCCTCCACCCGCACATCGATCAGATCGGTGGAGAAGAGGAGCGGCGGCTCCTTGGCGGTCTCCTCGGGGCGGAAGCGCCAGGTGAGCTTCACGTCCGCCTGCGCGCCGAGGAAGGCGAGCAGCGTCGTCTCGTCGCCCTCCGTCGCCGTGGTGAAGGCGCGCGCGGGTTCGATCGTGATCTCCGTGCCCTTGCCGGGCACCTTGAAGGAGAGCTTGTGGAGAGGGACCGGGGGGAGGCCGAAGGCGCAGGTCGCCAGCTCCTTGCCGCGCGCGATCCCCGCAACGAAGCGCGCGCTGATGCGGCGGCGCCCCTTGCCCTTCAGGACCAGCTCATAACCGTTCGCCGTGGGGACCAGCACGCCCGGGGCGCCGTCCAGCGTGATCTCCTCGAAAGCGACGTCGCGGTAGGGCAGCGGGATGCGCTGCCAGCTGTCGACGAAGACCTCCACTTCGAGGAGGGCGCTGAAGACCGCGAGCCCGTCGCGCACCGAGCCCTCGTAGGAGGCCGACTCGACGGTGAACGGGAGGGGCGGCCGGTCGGCGCCCTCCTTCGGGCCGTACTTGAGGTTCCAGAGTTCCAGGAACTCCTTGTAGGGCACGAGCACGCGCTCCTTGTCGGTGCCGAAGACCTCGTCCAGCTTCTCGTAGGGGACGTAGATCTTGTGGATCTCGGGCTTGGCCGGGGGCTTCCCGTCCTGGGCCGCCGCCAACGCGACGAGACAGATCAACGCGAGCGCTCTCCTCATGCGGGACCTCCACCCTGAAGCATCCCTCCCGGCGGGGCGGGGGGGCGTCAAAAGCGTGTCGAATCCGCCGGCGTCCGCTATCGTGACTCGACAAGGAGAGACCATGCACCGACTCAAGAACCTTGCCCTCGCGCTGGCCGTGGGCGCGCTCGTCGCCTGCGGCAAGAAAGAGGAGCCGAAGGCCCCGGAGGCGCCGGCACCCAACCCTTCCCCGACCGTCGGTCCGGGCCCCGTCCCCGACGCGGGCGGAAATCCGCCCCCCCCCACGCCCCCCCCCACCCAGCCGGACACCCCTCCCCAGCCGCCCGCGGAGACGCAGGAGGCGGAAGGGCTCCTCAAGCAGGTGATGGACTACATCCAGCAGCGCAAGCCGGAGCTCGCCAAGGCCGCCCTCGACAAGCTCGATGCGATGAAGGCGAAGCTCTCGCCCGCCCTCCAGGAGTCGATCAAGAAGGCCAAGGCTGCGCTGGCGATGCTGAAGCCCACACCGGGGGGTTAGAGCCTTCCGAAAACCCGGTTGCAGTCGGCCGGCTGCGCGGGCCGAGCGCTTCGCCTCTCCTCCATCGCCGTAGTTCGCCCATACGGCTTCGTCGTCGCGGCTCGCGCTCGGCCCGCTCGTTAGGCCTCGGTGTTGACGCCGGGTTTTCGGAAGGCTCCTAGGTGACCGGCGCAAGCGCGCGGAAGATCGGGTAGAGGCCTCCCACGGTGAGATGCTCGTCGAGGAACTGCCAGCGGCACAAGCCGTCGTCGCTCTGCGGTTCGAGGAGATAGACGGCGAGGGTTCCCGTTCGGTGGGCGGTGGGGACGACCAGCGTGCCGGCGGGCAGGATGACCTCGAGCCGTTCGGCGCGCACGCCCACCACCGTCTCGAACCGCACCGGCGGCGGCTTGGTCGAGAGCGGCCTCTCCGGGGCCCCCGGCTGCGGCACGATGGCGGCGACGTCCGGGCTGGAGGTCCTGTCGATGCTCGCGATCCGGTAGCCCTCCACTTCGAGGGAGAAGCGTGCTGCGGGAGTGTGAGGGATGCCGTGACCGCGGAGGCGGGGGGCTAGGAAAGCCGGAACGAGGTAGGCGGCGGGGGTCGTGACCGAGCTGGTCGGGAGAAAGGCCCGGTGGTGGGGAACGCGGAGGCGGCGCAGGCGGCCGAGGGGGAGCGTCCGTGCGGCGAGGATCGCCGCCGAGGGGGCCACGATAATCGCGGCGTCTCCGTCCAGCGCGTGGGCGGGGTAGTCGAAGCGAAGCGCTCCCTCCGCATCGCGCCGCGCGACGCCGTGGTCGATTCCGACCCGGACGCGCGGGTCGGGACGCGCGCCGCGCTCCAGGATGCGCGCCTGCTCGCGTCGCACCGCCGTCCGCAGGGCGGGGGCGTGGCGCGCGGCGTACCGGAGCAGCTCCAGCAGCCAGGCATGGATCACTTCGCAGCGCCTGCGAAACGGGATGTAGCTGTAGGTTTCGAGCAGGAGATCCACCATGCCGAGGAGCCCGCGGTAGTGGCTCCCGAACCGCGGCAGCGGCGGATAGGTGACCCAGCCGGAAGCGGGCTCGGCCGCGCGCAGGTAGTTTCCGTACCACTGGCTGCGGGACCCATGCTTGCGCAGGATCGTCGCGCCCACCCGCTCCAGCATGCGGCGCGCGGCGGTCTGCGCGTCGGGGAAGAGCGGCGCGTTGTTGCGGGCGGTGTCGAAGGTGAGGTCGAAGCCGTGAAGGCTGCCGTCGGTGGTGTGGCAGTCGATGAAGAGATCGGGCCCCCACTCCTGGAGGAACGTCGCGAGGCTTCGCGTCTCCACGGCTTCCTGCTTGGTGAAGTCGCGATTGAGGTTCCACCCCGCCCCCGTACAACGCGTCCCGACGCCCCCCGGCGGGTTGATCTGTCCTTCCAGGTTGGCGAGATCGAGCTTCCGGTTCTCGGGATGGATGCGGTCGTTGCCGTCAGGATTGAAGTCGGGAATGATCACGACGGTGGCGCGCGCGAGGATGCCGCGCCCTCGACCGCCCAGGGTCAGGTCGCGGGCGAGCGCGAGGGAGGCCTCCTTCCCCTCCACCTCCCCCGCGTGGATGTTGGCCTGGATGACCACGATGAGCCTGCCGAGCCGGCGCGCCGAAGCGGGGGTGAAGGCGCCCCCGGAGGCCAGGACGACCGCCGCGAGATCGCGCCCCTCGCAGCTCCTGCCCAGGGAGAGGCGTCGCGCGAGCGGAGTGCGCTGCGCGAGCGTGTCGAGGAAGGCGACCACGTCGTCGTGGCGCGAGGTCTCCGCGTAGCGCGTGGCCTCCGCTCGGGTCTGCGGCTCCATGGGGCGAGATTCTAGAGTGACGCGGGGATTCGGGGGCGGCGATCTGCGGCAGCGCTGCCGCAGCGAGCCGCCGTAACTCCTTGTCGGCGCGGGCCATGCGCGCCCGAATACCCCTGAGGGTCAGGTAGACTGGGCGTGTGCTGGAGGTCGAGGAGCTGAAGAAGTGTTTCCGCGCGCCGGACGGAGAGGTGACGGCGGTGGTGGACGTTCCCTCGTTCGCGCTGGCGGCCGGGGAACAGGTCGCGCTGCAGGGAACGAGCGGATCGGGCAAGACCACCTTCCTGCACCTCATCGCGGGCATCCTGAAGGCGGATGCTGGGCGCATCTTCGTCGACGGGCGGGAAATGACGGCCCTGCCGGAGGCAGGACGCGACCGGCTGCGGGCGAACGCGATCGGCTACGTCTTCCAGACGTTCAATCTGCTCCAGGGCTACAGCGCGCTCGAAAACGTCCTCCTGGGGATGGCGTTCTCGGGCCGCCGCGATCCCGCGCGCGCCCGCGCGCTGCTCGAGCGCGTGGGGCTGGGGGACCGGCTCGACTACAAGCCGCGCCAGCTCTCCGTGGGCCAGCAGCAGCGCGTCGCCGTGGCCCGCGCCCTGGCGAACCGCCCGCGTCTGGTGCTGGCGGACGAGCCGACCGGCAACCTCGACCGCCGCCACGCCGCCGAGGCGCTCGCGCTGGTGCGGGAGGTCTGCCGCGAGGCGAGCGCGGCGCTCCTCCTCGTCACGCACGATTCCGGAGCCGCGGGCGGCTTCGAGCGCGTGGAGCACCTCGAGGCGATCAATCGGGCGACCGTGGGCGGAGCGGCGTGAAGGGCCTCCTCCTCCTGGTGCGCCGGAGCCTCCGGCAGCACGCGCTCTCCACCTCGGTGAGCGTGGGCTCCACCGCGCTCGCCTGCGGCCTCGTCATGGCGGTCTTCTCCATCCAGACCCAGGCGCGCGAAGCCTTCACCGGCGTCCCGGTGGGTTTCGACGCGGTCCTGGGCGCGCGCGGCAGCCCCCTACAGCTGGTCCTGAACACGGTCTTCCACCTCGAAACCTCGCCGGGCAACATCCCCTGGTCGCTCTACGAGGCGATGCGCAAGGATCCGAGGGTGGAGACCGCCATCCCCTACGCGGTGGGCGACAACTACCGCGGCTTCCGCATCGTCGGCACCACTCTCGATCTCTTCCGCGACGTGCAGGTGCGCCCCGGGGAGATGCTGCGCCCCGCGCCCCCCGGCCGCCTCTTCGACCCGACGCTCCGCGAGGCGGTCGTGGGCGACTTCGTGGCGCGCAGCGCGCGCTTGGGGCTCGGCGACCGCTTCCATGCCTATCACGGCCTCGACTTCGACGAGACGCAACGCCATGACGCCGAGTACGTCGTCGTCGGGGTGCTGGAGCCCACCAACTCGCCCACGGACCGCGTGCTCTTCATCCCCGTCGATGGTGTCTTTCGCCTCGAAGGCCACGTGCTGCGCGGCGGCGGCGAGGAGTTCGAGGCGAAGCCGGGGGAGCCGATCCCCGACGAGCACAAGGAGGTGGGCGCTGTCATGCTCAAGCTCCGCTCGAAGCAGGCGGGGTTCCTCCTCCGGCAGGAGATCAACAACCAGGGCGCCGTCGCTACTCTCGCGTGGCCCGTCGGCCTGGTCCTGGCCGAATTCTTCGAAAAGATGGGCTGGATGCTGCGCGTGCTCGAATTGGTCGCCGTGCTCGTGGTCGTCGTGGCGGCGGGGTCCATCCTGGCCAGCCTCACCAACAGCATCCGCGAGCGGCGACGCGAATTCGCCATCCTGCGCGCGCTGGGGGCGCGCCGCCGCACGGTATTCGGAGCGATCGTGGCCGAGGCGGCGGCCATCGCCGCCCTGGGCTCGCTCCTCGGCCTCCTCGTCCATGCGGGCATCCTCGGCGCCGCGGCTGTGGTGGTGCGCGCGCAGACCGGCATCGTCCTGGAGTGGCTGCGCCCGCACCCCATCCTCTGGATCGCCCCTACCGGCATGGTCCTGCTCGGCGCCCTGGCCGGGATCCTCCCCGCTTTGCAGGCCTACCGCACCGACGTCGCAAGCCACCTCACCCCGACTTCCTGAGGTAGATTGAAAGGATGCGCTGGCTGGTCGTCGCCGCCCTTCTCGCCGCCTGCGGCGAGAAACACGAGGAAGGGGGCGGGGACCACGATCACGACCACGACGCCCACCGCGCCGACGGCCGCGGCCATGACCACGATGCGCCCCACGGCGGGGCGATTGTCGTTCTCGGGGACGAGTTCGCGCACATCGAGATCCTGGCCGACGCGGTCGCCGGGCGCCTTACCCTCTATCTCCTCGACGGCCACGCACAGAAAGGGGTGCGGAGCGCGGACGAGAAGATCCGCTGCACGATCCGGCCCGCCGGGTTCGTGATCGAGCTCCTCCCCGCGACGCGCCCCACCACGGGGGAGAAACCGGGCGACGCCTCCGAGTTTTCCACCTCCGATGACCGCCTCAAGGGGCTGACGCGCTTCACCGCGGTTCTCGAAAGGGTCGTCGTCAAGGGGAAGCCATTCGAGGACGTCGAGATCCCCTACCCCGAAGGAAGCCACTGACGTGGCGAGGGGAGGCTTTTACGTGCGTCCGCTCTGGATCGGCGCCGGCGTGGCCGTCGTCGCTCTTGCGGCCGTCTGGAACTTCTGCCCTCTCTGCAGCCCGGGGCAGACCCACTCCCCACCCTCCGGCCGCGAGGCCTTGGCCCAGATCCGCGGCGAGCCGATCGATCCCGGCCGGCCGCCCGATCCCGCGCCCACCCCCGCGCCCGAGCCCGACCCCACGCCCGCCGTGACGCCGCCCGATCCCGCGCCCACCCCCGCGCCCGAACCCGACTCCACGCCCGCCGTGACGCCGCCGGACCCGCGCTCCCCCGCCCCCCTCCCCGAAGATCCTGCGCCGTCGCCCGCGCCGGCGACCTATCGAGCCGTCACCTTCGACACCCTCGCCTCGTTCCCCTACGTCTATCCCGATGGGCCGCCCAAGGACGAGGAGGCGCGGCTGGCGATGCTCGCCCGCTTTCCCGAGAAGGTCCGCGCCCTCGAAGGGACGAAGGTCTCGATCACCGGCTACATGCTCCCGATCGATGTGGACAAGGACAAGGTGCTCAGCTTCCTGCTGGTGCGTTACCCGTTCGGCTGCTGCTACGGTCGCGTGCCCGAGATGACCGAGTGGGTCTTCGTCAAGATGGCCGAGGGGAAGACGGCGGAGTTCGTCTCGCACATCCCGATTCCCGTGATGGGCACGCTCACGGTGGGCGAGGAGTTCGAGCGCGGATCGCTCACGAGCGTCTACCGCATGGTCGGCGACGAGGTCGACCTCACGCTGGTGCCCAGGTAGCCGGGTCGAGCAGGCCGCCGGTGTGGCCTCCCAGGAGCGATTGCTCCTCGTCGAGGGAGGCGCCCGCGGCCAGGGTGTGCTTCACCTCCTCGGCGAAGAGGTCGCGCAGCGCGGCGCGCGCCTGCCCGAGACGCCGCACGATCTCCGCGGGGGTCGCCTTGCGTTCCGTCGCGAGGGCGGGGAGCGGGTCGCTGCTCCCGGCGGGGCGGTCGTGGAAGCGCAGGAGGAGCGTGTGCGCATCGGGGTGCGTCCCGCGCAGCCGGCGCAGCGCCGCGTGGAGGAGGCATTGCGTCCAGAGCGCGTGGAACCCGTCGTCCGGCGGCGCCGCCGCGAAGGCGTCGCAGGCTGTCGCGAGGGCGGCGCGCTCCTCCTCCTTGCCGGCCGGGGTGAGGGAGGCTGTGGTGGTGACGGAGCGGCCGGAGTGGAGATCGTGGAGAAAGACGCGCAGCAGGCGGGCGAGGTGGGTGCGGAGGCGATAGTCCGAGGCATCCGGGCGGATGGAGCGGAGGAACGCGAAGAAGGCCGAGGCGAGGTCTTCCGTCGGCCGCCGCCCCGCGAAACGCTCGCGGAGGGCCGCCAGGACCGGGGGCCGGAATTGGTCGCAGAGCGTCCGCCAAGCCTCGGCCCGGGCGGGGTCCTCGAGCCGCCCGCCCACGACGAGGGACCAGCGCGAGGGGATTGCCTTGCCTTCCATCGGGCCGCGAATTGTAGCGGTCCCCTGCCCGATTCCTTCCGGGGGCGGTTTCTGCCATAGTAGCGGCGTTGGATTCGCCCCGAGAGAAGCTCAGGCGGGCGACCTTGTATCTGATCGTCTCGCCTCGAAGTTGCGCCTGCGGTGTCGAGCGGACCGTTGCCGACGCGATCGCCGGAGGCGTCGACTTGGTCCAGTTGCGCGACAAGGAGTGCGACGACGAGGCGTTCCTGGAAGTGGCGCAGCGCCTCCGCAAGGTGACGGCGGACGGGGGCGCGCTCTTCTTCCTCAACGACCGGGCGGCGCTCCTGGGGGACGCCCGCGCCGACGGGGTGCATGTGGGCAGCGAAGACCTCGCGCCGGAGTTGTTGCGGGAACGCTTCGGTCCCGACCTGCTGATCGGGCTCAGCACCCACGATCGGAGCGAGGTGGAAGGGGCGGCCGCCCGCGGTGCGGACTACGTCGGTTTGGGGCCGGTCTACGCGTCGGAGACCAAGAACCTCCACTACGTGCCGAAGGGACCGCGCCTCTTGAGCGACACCTACGGCGCGACGCGACTGCCGGTCTTTCCGATCGGCGGAATCAACGCGCGCAACTTGAGCGTTCTGCTCGCGGCGGGGGCGACGCGCGTCGCGGTCTCCTCCGCGATCTGCGCCGCCCCCGAGCCGCGGGCTGCTGCGGCGGCGCTCAAGGCGCTGCTGCCGCACTGAGTTCGACTAGGAGCCTTCCGAAAACCCGGCGTCAACACCGAGGCCGAGCGAGCGGGCCGAGCGCGAGCCGCGACGACGAAGCCGTA
>JBQTIG010000094.1:0-20253 GCA_052388375.1 Planctomycetaceae bacterium | reverse complement strand
GCAGCCGCTCCTTCCGATGCGTCCGGGGCAGGCGGAGCGGCGCACGCACGACTATGTGCGCCATGGCACGACGACGCTGTTCGCCGCGCTGGACGTGAAGACGGGAAAGGTGATCGGCGAGTGCTTCAGGCGCCACCGGGCGAGGGAGTTCCGCCGGTTCCTCGAACGGATCGAGGCGGCCGTGCCGCCGCGCCTCGACGTGCCCCTGATCCTCGACAACTACCAGACCCACAAGACCCCGGCGATCCGCCGCTGGTTCTCCCGCCACCCGCGCTTTCACGTCCACTTCACCCCGACGTACTCGTCGTGGATCCACCTCGTCGGGCGCTGGTTCGCCGCGCTCACGGAGAAGCAGATCCGCCGCGGCGTGCACCGGGGCGTGGACGACCTCGAAGCGACGATCCGGGCCTACCTCGACACCGTCAATGACGAGCCGCGCCCGTTCGCCTGGACCAAGACCGCCGACGAAATCCGCGATTCCGTCGCGAGTTCTTCTAAGCGAATCTCTAACTCAGGACCCTAGTGGACGGGCTGGCGGAAGTAGTCCGGGCGGTAGAACCGCTCGATCTTCTCCCGGCTGAGATAGAGCAGGAGTGCCACGAGGAACCCGAGAAGGGCGAGGCGCTCCCAGATCTCCGGGGAGTCCTTCGCGTCCACAGCGAGCAGGATGCGCACGAACGTGACGGCCGCACCGGCCAGCATTCCGATGCAGGTGGCGAACCAGGACCAGGTGCGGAAGCGCGCTAGTCCCCGCGCGATCGCGAGGAGGAATCCTGTGCCTGCGAGGACGAACAGGACGCGGAACGCTCCCGGCTTGCCGCCCAATCCCGCCACGAGGAAGTAAAGCCCCAGGGCGGCGACGAGGAGGGAGACGATCTTGACCCCCTTCGGCTCCTGCGCGGGGGCGCTGCTCGCTGCGGTGCTCACGGTTGCGCATCCTAGCGCTCGGCCCCCCCGCGGCAAGGATCCGCCTCGCGGGCCTCGCGGCGCCTCTCGGGAGGGGCGTGGGCACCTGCCAACTTGCCGACGGAGCGCCACGCGCTCCCCGCAGCGCTCCTCCGTTCCCCCGGGGAAGCACGGGGCTCTCGTACGGTTCGCGCGGCGCGCTCCGGAGCGCCATCCCCGGCGGGGCGGGTGGTGGCGCGGAGTCGGAAGTGGGGGAGGCGGGAGTCGAACCCGCACGAAGCTCGCGCCTCGGGGGATTTTAAGTCCCCTGCGTCTGCCGGTTTCGCCACTCCCCCGCCTGGGTGGCCCGAAGTACAGAATACGGCTTGTTCGGCTCCTGCCCAGAGTGCCATCAGCCGATTACCCTCAAGGGAACCCGCCCCGGGGGCGTTTGACGATCCCTCGTCGAAGGGTAGGCTTCCCTGCGGAGGGCTGATGAAGTCAGAGGGTAAGGACGGCGCCACGCCTCCCTCGAAGGTGGAAGCCCCGAGGGGCGCGGACGTAGCCGCGGAGGCGGATCGGCGGCGCCACCGCCGGTTCCTCGAGGAGGTGACGGTCCGCTACCGCGACATCGAAGGGAGCGAACCGAGCCGCTGGGCTCGCACCCGCGACCTGAGCCTGGGAGGCACCTGCCTCGTGATCAGCGAACCCCTCGCGGTAGGGAGCCACCTCGTCATCGAAGTGCATATCGAGCACGAGGCGGCGCCCCTCCTGGTCCTGGCCCGCGTTCTCCGCTCCGTCCCGGAGGAGGATGGGTTTGCCGCCGGACTGGAGTTCCTCTGGCTGGGCGAAGAGGACCGGGTCAGCCTGAGGCGCCTTTCCGAGCACTTCCGCCGCCGCCACGGCGAGACCGGCGAGCTGCAGCGGCCCGGGTGACGCGGGGCTCCGTGCGCGCGTGGGAGGCGCTGGGGTCTCCTCCGTGCGAACGCGCACCGGGGCCGCAGGAGCGTCCGTAGCAGGATCGCTCAAGACATGCGCTGTGCATCTCTGTCGCGCGCGTAATTTATTTACTGACAATGCTTTGCGTCGATGGCGCTGTCGCCTAATGAG
Source organism: Planctomycetaceae bacterium (assembly GCA_052388375.1). Classification (GTDB taxonomy): domain Bacteria; phylum Planctomycetota; class PLA2; order PLA2; family PLA2; genus JBQTIG01. The sequence goes on along the minus strand of JBQTIG010000094.1, from coordinate 18,258 downwards.
CACCACGCCTGGCACTGCATTTGCCTTGTCGACGGCGGGGCGCACTATGCGCGCCCTAGAAACCACGGGCGAGGAGCCTTGAGAACCACATTAGGCGTTGCCAGTCGGAAGGGCATTGAGTACGGTGCGCCCTTCGCGAATCGCTCGAACGATGTCGGCAGTATTTGGAGGAAGTTCATGAGGCGGATGAGCCTTGTGGGGCTTTGCGCGTTGGCGCTCGCCCTGGTCGGGTGCACCGGTGGAGCCGCGGGAGTTCCCTCGGATGACATCGGCGATATCTTCGTGATCACCCACAGTCCCGGCAACGGCGATCAACTGGACAACCAGGACGCCATCGACTTCTTCAACGCCCTGACGAACCCCACCCTGCGTGTTCCCGGTTCGGTCACGATCATCTTCTCGAACTCGCTCGATCCCGCATCGGTGATCAACACCGATCCGACGGATGTCCAAGGGAGCAGGAACGTCCGCCTCTTCTTCTACGACACGACCCAGGGGCCGTTCGACCCGGCTGCGCCCACGGTCCTCGGCGTCAATCCTCCTGGCGCCAACGTCCTCATTCCCGCCACCACGGCCCTCTCCTTCACGAATCTGCCCAACGACACGCTCATCCTCACGCCGACCGGTCTGACCGCGATCAACCCGCTCAAGGCCGGCCAGTACAGCTTGATCGTGGATGTGGGGGTGCGCGGGGCCGACGGCGATCCGATGACGGGCCGCCAGTACTTTTTCTTCTTCCGCGTGGGTCCGGACACCCTCGGGCCGACGGTGGTGAAGACCTTCCCCGCCAACGGCGAGCGCAATGTCGATCCCTTCTCCGAGATCCGGATCACGATGTCGGAGACCATCCTCGCGAGCACGGTGAACGCGACGAATCTCAGGGTCACCTTCCAGCCTTCCGGCGCTGCCAACCCGATCCCGATCCCCGGCCGCTGGTTCGCGGACGGCGGCAACGGACCGGGCAACAACTTCCCGCTCAACCAGCTGGACCAGAATGGCTTCCCCGGGCGGAGCGGCCAGAGCCCGCGCAACGGCGTGGATCTCGTGTTCCGGCCCGACCTCGACGCCTTCCCGGTGAACATGAATGCGGGCGATCCGATCGACTGCTTCGGGACCGTCCCCGACCCTCCGGTGAAGGGCAACAAGGGCCTTCCGCTCGGGGCGTCGATCACCGTGGAGTTCGTGGCGACGGCGTTCGTCGGGGTGACCGACACCGTGGGCAACATCATTCCCGCGGGCAGTCCCAACACGAGCTTCACCTTCGAGACCAAGCCTCTTCCGGAAAAGATCTACGCTCCCAACACGAACTCCGCCGTCTTCTACGGCGATCCGATCGGCGTGGGCGTGATCGACGTGAACCCCGGCCGGACGCCCTACATCCCGGGGCCCAATCCCGCCCGGCCGAACAACGCCGTCGTGACCAGTGGCACGAGCGGGCAGGTCGTGAGGGTGGCGATCCAGGACCTCGTGGAGATGACCACGGACGTCCGCACCTACACCGCCTTCTACAGCTTCCTCTGCGTCGGCGTGAGCGGACCGAATCTGTTCCACACCAACCTGTATGCGCTGAGCGCTTCGTCGGGCGGCGGTGAAGTCACGATCATCGACACCTACCTGATGGTCCCCCTCGGCCGGTTCAGCACGCCCTCCCCGGGCGGAATCGGGATCGCCGCGGTGGGGACGACCGCCCGCGCGGCGGTCTCCAATTTCAGCGCGAACACCGTCACGGTCTTCGACATCGGGCAGCTCTCCTGGTTCACCGGGGGCTCCCTCTTCGCCACCCAGGCGCAGCTGAACGCGGCGGTCACCGCAGGGACCTCCCAGCTCATCCTGTCCGAGTCTGATTTCAAGAAGGCGTTCCCGAACCAGCGCGCCGACCCGGGCTCGCCTCCCGGGCCCCCGATCATCGGAGCCATCAACTCGGGCATCAGCCCGAGCGCCTGTGCGATCACCGGCCTTCCCAGCCAGCTCGGCACGGCGGGGTTCCCCTGCTTCGGCCCTCTCTACGTCTCGAAGTCGATCGTCGGCACCCTGAACTCGGGCGAGAGCACGGCGGACTTCGCCGAGCTGACCAACCTCTCGCAGAGCGAATCGATCATCCCCGATCTCCGGGGAGTGAGCCTCTCGAGCCAAGGCAAGGACATCGAGTGGACGCCGGTGCATGGCGGCGGCTCCTACTTCGCGTTCATCACCGGCATCGGCGGCACGGTCGAGCTCTTCCAGACCGGCTTCCTCGCCAACACCCCCTCGGTGCTCCCCGGCTCCGCCTCGACCTTCAACCCGAACAAGATCGTGAACAGCATCGGCGGATTGCGCCAGCCGAGCGGCGTCCAGTGGATCACCAGCGGCACGGCGACGGGCGCCATCAACGGCTACACCCTCGCCGCGCTCATCGCGGAGACCTCGGAGAACCGGGTCCAGCAGGTCGCGGTGCAGCAGGTGTTCCCGTCCAACCTGTTCATCACCGTCAACGCCAACCACGTGGCGGGCCTCGGCCCGACCACCATTACCGGCGATCCGGCCGGCGCGGGGTTCGTCTCCGCCTGCGGTCCGCGCTTCTCGAGCTACTACGTCTCCAACACGGGCGCCGGCACCGTGACCCTCAGCAACTACGTCGGTGGCGTCATCGGCACGACCATCGCGGTGCCCGGCGTGCTGCGCATCGCCTCCTGGTGGAGCCGCTAAGGCGAACCGGGCGCGACGATCCGATTCCTCGGGGCGGGCGGCCGGAAGGCCGCCCGCCTCTTTTCGTGCGGTGGGGCTGAGGCTCCCGCTAGGGGTAGATGCGGTGGAGCATGCGCGGGAACGGGATCGCCTCCCGCAGGTGCTCCAGGCCGCAGATCCACGCGAGGGTTCGCTCGAGGCCGAGGCCGAAGCCCGCGTGGGGGACGCCGCCGTAGCGACGCAGGTCGAGGTACCACTCGAACGCCTCGCGCGGCAGCTTGTGCGCGGCGATCTGCGCCTCCAGGAAGGCGAGGTCGGTGGCGCGCTCCCCGCCGCCCACGATCTCCCCGTAGCCCTCGGGAGCCAGCAGGTCCATGCCTAGGGCGAGGCGGTCGTCGGCGGGATCGCGCTTCATGTAGAACGCCTTCACCGCCGCCGGCCAGCGATGCACGATCACCGGGCGGTCGTAGCGTGAGGCGAGCGCCGTCTCATCGGGGGAGCCCAGGTCGCCGCCCCAGCGGAAGCCGGTGAGCGGTTCCAGGATGCGCGCCGCCTCGTCGTAGGTGAGCCGCGGGAACGGGGGGACCACCCTCTCCAGCGGGGCGGGGTCCCGTTCGAGGGCGGCGAGGTCGGACCGGTTCTCCTGAAGGACGCGGGCCACCAGATCGACCAGGAGCGCCTCCGCCAGGTCCATCGCGTCGCCCAGATCGGCGAAAGCCATCTCCGGCTCCACCATCCAGAACTCCGTGAGGTGGCGCCGAGTCTTGCTCTTCTCCGCCCGGAACACCGGGCCGAAGCAGTAGACCTTGCCCAGCGCCATCGCCGTCGCTTCCATGTAGAGCTGACCCGACTGGGTGAGGTAGGCCTTCTCCTCATCGAAGTAGTCCAGTCCGAAGAGGGTGGTCGTCCCTTCGCAGGCGCTCGGGGTGAAGATCGGGGCGTCGGTGTTCACGAAGCCGCGCGCGTGGAAGAAGTCGCGGATGGCGCGGATGGCCGTGTCCCGGATGCGGAGCGTCGCCGCGGGGCGGCGCGATCGCAGCCAGAGATGACGGTGCGCGAGCAGAAAGTCGGGGCCGTGGTCCTTTCTGCCGAGCGGGTAGTCGGTCGCCTCGCAGACCACCCCGAGCGCCGTAACCTGCAGCTCGGCCCCTCCTGGCGCGCGGGCGTCCACCCGCACCTTGCCGCAGACGGTGAGGGAACTCTCCTGTCCGATCGATCCCGCGAGAGCGAAGAGCGGCTCCCCCGCGTCGGCAAGGCTCACGACCGCCTGGGCGATCCCGCTCCCGTCCCTTACCTGGAGGAAGTGGAGGCCCTTTCCGGACCGGCGCGCGTAGAGCCAGCCGTTCAGGGTGACCGTGGCGTCGGCGTGCTCCTTGAGCCGGCGGATGGGGACGACGGGGGAGGGGGCCGCGGGAGGCATGGCGCGGATTGTAAGCGCCTCCGCGGGGGGGCGGCAGGTCAGGGGCGCCGGCGGAGCGCGCGCTTGACGGTCTCCTCGAGCGAGACCCCCTCTCCTTCCACTGCGGCGAGGCGCCGCTCCGCTTCGGCGCGGGTCAGGCCGAGGGAGCAGAGGGCCAGCAGCGCGTCCTCGCGGGCCCCTCGGGGCGGCGCCCCGGTTGCCGCCCCCCGGCTTGCGAAGCGGTCGCGCAGCTCCACGAGGATCCGCTCGGCGGTCTTCTTGCCGATCCCCTTCACGCGGGTCAGCAGAGCCGTCTCGCCGGAAGCGATGTGGCTCGCGAGGGCCTCGGGCTCGTAGGCGCTCAGGAGTCCGAGAGCCGTGGCGGGTCCGATCCCCCCGACCTGGAGCAGCTGCCGGAAGAGGTGCCGCTCCCCCGGCGAGGCGAACCCGAAGAGGTCGAGGCGCTCCTCGCGCAGCATGAGGTGGGCGAGCAGCTTCGCCTCGCCGGCTGCCGGGACGCGCCGCAGCGTCGAGGCGGAGACGGTGAACCGGTAGCCGACCCCGCCCACGTCCAGGACGACGACGCTTTCGTCCCGCGACGCGACGGCGCCCAAGACGTAGTCGAACACGCGCTACTCCGGCCGCAACGAGAGGCCGAGCTGGGCGAGCTTGCTCTTGATCTCCTCGAGGCTCGTCTCGCCGAAGTTCCTGTTCTGGAGCAGCTCGCTCTCCGACTTCTGCGTGAGCTCCCCGATGGTCTGCAGGTTGAGCTGGGCGACACAGCGCATCGAGCGGACGCTCAGTTCGAGATCGGCGAGCGGAAGCTGGAGCGCCTCCGCGTCCACGCCGACCGGCAGCGGGACATCGGGGAGCGTCTCGTCCGCGTCGTCGTCATCCTCCTCGTCGAGGAACGCCTGCTCCTCGCCGAACTCGGCCGGCAGCATCACCTCTTCCTTGCGCATGCCGAGGCGCAGCCCCTTGCTGGTGAGCAGCTCCTTGATCTCCTGGAGGCTCGTCTCCCCGAAGTTCTTGTAGGCGAGCAGCTCGGGCTCGGTGCGCTGGATGAGGTCCCCGAGGGAGAGGATGCTCATCTTGGCGAGGCAGTTCCGCGAACGCACGGAGAGCTCGAAATCGGAGATGGGGGTCGTGAGGATCTGGTTGCGGCGGTCATCCTTGCGCTCCTGATCCTCGTCGAAGACCATCGACTTGCTCGATTCCGCGTCGCGGAAGAAGGGCCGCGCGCGGGCATGCTCGGGGTAGCGCGACAGGATCTCGCGGTAGCAGGCGGCCGCCTTGTCGAACTGATCCGTATCCTCGTAGAGCAGGCCGAGGTTCAGGAGTACGTTCACGCGGGTGGGTCGCGCGTGGCGCGCTCGCTCGTAGAGCGCGATCGCCGCGTCGTCGTCCCCGCCGAGATCGTGCTGGAAGGCGAGCCGGAACAGGGCGTTGACGTGGGAGGGGTCGAGGGCGAGCGCCGCCTCGTAGTGCGCCTGCGCCGTCGCCGGGTCGCCTTCGGCCTCGGCAATGGCCCCCTTGGCGAACAGCACGTCCGCCCGATCGTCGCGGGAGGCCAGGGGCTGCAGAAGCTCGCGCGCCTCCGTGGTGCGGCCGAGCAGGGCGACGAGAGCGGCGGCCTCGAGGCGGATCCGCTCATCCCGGGGCTCGCGACGCAGGGCCTCGAGCAGGACGTCCGCGGCGGTCACGACACGATTGCGGTAGATTTCCGAGAGTCCCCAGAGGAAGCGCACGCGGGGCGCGTCGCAGCGCTCGGCGAACGGCCCCACCTCGTCGTCACGTCCGAGAATGTGCAGCGCCGTCGCGCGCAGCCCCGCGTCGCGGCTGTCGCACTCCTCGGGCCTCCGACCGTCCTCCTCCACGAACCGTCGCAGGCCGCGCCGCAACTCCGTGTCGTCCATGACCTTGCGCCGGAGCGCGGCGGCCTCCGCGTGGTCCGCGGCAGCGCCTTCCAGGACGCGAACGGGATCGGGGGGAGCGTGAAGAGTGGACATGGAGGGCGTCTCCTGGATTTCTGCGGAAACCCACTAGAATAGGCCGCAGCTCGCACGCAGTCAAACCGGCCGCGCCGTCCCCGCACCGGGGTATGTTCCGGCCTATGGACAAGTTCGTCATCGAGGGGGGTCTGCCCCTGCGCGGAAGCGTCCGCGTTTCGGTCGCCAAGAACGCCGCCCTTCCGATCCTGGCGGCCACGCTCCTCCTCGAAGGGGAGACGCGGTTGGAGGGGGTTCCCCGCATCCGCGATGTGGACACCCTGTTGCGGCTGCTCCGCCACCTCGGCTGCGCCGTGGAGCGGAACGCCGACGGCTCCATCAGCGTCTGCGTCCAGGATGCATCCCCCTTCGATGCGCCCTACGAGATCGTCAAGGAGATGCGCGCCAGCTTCTGCGTGCTGGGGCCCTTGCTGGCCCGGCGAGGGAAGGCGCGGGTCTCCCTTCCGGGAGGCTGCAACCTGGGGGTCCGCCCCATCGATCTGCACCTGAAGGGGATGCGCGCTCTGGGGGCGACCATGGAGATCGAGGGGGGGTATGTCAGCGCCCAGGGGCCGCTCCGGGGAGACGAGATGTTCCTGGCGGGAGCGTTCGGGTCCACCGTGCTTGGGACCGCCAACGTCCTCATGGCGGCCACCCTCGCGCCGGGGCGCACGGTCATCGAGGGGGCGGCCTGCGAGCCGGAGGTGGCCGATCTGGCCCGGTTCCTCGTGGCCTGCGGGGCGCGCATCGAGGGGGTCGGGAGCCCGCGCCTCGCGGTGGAGGGGGTGGAGGGGCTGCGCGGGACCACCTGGCGCCCCATCCCGGACCGGATGGAGACCGGCACCTTCCTCCTCGCCGCGGCCTGCACCGGGGGCGATGTGACCGTCCTCGACGGTCGCGCGGACCATCTGGGCGCGGTGGTGGAGGCGCTGCGACAGAGCGGCTGCGAGATCCAGCGGCGGCCCGAAGGGTTGCGCGTGATCGGGCGCGAGCGGGCCACCCCTCTCGAGCTCACCGCCCTTCCCTACCCCGGATTCCCCACCGACCTGCAGGCTCCGGCGACCGCCTACCTGGCCCTCGCGAAGGGGATGAGCGTCGTCACCGACAAGATCTACCCCGAACGGTTCATGCACGTCTCCGAGCTGAACCGCATGGGGGGGGATCTGCGCAAGCACGAGGCGAGCGCGATCATCCATGGCGTGGAAGGGCTCTCGGGCGCGGAGATCATGGCCTCCGACATCCGCGGCGGGGCCGCCCTGGTCCTCGCCGGGCTCGCCGCCCGGGGCACCACGACCGTCCACCGCGTGTATCATGTGGACCGGGGGTACGACGCGCTGGAGGAGAAGCTGGTGGCCCTCGGGGCACGGGTGCGCCGCGTCGGCGAAGAATGAGAAACGCCCTGATCCTGCTGATATGCCTGGAGGGAGCGACCCTTCTGGCGGCCGGCGGCGCGTTCCTGCTCTTCCCCGACGCCTTCGCGCGCGAGCGGCTCCGCGTGCCGGAGTTCGTGCCGCGCATCGACCGCGCGGCCTTCGGGGAGAGCGCACGCTACCGCATCGAGGAGCTCGGCTCCGGCCGCGTCCGCGGCTACCTCGAGTACGCCGTCCGGCGCATCGAGGATCTGCGGGAGCAGGGCCTCGGCCGCTTTCTGACCATCGAGGTGACGGAGCTGGACGAGACCGGCAGTCCGCGACGCAACCGCCAGATCGTGTTCAAGCCCCGGCTGCACGGCTGGATGCCGCCCCTCTTCGACGAGGACGAGTGGGCGCCCGGCGAGCAGCCGGTCCTCAAGACGCTCACCTCCACGCCGGTCGTGGTTCGCAAGCGGGAGGTGATCGGATTCCTCGTGGAGGCGGTGCGCCCGATGTTCAGCGTCGAGGCCGTGCGCGACCGCTACTGGTTCGCCGAGGAGGCGCCGGTGTTCGGCCTGGCCCGCCGCGAGACCGACGGGCTGGCCTACGTCCTGCAATGAGCGACCGGGGCCTCCTCGGGATCGCCGCGCTGCTCCTCGCGCTTATCACGGCCATCCTCGCGCTGGCCGCCGATCGGCTGAATCTGCTCGCGCCCCCCGCCCCCCCCCCGGTCCTCCTCTTCGTCAACGCGACGCTGGCCGCCAAGCCCAGGGAGTCCTTCGATCTCGTGCCGCAGGACCGGAAGCAGCCCGTCCTGCGCTATATCGTGGACCACCTCGAGGCCGAGCCGGGCTCCCCCATGGACCCAGGGACGCTGCACCCGTTTCCCCATGTCGTGCTCGGCGTGGGCATTCGGAGTCTCGAAGACTCCGACTTCGCGCCCCACAAGCTGGGGGGGCTTCCCCTGGCAAACCTCGGGGCGATCACCGCCGCGGAGTGGCTGGAGGGGATCCGGATGGTGCGCGAGAAGCGGCCGGACGGCAGCGAGGGGGTGGTCCTGGAGGCGGTCTACGGTCACCCCCAGGGGGGGCAACGCGTCTACGTGCATGACCCGGCCCACCCCACACCGGTGCTGGGGTGGTTCCGCCTGGAGATCCGGAACGCCGGCGCCGGCCCGGAGATCTACTTCGTTCGGCCGCTGAATTGACCCTCCCCGAAGAGGGGCATAAACTGGCGGGTTTCGCCCCATGTTCGAATCGCTGACCCAGCGCCTGTCCGGCCTGTTCAGCCGCCTGACGGGCGGTGCCGGACGTCTCACCGAGGATTCGGTCCAGGAGGCGGTGCGCGAGGTCAAGCGGGCGCTCCTGGAGGCGGACGTCAGCCTCGACGTGGTGCGCGCCTTCACCCAGGCGGTGAAGGAGAAGGCGACGGGGCGCGAAGGGATGAAGGGGATTACCCACGCCCAGCAGTTCATCAAGATCGTGCACGACGAGATGGCCGCGCTCATGGGCGGGCAGGCCGCCGACATCCCCTTCGACCCCTCCGGGCTCACGGTCCTCATGATGGTGGGGCTCCAGGGGTCGGGGAAGACGACCACCTGCGGGAAGCTGGCGCTCTGGCTCCGGCGCAAGCACAAGAAGAACCCGATGCTCGTCGCCGCCGACGTCCAGCGCCCCGCGGCCGTCGAGCAGCTCCGGGTGCTGGGCAAGAGCCTCGACGTGCCGGTCCACGCCGAGGAGGGCGGGCGTCCCCCGGCCATCTGCAAGCGCGGCGTGGAGCAGGCGCGGAAACTGGGGCACGACGTCGTGATCCTCGACACCGCGGGGCGGCTCCACATCGACGATGCGCTCATGGGGGAGCTGGCGGCGATCCGGGACCAGGTGAAGCCCCACCGGATCTATCTCGTGGCGGACGCCATGACCGGGCAGGATGCCGTGAAGAGCAGTGCGGCATTCCACGAGAAGCTCGATCTCTCTGGGGTGATCCTCACCAAACTCGACGGCGACGCCCGGGGCGGCGCGGCCCTCTCCATACGCCACGTCACCGGGAAGCCCGTGGTGTTGGTGGGGGTGGGGGAGAAGCTGGACGCCCTCGAGCCGTTCCACCCCGAGCGCATGGCGGGTCGCATCCTCGGCATGGGCGACATCGTCAGCCTCGTCGAGCAGGCCCAGGAGACCGTCGACCAGGAGAAGGCCCAGGAGCTGGCCGAACGCATGTTCCTGAAGTCGTTCAACCTGGACGACCTGCTCGCGCAGCTCGAGCAGGTGCAACGGATGGGCTCGATGCGCGATCTGGTGAAGAAGCTGCCCGGACAGATCGCGGAGCAGCTCGGGGACCAGGAGCTGGACGACGCGGCCCTCGGGCGCCAGAAGGCGATGATCCAGTCGATGACGGCGTGGGAGCGGATGCACCCCGACGAACTGCACGGGCAGCGGCGGCAGCGCATCGCCCGCGGCAGCGGCACGTCCCTCAAGGACGTGAATGAGCTGCTCAAGTCGTTCAAGATGATGCGCAAGCAGCTCAAGGAAATGAAAAACACGTTCCTGGGGCGGATGGGCCTCAAGCAGATGGAGAAGCGGAAGGCGGGCCTGCTCAAGCGCATGAAGCGCGAGGGCGCGGTCCTCCCCGACCTCTCGGGAGACGAATAGGCATGGCGGTACGACTGCGCTTGAAGAGGACCGGGCGGACCAACCGCCCCTTCTACCGGATCGGGGCCTTCGATTCCGCTACGCGGCGGGACGGGAGCCCGGTCGAGGATCTGGGCTGGTACGACCCGCTGGTGGCCGACCCGGCCAAGGGCATCCAGCTCGACGAGGAGCGCGCCCGGTATTGGGTCTCCGTGGGCGCCAAGCCGTCGGCCACCGTCCGCTCGATCCTCAAGCGGCACGGGATCCGGTAGGTCCCTCTTGGCCAGTATCGACCAAGCCCGGATCCGTCACGTGCTGGCGGCGCTCGAAGGCCAGTACGGGAAGTTCGAGATCCGCTCCGGCAGCACCATCGATCAGATCCTCTGGGCGATCCTCTCGAAGGAGGGTTCCGCCGACAAGGCCTCCCGCGCGGTGGCCGCCCTCTGGCGCACCTTCGTCGATGCCAACGAGCTCCGCGTGGCCCAGAGCACGCAGATCGCGGAGGTGATCCAGGACTGCTGCGGAGCGAAGTCTCTCGAGGTCGGCGACCGCATCCGCGCGATCCTCAAGGCGCTCTTCAAGGACAACAACGCCCTCGCCTTCGCGTTCGGCAAGGAGATGGACCGCGAGTCCCTCCGGAAGTACCTGACCGGGCTTCCCGGCTTCGGTCCCGAACTGGTGCTGAGCGTGCTCCTGAAGCTCTCTCCCGGCGAGAACGACCTAGTGGCCGACCCCCACGCGGCGCGCGTGGCGGCGCGCACCCATATCTGCCCCCCCTCCACGACCGCGGCGCGCTTCCGCAAGCTCCTCGAGGAGGAGGTGGTGGATCCGCAGGAGAGCCTCCGCACGCTCTACACCCTCTCCGCCCACGGGGGAGCGGTCTGCCGCGCCCGGGCCCCCGCCTGCGGGGAGTGCGTCCTGGGCAACTGGTGTCCCTCCTACGTCGCGCCCAAGGCAACGGCGGCGCCGGCCAACTCCTCGCGTCGCGGCGGCAAGATCGCGACGCCCCGCACCACCCGGGCGCGGAAGGCGGCCACCGGCGCCCGCAAGTCGTCCCGCCGCTGATGGGCGGCGTTCGCGGCGTGCGCCTCACCCTCGCCTCCGCCTCTCCGCGCCGCCTCCAGCTTCTGGCCGAAGCCGGCATCCCCTGCTTCGTGGCGGGGCCGCGCGTCGCGGAGGAGGCGCCGGAGAAGGGCGATCCCCACACCGTCGCGCTGCTCAACGCCCACGCGAAGGCGCGCGCCGTCCCCGGCCCGGCCGTCCTGGCGGCCGATACGGTGGTGGCGCTGGGGGACCGGCTCTTGGGCAAGCCGCGCGACGAAGCGGACGCCCGCACCATCCTCGCGACCCTCTCCGGCACCACCCACCGCGTGGTCACCGGCGTGGTGTTGCGCGCCGGCGGGCGCCTCCGCGAGCGCTCCGTCGGGACCTGGGTCACGATGAGGCCGCTGTCGCCGGAGGAGATCGACGACTACGTCGCCACAGGCGAGCCGATGGGGAAGGCGGGCGCCTACGCGGTGCAGGAGACCGGGGACCGCTTCATCACCGCTCTGGACGGGCCCTTCGACAATGTCGTCGGGCTCCCCATGGAAGCGGTGCGCGAACTCCTGCGCGAGGCGGGGCTACTACAATAGGTCCCATGCCCCTTCTGGGCCCGGTTCTGGCCGGTTGCACGCTCCTGGTCGCGGTCGGCTGTTCCGAGGCAAGGCCGGTGGCCGGCGGGCTTCCTCCGGAGGACGGGGAGCGGCACACCTTCGCGCCCGGCGCCTCGGCTTCCGACCTGGATGAGGCCATCCGGGAAGCGATGGCCACGCCGGGGAAGGGGCCCGACTTCACGCGATTCGTCGTGATCGCCGACGGGAGCCGCTTCGGCTCGGCGTTCCGCATCGAGGCGTTTCATGCGGTGGTCGGGGGCGGGGGGCTGATTCCCGAGGGGGCCCTGGTCATCCGGCGCAACTGGGCGCTGGCCGGCGCCGTCATCGACGGGCGGAACGACGTGCTGGAGACCACCGCGGTCTCGCTCGTCGTGGAGCCCGCGGCGGCGCGACCCTACTCCCCGGCGGTCGCCCGGGCCGCCGCGGCCTTCTGCGCCGCCCTCGCGGGCCGTGCGCCGCTCCATCCCGACGCGGTCCTGGGCATGGGGGAGGTGCCGTTCGCCCGGCCCCATCCGGGCGCCGAGGAGGAAGCGCGCCTGGCAGGCGCGGCGCGGCTCGAGGTGCCGGTGCCTCCGGCGGACCTCACGCTCCACCTAGCCCAGCGGGAGCGGCGGGTCGCAGTCGCCGTGGAGACGCGCTCCACGCCCTCGGCGACCCGGACCGGGATGATGCTGCGCCGCCGGTTCGACGGCGAGAACCGCGGCATGCTCTTCCTCTACCCCCATCGCAAGGTCTGCCTGTTCCACGCCAGCAACTGCTTCGTCTCCATCGACGTCGCCTACATCCTCGACGACGGCACCGTGGATCAGCTCTTCACCATGGATCCCCAGCCCGGCGTGGACGCGGAGGGGATCCGCTACTACGAGAGCCGCTCCTTCGTGCGCACCGTGCTCGAGATGCCGGCTGGCTGGTTCGCCCGTCAGGGCTTGGGCGAAGGGGCCAAGGTCGAGGGGTTGCCGCCTCGCTGAATCCTGTTCCCGCCGCTCCTCCGATGATTCAATAGACCCCTTCCAACCATGACGCAAATCGCCGAAGACACCCTCCTGAAGTTCACCTCCAAGGACGTCACCATCGAATTGAGCGGCTCCGAGGAGTTCGTCGAGAGGCAGATCAAGTTCTTCAGCCACTACCTGAGCGAGCAGGCCCCCGCCGCCACGCCCGCCGTGGCGGGTGGGGACCCCTCCCGTCCCGGGCTCGCGGAGTTCTTCACCAAGCACGCTTCGCGCTCCGGTCGCGGAGCCATCCAGGAGGCGCTCCTGATCTTCGGGTACTACCTCCAGGAGTTGGAGGGGAAGCCGGAGTTCTCCATCGACCAGGTCGGAGGCTGCTTCGCCGTGGTGGGCCGGCCGCCCCCCAAGAACCTCCACCACGCGGTAGGGACCCTCAAGCGGAAGCAGCGCTGGTTCGAGGAGGGCTCCAAGCGCGGTCTCTACCGCGTGAGCGACAAGGGAAAGCGGCTCCTCGCCGCCCCCTGAGCCCCCGTTCAGCCGCCGCCCCTCCCGTCCGATAGGGAGAGGGTGCGCCGGTCCCTCAGTTCCCTCGTCGGCATGGGCCTGATGGGGTGCATCTTCCTCGCGGTCATGTCGCTGGTCTATCTCGACCGCTTCAAGGGCAAGGAGGATGTCGCCCGCCTCGAGGAGGAACTGCGGATGGAGCATGGCCTCTACCTCTCCGCGCTGGCGCCGCTCACGGCTTCCCTGGTCGAGCCTTCGGAGAAGAGCAAGCCGCGCGGCCTCCTCATCGACTGCGTCCTGAGAGCCAATCTGACCGCCAATGAGGTCGTGCTGCGGTTCCACCTGGACCGGATCGCCCAGAGCGTCTTCACCCACCCCGACTGGAAGGGCTATCTGGGGTACGTGACCGTCAGCCACAAGGGCCCCACCCCCCTCACCTGCACCTTCCAGGCCTCCGCCTCGGCCAAGGCGCCCTGACGAGTTGCCCCCACTTCCGGGGGCGTCTATACTGACTGGCTTCCCCCACAGCCAGGGCCAGCCATGAAGAAGGCGATCCACCCCAACTACGTCGCGTGCGCGGTCAAGTGCGCCTGCGGCAACACGTTCCAGACGCGGGCCACCGTGAAGGAAATCAAGGTCGACATCTGCAACGTCTGCCACCCTTACTACACGGGGAAGCAGAAGTTCGTCGACACCGCCGGGCGCGTGCAGAAGTTCCAGGAGCGCTACGCCGAGTTCGAGAAGCGGCGTGCGAGCGCCGGGCGATCCACGGGCCAAGGCTCCTAGGGCCGGCGCTTGGAAGGCCGGCTCCCCGAGATCCTCGCCCGCTGGCGCGCGCTGGGCGAGCTCCTCGCCGATCCCGACGTGGCCGCCAACACGGCGCGCGTGCGGGAATTGTTGCGGGAACGGGCCAAGCTGGACCGACCGGCCAAGAGCTTCGAAACATGGATCGCGTTGCGGCGGGAGATCGCGAAGGCGGAAAGTCTCCTGGCCGATCCGGAGTTGGGTCCGCTCGCCCGGGAGGAGTTGGCGCAGCTCCACGGGAGGTACGCCACGCTGAGCGAGACCTTGGCCGACGAGGTCGCCTCCGACGAGGCGGACCGCGCCGACAGCGTCATCATCGAGGTGCGGCCGGGCATCGGGGGGGACGAAGCGACGCTCTTCGCCCGAGAGCTCATGGAGATGTACCGCAAGTACGCCGAGGCACGCGGCTTCAAGTTCGAGATGCTGGAGCTGCAGGCCACCGAGCTGGGCGGCGTGCGCGAAGCGGTCTTCTCGATCGCCGGCAAGGAGGCCTACCGCACCTTCAAGTTCGAAGCCGGGGGGCATCGGGTCCAGCGCGTGCCGGCGACGGAGACCCAGGGGCGCATCCACACCTCCGCGGCCACCGTCGCGGTACTCCCGGAGCTCGAGGATGTCGAGGTGGAGCTGAAGGACGAGGATCTGCGGATCGACACGATGCGCGCGGGGGGGCCCGGGGGCCAGAAGGTGAACAAGACCGAGTCGGCGGTGCGGATCACCCATCTCCCCACCGGGGTCGTGGTCAAGTGCCAGGACGAGAAGTCCCAGCACAAGAACAAGGCCCGGGCGATGCGCATCCTCAAGTCGCGTGTCTACGACATGCGGCGGATGCAGGCCGATCGAGAGCGGGCGGCCGCCCGCAAGACCCAGATCGGGTCCGGGGACCGGAGCGAACGGATCCGGACCTACAACTTTCCACAGGACCGCTTGACGGATCACAGGCTGAGCGAGAACCTGCACGGCCTTGCGGGCATCATGATGGGGCGGCTCGACCCGCTGGTGGAGGCGCTCCGGAGAGAGGAACGGGCGATGCGCCTGAAGGCGCTGGACTTCAAGGAACTGGAGAACGAAGCATGAACGCAGACGAAACACCCGAGGCTGAGGGCTCCGAGCCCGAGACCAATCCCGACGCCGGCCAGGATCTCGAGCTCGGCGCGCCCCAGCCGAACATTCCTCAGGCCCTCCCCCTCGCCGCCCCCGCGGCGCCGGCAGGCCCCCCGGGACCGCGCGTCTACCCCCAGCACTACTCGCTGCTCCTCGGATCCACCCTGGTGGCCGTGGGCTGCCTCTCCTCCTGGCATCGATCCGGGATCTTCGGGGCCGAACTGAGCGGCCTCTCGATGATCTCAGGCACGTTCCTCTTCGCCTTGGCCCTCTACAGCGTCCTCGTCGCGATCCTCAACATCGTGGAGGGGAGGCTCAAGGGGATGGGGGGCGCGTTCCTCACCGGCTTCTTCGCGATCTATTTCGCCTACCGGACGATGAGCCGAACCTGGAGTCACGAGCGCTACCTCTCGATGGGGGCGATCAAGGAGCAGCCCGGGCAGAACCTCAAGAGCTCGTTCGAGGCGTGGATCGGGCAGTTCGGCCCCGGCCCGCTGATCGCGCTGCTCGGGGGCGTCATCCTCCTCTCGATCTTCCTGAAGGCGTTCCTTCCCGGCCGCAAGGCGGCGCCGGAGGCCGCGCAGGCCGCCTCGACGCGCCGGCGCCGGTGAACGTTCGCGAGCTCCTCGACAAGACCGCGCCCTGGCTGGCCGGCAAAGGGCTGGCCTCGGCGCGGCTCGAGGCGGAGCTGCTCTTGGCCCATGTCCTCAAGGTGTCGCGGCTCAAGCTCTACACCGGCCTCGATCGGCCGGTGGGGGAGGGGGAGCTGGAGGACTACCGCGCGCTGGTCCGGCGACGCGCGCGCGGGGAACCCTCCGCCTACCTGACCGGCGCGAAGGAGTTCTACGGTCTCGCCATGGCCGTCGGCCCGTCGGTGCTCATTCCACGCCCCGAGACGGAGCTGCTGGTGGACCGGGCGCGCGAGCTCCAACCGGCCCGCATCCTCGATCTCTGCACGGGCTGCGGCTGCGTGGCCGTCGCGTCTGCCATGCGCCTTCCGGGCGCGCAGGTCGTCGCGGTGGATCTGAGCGGCGCCGCCCTGGAGGTCGCCGCGGCCAACGCCGCGCGTCACGGCGTCGCGGACCGCATCCGGTTCCTTTGCGGCGATCTCTTCGCGCCGCTGAAGGGGGAGCCCGCGTTCGATCTCATCCTCGCCAATCCGCCCTATGTGGCGACGGGGCAGGCCGCCGGACCGGCCGCGCACGAACCGCATCTTGCCCTCTTCGCCGGACCGGAAGGAACCGATGTGATCGCGCGCATCCTCCGCGAGGCGCCGCCCCATCTCGCGCCCGGCGCGCCGCTCGTCATGGAGATCGGGGAAGAGCAGGAACAGCAGGTTCTGGCGCTGGCCGCGCCCTACTACCGCGGGGCCGGGGTGCGTCGCGACCTCGCGGGACTGCCCCGGGTGTTCGAGGGAACGCCCGCGCTCACGGGAGCGTGAAGTGCGCCCCCTCCGCGTCCCACCAGGACTCCCAGCTCTGCGCAGCCGCCCGCCGGACGCGGGGCCCCGCGTTGGAGTCGAATCCGAAGTCCCTGCCCGTCCAATGGCGCAGGGCGATGTGGGCGTGCTCCCGCGCGAGGCGGGGCGGGCTGCCGAGCATTACCTCCTCCGAGTGGAGCGCGTCTAGGAGGATCGGGATGCCGCTCGTGTCTCGAAGTTGCAGGAGGCTGACCGCGGCGGCCAGGCGAACGGCGCCATGCGGGTCCTGGAGCGCCCCGCGCAGTCCGGCGGTGGCCTCGCGGTCTGCGATCCGGCCCAGCACGGTGGCGCAGGCCCAGCGGCGCAGCGGATGGGTGTGGCCCAGATTCCCGAGCAGATCGGGCACCGCGGCGGCGCCGCGCCGGACGAGAGCATCCATCGCCTGCGCCATGACCTGGGGCCGGCCGGTTTCGATCGCCGCGAATAGCTTCTCCATGGCCTCTCCCTCCAGGGGGTTGGGCGGGGGGGGCGGGGGGGGGAAGGGGTCCGGGGGAACTCCCGGGCGGATCACGGGCACGCGGCTCGGTGGAAACCTCCGCAGAAGGAGCTCCGGAAGCAAGGTCACCCTGAGTACTTCGACAAGCGTCCATCTGCACCGCTCCGGGCACTTCGCGCCGAACCAGGCGAGGATCGTGTCGAAGTGCTCCGGGAGGGCCGCCACCTCGCCCCAGGTCTGGGCCATGATGCTCTGCGGCATTCCATCGGGCTGCGGGTTGGTGTTGACGTAGACGCCGCCCGCGTTGGTGTACTCCTCGCCCAGTCCCATGAGGTGGCCCACTTCGTGCGCGGCCACCTCGCCCGTAGTCTCCGTGTCGTGCCATACCCCCGACGTGCTGGGGGGGCCGAACCAGGTCTGAGCGCTGAACGGATCGCCCCCGTGCACCTGGATGTAGTGGAATCCCGCGGCGCTCGGTCCGCGTCCCCAATCGGACGCGAAAACCCGGGAGCAGTCACCCCAGAGCGGCCTACCGGAGCTGCCGTCCCAAATCTCGAGAGTTCTCTTGTCCCATGCCCCGATCAAGGCATCGAATGCGTCCGGGGCGAGATCGCTGAAGAGCAGCTCGAACCGGATGCTGTTGAGAATCCGAAAGCGGCATTGCGCACGCACGAACGAGAGCGTCGTCGCCATCAGAACCCCGTCCCCCGCGAGTTTGCAGTTGACAGAGGACGCTGCAATTGTAACTGTGGGGATGGAAGGGGAAAGCGGAAACGGAGAGTGCGGTATGCCTCCTCACACGGAACCCGGGTGGCCGCAGACCTCTTGCGGCGCGCAGAGCGGAAGCCAACTTTTGGCCAACGTCGTCACGAAATCGCTGCAACAATCGCCTCCGGAGTGGACGGCGATCTACCTGGCGGGATGGTGCGCGATCAACCACGTACTCCCAACGGGGATTCCCATCCCGCCGTCGCGGACCGCCTGTGGATATGCCCAGGCCGCTTCGAATGCGGCCAACGTCGCCGCCTGGGCAACGGTCTTGAGCGAGTTGAATCACGGCGGGAGCCAGCCTCCGCCGGCCGGTACCTTCCTCGATCACGCCGCGCTGCGGAGGCTCCCCCCCCCCAAACCCAAACCCAAACTCAAGGCCCGGGGCTCCAAGAAGAGGCCCGTCTCCAAACGCAAGTCCAAGAAACAGCGCTAAGAGCCTATCCGAAAACCCGGCGTCAACACCGAGGCCGAGCGAGTGGGCCGAGCGCGAGCCGCGACGACGAAGCCGTAGTGGCGCACTACGGCGA
>JBQTIG010000093.1:0-6464 GCA_052388375.1 Planctomycetaceae bacterium | reverse complement strand
GAGGTACTCGCGGCAAGCCTCCTCGCTCGCGAAGTGCCGCTCCAGCTCCGGAAGGGTCCGCGGATAGTCCTCCAGGCACCCAACCCCTACCGGCGGGGTCCACTGGAGTCAAGGACATACCCACATGCGCGCAAGAAAGGCATCCCAGTCCGGCGCGCCGTGCACCAGCATGGAGAGGGCGAAGAAATACATGTTCGCGATGGAGTGCTCGAGACCCGCGGCCACGAACGCGGTGATGGGGAAGACGATGGCCAGGATCCGATCGGTGGTGGTGCGCGCGCTGTAGGTGAGCCAAACCGCCAGGCAGACGAGCGCGTTGGCCAGCATGCCGCTCGCGAGGGCATCGCGAAACGTGTAGGCCCCCTTGGCCGTGGCGATGGCTAGGATCCGTTGCCCGACCGCCCCCTGCAGGAGCTCCGGGACCTTCGTCCAGCTCACCAGCAGCGCCGTGGCGGCCGCCCCGAGGAAGTTGCCGGCGTAGACGATGGTCCAGTTGCGGCAGAGCCGCAGCGTCGGCACGCGGCCCGAGGCCCACGCCATGACGATGAGGTTGTTGCCGGTGAAGAGTTCCGCGCCGGCAACCACCACCAGAATGAGCCCGAGCGAGAAGGCGAGCCCTCCGAGGAGGGCCACGGGCCCGGTGGGGGGCGCGGTCCCCGCGGTCACCACCGTCATGAACAGGGCGCCCAGGGCGATGAAGGCGCCAGCCAGCACCGCCAGGAGCAGGGTGGAGAGCGTGTCGAGGGAGGCCTTCGCGACCCCGACCTGCTCCGCCTTGCGCGCCATTTCCGGGGGAATGAGGGCCTCCATGCCCCTCTTTTCCCCTGCCGCGGCGCATGAGTCCAGCCGTGGCCCTGCGACGCCCCGCTTGCTAGGATGCCGGCGCGAAGCAAGAGGAGGTGTCCATGCGCAGCAGGATTGCAATCTGGATCGTGGGGCTCGCCCTCACGGCGTGCTCCCAGGTGAGGTCGGAGCGGGCCGGCGCGGAGGTCTTCCCGGCGCGCGCCGAAAACCATCCCATCACGCTCTACGCGAGCGACCAGCCCCCCATCGAGGCGAAGAAGTTCGGCGAGGTGCTTCCGGCCGACCAACTCCCCGAGGGTCGCGAAGAGATCGGACGCATCGAAGTGATCATCGACGCGAGCGGCGTCGGCACCTGGGAGACGGTCTTCTTCAAGGCTCGGAAGTCGGCTCGCGCGATGGGCGGCGACGGCGTGGTGATCACCCAGTGGGTGGAGTCGCTCCCCGCCTTCGGCCTCTTCACGAGCAAGGGCCTGCGCGCCCAGGTGATCCGCGTCGCCGACGCGGCTCCTGCGACCGCGACGAAGTGAGCGCGGGCCCCCTCGGGCTCCCCGCCGACCGTTCGCTGCGCGGGCTCTTCGCGCCCAAGCCGGACCACGACTATTTCGCGGCGGCGCGGGATCGTCCGTTCCAGCCGGCCGCGACGCGCTACGAATCGGGAAACGGCTGGTGGCTGGCCGAAGCGTCCCTGCTCGCCTACGTCGAGGAGGAGGCGATCGTGCGCGCGGCGTTGGGCCGGGCGGGTCTGGGCGAAACGGCGATCTTCGAAAGGGGTGCGGGGAGGGCGCTGGCCGCCTGCGGGCCGGCTTTCGCAATCGTCGCCTTCCGCGGCACACGCTTCGGTTCATGGAGAGACCTCGAGGCAGATCTCCGGGTGGGACGCACGCGCTGGATGGGACCGGGCAAGGTGCACCGCGGGTTTCACGACGCGCTCGAGGGCATCAGGCCCGATCTCGCCGCCTGGCTGGCGCGCATCGATCGCCCGGTCTGGTTCACCGGCCACAGCCTCGGTGCGGCGCTGGCGACCCTGGCCTACGCGCGGCACCGGCGCGATGGGCTAGTCACGTTCGGCTCGCCTCGGGTCGGAAACCGCTCCTTCGCCCGGGCCTTTCCTCCCGGGGCCATTCGCGTCGTGAATGGCCGCGACCCCATCCCGACCCACCCCTGGCCCCTCCTCTTCCGGCACGTGGGCGAGCTGCACCGGATCGGCGAGACCCCCTCCCCCGGCCCCATCCCCGACCATTCGCCGTTGCACTATGCCCTCCTCGCGGCCCACGCCTCCGCCCGGGGGGTGGATTCCCATGGGTCCGACCGATTCCAATAGAGAAGATGGGACGTGTCGCAGGCGGGCGTCGATCGAGCGGCGGGGCGCCGGGACACGGCATCACCGGGATCGTGCATGAGATCCAGGCCGAGGTCGCGCGATGCCACTTTTGCCCTGGCCTCAAGCCGTGGAAGAAGCTCTCCCCGGAGGCGTTCGGGACCACGTCGACGGGCTACATGATCGTGGGCGAGGCGCCCGGCGGCGGCGCGCGGCCGTTCGACGATCGCGGCGGGCGGTTGCTGCGCGACGCGTTGCGCGATGTCGGGGACGAGCGCTACCGCGAACTGGAGGAGCTCTTTTTTCTCGCGCATGCCGTCCGCTGCCGCCCCGTCGACACGCGCCTCGACCGCCGCCGCGCGCCCAGCAGGGCGGAGTGCGCGGGCTGCCGGCCCTACCTCGCGCTGGAGATGCGTGCGCTGCATCCCGAACTCGTGCTCGCCTTCGGCACGCACGCCGCGGAGGCGGTGCTCGACCGGCCGGTGAAGCTCAAGATGGAGCATGGCGCCCGCTATCGCGTCGAGACGACCGAGGTGATCCCCCTCCTCGTGCCCTCCCCCTCCAACACCATCGCCCTGGGCTGCCACGGCTACACCCTCGCCACCTACCGCACCTGGTTGACCGGCCTCTTCGGCACCCTAATCGAACAGCGAGCGTAGGCCTCCCGGTACGGAGCCAGGACAAAACCGCCGGAATCGTATCGTTTCGGAGACGGCCTTCAATGCGGCGACCTTGGGTAGAGGACGCCTCAGGAGCCGCCAGCCGAAGGATCGGAACTCACCGCCGATCCCCGACGAGCCGCTCACACGGCGGACCCTTCCGAAATGGCGCAGTCATCACAGTCATCGCCTCCAGGGAGATCGTGCTGCCGCATCCCGCGGTACTCGGCACGAAGGGTGTATCCCTAGCGATACATTTCCGGCGGTTTTGTCCTGGCACCGTACTCCTGCAAAAGACGTGGCGAAGGGCGCCTGGCTCACGACGGCGCAGGGGCAGAGCCTCCGCGTGTTGGCGAAGGATGGGGTCGTCACCGTCGACGGCGCCAAGGTGATCGCGACCGACATCGAGACCTCCAACGGCATCATCCACGTGATCGACACCGTGGTCATACCCAGGAAGGACATCGTAGACACCGCCCTCGAAGCGAAGAGCTTCCGGACGCTCGTCACCGCCTTGAAGGCCGCGGCGCTCGTCGACGCCCTCCGGGGCGACGGGCCGTTCACCGTCTTCGCGCCGACCGACGAAGCCTTCAACCGTCTTCCCGCGGGTGCCCTGGACGGTCTCCTTGAGAACGTTGCGGCGCTCCAGCGCGTCCTCACGCTCCATGTCATCCCGGGCCGGGTGCTCTCCACGGACCTCGCCGTGGGAACCCTCAAGGTGAAGTCGCTCGAGGGGAGCGAACTCACGATCGTCAAGGGCATGGACGGCAGCGTGACAGTCAACGGTGCCAAGGTGATGGCCGCTGACGTCATCGCCGGGAACGGAGTCATCCACGTGATCGGCGGCGTGATCACGTCCGGCCAGTAATCCATGAACGAAGCGCCGGAGGGGTTGCTCTCGATCGGGGATCTGGCGGAACGCAGCGGAATTTCCCGCCACACGATCCGTGTCTGGGAACGACGCTACGGAAAGCCCGAACCGATCCGGCTCCCCTCCGGCCACCGCCGCTACACGGAGGACCATCTGCGGTGGCTGCGCCGCGTGGCGGAAGCACTCGCCCGCGGCCACCGCCCCTCCGCTCTCATGGCGCTGCGCGACGCGGACATCGACAGGATCCTCGTCTCGACCGTCGCTCCGGCCAGGGACGAGTGGGTTCCCGCCGTCCTGGAACTCGTGCGAGGATTCCGCGAGGGCGAGCTCAGGAAACGGATCGCACGGGGGCTGGGGGGCGGAGCAAAGGCGTTCCTCGCGGGCCGCCTCCAATCGCTGCTCGAAGAGGTGGGCCGTGCGTGGGCGGACGGCCGCCTCGCGATCCGCCACGAGCATTTCCTGAGCGAGATCGTGGAGGGAGCGCTTCGAGCGTACCGGGCGGCGCACCGCCCGCGCCGTCCCCGGCTGCGGATTCTCCTCGCGACCCTTCCTGGCGAACGTCACTCGATAGGAATTCAGATGGCCGCCGTCGCCGTCGAGGAGGCCGGGGCGGAGGCGCTGGTCCTGGGCGTCGAAACGCCGCTGACTGAGATTGCCGCTGGGGCGCGCGAGACGAAGGCGGACGCGGTAGCAATCGGCGTCTCTCTCGCCATGGGAGGAATCGCCGCGGATCGGACGCTGGCGGCCCTCCTCCCGAGCCTCGGTGAGAACGTACGGCTTGTCGCGGGTGGCGCCGGCTCCCGAGGTCCGGGCCGTGGAGCGCGCGGCGTCGAGTACGTGGATTCGCTCGACGCGCTCCGCGAGTGGGTCCGGAGGTCTTGACGGCTTTCCCCTCCCACGCCCGGCGGCGCTGTTATCTTCCTGCGTAGATGCCCCTTCGCGCCCGATGCGGCCGCGTCCTTCGCGCGCTCGTCACCGCATGCGCCTGCCTCCTGCTCGGCGCCTGCTCCGGCAGCCGGACGCAGGACCCGGTCCCCGCGCGCGCCCCCGCCGACGCGCTGCCGGAGATCGCCTGGCTTCGCCGGGGGGAGCTCTATCTGAGCGCGGCCGGGGGCGGGGAGCCGCGCCTCTGCGCACGGATCGACCCGGGCTGGGACCGCTATCTCGCCTGGTCGCCGGACGGCAAGCAGCTCCTCTACGCATGCCACGATGCCGGATGGAACGTCTGGGTCTACGATCCGGTCGCGGGCTCGCAGCGCCGCCTCACGGAAGCGGGGGACAATCGCGTCCCGGCTTGGTCGCCCGACGGGCTTCGAATCGCCTGGATGAGCGGCGTCGCGGGGCTCTCGGTGATGGATGCCGCGGGCGGCGACGCGCGCGTGCTCACGACGAGGGGTCACCGGGACGCGCCACCCTCGTGGTCGCCCGACGGCACGCGCATCGCGTTCGAGCAGATCGACCGCGAAGAGGGCGGAATCTGGGTCGCGGCGGCGGATGGCGGCGGCGACGCCTTGCGGCGGCGCCATGCCGGCGCACCGGCGTGGTCGCCCGACGGCGCGACGATCGCGTGCACCGGGGCGGTCGACGGCAAGCGCGGCCTGCTCCTGCTCGAGGCCGATGGTCCCGGCGAGCGCCTCCTGCTGACGGCCGTGGGTGGGGAGTGGCTGGCCGATCCGGTGTGGTCGCCCGACGGGGCGTGGATCTGCTATCGCGCGGCGATGGAGGGGGGCGGGGAGATTCGCAGCCTTCCCATCGCGGAGCCGGCACGGCGACGAATTCTCGCCCGCTACACCGGCCGGGGGGATCACCTGAGCTACGCACCCTGCGGGAGGTGGATCCTCTTCAGCGACGGCGCGCGGGGTTCCGAGCGCCTCCTCGCGGTACCAGCGGCGGGGGGCGCGCCCCGGCTCGTCGCCGACGGGGGCGTCACGGTGGCGGCGGCGCGGCCGCGCTAGCCGCTGGTGGCGGCACGCCAGCCGCCACGGCGTGCGAAGTGAAGCGCCTCGGCCCCACCGCTCAGCAGCGCGTCCGCATCAACTCGCGGGACCGCTCGTGCGCCGCGGGGCTCGCGAACCCCTTCGACGTCGAGTGCGCCCAGGTCTTCTCGATGGCCTGCGCGGCGTCCGGCGTCGTGCAGGCCGTGTCGCCGTGGTCGATCTCGACCTCGCCGATCCGCTTGGCCGCGGCGAGCGCCGCCTTGCGCAGCGCGCCGTTCCGGCAACCGATCGAAACGACGGCACGAACCATCGCATCGCGCTGCTCGTTCGGCGCGGAGTGCATCGAGCGCTCGATCTCGGCGAGTCGCCTCAGGAACCAGGCGTCCGGGGTCGCCTCGTCGAGCATGGCCATCTGCCCGAGCAGCGCCCACCCGGTGACGCGCTCCGGGCCGCCCGCGGCCACGAGCCATTGCGCCGCCTTCGCGGCCGCGTGGGGGCCTTCGGCCGCCAGCGCGGCGACGTAGCCGCCGCACATGCGTGCCACGGGAGCGCGCGCCCAGCGATCCAGGTCGGCGGAGCTCATCCGTTCCGGGTCGGCGATCTTCACCGCGAGGATGCGCGCGTCGAAGCTGCCGGACTTCCAGAGGGCGAGGGCGAGTTCCTGGTCGACGCCGATCCGCTTCTGGAGCGTCTTCAGGGCGGCGAAGCTGACACCGAAGAGCGGCGGCGTGGCGCCGTGCCTCAGGTAGGTCTTTCGCGTCTGCTCCGAGCCGGCCTTCTCGAGGGCGGACATCGCCTCCGCCAGGGTCATGCGCGGCGCGGCCGCCTTCGCCGGCCGCGGCGCCCCGCCCATCCCCGCCGTCGGGGGGGCCGTC
>JBQTIG010000092.1:0-29865 GCA_052388375.1 Planctomycetaceae bacterium | reverse complement strand
TGCGCCGGATGGCCTCGCTCGTCTCGTGGGAAAGCGTGCGACCGTCGATCCTCATGCCCTCCTTCTAATGGCGAGGACCGACAGGATTGTAGACTAAGTTACAGCCTCCTTAGTATGCTCGCTGGGTGCGGCACCCATGCCGCGGGGGCGAGAGTCGGTCGCGCGGGGCGCCGCCGCGCACGGCTCCCGAGCGAGGCCGGGATCCACGCGCGTCTCCGACGCCTACGCGGCGATCCGGAGCCGTCCCTCCGGCGCGTGAGGCATCCGGGAGTGGGGGCGTCAGGGCAACCTCCGCAAGTGGGGCCAGCGCCGCGCCCCGCATCACGGCGTCACCACGAGATCGTCGAACGACGTGGCCGCGTCCGCCTTGGTCCAGAAGCCGACGCCTCCCTCGTCGGGGAAGGTGGCGTCCTCGGCCTCCAGGAGCTTTTTTCCGTCCAGCCACGCTTCGATCCGCGCGCCCTTGTGGACGATCCGGATCGTGAACCACGCGCCGTCGGCGATCGCAACGCCGGAAGCGTCCCCCAGCGTCGTGCGCTTGGACGCCGTCACGTGGTAGAGGCGGAAGTTCTTCTCCAAGGGGTTGTAGCGCGCGAGGTAGTAGTTGTCCTTGTCGCGGGCGCGCCAGATCACGCCGCCTCCCTGGTCCACCTCGCCCGCATCGGCGCGCACCCGCGCCTCGACGGCGCCGTCGCGGAACCGGAGCGAGTCGCTCCAACACAGATTGAACGCGGCTGGCGAATCGTGGTTGGGCTTGGTGAGCGCGAGGACGCCCTCGCGCGCCTCCCAGGTCGCGTCGGGGCCGGCGGGGTTGGTGGTCTCCACGCGGAAACCCCGGGGAAGCGCGGTCAGCCCCTCGAAGTCGAGACGAACGCCCCCGGCCTGGGCATCGAGCGTCGCGCGCACGGCCGCAGCCAACGCCGCCGCCTTCCCGCGCCCCCAATAGTGCACGAACGTCGTGCGCGGCTCCTCGTCGGTCATGTGGTTGTGGATGGCCGTCACGAGGAGCCCGCCGCGGCGCAGCGCGCCCAAGACCCCCTGCAGCTCGCCAGGGAAGCAGGCGAAGTCGCCGCAGACGAGCGCCGCCTCGTCGCTTCCCCCGAAGGCGGCCCAGGTCGTGATGCCCATGCCGCCTCCCACTTCGCAGCCGCAGGGCAGTTTCACCGTGCGTCCGAGCACCATCTTGAACATCCCGTCCCGGGTCGCGCCCTCCTGCCCGAGGATCGCGCGGAGGGGGGCGGGGGATAGGCTCGACGCGAGCCTGGGGCCGTTGCCCGGCGGATCGGCCATCAGGCGGAACGCGCGACCGATGCCGTTCGCCAGATCGTCGAGCGCGCCCTCGCCGCCCACATGGAGGAAGGTGACCTTGGGCTGATCGAGCAGGAAATGGTTGTGGAGCGCGGTCACCTCGATGCCCGACTCCAAGAGCACGCTCAGTACCGGATTGATCTCGGCTTCCAGGAGCACGAGGTCTCCCATGAGCATCGCCTCCGCCTTGGCGCCTTCGTGGAACGCCACCCAGCTCGTGAGCCCGAGCCACGGGTCGAACGGAGATCCATCCACGGAGTGGGGCAGAAACGTCCGCTCCCGGGCGATCCGATAGACCGCCTCGGCTGCGTTCCATTTCCCCTCGACGCCGGTGAGCTTCGTGATCCGCTCGCCGTCGAGCTCCTTGGCGATGGCGGTCGTGGCGAGCAGGAACAGGATCGCGATGCGCATCGATTCATCCTCCCAGGGCCTGGCGGAGATCGGCCTCCAGAGCATTGTACGGTTCGACGCCCACCGAGAGCCGGATGAAACCGTCATCGATTCCCGACCGCTCCCGGTCCTCCTTGGAGGCGAGCGAATGTGAAGTGTGGAGCGGGAGGGCTGCAAGGCTCTCCCTGCCGCCGAGGGAAACCGCCCGCGCGAAGTGCCGGAGACGGTCGTAGACGCGGACCGCGCCGGTGAGCCCGCCCCGCACTTCGAGGCCGAGCATGGCTCCAAAGCTCTTCTGCTGGCGAAGCGCGACGGCGTGGTCGGGGTGGTCGGGCAGTCCCGCGTAGTGCACCTTCCGGACCCCGCCCCCCTCCCTCCGTATCCCCTCGAGGAACGCCGCCAGCCGCCCGGCGTTGGCCGCCGCGGCCTCCAGGCGCATTTCGAGGGTGGCCAGGGAGCGGAGCAGGAGCCATGCGCTGTCGGGGCCGAGCGTGGCGCCCGTGCGGCGCCGGAAGGGCTCGAGGCGGTCACAGAGCTCGAGCCGGCCCGACACGACGCCCGCCAGCACGTCGCTGTGCCCTCCCAGGTACTTCGTGGCGGAGTGCATGACCAGATCGGCGCCATGCTCGAGGGGGCGCTGGAAGGGCGGCGGCAGGAAGGTGGCGTCCACGGAGAGGAGCGCGCCCGCCTTGCGGGTCGCGGCGGCGGTGGCCGCGAGGTCGACCACGCGGCAGGTGGGGTTCACGGGCGTCTCGACATGGACGAGGCGCGCCCCCCCCGCGAGGGCGCGCGCGAGGTCGGCCGGGTCGAACGGGTCGAAGCGGCGTACGGTGACGCCGAACCGGGGGAGATCGTCGCGGAGCATGGCGGCGACGCCGCCGTAGAGGTCGCGGCTGCAGGCGATCGCCTCGCCGCCCTTCAAGAGGCCGAAGAAGATGCCGTGGATCGCGGCCATGCCCGAGGCGAACGCCACCGCGCCGTCCGCCCCCTCCAGCGCGGCGACACGACTCTCGAACGCGCGCCCCGCGGGATGGCTGTATCGCGGATAGAACTCCCCAGCCTCCTCTCCGGCGCCGACGGCGCGCACCTGCTCGGCGCTGGAGAGGGCGAAGGTGGTGGCGCGCGTCAGATCGGGGGCGAGGGGTCCCGAAGGGGCGCCCGGCGCGCCACGGCACCCGTAGTTTCGCTGCGGCATCCCGCCAGCGTAACGCAACCGGGCGCTGGAAGCGTGGCCGGGCCTGAGCCACAATGGAGGAATGATCCATCGCCTCCTCCTTGCCCTCCTCCTCGCCGCCTCCTCGCTCCTCCTCCCCGGCTGCAAGACCAACCCGCACACCGGCCGCTCGCAACTCCTCCTCCTCTCGGAAGGCGACGAGGTCAAGATGGGGCTCGAGGCCTACCAAGGGGTGGCCAAGGAATCGAAGTTCATCACGGACCCGCGCCTCACCGAGGGGCTGCTGCGCGTGGGCCGGGCCATCGCGGAGGCGGCCAACAAGCCCGACTACGACTGGGAGTTCAACCTCATCAAGGACGACAAGACGATCAACGCTTGGTGCCTTCCCGGCGGCAAGATCGCCTTCTACACAGCCATCTACCCCGTCCTCGAGGACGAGCACGGGCTTGCCATCGTGATGGGCCACGAGGTCTCCCACGCGCTCCTCCGGCACGGCGGCGAGCGCGTGAGCCAACACATCCTCGCCTCCGCCGCCATCGCCACCGCCGACATCCTGTCGCGGGACAGCAAGTACCACGATCTGGGGGTCGCCGCGCTGGGGGCGGGCGTAACGGTGGGGGTGCTGCTCCCGTACAGCCGCAAGCATGAGAGCGAGGCGGACAAGTACGGTCTGCAGCTGGCCGCGCGAGCGGGCTACGACCCGGCGGCGGGCATTCGCGTCTGGCAGCGGATGTCGGAGCTCGGCGGGAACCGCCCGCCGGAGTTCCTCAGCACCCACCCCGATCCCGAGAACCGCATCGAGAACATGCGCGCCTGGCTCCCGGAAATGCGCGCGATCTACGAGCAATCCGACAAGAAGCCCAACTACCCGCTCCCCAAGGTGGTGGGCTGACCCTGCGCCCACCAGTACCCCGCCACCGCCACGGCGCTGGAGAGGTTGAGCGAGCGCACCGACGCGGGTTGCATGGGAATTCGTACCCCGCCCCCGGGAAACGCCTCCTCCGCCTCGCGGGGCAGCCCGCGGCTCTCGCTTCCGAAGAGCAGGAGCGCGTCGGCGGCCGGGCGCAGGTCGAAGAGCGACCGCGATCCGCCCGCGCGGAACAGGAAGGGCTCCCCCAAGCCGCGCGCGGCGGCCAGGAAGTCCGCGAACCCGGCGTGCAGGATGCAGTCGACCCGCGGCCAGTAGTCCAGCCCCGCTCGGCGCAGCGCGCGCGCGTCGAGGGAAAACCCCAACGGCGCGACGAGATGGAGCCGGGCGCCCAGCGCGAGGCAGGTGCGCCCGACGTTCCCGGCGTTCCAGGGGATCTCGGGCTCGATGAGCGCGACGTGGAGCATGAAGGCATCCTAGGAAAAACCTGATCCTCCCGCGCGGGAGCGAGCGTTGGATGAGAGAGCGGCTTGCACAAGGAGACGGTCATGCGGACGCACCTGATCGGGATTCTTGGCATTTCGGTCCTCTTCGGCGTCGCGGCGGCGGGATCGCGGGGAGGGGGGCGGGGGGAGGCGCTGACCGAGCTGGGCCGGCGGCTCTTCATGGACCCCACGGTGAGCGGGAGCGGAAAGTTCTCCTGCGCCTCCTGCCACGAGCCTGAGCACGGCTTCTCCGATCCGCGGGTCCTTTCGGAGGACGTGGGGGGAACGACGCGCCGGCGCAGCCAGCCCCTTCTGGACCTCGAACAGGGGAAAGGCTTCCATTGGGACGGAGAGTTCGGCTCGGTGCGGGAGCTGGTGTTCGCGCGGCTGGCGCCGCCGCAGGAGGCTGTGGCGCAGTCCTTCGCCCTCCACCAGCGCCGGTTCGGAGAGGCGCTCGATGCGGACCGCAGGCCCGACAAGGGCGAGTTCGACCGCACGGTGGCGCGGCTGGTACCGCCCTACTACGGACCGCCCGCGCCGACCACCCCGGGCCCGGTGCCGGTGGTGGCGCCGCTCCTTGCGCGGCTCGGCGAGGACGATCGCTATGCCCGAGGATTCGCCGAGGCGTTCGGAAGCGGCAGCATCACCACGGAGCGGTTCGTGGCCGCGCTGGAGGCCTACCTGCGCACGCTGCGATCCGCGCCCAACGCGCTGGACCGCTTCCTTGGGAGCGATCCGGAAGCGCTCTTGCCGGCAGCGCGCCGCGGGCTTGCGCTCTTCTCGGGCAAGGCCTCCTGCGCCTCCTGCCACTCCCTCGAGGGGCCCGGAGGCGGGGCGCCGCACACCGACGGGAAGTTCCACGACACCGGCGTTTCCATGCGCACGGTGCTGCTCGCCTTCCAGGGCAGCTCGGGGGCGGACGGGGGCCGCGGCGAGATGTCGTTCGTGGCCGACGATCTGGGAACTTCAAGACCCCGAGCCTCCGGGACGTGGCGCGGCGGGCCCCCTACATGCACGACGGCTCGCTCGCCACGCTGGAAGCGGTGGTCCGCTACTACGACGGCGGCGGGACGCCCAACGGACGCCTGGCGAAGGAGGTGCGTCCGCTCCAGCTCACCGACGCCGAGATCGACGACCTGGTCGCCTTCCTGCGCTCCCTCGACGGCGAGGAGAGGCCCGGTCTGGGGCCGGCGCCGGATCCGCGCGCCGGGCGCGTGCGCCTGCTGGATCTCGCCGGCCGTCCCCTGCGCGGGTTCGCCGTTGAGATCCATCCCTTCGGCGACCGCTTCCTGGATTTGGCGCCCGCCCGGGCCCCCCTTCGCGCGGTGACCGACAACTCCGGCTGGCTCACCTTCGGATTCCCCGGCACCACCCACGCGCTCCTGCGCGCGGAGGGGCACGAAGTGGGACTCGATCGGCCGATTCCCGACAGCGCCGGGCCTCTGACGCTCACGGTGACTCCACGGGAATAAGGTCAGCATCCTGCTGTCGGCCCGCGGCAGAGGAGGGGAGATACTCACCACGATCCGGATCCGCCTCTTCGACGGGGGGGAGCTGAGCGACGCGCTCGCGATCGCGTTCGCTCGCGTGCGGACCACGGGGGAGGGCAGGGCTCTCTATGCCGCACGGGTGGGGCGCGTGACGGGGGCGCGGCAGGTCCTCCTGGACGGTGGGGCGCTGGGTTCGATCGTCTGCACCGTGGACCTGGGGAGCGGGGCGAGCGAGCCGGTGCACCTGGGCGGGTGATTCCGGGACTCCGCCCGATTGCGCCAGGGCGGCCTGGGTCGCAGGATGGGCGCTCCGTGACCTTCCGCCGTGTCGATCCGAATCAACGATGGGGACCTGTCCTGCCCCGATACAGGGGGAGGCCCGGCGAACCCTGCCCCTTCCCTGGCCCATCCCGCATTGCCGATAGGGGTTTCATGGGTAAGGCAAGGCTGGTCCTTTCTCTCCTGTTGCTCCTCGTCGCCGCTTCGCTCGCGGAGGCGGCCGGCCTCTTCGCGACGCCTGCCGACTACAAGACGAAGCTGCTCGCGCTCCAGCCGGGCGACACGCTGCACCTGGCCGCCGGGGACTATCCCGACGGGATGTCGGTTTCGGGGCTCAACGGAACGGCTGCTTCCTGGATCACGATCACCGGGCCCACGAGCGGAGCGCCCGCCGTGTTCCTCGGGGATCTTGCCGCGAGCCGCAACACCATCGAGATCTGGAACTCGAGCTACGTCGCGCTCAAGAACCTGCGCATTGACGGCCAGGACGTCGCCTTCATCGACGGTATCAAGGCGCCCGGCGGCTCCAGCAACGTCTCGCACGACATCCTCATCGAAGGCTGCACGATCGTGCGCCACGGAGGCCACCAGCAGACCGTCGGCATCTCCACGAAGTGCCCCACCTGGAACTGGACGATCCGGGGCAACACCATCGTGGGCGCCGGGACCGGGATCTACCTCGGCAATTCGACCGGATCCGACTCCTTCGTCGGCGGGCTCATCGAGTACAACTTGATCGACGACCCCGAGGGGTACTGCATGCAGATCAAGTATCAGCCCTCGCGGACGATCGTGGCGGGCATGCCCACCACGCCCCAGAACACCATCATTCGTCACAACGTCTTCGCCAAGAGCGACCGTGCGAGCGGGGACGGGGACCGGCCCAACCTGCTGGTCGGCGGCTTCCCCGCGGCGGGAACCGGCTCCACCGACCTCTACGAAATCTACGGCAACTTCTTCTTCCACAACCCGCGCGAGTCGCTCCTCCAGGCGGAGGGGCGGATCGCCATCCACGACAACCTCTTCGTGGATGTCGCCGGGAGCGCGATGCGGCTCCAGAACCACAACATGACGCTTCGCCTCGCGCAGGTCTACAACAACACGATCTACAGCGCCGGCACGGGGATCAGCTTCGGCGTGCTGCCTTCGGAGGGCCACGCCGTCGTGGGCAACCTCATCTTCGCGGCGACCGGGATCTCCGGTCCGGTCGTGAACCTGTCGGGCAACATCGTCGATGCCGCCGGCGCCGCGGGGACCTATGTCGCCTCCCCTTCCCTCACCCTCGGCTCGATGGATTTCTTTCCCAAGACGGGGCAGTGCCAGGGACCCGGCCTCGATCTGAGCGCGTTCGCCGCGCAGACCGCCTACGCGCTCGACTTCAACGGAAGCAGCAAGGGTGCCGCGACGTTTCGCGGGGCCTACGCGGGGGAGGGCGCCAATCCCGGGTGGCGTCTTCAGAAGTCCATCAAGGACACCACTGCCGCGCCCCCGCCCCCCGCGGACACGACACCCCCCACCGGCAGCGTCGCCGTCGCCGGCGGTGCCCTCGTCACGGCGAGCTTCGTCGTGGATCTCGAACTCTCCGCCAGCGATGCGGGCGCGGGGGCGAGCGGGATGGGGAGCGGCGCGCAGATGCGCTTCTCCAACGACGGCGTCTCCTGGTCGCCCGCCGCCGCCTACGCCGCGAGCCTCTCCGGGTGGGATCTCTCGCTCTATGGGGGCGGTTCCCTGCCGGGCCTCCGGACCATCCGCGCGCGGTTCAAGGACGCCGCGGGCAACTGGTCCTCCGCCTCGATCACCACGCAGATCGAGCTGCTGGCTTCCCCCGTGCCGGTCCTCCCCTCGGCAGGATGCTCCGGCCATCCGGGCGAGGGCCCGCAGGGATCGCTGCTCGCCACCTGGATCTTCCTGGCGCCGCTCCTCTGGCGGATGCGGCGCCGCTGACCCGGAGGGCGCGGGCGCCGCGGAGCCTCGGGCGGCGGTAGTGGGTCAGTTTGCCGGAATCCCGTCGAGGAGCGCCACGATATCCGCGACCCCCCACAAGCGGCGGGTCACCCCGGCGGCCATGGCTGGGGTCACCCGGAGCGTCTGATGGACGCGGGCGAAGTTGTAGACCATGAAGTGAAGCGCCACGGCGCACTCCAGATTCTCGACCTTCTTCGAAAAGGCGTTGGTCAGCCGGGTGAACCGGCGCATCTGCATCCGCATCGTGAGGTTCTGGCGCTCCACGAAGCTCGTGGAGACGTGCTTCCAGTCCGGGCGGCCTGAGACGAGCTTCGCGTTGCAGCCGACGCACGCCGGGGGGCTGTAACGAGCCTCGGGGCCTTCCCCGGAGGGGCCGTAGACCTTCACGAGCTGGGCGAAGTCGATGTCTCCGCCGAACGCGGCCTCGACCGCCTCCAGATAGACCTTGAGGCCGTCCGTCGTGAGCTGGACGCGATTCGCCAGCCGGAGCGAAACGTCCGCGATGAAGTCCTGGGCGGTCCCGGAGTCGCGCTTCCCGACCATCCACGAGATAGCGAGCTTCGTATCGGCGTCGATGGCGGTCCACGTCCAGACGTCCCCGTACCCGAACGTGCCGCGCTTCTCCGCAGGGACGTTCTTCTCCTTGGCGTAGCAGAACGACCAGATTTCGTCGCACTGGACGCGCTTCGAGGAGAGATTCCGTAGCACCTTGGACTGGTACTGCCAGCACGCGCGCCCAAGGTCCACGAGCAGCTTCGTGACCGTGTTCTTCGCCACGCCGGTCATGCGGACCGTCGAGCGGATTGAGCAGCCTTCCGCCAGCGCCCTTACGACCGCGATCCGTTTCTCGGTGCTCAGCTTGTTCATGCCGCTATTATGCTTGAGCGCTCAAGCACAGTCAAGGTCCTTCCGTGGGAAAAAGAGAGCCCGCCGGATCGGACGACCCGGCGGGCGAGGGGACCTACACCGCCCGTCGGCGCGGGTAGACGTAGAAGGCGAAGCAGCGCCCGTTGCGGCGCCGCATGAGCTTCCCGGTGCGCCAGTGCCTCAAGGCCTTGGCGAACACGAGCCTTCCACCCTGCCTGCGGGGGTTCGGTCGCGGAGAGGGCATAGTGCCCCCTTTTGCTGAAAGGCCGCTTGACGCCGGGCGGGTTTCCTCTACCCTTAAGGGCCTAGTTCGGGTCCCAATCCCCGGCCCGCAGGCGGGCCTCGGTTCGCCTACGGGTACAAAATTGGAGGCCGTCGGTTGCACCCGACGGCCTTTTAGTTGGCGCGCTTCTTCGATCCTCCCTCGGCTTCCTTGAGCCCCCACTGGCCATGCGTCGGCTGGTCAAACGTGTCGCCGAACGCCTTTAGCGTCCTGTAGAACATCCCCAAGGTGAAGGTATCGCCAAGGCGCCTCTTCGCGGCCTCATGGAGCTTCTTGGATGACTGCGGGCCACTCTCTCGCAGAATCGCCTCCAGCGCCTCTCGGCGCTGACTGAGCGCCTCCGCCTTCTTCCCCGTGCTGCCACGACGACGGGGCCGCGTGTTGGCAATCGCCTCCAGCTCCTCGATTCGCGCTTCGGCATCCTTGAGCCTCTCGCGGTAGCCCTCGGCCTCAGACTTCAATTCGGTGAGACGCTTCTGGATCGCTCGCAGCGGAACGCTGGAGACTTCCGACTCCGGAGCATCGCCGAGCTTCACGACGCGCATTCCGAAATTCTCCATGGGTCGGCGGATTGGTCAACATCGAAATTTCGAACGGAAATTTCGTGGGCAAAGAACCCGTTACGCGAAAGGCTCTTGCTCCCGGGGGCTGACCTTGCTAGGCTACGTGGGTTGGCGCCCCCGTAGCTCAGCTAGATAGAGCGCCGGACTGCTAATCTGGAGGTCGCCAGTGCGAAGCTGGCCGGGGGTGCCAATTCTCTTGACCGGCCCGTTTAAACAGCCGATGATGTCAACAGCAGTCCGGCGCTAGATGGGTTTCCGCCCAACTGGCACCTACAGAGGCGGGCCGACGTGGACCACAGACCGTCGGCTCGCTCCTTTTTTAGCCTCTCCAGCGCGCCGAGGCCGCCTTCTTGGCGATGGCTTTCCGCTTAGCGGCGCTCAGCGCCTTGGCGCGCGCCGGCCCGCCCTTCTTCCCCCCGAGACGTCCAAGCGCAACCGCCGCCGGGTTCTTCTCAGGCTCCTTGGGTTCCTCCACGGCCCCCTGGAAGGCAGTCGCCTCTTCCACGATCCGCGCCGCCATCTGGTTCGGGTCGGCGGGCTTGGGCTTCCTTGAGCGCTTACGCATGGCCCGAGCGTACCACGCGAGCGGCGGGCCGTCCTACTCCCTCAGCGGCCCGCCTCCCCAAACTGACCCACTACCCGGGCGGCGGTTTTGTGGACTTCCCGTCCGCGCCCGGTAGGATTCTCCTTTTGAGAGCCGGGCGCGGGAGAGCGCCCCGATTTTGTTTTGGCCGGTCCGCAGCGCGGCCCCTCCCGATCCCGGGGCGGAGGTGCGTATGCAGGACCGCATCGTGGGCGAGGGTTTCACATTCGACGACATCCTCGTTCTGCCCGGCTACTCCGACTTCACCGGCGCCCAGGCCGATGTGACCACCCGGCTCACGCGGCGGATCAAGCTCCAGATCCCGCTCGTTTCGGCGGCGATGGACACCGTCACCGAGTCGGCGCTGGCGATCGCCTTGGCGCAGCACGGCGGCCTCGGCGTGATCCACAAGAACCTCACCATCGAGCAGCAGGTGAAAGAGGTCTACGTCGTGAAGCGCTCCGTGAACGGAATCATCTACGATCCCATCACGCTCCCTCCGGAGGAGACGATCGGCGCCGCCCGGCGCTGCATGGAGGAGAACAAGATCTCCGGCATCCCTGTGGTCGAGGGGAAGAGGGTGGTCGGCATCCTCACGAGCAGGGACTTGCGCTACAGCCGCAACGACGAGGCGCGCATCGGCGACGTGATGACCCGGCGCAATCTGGTCACCGGCTCCATCGACTCCACCCTCGAGCAGGCCAAGGACGTGCTCCACAAGCAGAAGGTGGAAAAACTCCTCCTGGTCGACAAGGAGATGAATCTCCAGGGCTTGATCACGATCCGGGACATCAACAAGCTGCAGGAGTTCCCCCAGGCGAACCTGGACGACAAGGGCCGGCTGCGGGTCGGCGCGGCGGTGGGCGCCACAGGGGACTCCCGCGAGCGGGCTGCGGCGCTGGTGGAGAAGGGGGTGGACGTGCTCGTCGTGGACACGGCGCACGGGCACAGCCGCAACGTGGGGGACATGGTCGCCTACCTCGAGTCGCGGTTCGAGGTGGACGTGATCGCCGGAAACGTCGCCACGGCGGAGGGCGCCCGGTTCCTCGCCGACAAGGGCGCGGATGCGGTCAAGGTGGGGATCGGGCCCGGCTCGATCTGCACGACTCGCATCATCGCCGGCATCGGCGTCCCGCAGCTCAGCGCGGTGGCCGCCGCGGTGAAGGCGCTCGACGGGTCGGGGGTTCCCGTCATCGCCGACGGCGGGATCCGCTACAGCGGCGACATCGTGAAGGCGCTCGCGGTGGGCGCCCATTCCGCCATGGTCGGGTCCCTCTTCGCCGGCACGGAGGAGAGCCCGGGGGAGACCGTCCTCTTCCAGGGCCGCACCTACAAGTCCTACCGCGGCATGGGCTCCAGCGGGGCCATGGCGCGCGGGAGCAAGGATCGCTACGGCCAGGAAGCGATCTCGGCCACGGAAAAATTCGTGCCGGAGGGGGTCGAGGGGCGCGTGCCCTACAAGGGCCACTTGAAAGACCTCGTCTACATCCTGGTCGGCGGCCTCCGCCAGGGGATGGGCTACTGCGGCACGCGCACCGTCGAGGAGCTGCGCACGAAGTCGAAGTTCCTGCGCGTCACCGGGGCGGGGGTCGAGGAGAGCCACCCGCACAGCATCGAGATCACCAAGGAAGCGGCCAACTACCGCGTCGAGCGTTGAAGCACGAGGTCGTCTACATCCTCGATTTCGGGGCGCAGTACGCCCAGCTCATCGCGCGGAGGGTCCGGGAGCAC
Organism: Planctomycetaceae bacterium; assembly: GCA_052388375.1. Taxonomy (GTDB): domain Bacteria; phylum Planctomycetota; class PLA2; order PLA2; family PLA2; genus JBQTIG01. Next base: position 17,879 of record JBQTIG010000092.1, on the reverse strand, counting down.
CACTGCTTCTGCGAGATCGTGCCCTGCACGGTGCCGCTGAAGGAGCTCGATGGGGCGCGGGGGATCGTCCTCACCGGCGGCCCGGCGAGCGTCTACGCCGAGGGGGCCCCGCGGTCCGATCCGGCGCTGTTCGACCTGGGCATCCCGGTGCTGGGCATCTGCTACGGCATGCAGCTCATGGCCCACCAGCTCGGCGGGCGCGTCGTGCGCGCGGAGCGGCGCGAGTATGGCAAGGCGCTCCTGGACCTGCACGACGGCGCCGACCTCTTCGCCGGGATTCCCACCAAGACCCAGGTCTGGATGAGCCACGGCGACAGCGTGGAGGCCGCGGGCCCCGGCTTCGAGGTGCTGGCCACCACCACCAACACGCCCTGCGCCGCCGTGGGCGACGCCGCGCGACGGCTCTACGGCATCCAGTTCCACCCCGAAGTGACCCACACCGAGCGCGGGCGGGACATCCTGGGCAACTTCCTGCTCCGCATCTGCCGCATGAGCGGCGACTGGCAGATGGGCGCTTTCGTGGAGGAGGAGGTGGAGCGCATCCGGGAAAAGGTGGGGGACGCAGGCGTCGTGCTGGGCCTCTCCGGCGGCATCGACTCCATGGTGGCGGCCAAGCTCTGCGAGCGCGCCATCGGCGATCGGCTCCATCCCATCTTCGTGGACAACGGGCTCTTGCGCCTCAACGAGGCGCAGCAGGTGCGCGACACCTTCGCCGCCCACTTCACGGTGCCGCTCCACCTCGTCGACGCCTCCACGCTCTTCCTGGAGAGGCTGAAGGGCATCCAGGATCCGGAGCGCAAGCGGACGGCGATCGGACACACCTTCATCGAGGTGTTTCGCGAGAAGGCCAAGGAGTTCCGCAACATCCGGTTCCTCGCCCAGGGGACGCTCTATCCCGACGTGATCGAGTCGTTCTCCCCTCGCGGCGGGCCCTCCGCGACCATCAAGACCCACCACAACGTGGGCGGGCTCCCGAAGGAGCTCGGCTTCGAGCTCCTGGAGCCGTTGCGCGAGCTCTTCAAGGACGAGGTGCGGACGATCGGCCGGACGCTGGCCCTTCCCGAGCGCATCGTGACGCGCCAGCCCTTCCCGGGCCCCGGCCTCGCGGTGCGGGTCCTGGGCGAAGTGACCGAGGCGCGGTTGAAGGTGCTTCGCGAAGCGGATCACGTCCTCCAGGACGAGATCCGGAAGGCGGGGCTCTATACTTCGCTCTGGCAGAGCTTCGGCGTGCTCCTGCCGGTGCGCGCCGTGGGCGTGATGGGGGACGAGCGCACCTACGAGCACGTGCTGGCGCTGCGCGCGGTCACCTCGGTGGACGCCATGACCGCCGACTGGGCCGACCTGCCCCGCGACCTGCTCGTCCGCATCTCGAACCGCCTCATCAACGAGGTGCGCGGCATCAACCGCGTCGTCTACGACATCTCCTCGAAACCGCCCGCCACCATCGAGTGGGAGTAGGGTCGGCCGGCGACGAGGTCGATCCCGCCGACCTCGCCGGGGCGGAGCGTCGGGGCGCGCGTCGGGCCGGAGCCGGCCCGGACGAACGCGGATCCAGGATTTGCGCCGCCGTCGCCGGGCGGTTGTCGCCGAAATGCCCGTGGGTGCCGTCGCCGGCGTAGTTCACGATCGCGCCGGCCGTAGAGGTCGCCCACGAGAGTACGCCGCCCAGCAGCACGAGGATCGCGGCTACTAGCCCGCGGGTGCCAGGTCTGTACGATCTCGTCACGAGCATCCGAGGTTCCGTGCCACCGAGGGCGGCACCTGCAGCGCTTGCCGCGATGCCCGGCCTGGGGCGCTGGCGTGCAAGAAAAGGGAGGGATGTCCACCCACGAGCTTCTCGCGACGATCCTGCTCCTGTCTCGGGACGAACGCGCTCGGGTGGCCGAGGAGGTGCTGTCGAGCCTCGAGGAGCCCGAGGACGTCGTCGACGCCGCCTGGGTCGAGGAACTCCTCCGGACAAGCTGCGCGCTGACAGAGGGCAAGGTCCAGGCCATTCCGCTGGAAGCGGCCGGTGCTTCGTTCCAGACGGAGATCGAACGGCGGCGTGCTGGTCGCACTTCATCCTGAGGCGCTGGCCGACCTTCACACCGCCCGGCTCTGGTACGAGCAGCGGCCGTCAGGCCTCGGCGATGACTTCCTCCCAGAGACCCTGGACACGTTGGCGCGGATCGGGGAGGCCCCAAGCGCTTATCCCCGCTGGCCCGGGACCGAGGTCCTCGGGTTCGTCGTCCGCAAAGCTCCGGCTTGGAGGATTCCGTACCGCATGGCGTTCGAGACGCGCCCTGACCGTGCGGTGGCGTTGGCGGTAGCTCACGCGAAGCGACGACCGCTCACCTGGTTAGCCCGTCTGGGCCCGGGGCCCGCCTGACGACATGCGGTCGACGCCAAGCCACCTCGCCGCGGTCAAACCGCAGGGCTGCCATCCGCCCCGCGGGCGAGGCGACGCTGCGGCCGGCGACGACGCTCGAGCATTCCCGCAAGGTCGGCGTTGGCTTGGAGCATCCGGCGGTTCCGGACGCAAGCGCGGCCGATATCGATGTTGACCCCTGGACTCTCGCGCTGGTGCGCGACGTAGATTACGAGATCGGGGGGGCTGCGGGGGCCGCGGAACACCCGCTGCGTGTCTCGGGCAGACTCCTGCAGGACTTGCATCGGCGCCAGCGGCCCCCGGAGCCCCCCCGTTTCCTGGGACGAAAGAGAGCCGGAGGGCACCAGGGCGGCGCCCTCCGGGCTCATGTCGTGAAGTGGTCCGCTACTTGTTCTTGAGGATCACGTCGCAGAGCGTGTCCACGTGGCCGGCCAGGGTGACGCGGATGGTCACGCGGAAGCGGGCGCCGGCCATCTTCGGCCAACCCTTCGTCGAGAGGTTGTAGATGTGCTGCTCGTCGGCCGCGACGAGACGCATGACGTTGCCGTTGTCGCTCGACGCGCCGCTGTCCTCCGTCAGGTCGTTCCCGATCGGCGTGCCTTGGCCGTCGACCTGCACGGCGCTGTCGATCACCGCCAGGACGCCGGGTTCGAAGATGTTCGCGCAGGAGATGCGCACCTTCACCGGGACCGTCTGCCCCGGCTGGATCAGGTTGTCCACGTTCTGGTCGAGCGGCCGCAGGAACCGGCACTCGAAGGGGCCCTTGAGCACAGTGACCTGGACGGATTTCTGGCTCTCGTTGCCGTCGTCATCCGTGGCGGTGCAGACGACCGCCGTCGTCCCGGGTGCGACGGAGGCGGGCAGGGCGACGATCGCGACGTCGGTGTCGCAGTTGTCAGTCGCGGTGACGCCGAGCGAGGCGGGGGTGACCGTGAGGGGGCTCCCCGAGCAGTCCGTGACGAGCGTCACTGTGGCCGGGCCCGAGAGGACCGGCGGCTCGCGATCCTCGACTGTGATGTTGAACATGCAAGTCGCTTCGTTGCCCGAGTGGTCACGCGCCGTGGAGGTGACCGTCGTCGTCCCCATCGGGAACGCGTCGCCGGACTGGACCGGCCCCCAGGGCGCCGTCGTGACGATGCCGACCTCCGGGTCGCACTCGTCCGTGGCCGTGACGTTGAACTCCACGTAGGCGAAGCAGACGCCCGGCTCGTTTCCGACCGTGATGTCCTCGGGGCAGACGATCACCGGCGCCTCGTCGTCGATGACGGACACGTGGAAGGAGCACGTCGCGGTGTTCCCGCTCGAGTCCGTCGCCGTGCAGGTGACGGTGTGCTCGCCCACGTCGAAGAGGGTGCCCGAATTGTCCACGGCCCGGCCGGTCTCGTCCTGGCAGGCGATTTCGACGGCGCCGCTCAGGTCCTCCGCAAGCGCGTCGAAGGACACGAGGACCCCGTCCGCTTCGCAGTGTCGCTCCATGTCCTCGGGGCATACTGTGAACACGGGCGGCGTCGTGTCCTCCACGGTGACATTGAAGGTGATGACACTCGTGTTGCCCGTCGCGTCCCGGGCCGTCGCGGTGACCGGGGTGGTGCCGAGGCCGAGGGCGCCGGGAGCGAAGGAGACTGTCGGGTTGGGGTCGCACGCATCGGCGAGGGTGATGCCGAGCATCGACCGGTAAAGCGTCGTCAGCGGCCCCTGAAGCTCGATCGTCTGGTCGACCGCCCCGGCGATGACCGGCGCGATCGTGTCCTCGATCTGGACCGTGAAGGTCGCCGAAGCGACGACCGTGGCGCCGTCGAGAAGTTCGATCAGGATGACGGAAGCCGGGCCGTGCGGGAAGGCGACCGGCCCGACGCCGTACGTCTGCTCCGCCGGGTCGCTCACCTCGAGCAGCGTCCGCGCACCCGTGACATCGCGGACGCGGAGCAGGTCCGCGCTCCCGGGCGTGACGGCGAACACGAAGTTCACCGTCGCGGTCCCCGCGTCGTGGTCGTCACACTCCTGGACGATGTCCGCCGGGGCGACGATTTCGGCGGTCTGGTCGCCCGCGTAGCGGGCGACGAACATGCCGCTCGTCGTGAAGGTGGTCTGGTTGGGCTCCCCGGCACCGAAAGTCGCAGGAGCGGTGAAGAATCCGGTGACGACCGACGAGCCGTCGGAGAAGGCTCCCACGCCGAAGGCTTGGTCGTTAGTCGCGCTCCCCGCGCGGCGCGCCCAGGCCAGCGTGCCGTTTGCGTTGTAGCGGGCGAGGAACACGTCAGCGCTGCCCGCTGAGATGAGCGTCGTCGCATTGGGCTCCCCCAGGCCGAAAACAGCCGAGCCGAGGAAGAGTCCGGTCACGACCGACGCGCCGTCAGAGAAGGCTGCCGCGCCACGGCCTACTTCGTTACCCGCGCCCCCCGCTCGGCGCGCCCAGGCCAGCGTGCCGTTCGCGTTGTAACGCGCGACGAAGACGTCGTTGCCGCCCGCTGAGACGAGCGTCGTCGCGTTCGGTTCCCCCGGGCCGAAGACCGCCGCACCTTGGAAGAATCCGGTGACGACCGACGAGTCGTCGGAGAAGGCTGCCGCGCCTAAGCCTTCGTCGATACTCAAGCCTCCCGCCCCCGCGCGGCGCGCCCAGGCCAGCGTGCCGTTCGCGTTGTAGCGCGCAACGAACACGTCAAAGAAACCCGCCGAGACGAGCGTCGTCGCGTTGGGCTCTCCCGGGCCGAAGACCGCTCCAGAGCCGAAGAATCCGGTGACGACCGACGAACCGTCGGAGAAGGCTGCCGCGCCGAAGCCTTGGTCGCTACTGCCGCCCCCCGCGCGGCGCGCCCAGGCCAGCGTGCCGTTCGCGTTGTAGCGCGCGACGAACACGTCCTCGAGGCCCGCCGAGACGAGCGTCGTCGCGTTGGGCTCCCCCGGGCCGAAGACCGCCGCACCTTGGAAGAATCCGGTGACGACCGACGAGCCGTCGGAGAAGGCTCCCACGCCGAAGGCTTGGTCGTTAGTCGCGCTCCCCGCGCGGCGCGCCCAGGCCAGCGTGCCGTTTGCGTTGTAGCGCGCGACGAACACGTCAAAGCTGCCCGCCGAGACGAGCGTCGTCTCGTTGGGTTCCCCCGGGCCGAAGACCGCTGAGCCACCGAAGAATCCGGTGACGACCGACGAGCCGTCGGCGAAGGCTGCCGCGGCGTTACCCTGCGTAGCCGTGGCCCGCTTCGCCCAGACCAGGTCGCCGGGCTCGCCCGCGCCAGCGTTCGCCGCCATGAGCAGCACGAACGCGAACGCCGTCACCGCCGCCAAGGACCGCAATCCCGTCGCACGCATCACTTGCTCCCTTCCGTGTTCCGCCGACCCAGGTTCGCCGCCACTTCCCTGATCTCCGCGGGCTGCGCCGGGTCGTCAGCGATCCCGGACAGCTCCTCGGAGGCCTCTGTCCCGAACATCCCCGCGAGGCTCCGCAGCGCCGCCTCGCGCCTCTCCGTGTCTTCCTCGCCGCGGGCCGCCGCGACAAGGTGGTCCATGAGCTTGCGCCCTTGCGGTGTCCCCGCGTCGGGCTTCCCGCCCGGGTGCCGGGAGGAGGGGACTTCGCGCAGGGCGAGTTCCTCTCGTGCGTCCGCGTCCTCCTTCGCCGGTCGCTGCACAACGGCCGTCGCCTCGCGTTCGAGGATCGGCTCGCCGACCATCTTGTGCGCGACCTCGCGCATGCCCCGGTAGAGCGCTGCGCGCGGGCGCACGCCATCGAACTTCTCGACGTTCAGGAACAGGTCGAGCACAAGCGCGATGCACCCCGCCCAGATCCAGAGCAGGACGAGCAATCGGGCGCCGACGCGCCGTCTGGGCGCTCGGGAATCGGTCTTCTTCTTCGACATGTCGCACTCCTCCGTGACCGCAAGAGACTCAGAAGCCCGCGAAACAACCGGGCTCGCCCCATTCATCGCCGTCCCCCCAACCGACCGAACGCCGACAACCCCCAAATCCAGCATCCGCGTGCGCCTCCCCCCCCCGACGGCGATCTCCTATTGAGCCGCAGTCGCGGTCTCGCTATGCTTCGTCCGCTCGAAAGGACCGCTCATGTCGCTGGAGCACCTCCCCGATGAGCAACTCGTACGGCGCGCGCTCCGGGGCGAGGAGCACGCAGCCTCGGCGCTGTTCCTCCGCCACGCGGGCCGGCTCGCGCGGCTCGGTCGCCGCCACCTCGTGGGCGCGCTGAGGCGCCGGAAGGGCGAGTCCGACATCGTTCAGGACACGCTGCTGGCGGCGTTCCGCGACCTCGAGCGCTTCGAGTCGGCCGGGCCGGGCTCCTTCGCGCGCTGGCTCGACGCAATCCTCGAGCACAAGGCGCAGGACTTCGTGCGCCGCGAGCTGCGGGGGCGGCGAACCGTCGCACGCGAGACCGGCCGCGTCTCGGCGATCCAGCCCGTCGATCCGAGGCCGTCGCCGAGCAGCGCCGCGGCGCTCGGCGAGAGGGCGGCGAGGCTCAGGGCCGCGATAGCAAGTCTCGAAGGCGACCAGCGCACGGTCGTGGAACTCGTCCACCAGCGCGGCAAGACGTTTGTCGAGGCGGGCCGCCTGATGGACCGCTCCGCCGACGCCGCGCGGATGCTCTACGCGCGCGCCGTGACGCGGATCGCCACGGAGATGAACCACGCATGAGCGAACCGCTGAAGCCGCATGAGCTCCTCGATGCCTGGCTCAAGAAGGGGGGTGATGCGACGGAGTGGCTCGCGAACCATCCAGAGCAGGCGTCGGTGTTGAAGGCGAGCCTCGAGGTGATCGGCGCGCTCGAAAGGGAGATGGGAGGGGGCTTCGGGGGCCCCATCACCGGGAGTGTCTTCGCGCGGTTGGACCCGGCGACGCGCCCCCCGGGCCCCCCTGCGCTCCTCCGGGAGGAGGCGGAAACCGGCCCGCCGCTGCTCGCGTCGCAAGCCGCCGCCGAGGGGCGCTACGTCATCGCGGGGGAGATCGCGCGCGGCGGCATGGGAGTCGTGCTCAAGGGGTACGACCCCGACCTCGCGCGCGAGGTGGCCGTCAAAGTGCTGCGCGAGGAGCACGCCGACCGTCCCGACGTCGTGCGCCGGTTCGTCGAGGAGGCGCAGATCGGCGGCCAGCTCCAGCACCCGGGTATCGCGCCCATCTACGAGGTGGGCGTGAACGCCTCGCGGCGGCCTTACTTCGCGATGAAGCTCGTGCGCGGGCGCACCCTCGCGGCGCTGCTGCAGGAGGGGGGCGGCGGGGCGGGCGGCCAGGCGACGCTCGTGTCGCTCTTCTCATCGTTGTGCCAGACGGTCGCGTACGCCCACGCGCGCGGCGTGATCCACCGCGACCTGAAGCCCTCGAACGTGATGGTCGGCTCGTTCGGCGAGGTGCTCGTCATGGACTGGGGCCTCGGGAAGGTGCTCGCCCGCGGCGGCACGGAGGACGATCGTCGCTCGCGGTCGCAGGCTGAGGGGCCGGTGCGGACGGTGCGCAGCGGGCCGGGCACGGACAGCGACAGCCTGCACGGGTCGGTGATCGGGACGGGGCCCTACATGTCGCCGGAGGCGGCGCGCGGCGACGTCGAGGCGCTCGATGAACGGGCGGACGTGTTCGGCCTCGGGGCGATCTTGTGCGAGATCCTGACCGGCAGGCCTCCCTACTTCGGCACGGCGGGTGAGGTGCTGGAGAAGGCATGGAGCGCGGACCTCGGGGATGCCTACAACCGGCTGGCGGGATGCGGGGCGGACGCAGCGCTCGTCGATCTCGCGAAGGCGTGCCTCTCCGCGACGCGCGAGAACCGGCCCCGCGACGGGTCGGCCGTCGCGCGCGCCGTGACCGCCTACATCACCTCGGTGGCGGAGCGGAAGCGGGCGGCGGAGACCGAGCTCGCGCGCGCAGAGGTGCGCGTCGGTGAGGAGCGCAAGCGCCGCCGCCTCTCCCTCGCCCTCTCCGCGACGGTCCTCGGGCTCGTGGTCCTGGGCGGCGGGGGCGGCGCGGTCTTCGCCCTCCGGGCCCAGGCGGAGCGCACGGAGCGGTCGCGGCGGCTCGAGCGGATCGCGCACGAGGTGGCAGCGGCGGTGCGGGAGGCCCGGTCCGAAGGCGAGCGGGCGCAGAGTGCGATCGAGGACGCTCACGCCTGGAAGGCGGCGCTCGCTTCCGGGCTCTCCGCCGCGCGCCGCGCCGAGGCGCTCCTCGCGCAGGGAGGGTCGGATGTCGATCCGGCGCTGGCGCGCGAGGTCGCGGAGACCACGAAGAAGCTCGAGGCGGACGAGCGCGACCGCCGGCTCCTCGCCACGTTCGAGGAGTTTCGCTCGGCCGTGCTCTTGGACGCCCGCGCCAACCGGATGAGTACGCAGGTCAGCGGCGACGAAGTCGTCGAGGCGTTCCGCGACTGGGGCATCGAGTTCGGGGAGACGCCGGGCGCGGAGGTCGCTGCGCTGGTCGCCTCACGGCCGGTCGCGGTCCGCCCACTGCTGATCACCGCCCTCCACGAGGGCTTCACCCTCCCCCGCACGGATCCCGCAAAGACGACGTGGTGGCGCGGGATGCTGGCGGAGGTCGACACCGACCCCTGGCGACGGGCGATCCTCGCGGCCCGCGGCCCGCTCGTCGACGCGACCGTCAGGCGGCTGATCGACGAGCTCGACGCGACGACGCAGCAGCCGGGCTACCTGGCGGGCATCGCGCAGGATCTGCCGCAGCGGCTCGCGGGGGAAGCCCTGCACCTCCTCGCGAAGACCCAACACGCCCACCCTGCGGACTTCTGGGCCAACTTCTCGCTGGCGGCCGCGCTGAGCAACGAGAGACGGTACGAGGAGGCGATCCGCTGCTACTACGCCGCTTTGGCCGTGCGTCCCCGGAGCGCCGGGGTCTGGCTCAACCTCGGCATTGCGCTGCGCGACATGCGGCGCGGGGGAGCGGAGGAGATCCGGGCGTTCGAACGCGCGTTGGCGCTCGAGCCGCGCTACACGGTGGCGTGGGTCAATCTGGGCGACGCGATCTGGAGCTCCGGAAGGCTTGCTGATGCGATCCCCATGTTCAGGACGGCCGTCGAGTGCGACCCCGAGAACGCCGCCGCGCAGCACGGACTCGGCCGCGCCCTCCGCGACGGGGGCGAACCTGACGAGGGCCTCGCGCGCCTGCGAAGAGCGGTCGAGCTCGCTCCCAGGGATCCGCTCTTCCGCAGGACCCTGGGCCGCAACCTCTACCACTCGGGAGACCTCCACGGGGCCGCTGTCCAGCTCTGCGAGGCCGTGGCGCTCGGCCCCCGGGACTGGGAGAACTTCCGCACGCTCGGGGACGTACTCGACGACCTTGGCGACTTCTTGGGGTCCGCCGCGGCGCTCCGCGCCGCCGCTGCGTTGCGACCGGACGACGGCGGCACCCACGCCAACCTCGCCCTCGTCCTGCGCAAGCTCCTCGACTGGGACGGCGCGATCGAACACGCCCGGAAGGCCGTGGATCTCCTGCCGAACAACGCCAAGGTGCATCACAACCTCGGCCTCATGTGCTCGGGCACGTTCGACCTGGACGGCGCGATCGCCTGCCAGCGGCGCGCCATCGAGGTCGATCCGGCGTACGTGGCCGCCGCACGAGAGCTAGCCATCTGCCTCCTGCGCAGTGACCGCGCCTCAGAGGCGGTTGAGATGCTCGAGTCGGTCGAACGCCGGCTCGCCCCCGGGGATCCTCGACGTGCGTCCCTGAGCGGAGAGCGGTACCGCACTTCCGCCCGCGCGGCTGCCCGGCTCTCCGACGTCCTTGCCGGCCGTGAGGAGGTCGGGGAGGGGCCGGACCGGCTCACCCTCGTGGAGGCGGCGGCCGCGAGGCGCCTCTTCCGCGCCGGCGCGAAGCTGGCTGAAGCCTTCGACCTGGACACGGACTTCGCGGACGGCTTGCCGTGGGCAGTCGCGTGGTGCCCCGCCCGGTCGGCGGCGGGGGAGGGCGACGCCTCGGACGCCACGGCGGCGGAGCGCGCGGCTTGGCGTGCGCGAGCGCTGCGCGCGTTGCGCCTCGCGCTCGACGGGTGGCGAGTGGCCGCGACCGGGCCGGAACCCGACCGCCTCAACCTGCGGATCAGCATCGACCTCTGCCGGCGCGACCCCGCGTTCGCCGCCCTGCGCGAGCCGCGCTCTCAGGGGTTGCCGGAGGTGGAGCGCGAGGCGTGGCGCCGGTTCTGGTCGGAGCTGGACGGGGTCTTGGCTCTCGCGTGGGAGCGTCCCGACCCCAAGGAGCGCATGGACTTGGCCAGGGCCCTCTGGATGGCGGCCCAGCGGGATCATGCTCTCGATGTCTACCGCGAGGCGAGCGCGTACAACCCGACGGCCCCCGAGCCGCCGTTCTGGGTCGGGTCCACCCTGTTCGAGGCCGGACACGCGGAGGAGGCCTTGCCCCACCTTCAACGCGCGGTCGATCTCGCGCCGCAAGCCGTGGATTCCCGGCTGGGACTCGCGCGCGCGCTCATGGCCGCAGGAGAGCTCGAAAGCGCCGCCGCCCAGCTTCGCGAGGCCCTCGCGCTCGATCCGAAGAACGTGGTGGCTCGGAACGACCTCGGCCATTGCCTCGGGGAATGCGGTGACTTCGAGGGCTCGGTCGACGCGTATCGGGAGGCCGCGGCACTCGCGCCCGACCACCCGGTCCTGATGAACAACCTCGGGCTGGCGCTCCTCTTCACGCTCGAGTTGGACGAGGCGCTGAAGCTGCTGCGCCGTGCCGAGACTCTGAGACCCGACGAGCAGAACGTCCAATGGAACCTCGGGCTCGTGCTCGACTGCCGGCTCGACCTCGACGGAGCCATCGCCGCCTATCGCAAGTGCGTGGCGCTCCCGCCCACTTTCGCCCGTGCAGCGAGGCGCCTCGCGCGCGCGCTCGTGCAACACGGTCAGGTGGCGGAAGCCGTCGACGTCCTCGAGAAGGCCTGGCTCGCGATCGATGCCGGCGATGTCAGCGCTCGCGAGGAGGTTGCGGAGCTGAGGGATCGTTACCGGAGAGTCCTGAAGGCCGCGGAAACGTTGGCCGCCGCGACGGCCGCCCCCATCGATGAGCTCGACACAGACGAGCGATTCGCGCTGGCCGAGGCGGCCGGGGCGAAGCGTCTCTTCCGGACGGCCGCGCAGTTGGCGGCGAAGGCGTTCGAGCCCGGGGCCGCATGGCTCGCCATCCCGGACTACCAGGTTCAAACGCTGGCGATCCGATGCGCCGTGCTGGCCGGGACTGGAGCGGGGGAGGACGCCACGCTTTCCGCGTCGGAGCGCGCCGCATGGCGCTCGCGCGCCGTCGAGTGGCTGCGCACGTGGGTGGAGCACTCGACGCCGCGGGCGCGAGTCGCGACGACGATGGAGCGCCGCGACCTCCGGTGGCAGATCGACGTCTGGCGCCGCTCCCCGGACTTCGCGGCCGTGCGGGACCCCGGGCTCTCGGCTCTCCCCTCGGGCGAACAGGCCGAGTGGCGCCGCGCATGGGCCGAGGTCGAGGAGGTGTTCGAGCTCGCCTCGGCGTGGCCGCGCTGACCGCGATCGAGACAGGTCCGTCTGCGTGCATCGTCGCGTACTCGAACAAGCCTTGCGCGATGTCGTGCCACAGAGCTCGGCTCATTTCGGCCTCACAGCCACGCCTGATCGATCCGCCGCGGGAGCAGCCGGTCGCATTCGTTCGTGAGCCGGACCTGCTCGACTCCTGCCGTTGATCCCGAAACGCCCTCCGACGCCGTCCAGAGTCCGTGGGCCCCTGCGCGCACGCCCCTGGGGAGGGGATGGAGAGCAGGACGCCCGCGCCCTCGTGCGAGGCGAGTCGGAAACGCCCGCCGCTACTCCGGCGTGATCTCCACGAACCGTGTCTCGGCGCCGTTGCGCACGAAGAGGGTGGCCGGCTTGCCCAGGGCGAGGGTTTCCAGCGCGGCCTTGAGCGCGGCGAGGTCGGGGACCGCGGTCTCGCCCACCTTGAGGATCAGGTCGCCCCGCCGGAGGGGAGTGGGGCGGGCGCGGGAGGCGGGACCGCCGGGCAGGACGCGCCGCACGGCGACGCCCTGCACCTCCGCGCCGAGGTTTTGCGCGCGGCGGAGCGCCGCGGTGAGCGGCTCGGCGGTGAAGCCCAGCCGCTCGGCGCGATGGCGCTCCTTGACGGCGTCCTGCTCGCTCTCCCCGAGCGTCGCGTCGATCTCGAGAGTCTTCGGCCCTACGTCCCCGGTCCTCACCAGTTCGACATGCACGCTGGTGCCGGGAGCCTTGCCGCGCAGCGCGGCCTTGAGCGCCGCCGGCGCCGGGATCGGCAGCCCGTCGATCTTGACGACGACATCCTGGGGCTGGATCCCCGCCTTCTCCGCGGCGGAACCGGGCGTGACCTGGGTGACGAGCACCCCTTGCAGGCCCCCGAGGCCGAGCGCCTCTGCGATCTTCGGCGCGAGGGTTTCGACCGAGACGCCCAGGACGCCGTTCTTGCCCGCCGACCCGCCCAGGAGATGGGCGATCGCCGAGGCGGGCCGGACCACCGGCAGCCCGGCGCCCTGCGCCCGCATGCCGCGCCCTCCTCCCCCGCCCCCCTCTTCTTCCTCCGCCCGAGCGACCGCGACGCCGGCCGGGCGCCCTTCGGCGTTGAGCACCAGCGCGCAGCGCACCGCCACCGGCCCATGGAACGGCGGGTCGCTGTAGAGGTCGGTCGCGCCGCCTTGCGCATCCTTCAGCACGGCATCCACGGTGGCCGCCTTGCGCACTACCGTCCACTGGCCGGACGCGCCGGGAAGCAGCCCGATCCAGGTGAGCGCCTCCCCCGGGCGCGGAACCCAGGCCGTGTCGAAGCTGGTCGGCTCGAGGTCGAGGCCCTCCACGCGAAGTATGGTGAAGGTCTCGTCGCTCTCCACCACCTCGGCGTCGAGGGGTTCGGTGGAGCCGGGGAGGAAGACGCGCACGAACTCCGTCTCCCCTCCGAACGCGGCGGTCAGGACGAGCCCCTCCTCGCCGATGCAGATGCCGACTTGGCGCAGGTTGACGGGCAGCTGCATGGCGCGGCCCTGGAACTCCCGCACGAGCGTCGCGCGCGCCTGCACCCCCACGATCGCTTCGGACTGCGCGGCGGCGGCGGCGGCGAGGAGCGGGAGGATGCCAAGCATGGTCGGGATGCGGATCATTCGGAGTCCTCCTCTTCGTCGTCTCGCGCCGAGGGCGTGAGTGCGCGGAAGGTCTGGGTCGCACCGCGCCGGATGCTCACCGCCACCGGCTGCGGCTTGTCGTTCACGATCTCCCGGTAGAGCGCCTCGAAGGAGGCGAGGTCCCCCTCCGGTTTGCGCGCCACCTGCAGGATGATGTCGCCCGCGCGGAGTTCGGCCGCGGCCGCGGGTCCGCCGCCCACCACGCCGGTGACGAGGACCCCCTCCGCCGTCGCGAGGCCCTGCTGGCGCGCGTAGGCGGCGGAGATGGCGCGGACGGTGAGGCCGAAGCGCCGGGCGTCGAAGTCCCGGGAGCGGGTCTCGGGCAGCTCCTCGGTCACGATCTCCAGCTCCCGCGTCTCGCCCGCGCGCCAGAGGCGCAGGCGGAGCGGCGCGCCCACCGGCGCCTCCGCGACGCGCCGGCGGATGGGGGGGATTTCGTCCAAATGCTGGGCGTCCACCGCCTGGCCGTCGATGGCCTGGATCACGTCGCCGGGGGCGACGCCGGCGGCGGCGGCGGGGCTCGGCGCATCGACGTGCCCGACCCTCACGCCGCGTACCGGCGCGTCCACGTCGAGGGGTTCGAGCCCGCGGTCGAGACCGATCCAGGCGCGAGGCACCCGGCCGTCCTTCACGATCGCCGCGAGCACGTGCTCCACGACCTCCGCCGGGATCGCGAACCCGAGGCCGTCGCCGGTGATGGCGCGCGTGTTGATGCCGATCACCTCGCCGGAGAGGTTCACGAGGGGTCCGCCGCTGTTGCCCGGATTGATGGCCGCGTCGGTCTGGATCCAAGTGTTGAACATGCCGGTGGGCTCGCCGCTCGGAAGCGTCTGCTCGTTGCCCAGATAGCGCTGGGTGTTGGAGATGACGCCGGAGGTGAGGGAGGTGGAGAGCCCGCGGGGGCTTCCCAGAGCGATGACGAATTCGCCCACCTGGGGTGCGCCGCCGAAGCGGGCGTGGCGGAAGGCCCCGCCGCGGCGCCGGAGCTCCTCCAGATCGAGCCGCAGGACGGCGAGGTCGGTGGGCGCGTCGCCGCCGACGAGGGTAGCCCCTACCCGCGTCTTGTCCGCCAGCGTGCAGAAGACCTTCTTGGCGTGCCCCGCGACGTGGAAGTTGGTGACCACCAGCCCGTCTTCGCTCACGATCACCCCGGAGCCGATTGCCGAGGTCTGGCGGCGGCGACCCCCTTCGTAGACATCGAGGACCGGATGGACGTTCACGAGCGCCGGGAGGACCCGGTCCCGCGCCTGGTAGAGGCGCGCCTGGAGATCGTTCTCCCCCGCCGCCGCGAGCGGGATTGCCAGGAGGATCGGGAGCCAGCGCATGGCGCGGATTCTAAGATGGCGCGGGCGGCATTCGTAGGGAGTAGACGAGTCCCATGACCCGAACCGTCTGCATCGCCATGCTCGGTTTTCTCGCAGGGGCCGCCACGCTCGTGGGGGGGCGCGGCGGGGACGAGGAGCTGATCGCCCGGCTCGCGGAGCTGCGCGAAGCCGCCGCCGCGGCCATGGCGGCGAAGCGTCCCGGGAGCGGAGAACCCGGCGCGAACCCTCCCCCGAGGAGGCCGCGCGCCATCTGGCGAAGCCTCCCCTCGGAGCCGCGCGACTGCGCGGCTCCGACGGACAGCAGACGTCGCGGCGCGACGGGCGGGAGCGCTCCTATCTCGGCGACTACGACGTCGAGATCGCGGCGGACTCGACGATCGGGGATCCCGTGCGCATGCAAGTATTCGAGGGACTCGCGCTGGAGGTGCGTCCGGTGCTGGACCGCGGCGCCGGCGGGGCCCTGCTCCCTGTGAGGCTGGATCGCGGAGCGCTCGAGGAGCCCCTGCGCGCGCGGCCGACGGAGTAAGGCCCCCTGGAGCTGCCGGAGCTCGACTTCGCGCGCCTGTGCACCTCCCTTTGGGTCCACCTCGGCACGACGGTCGTTCTGGGCGGCTGCACCTCGCGGACGGCTCCTGCCTCTTCCTCGTCACGGTGACGGATCCGGGCTGACGGGACGCTCAGCCGAAGAGCTCGGCCCAGGGATCGCGTTCCAGCAGCCAGAAGTAGGCGAGGGCGCCGAGCCAGCCGTGCACGATGCCGAGGGGCCAGAGGTTGCGCCAGCGCAGGTAGAGCGGCGTCAGGGCGAACGCCAGCAGCGCGGTCGCCCCCATGAGCAGACGATCGGGCCAGTGGACGAGGCCGAAGAGAGGCGCCGTGAGCGCGGTCGTGCCGGCGGGTCGGAGGCCCGCGTCGCGAACATTGCGCGCGAACATCGCCTGTAGGAGGAAATGCTGGGTGAGTCCCCAGGCGGGGTAGACGGCCAGGAGCGGTAGGAGGTGGGGGTGGAGGCGGAGGCTGCCGCGAGCGGCGGCGACAGCCGCCATGGCGGCGGCGCCGGCGACCAGGAGCACGAGGCAGGCGATCGCCGCGGGAGAGAGCCCCTCCCGCCGGAACCCCCACGCCTGCCAGACGGCGCGGTCCCTGCGCGAGCGGAACAGCGCGTAGGCAAGCCAGGCGGAAGCCGCGGCGCCGATGAAGATGCCCTTGGCGCGGAACAGCTCTTCGAACAGGAGGTGAAGCACGCCCGTCGCCAGGACGGCCAGGATCTCGCCCCGGCTCCGCCTGCTCACTCTCCCCCGCCGCCCCGGCGGTGCGGCACGCGTGCCGCAGCCGACCGTCTCAAGTCGTTTCCATGCAACGGGTTAGGACGCAGCGATACCCCGACCCTCGATAGACAGGGACAGAGGGACAGTCACTCCCGAGCGGGGTCGTCGCGGTCTTCGCGGAAGAGCCACCAGGCGCTGCGTCCGAAGTCGCCGCCTTCGCGTTTCAGGACGTCGATGGCGGAGCGGTAAAAGGCTTTCGCGAGGTCGTTGTTGGCTTCGCCGAGGAGCTTCTGGATCACGGGGAGGGTCGTCTCCTTGTTCCCGATGTGCGCCAAGGTGTAGGTGATCGCGGCGCGCAGGTCGGGGTTCTTCTCCTGCAGGACGAACTTCTCGAGCGGCTTCAGCACCAGTTCCGTGGCGGGGCCGCCGTAGCTGCGCAACGCCAGCGCTGCGTGCTTGCCCACTACCGCGTTCTTGTCCTGCAGCCCCTTGAGGAGCACCTCGGCTGCCTTCTTGTCCGCGGCGCCGCCGCCGCAGGCCCCCAGCGCGCGGTAGGCGTTCTTTCGGGCGAAGGTGTCTTTCTCCACCTTCACGCGGGCCATGAGGACCGGGATCGACTCCGCTTGAGCCAGCTCCTCCAGCGCCACGGCAGCGAAGGAGCGCATCTTCTCCGACCGGTTCTTGAGGGCATCCTCCAAGTAGGTGCGGGCCGCGACGATCCGCGCACGGCCGAAGGCGCGCAGCAGATCGCAGGCGAGCGCCTCGTTCGCGTCGGCCAGCATCTCCACGAGCGCCGCCACCGCCGCCTTCTTCCCGGTGTCGAGGAGGTTTCCGATGGCGGCGCGGCGTCCCTCCTTCTCCGCGGTCCTCGCGCGCTGCAGCTCCGCCAACTCTTTCTCGGTCAGCGGCGCGTCGGCCGCCCCATCGCCGGAACCCGCCCCCTCCCCGCCCCCGCCCCCCGCCTGGACGTCCGCGAGCGCCTGGCGCATCTTCTCCAGCAACTCCGCCTTGGTCATCTCGTACTCCTTGCGGCGCAGGAGCGTACCGTCGGGCCTGAACCAGGCGTGCTGCGGGGAGATCATCTCGGCGCGCCCCCCGGGCAGGACGAACTGCTCCCCGTGCCGGTTGCGCAGCTCGCGATAGCACTCCCCGTGTTGTCCGCAGGTGACGCCCAGAAAGCGGGGGCACTCGCCGGCCGCCGCGTGGGAGAGCGTGCTCACGACGAGCATGACGAACTTGCGGCTCTCGGCGACGAACTCGGGGTCGTGGTAGATCGACTTCGCGGCGCGCTCGTTGGCGCCCTCGCCGTCCTTGGAGTTGATGCAGACCATCACCGGTAGGTTCCCGGCCGAGGCGAGCTTGAACGCCTCCTCCCAGGAGGCGGCCCACTCCACCTGGGTATCGGATACCGCGAGGAGGGGGGCGGGGAGGAGGAGCAGGGTCAAGAGCATTGCACGCATCACGCCATCTCCAGGATCTCTTTGAGGACGCGGCGGACCGCGTCCGGGTTCGCCTTGCCTTGCGTGCGGCGCATGACGGCGCCCATGAGCGCGCCGAACGCCTTCTCCTTGCCAGCCCGAACGTCCGCGGCCGCATGCGGGTTCCCCGCGACGGCTTCGGCGGCGGCGGCGCGGAGCACCGAGTCCTCCTCCACCGGCTGCAGACCGAGCGCCTGCACCACCGCGGCGGGCTCCTCGGTTCCGGCCAGGAGGCGGGGGAGCACGTCGCGGGCGGCCGCCACCCGCGCCACCCCGCCCGACTCCACGAGCGCGACCACGGCCCCGCGGCGTGCCGGCGCCCGGCCGCGCGCCGGGACGGGGGTC
>JBQTIG010000091.1:0-32066 GCA_052388375.1 Planctomycetaceae bacterium | reverse complement strand
AGTCCCTGCGCGCCCGCGTCGAGCGCGACCTGCAAGCGATCGCCTGCGACCCCGCCCTCGTGCGGTCCTTCTTCCGCGCGCCCTCTGTCGCCTATACTGTAGTCTAAGTTACGGCCTCATTAGTATGTGGCTCGCTCACTTCCAGGGGGTGGACGGCGGACGTACGCGAGCGAGTTCGACTCCCACCTCCCCGACCAGCACGCAGATCGAGAATGTCGCCTCCTTCGCGGCGCGAGACGCCCCCCCGAACCCCCCCCACATCGGCGCGGCCCATCGAGATCCTCATCGAGGGGGTGCACAAGTCCTTCGGCGGCAATGCCGTGCTGCGCGGCATCGACCTGAAGATCCATCGGGGTGAGATGGTGGCGCTCGTGGGCGGCAGCGGTTGCGGCAAGACCGTGCTGATGCAGCACATGATCGGCCATCTGGCGCCGGACTCGGGTCGCGTCCTCGTGGCCGACCATGAAACGGAGGGCGCGCCGCTCCGCGACCTCGCCACCCTTGACGACCGCGGGCTTGACCGCATCCGGCTGCACTCCGCGGTGGTCTTCCAGCGCAACGCGCTCTTCAGCGCGACGGTCTACGAAAACATCGCCCTCTGGCTCCGCGAGATCCGGAGGATGGACGAAGAGGCGATCCGCATGCGCGCGCGCGAGGCCCTCGACGCGGTCGGGTTCGCCGGGGACACGACCGTGATGGGCAAGCAGCGCGACGAGCTCTCCGGGGGGATGGCCAAACGCGTCGCGGTGGCCCGCGCCCTGGCGATGCGTCCGCTGCTGATGGTCTACGACGAGCCGACCACCGGTCTCGACCCGGCCAACGCGGCGGCGATCCACGAGCTCATCCGGACGACGCACGAGCGTCTGGGCGCGGGCGGGTCGACCCCCACGACGCTGATCATCACCCACGACAAGGATCTCCTTCGGCGGTTGGAGCCGCGCGTGGTCATGCTCCACGAGGGCCGGGTCCACTTCGACGGGACCTACCGGGAGTTCCAGGCGTCCCCGTCGCCGGTGATCCGCCCCTACTTCGACCGGATGCCCGCCCTCCACGGCCGCGAAGTGGCGTGAGGGTTGCGAATTCGCCGGCTCTTGCGACCATGGAGCCCTGTCGCGCGGCGTCGGCCGCAGCGCGAGGAGAACGACGATGAAGCCGGTGCACTGGATCCTGCTCGGCGCGCTTTGCGCCCTGCCCGTCCGCGCGGAGGAAGAGGCGGCGCCCAAAGCCTACCCCGACTTCGCCGAAGTCACCAGACACATGAAGGCGCAGGAGGGGCTCTTCACCCTCTACCGCTACGCGCCCGACGACGAGGCCCGCGACCGCGAGACGCTCCTCTGCCGCATCCCCGCGGCGCTGCTCGGCCAGGATCTGCTCTTCCTGACGAGCATCAGCCACGGCGGCGTCTACACGGGCTGGATGTGGGGCGACGCGCTGGTGCGCTGGGAGTTGCGGGGCAAGAACCTGCTGCTCGCGACCCCCGACCTGCGGTTCATCGAGAAGGAGGACAACCCGATCACCGACGTGGTGAAGCGCACCTACAACCGCACCTTCCTCGCCGCCGTCCCGATCGTGACGATGGCGGACGGGGATCCAGTCATTGACCTCGGGCCGCTCCTGAAGTCGGATCTCGCAGGGCTGGCGGACGCGGGCGGCCCCGACGCCTCCCTGAGCAGCTGGACCAAGGTCAAGACTTTCCCCGAAAACGTGCTCGTCGAGGTGGACCTCGCCTTCCCGGGGGGAATGGGAGGCCGCACCGTCGGCGTCTCCTACGGCTTCCGCAAGCTCCCCGCGCTCGACGCCTACACTCCGCGCGCCGCCGACGACCGCGTGGGCTACTTCCTCACCGCGCGCAGCGACTGGACCAAGCCGACGGAGGCGCGCGATCTCTTCGAACGCTACCTCCACCGCTGGCAGCTGGAGAAGGGCGACGCGTCCCTCGCCCTCTCGCCGCCCAAGCGCCCCATCACCTTCATCATCGAGAAGACGGTCCCGGTGCGCTGGCGGCGCTGGGTGCGGCAGGGGATCCTGTCGTGGAACGCCGCCTTCGAGCGGATCGGCATCCACGACGCCATCGCCGTCCAGCAGCAGACCGACGACAACGAGTACAAGGACCACGATCCCGAAGACGCGCGCTACAACTTCTTCCGCTGGATCGTCTCCGGAAGCGCCTTCGCCATGGGCCCGTCGCGAGTCGATCCGCGCACCGGCCAGATCCTCGATGCCGACATCATCATGGACGATTCGATGATCCGGGCCTGGATGGAGGAGCTCAACCTCTTCGCGCCCGGAGGCGCCGCGAAATACAAGGCGCCCGGGTTTGCGCGCTGGCTCGCGAAAAACCCCGGGCGCTCGGCCGGGCGCGCCGTCGTGGGGGAAGGGGGGGAGGCTGCGGAGGGGGGGAGGGGGGCGCGCTCGCGTCACGCCTGCGGCTACGCAGAGGGGCTGCGCCACCAGACGGCGCTCGTCCATCACGCGCTCCTGGCCACCGCGGCGGGCAAGGAGATCCCGGAGCACTTCTTCGGCGAGATCATCCGGGAGACGGTCGCCCACGAGGTAGGCCACACGCTCGGGCTGCGCCACAACTTCAAGGGCTCGTCGTGGCTCTCGCTGGAGGAGATCCGCCGCCGGCGCCAGGAGACGGACGAGCCGACCACGGCGTCGGTGATGGACTACAACCCGATCCTCTTCTTCGCGGGGGACGAGATGGCGAAGGTGCGCCATTTCACGACGCCGGCCATCGGCCCCTACGACCTCTGGGCGATCGAATACGGCTACGCCGTGCCGCAAGAGAGCCAGACCGAGGAGGAGCTCCTCAAGTCGATCGCCGCGCGCTGCTCGGAGGCGGGGCATGACTACGCGACCGACGAGGACACCCTCTGGGTCGTCTCGCCCGATCCGCAGGTGGAGCGCTGGGACATGTCCTCCGACGCGATCGCATGGAACCGGGCGCGGGTCGCTCTCTGCGACCAGGCGCTGCGGAGCCTGGCGAAGTGGGCGGTGCGCGCGGGCGAGTCGCGCTCCTGGCTGCGCCAGGCCTTCGAGATCCTCTTCTTCGAGCGCGCCCGCACGAGCGACCTCGTCGTGAAACTCCTGGGAGGGCAGGCGTTTCACCGCGATCACCTGGGCGATCCCGGCGCGCGCGCTCCGTTCGTGCCGGTGACCCCCGCGCGCCAGCGTGAGGCGCTGCGGTTCCTGGGAGAGACGATCCTGCACGAAGGGTTCTTCAAGATCGACCCGGCACTGCTCAATGATCTCGCGCCGCCGCGCTGGGACCATTGGGGAGCCTTCCTGGCCGACCGGCTCGACTATCCCATTCACGAGCAGATCGCGCTCCTCCAGTGGTGGACGCTCATCGACTTGTCCAGCGAGCCGCTCCTCCAGCGCGTCTACGATGCGGAACTGAAGAGCGCCGCGCCGGACCGGTTCACCGCAGCGGAACTGATCCAAGGGACGCGCGATCTGGTCTGGCGGCAAGTGATGCGCCCGGGCGCGCAGCCCCCCGTCGCCGGGCAGCCTTTCCTCACCTCGGTGGGTCGCGGACTGCAGCGCGAGTATCTCTCCTTGATGCTCGACATCGTGCGGCAGCCTCCCGGCGCCATGCTCTCGCCCGACCTGCACGCGATGATGCGCCATGCGCTCCGGGAGCTGTCGGACTCCCTCGGCGCTCTGCTGGCCGCGGAGAAGGGCCTCGACTTCGCGTCGCGCGCCCACTTCGCGGAGAGCAAATCGCTCATCGACCGCGTGCTCGACGCGAAGTACGCGGCGCATTGAGGAACGATCGCGGCCGAGGGCGGCGACACATCCCCTTGTCCGGACCCGGTGGTGGCCATCCGGGACGCGATCCCCACCGCGCGCCACGCCGGGATGCTGTTGGATCTGGTCGCAGAGCAGCTCGGCGCGCAGGGCCGCATCGAGACCGGGGACGGCGGCAAGCGCCCCGCCCTCTTCCGGCGGGAGGCGCCGGCCTCCGACACGTCGCGATCGACGCAGCGACCGGGGGTCCTGGCCCAACCCCGTCACCTGATCGAGCCGATGGGAACGCCCGGCGGAATCGGCGCGGTTTCGCGTTCGGGTTGGCGCTACGTTTCCGCGACCGGGACCGGCAGGCGGATGCGGTTCGGCAGCTCGAGTCCCAGCCGGTCGAGGAGCGCTTTTTGCTCGCCGTCCGGCCGCACGACGCAGCGGAGGCGCAGTTCCGGGCCGCCCCGGACCGGCAGCACCACGTCCACGCTCTGGACCCGACGCATCTCCTCGCGCCCCGTCCGGTGGCTCGATCCCAGTCCCGCGCGCTTCTGCCACCCCTCGAGCGTCTTCCAGAGCGCGAAGGCGAGGAAGCAGGCGAGGATGTGCGCCTGCACGCGGTCCTCGCGCTGGTGCAAGATCGGGCGGATCCCAAGCTCGCTTTTCTGCACCCGGAAGGCCGCCTCCGCCTCCGTGAGCTGGATGTAGGTCCGCCAGAGCTCCTCGGGCGTCCAGTCCCCGACGTTGGAGCGCAGGATGTAGGTGCCTTCCGTCAGCCGCGCCCACGCCGAGAAGCGCTCCTCCTCCTTCCAGTCGAGCCGGAGCCTCCGCCGCGCGGAAGCCGAACTGGTCACGACGCAGCTCCGTGGAGTTCCAAGACCGAGCCACCGCGCCCTACGCACCGCTCGAGACGTCGTTCCAGGCGCACCAGCGCGGCAGACGGAACACGCCCGAGGGGGAGCCCCCGGCGTCTTCGATCGTCGTGTCGTCGTAGGGGCCGTAACGGTCCGAGCGCCATTCCCAGGCGTTTCCGAGCATGTCGTGGAGCCCGAAGGCGCTCGCCTTCCATCCTCCCCCGCGTGCGTCCAATCTCCGCTGTTGTCTCCGTGCCAGGCCACCTCGTCGAGCGAAGCAGGGCGATCAGGCGTCGAGGCCGGGGCCGCAGACCGCGCGGGAGGCGGCGCGGCCAGAGAGAGCCTCGGGCGTCGATTCCTTCGCGCTCCCGCGCCCGCGTCCGCGGCCTGGTCGTGCCGCTTCGCGCCCCGACCGACCGCCCGGGATGGCACCCAGTTGGTAGGATGCGCCGCAGCCGCCCCGGTAGCTCAACTGGACAGAGCAGCGGATTTCTAATCCGCAGGCTGGGGGTTCGAGTCCCTCCCGGGGTGCCAGGCGCCATTCCTGCTCGTCACGCCGACGCGGAAGGGATCGCACGCCTTCATGGCGCGCCCCCCGCGGGGAGCACCCGCACGGCGCGCGGCAACGTGCGCCGTTCGATCGACCTGGGGGGCGGCGAACGCACGCGCCATCCGGGCGCCGACGCGCTCCGGCGCGACGACGGATCGTGGCTCGTCTTCCTGCCGGGGATGGAAGGGGAGGGGGGCGGGGGCCCGGCGACCCTGCGCGTGGTGACCTGGGTGTGCGGCAGGGCGCGGGTCGTTCGAGCCGAGGCGCGCGCGGGGCGCGCGGCCCGGTGCGGGCTACGTCCGGTCCCGCCACGCCGTCGCAACCGCGCGGTGGACCGGGACGTTTTGAACCATCGCCTCGCGGCACTCTTCGGGAGCGTTCTCGAGCAGGTGGCGATGGAGCCGGTGCGCCTCTTCGAGCAACCCCGCCCTTCCGGAGGACTCCCAGAGCGCGAAGGTGGCCTTCATCCTGTCGAGGACCCTCAGGCGATCGCCATAGGCTTGCAGCGCCTCTTCGGCACCGTCGCCCAGACAGACCGCGCTCCCGACGATCACATCCGGCCGGTCGATGGCGCGCGCGATCTTGTTCGCCTCCGCGAGGAGTTCGCGCGCTCCCCGCAGACGTCCCAGGGCGAGCAGGGTGTCGGCGATCCCGCGCAGGTATTCGATTTCGCGGCGCAGGGAAAGCGCCGCCTCGAAGAGGCGCTCGGCCTCCGCAGAATCGCCCATCTGTTCCGCGACCACGCCAAGCCGGTGGAGCGCGTACCCCTCCGGCCGGCGCTGCCCGATGGCGCGCAGGATCACCCTCGCCTCCTCGAGCGTCCCGCGCCCGCGCACCGGGTCTCCGCAGGCCGCCTGGAGGCGGCCGAGGTTGACGAGCCCGATTCCTTCATAGATGCGGTCCTTGCTCGCGCGGCTCTCGGCGACGGTGGTCTCGAACGCCGCTCGCGCCTCCGCGTAGCGGCCGAGGTACTGGAGCGCCAGCCCGCGGTGGTTCGGAAACGTGAGGAGCGGGAGCCCCTTCGCGTAGTACCCCAGGAAGTCGGACAGGATGAGACCCAGCATCCCCGACGCGCGCGCCACGAGCGTATCGTCCCCCCACTCGCGCGCGTTCGCGACGCACTCCTCGGCGATCCGCTGGGCCTCCACGCAACGTCCGCGCTGCGCCAGAATCAAGGCCATGCTCGACCGTGCCGCTACGCGTTGCGCCGGAGTCCCCGCCGCATCCGCGAGGGGGAGCGCCCCCTCGAGCGCCGCAAGGCTCAGCGCGTATTCGCCCATGTCGGCGCAGGTGGTCGCCTTTCGGATCAGCAACGCGCAGCGTTCCTCGCCCTCGAACAGCCCCTCCGCGGCCAGCGCCCGATCCGCGAGTTCGAGGAGCGCCTCGTTGCGGTAGTCCGCGGCCAGCCGATGAAGGGCCGGCGTCACGTAGGGCTGAGCCGCCTCCGGCCTGCTGCCGCGCAGATGGTGGTAGGCGAGGAAGGTGGGGTCGCCTTTCTCGCCGCGCGCATCCGCGAGCATGGTGTGGTACTCGGCGCGCAGCTCGGGGAGGATGCCGTGGTAGACGACCTCATGGATCTGGTTCTGGTCGAACCGGCAAGAGGTCGCCTCCCCCTTCACGAGACCGAACCGACGCTCGATCTCGGCGATTTCCTGGAGCACGCGGACCTTCTTCTCCTCCAGGACCGCCGCCACGAGCGTCGGCTCGAAGGACATGCCCTGCACGGCTCCCACGTCCAGGATGGCGCGCTGCTCCTTCGTGAGGCCGTTCAGCCGCGCTTCGATGAGGTCCTTGACCGCCGACGGCACGTCGATCTCGGTGATGAGCTTCGTCTGGACGTAGCTGCCGTCCGCCCGCTGCGTAATGAGCCGCGACTCCTTGAGCGCCCGGATCATCTCGAAGACGAAGAGAGGGACGCCGTCGGACTTGTAGGCGATCTTGCCGCCGAGCTTTTCCGCCAGCACTCCGCTCCGGAAGGCGTCGCGCAGGAGTTCGATCACGTCCCGCGCGCCGAGACGGCTCAGCGCAATGCGCCGAAAAATGGGAAGTCGCGTGAGGTGCGCGACGTCCTCGTCCGGCAGGCCGGGCCGCGCGGTCATGAGGATCAGCACGCGCAGCGCGCCCGCATGGCGCGCCATGGAGAGCAGGAGGTGGCGGCCCTCCGAAGGGGCGAAGTGCAGATCGTCGATGATCCAGAGCGTCGGCTTCTCCTCGGACAGGGAGCGCAAGAGGTGACAGGTCACCGTGCTCAGGGCGTCGCCGCGCAGCGGTTCGGAGCCCGTCGGGGCGGACTCGTGCTTGAGGAGCGCCGCGAAGGCCGGCACGAGGGAGGGGGTGACCGTGAGGTAGGGCCGAAGCGCCTGGGCAAGGCCCGCCTCCCCGAACTTCTGGATGATCGCCTCCGACATCCCGCCCAGCCCCCCGCTCGGCGGGTAGGATCCGTAGAGGGCGTGGCAGTCCTCCTTCTCGAGCGACCGGACGAACTCGTCGAGCAGCCGCGTCTTGCCGATGCCCGCCTCGCCCTCGAAGAGGATCGTCGACCCCTCCCCCCGCTTGGCCTTCTCCCACGCCTCGTGAAGCGTGCGCAGATCCCCGTCCCTGGCGTGGAGCGCGGTCTCCCGCGGCACGGGGATGCGCGGCAGATGCGACTGCAGCGCGTGGAGCCGTTGCGCCCGCTCGATCCACCACTCGGACGCCTCGCCCTGTTCGAGCAGCTTGCGCAGCGTATCGGCGGAATCGAACCGGTCGCCGGGCGCCTTCGCGATGAGCGTCGCGATCACCTCCGACAGGAAGAGGGAGACGTCGGGGTTGCGCTCGCAGGCGCGCGGGGGGTCGAACGTCAGGTGCGCCTGGATCACCGACGCGGCGTCGTCCTCCCGGAACGGGTTCTGGCCGGTGGCGAGTTCGTAGAGGAGGACGCCGAGGGAGTAGAGATCGGACGCGGGGCCGATGGCGCCCTTGCCGAACTGCTCCGGGGCCGCGTAGAGGAGCGATCCCGCGAACTGCCCCTCCTTCGTGATGGCGATGGAGGCTTCCTGCAGCTTCGCCACCCCCAGGTCCATGATCCGGATGCGCTGGTCGTCCGTGATGAGGATGTTCTCCGGCTTGAGGTCGCGGTGGACGATGTCCGCCTTGTGGATCGACGCGAGGCCGTTGGCGGCCTGGAGCGCGATCTCGCGCACCAGCGCCTCGGGGACCGTGCCGAGGTCGCGCAGGAGTCCGCGGAGGCTCTTTCCCTCCACGTACTCCATGACCATGTAGTTGACCTGCTTGTCGGCGACCATCGTCGCGTCCACGTCGAGGGTGCGGACCACGTTTTCGTGGGTCACCTTGCGGCCCAGCTCGGCCTCGCGGAGGAACCGCTTGAAGAACCCCGGCGTCGCGATCAGGTGGGGATGGACGATCTTGACCGCGAGCCGCCCCCCGCCGTCCGGCGCCTCGGCGAGATAGACCGTCCCCATCCCTCCCGCGCCCAGTTCGGAGAGGATCTTGTAGGGACCGACGCTGCTTCCGATCATCGGGACGATCGCGCGCCCGCGGCGGGCGGCTCCCGGAGCCTCAGGGTCACGCCGGAGTACGACCGGCCGCCACCGCGGGACAAAGGGCGGATTCTAGCGGTTTCCGGGCCGGCGGGGGACGGGGAAGACCGGGGGCCTCCTGCGGCGCCTACGCTCGCCCCCGGACCCCTTCCCGCGCCGCCCGCTCAGCGGCCGAAGAAGGTGGTGCGCGTGTCCAGCTGGTTGGAGGCGTTGCGCTCGGCGATCTGGACGACGTAGGCGACGCCGCCGGCCTGCACGGTGTCCCCGGACTTGAGCAGGACACGACCCTTCGCCGCGACGTTGTTCACGAGGGTGCCGTTCTTGCTGCCCAGATCCTCGAGGAAGAGCCCGCGCCCGTCGCCGGAGACGATGATCTTGAAATGCTGCCGCGAACAGCCGGGATCGTCGGTGCGGATGTCGCAGGTCTCGCCGCGGCCCAGCACGTAGACCCGGTTGCGCACCAGCTCGAGGAGCTGGCCCGTCGCGGTCTTCAGGTGTGCCGGAGAGCCGGGGAGAGGGGGCCTCTGCATTCCCATGTCCACCGTGGTCATCGGCAATCGGCGTCCCGTTCTTGATCCCGCCGCCCCACGGTAGACTCGGTGACCATGCGCCGCGCCGTCCTTGTCGGCACGCTCTGGGCCGCGAGTCTCGTCTTGGCGTGGCTCCTGGGAGCCGGCCTGGGGAGACAGGAACCCGGCCGGGCCGCCCGCGCGACGCCTCCCCCGCCCCCCTCCCCTGAAGTCCCCCCGCAGGACGGGGCGCGACCGGACGAAGCCGTTCGTACGCGCGCGCCTCCCGACACGGCGACCGCGCCGGAGCCCGCGGAGCGCGACGCCGCACCCGAGGTGCCCTTCACGATCGAGGGGGTCGAGACGGTGAAGGATCTCTCGAGCCGGCTCATGGCCTACGCGGCGCGCAAGCTCGCGCAGGGGCCGGCGGGGCACCGCGAACTCTACAAGACCCTCGATGGCCTGCACAGGAGCGAGGAGGCGCGGCGCCTTCTCAAGGACGAGACGCAGCTCGCGAGCCTCGCCTATCCCTGGATGAAGTTCCTCATGGACCGCGACCGGCAGGTGGTGGCCATGATGGAGACGCTCTACCGCACGGCGGCGGAGGAACCCTCCTGGTTCGAGGGGACCGACGACGAAACGCTGGAGCCCTTCACCGAGGGGCTTGCGATGCTCCTGCCCAGCATGGTGGACGAGGCGACGCTGGCGCGATTTCGCGGCTACGTCACGACCATCCTCGCGACGCCGCAGGAGCAGCTGCCCGAAGCGCTCCGGAAGGAGTTGCGCCGCTTCGCGGAAGGGCTGCAGTTCTGGGCGGGCCCGCTCACCGCGGAGCAGCTCGGAGAGAAGCTGCGCGATCCGGCTGCGCCGCTCGCCGAGAGGCTCGAGTTGCTCGGACGGGCGACTCCCGAAGCGCTCCGCGGCGTGGACGCGCTCTCGATCCTCTTGCCCGCCGTCTCGGACGGCAATACGCGCGCGCTGTCGAGCCTGGGTCGGGTGCCGCTCACGCCCGGTGAGCTCGGCGCCCTCGACCGCGCCTTCCTCGCGGCCGTCGGGCAGGGGCGGTTCAATCCCTACTACCTGCGCGTCTATCTCCAGGGCACGCGTCGGGCGACCTGGGCCGACGCGCGCCTCTTCGTGGACGAGGGGATGAATCGCGGCGGCGCCACCGCGGAGGCGTTCGCCCAGGCGCTCCCCATGCTTCCCGAGCGGCCGGACCCCGACTACGTGCGCGCTCTCCTTACGCGCGTGGCGGTCACCGAGGCGACGCGGACCCTGCTCCGGACGGCGTTCAAGCTGGAGTGATCCCTAATCGACCTCGACGCCCACCTGCAGGGAGGTCTCGTGCGGCGGCAGGAGCGTGTTCGCCCGTTCGTCGTGGTTTCCGCCGATCTTGAGCCCGGACTCGTTCGGGGAGGGCCTCGCCCAAGGAAGCGCGTCGAGCAGCGCGACCTCGCGGAGCTCCTCCCCGCGCCAACGGAGGTGGAGCCGCGCCTTCGGACCGAGCCGTGCGCGCAGCGCCTGCCACTCCTCGGCTTTCATGGAGGCGAGGGATTCATAGCCCTTCCCCTGGAGGCCTTCGCGCGGCGCTTCGACGCAAACCAGGTATTCGAGCGCCGCGAGCCGTTCCACCCCCCCCACCCGCGCGGGCAGGGTGGCGGCGTCGAAATAGAGGACGGGCCGGCCCATGCCCGTGCGGCCGAGGCCCAGGCGCCACTGCATGGCGGGCGCGAGGCGGCCCGCCCACGCGAGGAGCTCCTGCGGCGGGAGCGCGCGCAGGTCGCCCCTCCGCGCCGTGAAGAGATTCCCCAGGAGTGCGCGCGCCTCGGGCGTCGTCACCTCGCGCTCCAGTCGTTCCAGCAGAGGCGCGGCCGCGAGTCCTTCGGCGTCGAGGGCGTGCGCCGCCGCCGCCCGCACCGCCGCGTGGGGCGAATCGAGGAGGCGCGCGACCACCCGCGACCCGTCCGGCGCCCCGATCGAGAGCAGAAGAGTCACGATCCGGGCGATGCGCATGGCGACCTCCTGGCTCCGCCAGGGCGCAATCGGCGTGCCGGGGAGCGCCCGCGTGTTGGGGCGGATCCGGCGCTTCTCCATGGCGGCGCCGCCGACGTAAAATCGCCGCCCTGTCCAATTCGGCGTCTCTCCAGCCAGGCGATGCCCTCGGCACCTACCGGATCCTCTCGCGCCTCGGAGCGGGGGGGATGGGTGCGGTCTACCTCGCGGAGGGGAGTGCGGGGGAGCGCGTCGCGCTGAAGGTGATCCACTCCCATCTCGCCGACGAGCCGGGATTCGAAAAACGCTTCCTTCGCGAGGGCGAGATCGGGCGGCGCATCCGACACCCGAACGTCGTCTCCACCCTGGAGGCTTCCTGCGAGGGGAGGGGGGCGGGGGGACGACGCTTTCTCGCCATGGAGTTGGTGGAGGGCCAGACCCTGCGGGCGCTCCTCGAGGAGTTGGGCCGCGTCCCCGAGCGGCTCTGCCGGCACATCGGGCGCGAGACCGCGCGGGCGCTCGAGGCGATCCACGGGGCGGGCATCGTCCACCGCGACCTGAAGCCGGAGAACATCCTGATCACCGGCGACCACGAGGTGAAGGTGATGGATCTGGGTGTGGCGCGCCTGCCCGACGAGTCGCTCCTCACCTCCGAGCAGGGCGCGTTCGCCGGCACGATCCTCTACGCCGCGCCGGAGCGGTTCCTCGAGAAAGGGTCGCAGCCGGCCGCCGATCTCTACTCCCTGGGCCTGATCCTCTACGAGCTGGCCACCGGGCAGCATCCGTTCCGGAGCGACGATGTCGCCGAGGTGATGCACCGGCAGATTCACGAGGTGCCGCGACCGGCCGGTGCGCTCTGCCCGCAGATCTCCCCCTTCCTGGAGGACCTCATCCGCGCGCTCCTCGCCAAGGACCCCGCGGCCCGGCCCTCGTCGGCGGCAGTGGTGGCGGAAGCGCTGGAGCGTGGGGAGGCCTCGGCCTGGGCCCTCGGGCGCGCGCGAGCCGGGGCGCTGCCGGCGCGCCGCCGGACCCGGGTCACGCGGGAGGCCGCGCTCGTCGGGCGCGACGCGGAGATGGCCCGGCTCCGCGCGGCGTTCGCGCGGGCGCACGCGGGGGAGGGGCGGCTGCTGCTCCTCGAGGGGGAGGCGGGGATCGGCAAGACGCGCCTGTGCGCCGACTTCGTCGAGGCCCTCGAACAGGAAGGCGAGTCCTTCCACCTGCTGGCAGGCACCTACCTCCCGGGCGGGGCGGCAACGGCGTCGGGGGCGTTCTCCAGCGCCTTTCGCGAGTACTTCGGCGGCGCGCCGCTCGAAGAGGCGCTCGTGGCGCATCTGCCCGAGACACCGCTCCTGGCCCCCGCCTTCGCGGCGCTGCTGCGCGGCGAGCCGCCGCCCGCGGGACAGGAGGCTCTCACGAAGGAGTCCCTCCAGCGCGTCTTCCTGCAGGCGACGCGCTCGATGGCCGCCGAACGCCCGGTGCTCCTGCTGCTGGAGGACTTCCACTGCGCCCCGCCCGAAGGGCTCGCGCTGCTTGCCGCCCTGGCGGCGACGATCCCCGGGGAGAGGGTCCTCCTCCTCGCTACCCTCCGCCCCGGACTCCCGCCGGACTGGCTCGCCTCCCTCGAGCGGCTCGAGCAGACCGAGCGCATCCTGCTCGGGCGCCTCGGGCCCAAGGATCTCGCCCGGCTGCTCGCGGAGACCTTCCGCTCGGAGCGGCTCGCCGAGGAGTTGAGCTTCAAGATCGCGCAGAAGTCCGACGGCAATCCGCTCTTCGTCTTCGAAATCCTGCGGAGCCTCCGCGAGAATCGCTTGCTCCAGACCCTGGAGGACGGGTCCTACGTGCGCACCCGCGTCATCGAGCGCATCGCCATCCCTTCCTCTCTGGTGGATCTCATCCAGGCGCGCATCGCCGAGTTGGCCGCCGAGGACCGCGATCTCCTCGAAGTGGCCGCCTGCTGCGGCCCCGAGTTCGATCCCGGGCTTGCCGCGGAAGCGGCGGGCGTGCCGCTGGTCCCGGCGCTCAAGCGGTTCGCCGCCATCGAGCGCGTCCACCGGCTCATCCGTTCGTCCGGCCGGCTCTGTCTCTTCGACCACAACCAGGTGCAGGAGGCGCTCTACCACGGGCTCCTGGCACAACTGCGCGAGCAGTACCACCTGCGCATCGCCGAGGCCCTCGAGCGCCGCGGCGCGCGCCCCGCGGGGGCGGAGGGGGTGGCTCTCTGCGAACACTACCTCAAGAGCTCGCAACCACACCGTGCCCTGCCGCTGCTCGCCGGGGCGCTGGCCCAGATCGAGCGGGGATACGGCAACGAGGCGCCCATCCAGCTCGCCGCCCTGGCGCTGCAGGCGCCCGGTCTGCTCCAGGGGCGCGAGCGCGCGGGGCTGCTGCGGGAGCAGGCGGGATACCTCGATCTCGCGGGGCGGCGGGGAGAACAGGGCGCCGCCCTGGACGAGGCGTGCGCGCTGGCCGCGGCCTGCGGGGCGGCGGACCTCGAGCTCGCAGTGCGCCAGGACATGGCGTGGCTCGCGACCGAGACGTCGCGCTACGAGGAGGCGCGCCGGCTGCTCGAGGAGATCGCCCCGCTCGTGGCCGCCTCGCACTCGCCCGCGGCGCGCACGCGCCAAGCGGGGCTTCTCGCCATCGTCTTCTTCGAGCTGGGTCGCCTCGACGAGGCGCAGGCGCAGGCCAGCGAGCGCCTGGCGCTCGCGCGCGCCGTGGGCGACCGGCGCGAGGAGGCCGGCGCCCTGGGCAACCTGGGCCACACGCTCCGGCGCTTCCGCCGCTTCGACGACGCGCGCGCGTGCTACGAGGGGCAGCTGAAGCTCGCCCGCGAGCAACGTGATCGCCGCGGGGAGGCGGTCGCGTGGGGCAATCTGGGCAACGTGGCCGCGGACGCGGCGCGCCGGGTAGAGGCGCGGGACTGTTTCCTGCGCTACCTCGCCCTCTCCCGCGAAATCGGCTTCCGCCGCGGGGAGGCGCGCGCCGCCGGCGCGCTGGCGATCGAGGCGAAGCACCTGGGCCGATTCGCCGAGGCGGAGGAGCATTACGCGACGCATCTCGCGATCTCCCGCGAAGTCTCGAGCGGCCTGGGCGAGGGCTATGCCCTGGCCAATCTTGCCCGGCTGCGTGGCCTGCTCGGGGACCCGGAAGGAGCGCGCGCCATGGCGCGTCAAGCCGAGGCGCTCCTGGAGCGGATCGGCGCGCAGTCGGCGCTCCCCTTCGTGCATTTCGTCCTGGGCGAGGTGGCCGCCATGCAGAACCGGACGGAGGAGGCGGAGCTGCGTCTGACGAGCGCCACGACGGGGGCACGGGCGCAGGCCAACCCGGCTCTCGCCGCCATCGCGAGGTCCGAGCTCGGGGTCCTGCGCCGGGACGCAGGGATGCTCGCGGAAGCGCGGGCCTGGGCGGAGGAGGCGGGGGAACCCGCGGCCGCCGCGATCGCCGCCTGCCGGTCGGCCTCCCTCGCGGGCGGGGGGGTCGCCGCGGCCGAGGGACTCCTGGTGGAGCACCAAGCCGCGATCCCGCACGCGCTGATGCTCGAGGCCCACCACCTTCTCGCGCGGGCGACCGGGTCGGAGGAGCACGCGGCGGAGGCGCGCCGCCTCCTCGCTCACCTGCTCACCCAAGCGCCGGAGCGATGCCGGAAGGCGATGCTCGAAAAGGTCCCTCTGTTCCGCGCCGTGGCGGCGACGGAAGGGGCGGCGTAGCGGCAGCCGGGGCTACCGCGGCAGGAACGAGAGCGTGATGTGCAGGATCGTCCAGTAGGGAAACGCCTCGCGCGACAGCAGCAGCCGGAAGGCGTGCTGCGAAGGGGCATTGCGGAACCCCCACGCCCAGACGGCGCAGCCGACCGTCACCGCTACGAACAGGCCGACATGCAGGAACACGAATCCCGCGCGGGTTGTGCGCATCCACGTCCAGCCGAGCGTGCGCGGCGCGGATGCTGCCGCGGGGCGCCGGTCCAGCATCTGGACCGTGAAGACGTACCACGCCGTGACGTGCAGGGTCACGAGCGCGCGGATCTTCCCGTAGAGGACGAGGTCGATCAGGATCAGCAGGAAGATGCCGGCGAAGACGCGGAGGATCGGGCGATGCCCCTGGAGGAACGCTCGCACGCCGCCGGGGTAGACACGCCGGGCCCGGCGCACCAACCACCAGGCGCACCCGGCGAAGGCCAGCATCGGCAGGAGGCCGAGCGTCCCGCGGGCGCGCGCGGGCATCTCCCCGAAGAGCGGCCCCGTGTAGCGGCCCATGCCGCCGATCCCGAAGGCGGCGCCGATGGCTGCGATGCCGAGAGCGAACCAGAGAAGCGCCACCGGGGCCACGAAGACGCCTGGCGATAGGCGGCGGGCATCCTTGCTCCCCGGCGCATCGCCGTTGGCGGCGCAGAAGTAGGCCTCATCGCGGAATTCGTGGATCGCGAAGTAGGTGATGAAGAGCGCCTTCGAGATCATCCCTTCGCGGCCGCCGGCTTTCGCGAAGAGCAGGCAGAGCCCCGCGCCCGCGGCGGCGAGGCCGAGAAAGCCGAGCCACGACCGAGCGCGCTGCATCTTGCGCGAAGTGGCGGTGAAGAGGATGGCGATCAGGAAGTGCGGGATCGCCAGGCAGCGCATCGATGTTTCGACCGGGTGGTAGACGAGCCGCTCGGTCCGGTGACGCGCTGCCCAAGCGGTCTCCAGGCCCAGGATGCCGTAGAAGAGCAGCACGGAGCCAGCGACGAGGCCCGCGGCCTTGAGCCAGTTGCGCTCCGTGGCCGTCAGGCCGCGGAAGAAGCGGATCGCTCTCACAGCCTGCATCCGAGCAGAACGATAGCGGTTTGGGGCCCCGGATTCACCCCTCCGTCGGGGCCGGGCCCGCCACTCCCCGCCCGCGTTCCGGACTCCCCGGCGGGGAGAGGGCGCCCTCCCTGCCGAAGCCGACGCTCATCCGGATGCCGTCGGAGAGGTCGAACGCGAAGGCACGCGCCCGCGTACGCCCGTCGGGGAACGCCATCAGCGGCAGGCGCTTCTGCTCTGCGCGCGCAAGCTTCGAGTCGACGAGACCCGCCATGAGCCTGCCGCCGGCGTCCTCCCCGCGGCAGCGCACGTCGGTGAACGTGGCGACGAAGTTCTCGTCGACCTCCATCCTGCCGGTGATCGTGAGCTCCATCCGGACGAGGAGCCAGCGCGCCCGGACCTTTGCATCCATCTCGAGGCAGCGCGGGTGCGGGCTCGCGAGGGTGAGCTCGGAGGACTCGACGGAAACGAGCAGCCTGGCGCCGCGGCGGCGCAGCCCCTCCTGGAACGCGCGCTTCAGGTCTTCCGCCGGGAGCGAGATCTCGAATCCCCCCTCCTCCGCGCCGCCGAGGACGAGGGAGGGGCGCTCCTTGCGGTCGCGCATCCCCAGGAGCGTCGCGTCACGCGCCCAAAGACGCAGCGAGACCGCCGCCTCCGCGAGAAAGAGGGGATCGGCGCGATACTCCACGCAGCCGACCGCATAGACCCGTTCCACGAGCGCCTCCGCGGCGAAGCGCGAAGGGACGTAGGCGGGATCGATGCGGCTCCCGGTCGCATCGATGCGGACCGCCTCGAGGCGCGGCTCCCGCCCCTTCTCCACCTCAACGACCCGGGCGCCGTCGGGCAGCTCGAGACGCTCGTCGAGCCCGGCCGCCAACGAGGCGGCGAGCTCCTCGGGGGTCTCCGGCATCGCATCCCCGGCGAGCGGGAAGCTCCCCCAACCCCGGCCTGCGTCGAAGACCGGCGGGCCCAGGCTCCGCTCTCCGACCGGAGGCCGCCTGGCCGAAGCGCACGCCGCCGCAAGCAGGAGAAGGACCCCCACGGTCCGCCGCATCGCCGGGATTGTAAGGTCTGCGGGACGGGCTGCCGAACCCGAAGGCGAGGGCGATGACGCGAGGGATCCCGGAGAGCCGGCGCCGTCACCGGTTCCGGCTGCCCCCCCCTCCGCGCGGAATGGTGCCGGCGTCATGACGCGGGCGAGGCCGGTGCCGCGAGCAGCGCGCGGGCGGCTTCGAGCTCGGACTTCCCGCCGAAGAGGACCAGCTCATCCCCCGGCTCGAGGCGCAAGTCGGGGGCGGGGTTCGCCATCGCGTCCAGGCCGCGCCGCAGGGCCAGAACCGTGGCGCCGGTGCGGCCCCGCAGGTCGAGGGCGCGCAGGGTGCTGCCGCACGCGTGGGTCCCGGCCGCCACGGCGAAGTCCTCGAAGTCGGCGCTGGAGAGGAGGGTGTGGAGGGAGGAGCGCGCCTCCCGCGGGATGCCGTCGGCCAAGAGCAGGCCGTAACGCTCCTCCCGGATCGCGAGCTGCTGCCGCAGGATCGTTTGCGCGCTGGCCCCGTAGGCGCGCAGGACGCTCCCCACCAGCTCGAGGGAGGTCTCGAACTCCTCGGGCACCACCTCGTCGGCGCCGAGGCGGTAGAGGCCGTTGACCTCGGTCACGTAGCGGGTGCGCACCAGGATGCGCAGCGAGGCGTTGAGGCCGCGCGCGACGGCGACGCTCTGCCGCGTCAGCGAGGGATCGGAGATGGCGAGCACCAGCGCGCGCGCCCGCGCGATCCCCGCGTGGGTCAGGACGTCGGCTCGCGACGCGTCGCCGAAGTGGACCTGCTCCCCGGCGTCGCGCAATTCGCGGACGGTGTGGGGGTTGAGCTCGATGACCACGGTGACCACCTGGAGCTGGCGCAGCACGCGGGCGACGTTGCGGCCGTTCACGCCGTAGCCCACGAGGATCACGTGGTCGTTCAACTCCGCCTCGGGCTCCGCGGGAGCGTCGCGATCCCGGCTGCGGCCCAGGAGTCGATCGAGCCACGCCACGCGCTCGGCGCGGCCCGCGACCTTGGGCGCGAGCAGGATGGCGAACGGGGTGAGCGCCATCGTCAACACAGAAACGGAGAGGAACTGCTCATTCATGGCCGCGTCCAGAAGGCCGCGCTCGAGCCCGGTACTCGCCAAGACGAAGGAGAACTCCCCCACCTGGGAGAGCGCGAACCCGGCCAGGATGGCGACGCGGAGCGGAAACCCCGCGAGGATCGCGACCATCCCCACGACGGTGAGCTTGAGCACGAGGACCAGCGCCGTGAGGCCGAAGATCGTGAGCGGGTCGGCGAACCACGCCCGCACGTCGACGAGCATCCCCACCGAAACGAAGAAGAGGCTGCTGAGGGAGTCCTTGATCGGCGCGATCTCGGCGAGGATCTGCTGGGAGTAGGCGGATTCGGAGATCACGATGCCCGCGAGGAAGGCCCCAAGGGCGAGGGAGAGGCCCGCCCAGGCGGAGAGCAGCGCTGTCCCGAGCACGCCCAGGAAGATCGTGAGCGTGAAGACCTCGCGCAGGCGCGTCCGCACCGCGCGCTCCAGGACCCAGGGGAAGAGGTAGCGGGCGGCGGCGAGGATCACCAGGACCATCCCGATCGACTTGCTCAGCGCCAGCGCGGCGTCTCCCAACGACGCCTCCGTCCCCGAGCCGAGCAGAGGCGTGAGCAGCGAGATGGGGACGACCGCCAGGTCCTGGAAGATGGCGATCCCGACGACGAGCCGCCCGTGCACCGAGGAGGTCTCCCCCCGCTCCTGGAGCAGTTTGAGGACGATGGCGCTCGAGCTGAGCGCGATGAGCGCGCCCAGGAAGACGCAGTGCGCCGGCGCGAGGCCGATCAACCGTCCGAGGCCGAACGCCGCGGCCATCGTGACGATCACCTGCAGCGCTCCCGCCCCGAAGACCAGCCCCTTCATCCGCATGAGATCGGGAAGCGAGAAGTGGAGCCCGATCCCGAAGAGCAGGAAGACGACGCCGATCTCCGCCATCCGCTCGATGTTGTGCAGGTCCTTCACGAGGCCGAGCCCGCCCGGTCCGATCAGCACCCCGGCGAGAAGAAAGCCGACCACCGGCGGCAGACCGACGCGCCGCAGGCCGTAGACGGCCGCCAGGGAGACGCTCAGCACGAGGACGAGCTCGACGAGGAAGTGCGCCATGGTCCGCGTGCTGCTTCTACCATGAGGGAGCGCCTCCGCCGATCCGTCAGCCGGGTGGTAGATTGGCCCGCTTGAGCCTTCCCGGCGCACGGCGGCGCCTGCGCCGCACCCTCCTCCTGGGGCTGGCGTGCCTTCTCGCGCTCGTTCTGGCTGCCCCCTTCGCCACCCGCCTTGCCTTCGTGCGCCGGATCGTGGAGCGGGAGGTCGGCGCGGCGCTGGGCCGCCCGGTCGCGCTCGCCTCCCTCGACGCGGGATGGTTCAGCGGCATCGTGCTGCGCGGGCTCCGCGTCTCCAACCTCGATGGCGGCTATGCGGCGACGCACCTGCTGGAGGCGCCGGAGGTGCGCGTGGAGAGCAGCCTGCTCGCGCTCCTCTTCGGCGGCGGCGGAGTGGAGCTCGTGGTCCGGGGCGCCACCGTGGAACTCGAGGAATCCGCGGGCGGGGGCACCAACTTCGACGACCTCCAGTCTCGCCTGCTCAGCCCCGCGCCGCGCCCGCCGGACGCCCCCCCCGCCCCCCCCCTGAAGATCGAGCTGCGCGAGTGCCGCGTGCGGATGCGCCGCCCGCTCCCCCGCCGCGACCTGCCCCCCATCGACCCCTTCGTCGAAGACCCCGCCGTGCTCCCCGCGGGCGAGGGCTCCCTCCTCTTCGCGCTGGAGGATCTGGAGTTCGCGGGAAGCCTGGGGGACGGTCCCCCGTCGCTGCGCTGTACGGCGCGGCTTCTCGTCGACGGGAAGGGCGGATCGATCCGCGCAGCGCTCCGCTTGGAGAAGGCCGGGCTCTCCGGCGAACTCGCCGCCGCGGGGTTCGATCTTGGCGCCCTGGAGCCCCTGCTCGGTTCGCGCCTCGCGGGCGTGGCGGAGGGGAGCCTTGAGGGGGGGGCGGGGGGCGGGATCCGGCTGTCCGTCACGATACGCGAGTTCGTCGCGGGGGCGGAGGAACTCGGCGAGGTGAGGGAGGAGTGGGTGCGCATCGCGGGGGCCGCACGCCTGCAGACAGGTGTCCTCGCGGTGGACTCCCTCGAGATCTCGACCGCTTCCGGGGAGATGCGCCTGCAAGCGAGCGGGAGCCTGCCGGTCGAGACCGGCGGCGGGTTGCTCTCGTTCCACGCCGAGGGCGAGGCGCCCATGGCGCTGCTCGGCCCCGCTCTCGGCTACGAGGCGGACGCGGGAATCGCGCGGTTCGATCTTCGGGCCACGGCGGAGGCGAACTCCATCGCTTTGGACGGGACCCTCCGGACGCGCGGGCTGCGTTTGCGCGGACGACCGCTCGACGATCTGGACGCGACGGTTCGGGCCAAGCTCTTCCCGCGCGACGCGAAGGCGGAGGTGGAGCGGCTGGTCGCCGACGCGACCTCGTCGCGCGCCGAGGGGTCCCTGCACGCCGACGTGAACGGCGTGGTCGCCTGGAAGGGCCGGCGCGGATTCGCGCTGCGGGGGGAGGCGCGGGCCGATCTCGCCCAACTCCTGGAGATGGCGCGCCCCTTCCTGCGGGCGCCGGAGGACGCAGCCTTGGAGGGCAAGGCGGCGCTGAGCGGACTCTCCCTCGTGCGCGACGAGGAGGGTGCGCTCACGGTGCGGGGGCGGCTCTCGATCGAGGGACTCCTCGCCGAGGGGTGGGGCACGCCGGAAGTCCGGCAGGATCAGCTCCTCGTGACGGTGGAGGCGAGCCTGGACGCGGCGGGCGACACGCTCCGGGTGGAGGAGGGGCGTCTGGACGATCTCCTCTTCCACGGCAGGGTCGCCGGGATCTCGGACCGGACCTTTCGCGACGCGGAGGGGGCCCTCACCGGATCGGTGGAGCTGAGCCCGCTGCTCTTGAGGGCGCTCCGCATTGCGGGGCTCTCGGACCTGCGCGGCCGTCTCTCGGTGGATGCGAGGGCCGCGCAGGGCCCGAAGGGCGTGACCTTGGAAGGCAGGGCGGGGGTCTCGGGCCTCTCCGTGCAGGGGCCGCTCCTGGGCGAGGCCCCCCTTACGCAGGATGCGCTCTCTCTCGCGTTCACCCTGCGCCGGGAGAACGAGGCGTGGACCGGAAGCGCGAGCGCGGAGGGCGACGCCTTCCTCCTTGCGGCGACGGATCTCTCCTACCGTACCCCGGACGAGGCCACCGCTCGGTTCGAGCTCTCGTGTGGGGATCTCGCGGCGTTGCGCGCCGCGATTCCCGCCGGACTGCTCCCGGCGGATCTCGTGATGGGGGGCGACTGCAAGGTTTCCGGCCGTGCCACCCGGCGCGGCGGGCTCTCGAGCGTCACGGCCGCGCCCGAGGCGGCGCGGCTCACGCTGCGTCTTGGGGAGAACGGCTTTTCGGACCAGCGGCTCTCGGGGCTCCTCCAGGCGGAGCAGACCCCCCAGGGGTGGGAGGCGGCGTCGTCGAACCTCGCGCTTCCCGACCTGGGGGTCACCGCCGCGTTCGGTGGGTTCACCCTGCGGGGAGAGGATGTCGCCGTCACCGCCCTCGTGCTCGAGGCGCCGCTGCCGAGCCTGCTCGCGCTGCATCCCCTGCCGGAGCTGGCACGGTTCGAGCCCCGGGGAGGCGCGCGCTACGAGGGCGACTGTTCCCTCGCGTCCGGGATCACGCTGCGAGGCCGGCTCTCGCTGAGCGATCTGGAGTTGACCGTGAACGGCAGGCCCGTCGCGTCGCCCAGGGCGGCCGTGGAGATCGACGCCGCGAGCGAACCCGGCCGCATCCTGGTGCGCCGGTGCGAGTTCGAAGCGGCGCAGGGCAAGGGTTCGCTCGTCGGCGAGATCACGGGGGCCGAGGGCGCGCGGCGCGGCGTGCTGCGCTTCACCTTCCTCCCGGTGGTGCGCGCGTTCCCCGCGCTGCTACCGGGTTGGTCCTCGGAGGGGGAGTTGCGCTTCGAGGGCAGGCTCTCCGGTCCGCTCCAGGGCGAGAGTGCGCGCCTCGCCCTCGAGGAGGGCACCTTCCGCGCCGATGCGCTGCGATCGCCGGATCTCCTTGTCCTCGGCGCGGAGGGGACCTTCGCGGGAGAATGGATCCTCGGCGGCGTCCCCGAGCCCTCCGCCACGGTCTCTCTCCACGCTCGGATCGAGGAAGCGCGCTACCGCACGCTGCACGCGCGAGGCATCGAGCTGGACCAGTCCTCGGGGATGCGCTGGCCCGCGGGGAGCGCGCAGCCGCCCCTCGCCGCGTGGTCGACGTTGCGCGCCGAGGAGGTGGCCCTCGACGCGTTGCCGATCGAGGCGGTGCGCGCCACGATCCAGGCGCGCCGCGAGGAGGGGCCCTGGACCGGCACCGGGCAGATGTCGTTCAAGAAGGTGCGCACCCCCTCCCTGGACTGGACCGCCGGGAGCGCCCAGGTGGAATTCGCCGGCGACGAGGTCACCATCGCGGAACTGCGCTCCAAGGTGAACGGCGGGGATGTCACCGGCTCCGGAACCCTCAACCTCGCCACGATGGCCTGGAAGCAGGAGATGAAGATCGCCGGCGTCCGACTCGACGCGCGGCTGGGCAACCCCCTCGGGATCATCGTGCCGGTCTTGAGGCTCCGCTCGGGCGAGCGGCAGGAGCGCAGCCTGGAAGGGGTCGCCCGCGGGACGCTCTCCGCCGCGGGCCGCGGGACCGCCCTCGACGATTTCCGCCGCACCCTCACCGGCTCCGGCCGCGTCGAACTCTCCAAGGTGGTGGCCCGCGGTTCGCTGCTCCTGCCGCTGATCGGGGGGCACTTCGGAAAGGCGCTCCTGGGCGCGCCCCTGGAGTTCGATACTCTTGTGGTGGAGTACGAAGTGGCGGACGGGCGCGTGACCCCCAAGCCGCTCCGGATCCAGGGGCGGCCGCTGGCGCTGGCCGTGCGCGGCAGCACCGGGCTCGACGGCTCGCTGGACCTCGTGATCCACATCGACACCCCGCTCAACATCCCGATCCTCCGGCGCCTGGAACCGGGCGTCGGGATCCGCGGCAGCTTCGACGCCCCCAAGCTGCGTCCCGTCCTGATCAACATCGACCGATGACGAACCCCGAGCCCCCCCGCGAGGCGGCCAAGCCCTCCTCGCACCTCCTGCTCCTCAACGAGATCGCCGGGATCGTGGGCGAGGCGCGCTCGCTCCAGGATGTCTTGGACCGGGTCGTGCGCCTCGTGGCGGAGCGGATGCGCACCGACGTCTGCTCGATCTGGCTCCTGGACGCCCGCGGCACCCAGTTGACCCTGGCGGCGACGGAGGGACTCAGCGCGATGGCCGTGGGGCAGGCGACCCTCGCGAAGGGCCAAGGCGTCACCTGGCGCGTCTTCGAGGAGCTGCAGCCGGTGATCGTGGAGGATGTGCAGAAAGATCCCTCCTTCGTCTACATCCCCAGCACGCGCGAGGATCCGTTCAATTCGTTCCTCGCCCTCCCCCTCCTGGTGCGCGGCTCCCCCATCGGGGCGATGAGCGTGCAGACCCGGGAGCAGCGCAGCTTCACCACCGACGAGGTGCGCGCCTTCCAGGCCATCGCCTCCCAGATCGCGCCGGTCGTGGACAACGCGCGGCTCCTGGCGATCCTCTCCCGGGAGGAGACGGTCCCCGTTCCCCTCGCGGCAAGCCCCGGCGCGCGGCGCGCCGTCGGCACCCCCTGCTCCTCGGGCGTCGTCGTGGGACGCATCCTGCGCCTAGGAGCGGCGCCCCCGCGCGCCGCCGACGGGCCGGGCACGATCGTGCAGGAGTCCGCGATCCTCACCCGCGCCTGCAACCGCGCCCGCGCGGAACTGACGCGCATGCAGGCGTGGCTGCGCCAGCGCAACGCCGACGAGGCGGCGCTGGTCTTCAGCGCCCAGCTCATGTTCCTGGAGGACCCCGCCTTCGAGGGACGGATGCGCGCGGCCGTGGAGCAAGGGGCGAGCGCGCGGGACGCCGTCGAGCGCGTCATGCAAAACCTCCTGCAGCGCTTCTCGGCCATGAAGGATGTCTACTTCCGCGAGCGCGCGGCCGACGTGCAGGACCTGGCGTTCCGGCTCCTGCGCCACGCGCAGGCCGGCGCGCCGGAGGGGAGCGACGGGCTGCGCGGCCGCATCGCGGTGCTCCCCCTGCTCACGCCGTCGCGGCTCGTCTCGCTGAGCGCCGAAGGGGTGACGGCGGTCCTGTCGGGGGGCGGCGGCGCCACGTCGCACGCCGCCCTGCTCGCGCGCTCCCTCGATCTCCCCCTCGTGGTGGGCCTCGGGGACTTCGTCGACCAGGTTGCCGACGGCGAGCGCGCGCTCGTGGACGCCTCGACGGGCGAGGTGCTCCTCGATCCCCCCGACGCCCTCTTGCGCGAACTGGAGCGCGCCGAGTCGGCGCCGCTCCCGAAGCTCCCCAAGGGGCGCCGCAGGAGCCGCATCCGCATCGAGGCCAACGTGAACCTCTGGGGCGACGCGCTGCGGGCCCGGGCGAACGGCGCCGACGGCATCGGGCTCTACCGCACGGAGTTCGCCTTCCTGCTGCGCCCCGATCTTCCCAGCGAGGAGGACCAGGCCCTGCTCTATCGGCGCATCGTCGAGGAGATGGCGCCGCAGCCGGTCACCTTCCGCCTCCTCGACGCGGGCGGCGACAAGCTCCTGCCCGCGCTCGGAGGCGCGATCGAGCCCAATCCGTTTCTCGGCTACCGATCGCTCCGCATCCTCCTCGACCATCCGGAGATCCTCGGCCCCCAGATCCGCGCGGTGCTCCGCGCCCTGAAAGGCACGCACGGCAGCATCCTGGTCCCGATGGTTTCGAGCGTGAAGGACATGCGCGCCATCCGCGAGCGGCTCCTCGACGTGCGGCGCCGCCTCCCGCCGCTGGGCGCCATGATCGAGGTCCCCTCCGCGCTGCTCCAGGTGAGGGAGCTGGCCGAGGAGGCGGACTTCCTCTCCGTGGGAACCAACGACCTGACCCAGCACCTGCTCGGCGTGGACCGCACGAACGCGCGAGTCACCCGCTACTTCGACCACTGCGACCCCGCGGTCCTGCGCGCCATCGACGCGGTCTGCCGCGCCGGCCGGGGCGCCGGGAAGCCGGTCGGCGTCTGCGGGGGCATGGCCAGCGACCCGCTCTTCGCCACCCTCTGGGTGGGGCTCGGGGTCGACCGATTGAGCGTGCACATTCCGCGCATCCCGCTCCTGCGCGCGGTGCTCGCGTCGATCCGGGTCAAGGAGGCGCGGAGGGCGACCCATCAGCTCCTGGAGATGGACAGCGCCGAAGCGATCCGGAAGCGGTTGGAAGAGCTCGCGGCCGCGGCCGGCGCGCCCATCGTCCACGCGCGGGTCTGAGCTGCCGCTGCGCGGCCCTTGCGTCAGCGCGCAGGCCGCCTACACTGGCGCGTTCGCGATTCTCCTCACGGCAGCGGATGCAGGTCTGGTGACCGCCTCGGACTTCAAATCCGTTGTGCCGGGCTACGCCCGGTAGGTAGGTTCGATTCCTATGCGCTGCCGCCACTCGTTCGGACACGAAAAGCCCGGAAGAGAGCGGGCTGTTGCCCTTCCCCGAAGGCGCTCGCGAAGGCTCGGGTACGCCAAAGGTACGCTTCCCTCCCCCATCAGGCCGTACGCTCGGTCGGGATCGGGGTCGTCGCCGACGGGTCCGCAGACGTAGGCGGCGTCGCCCTCCAGCGCCACGACTAGGAGCGGGTTGGGCCGACCTGCGGACCGCTGCTTCCAGAGGGCGCGGAGCCGCGCGGCGGTCGGACGCGCGTCGGCGGCGAGCGCCACCACTTCGAGTTGCCAGCGCCCTTGGCCGAGGAGGAGGCCGAGCGGGCGGAGTTCGTCCGCCCCCTGGAGGGTTACCGGCCTCGACTCCAGGTCCGCGAGAAAGCCCCGTCCGTGGTCCCCCATGCGCTGCGGGGGGACGTTATCGCCGAGAGCCGCCGCGGAGGGAAGGCCGAGTCCTGGAGGGTGGCAAGCGTGTCACCCCGGCTGTCAGGGGAGGGAAGTAGACTTCGAGTTGAGCAGTGCCGATGATGCCGCCCTACATGGCGCGCGCGCGACGGTCACCCGAGCGGGCCTACATTCCGCCGACCGACGTGCGTCGCACCTCCCTCGCTGCGTTGCTGGAGGGAGTGCGGAAGCTCCCTGCGAAGAAGGCCCAGCTCTTCGGCGCCGACCAAGAGGAGGACGGGCAGGCCCTCTGGTACTCGGGGGACGCGACGCTCGTGCGGGGGCGATGCGTTGCCGTCGTCGGAACGCGCAAGGCGACGCCGAGCGGCGCGGCGCGAGCCCGTCGCCTCGCGAGGGAGTTGGCTGAGGCCGGGATCGTGGTGGTCTCGGGACTCGCCGAAGGCGTGGACACCGAAGCCCTCACGGCGGCGCTCGACGCCGGGGGTCGGGTGATCGCGGTCATCGGCACGCCGCTCGACCGCGCGTACCCTTCCGAGAACGGCCCGCTCCAGGAGGCAATCTACCGGGAGCACCTCCTGGTCTCCCAGTTCCCCGTGGGCTCCCCCGTCTCGAAGTCCAACTTCCCCCGCCGGAACCGCCTCATGGCAGCGCTGTGCGACGGGACCGCGATCGTCGAGGCGGGCGACACCGCGGGGACGCTTCACCAAGCCGCCGAGTGCCTTCGGCTCGATCGGTGGCTCTTCATCGCGCAGTCGGTCACGGTTGACCGGACGCTCGCGTGGCCCGCGAAGTTCGTGGGCTACGAGCGGACGCGGGTGTTCTCGACAACCGGCGACATTCTGCGCGTGCT
This sequence comes from Planctomycetaceae bacterium, assembly GCA_052388375.1. Classification (GTDB taxonomy): domain Bacteria; phylum Planctomycetota; class PLA2; order PLA2; family PLA2; genus JBQTIG01. The sequence continues at coordinate 5,286 of JBQTIG010000091.1, read as the reverse complement.
TGGGTAGGGCCGGTGCCCGTCACGGTCGAGTGCTTCGCCGCTTACCTCACGATCACTCCGGAGAGCGACGAGTGGATCGGGGACGAAGAGTGGCGCGGGGCAGGCTACGACGCGAAGAAGTTCGTGGACGCGGTGAAAGGGAAGCCGGTGAACGGGTACGCGACCATTCCCTACGGGGGGAAGCTCCACCGCGTGGACCAGAGTCGCAGGCGCGTCGCGGTCGATCTCTTCGGACGTTGGGCTGCCGAGCAACGCGCGCCCGCTCTCGCCCGGGAGCCGTGCATGCTCGTTCCCGTTCCGTCGAGCAACTCAACGGTCACCGCGCCCGCTCGCGGCGCGGCGGTCGTCCTCGCCGAGGCCGTCGCGAAGCACGCGGGGAGCGGCGCCGAGGTTCGGGACTGCCTGCGTTGGACTCGCGAGGTGCCCCCCGCGCACGAAGGGGGACCGCGACGGGCGGCGATCCTCTACCCTCACCTCGCGTGCGCCGAGTCGGTGAGGGGGAGGAAGTGCGTGCTCCTCGACGACGTCTTGACGAGCGGCGGACACCTCCAGGCGTGCGCCGCGCGGCTCCGGCAAGAGGGGGCGGTGGTGGATCTCGCACTGTGCGCCGGGAGGACGTGGCGCTACTACCCTCTCGCCGCGAACCCGTTCGAGCTGGAGGCCGAGCGACTCGACGACTACGTTCCGCCGTAGCCAGGGACGGCGGCATCAACAGGTGAGCGGTCCGTCCCCAGACCAGACCTCCGCGTTCGCCCTCCGCACATCGGCGTCGATGTAGACGAAACCCGCCTCACCGGGTGTGACGCCCTCAAACACGGCGCGCCCGTCCGGCGCTAAACCGGCGGGTTTCATGGTCATCGGGAGGGGAGGGATTCTCTCGGCGATCCATTCCGCCGCGGGCCGCCCCAGCGGCCCGAACTCCTTGACGTGCGCGTGCATCGCCGTGCAGAGCCAAGAGCCCACGTGGTCGGTGTGTGTTTCCAAGAGGTATGTCATCGACCCAAACCGAAGTCGATCGTCGGTCGTAACGCGGAACGCAAACCACCGCAGGTCCAGCTTCGCGATGGCCTCGGCGGCCTTCAGGTCCGGGTACCGTTCCGAGCGGAATGTGTAGGCGTGCTGCTGCCGCGGGCGCAGCGCATACGGGTGATCGCGGATGTCCTCGAGCACGCCGTTTCGCCGGAGCGTCTCCGCGCTCGCGACGCAGACAATTCCCGTGCCTTCGTCCGAGATCCGCAGCGTCCGCGGTCCGTGCCAGGCGGAGAAGTAGGCGGCCACCTTGAGCGAGCATGTGAGGTCGAGATGCTCGGTGGGGAACCCGTAGTGCCGCAGGTACGAACGGCAGTGGAGAGGGTCGGGAGCGTCCTGCCCACTGCGCAACCAATCGGCGAGTCTCGCCTCCAAGGCGTCGCGGGTTCGCTCGACCTCCGCGAGCGTCTCGGGGTCGAGCTGGCCAGCACGCAGCCGGTCGAGGAGCGGGCTCGTGACGGGGTATGCGGCGTTTTCGCCGCGAAACAGGTGGCGGGCATCGTCGGGTTCGACGGCGTGGCACAGGCCGTTCTCGACCACGATCGAGTGCTTCGTCGTTCGGTCCGGAAACTCCTCGCGCAGGTGGGCGAAACACTCGCCCAGGGAGCCGAAGAGTTGGTGCGGCCGGAAGGTCATGCTCGCTCGCGGAGCGAGACATCCTATGGCGCCGCGGGGTCGAAAATCCGCACGTCCCGCGCGAGGTCCAGCGGACCGGAACGATCGCCCCACCCATCCTGACGAGGCGCGAACCCGGAACGAGGGGGATCAACTCGAGGACCCCCCCGCCCTCGATGGGGTCATGGCCCCCCCACCCCTCGATCATGTGCAGCACGATGTGCAGCATGGAACCGCGGGCCTCGCCGGGTACGCCAAAGGTACGCTTCGGGTGGGACGCGGGAGACGGTCCGGGGCCGCTGAGACCGTCGGCACCGCGCCCGGGTGCAGGGCTCCGCGCGCGGGGGCCAACTTCGATTCCTATGCGCTGCCGCCACGCGCTCCGCGCCGCGCGCCGAGGCGCGCGGCGCCCCACGCCCCACGCGGCGATTGACGATGCCGCGCGGGGGGGGTACACAGGACCGCATGACCGGCCTCACCTACGGCGCCGCCGGCGTCGACGCGGAGACCGCCGACGGCGAGAAGGCGGCTCTGGGCCGCGTGCTTGCCGCCTCCCTCACCTTCCGGAAGGGGCTGGGCGCCTCCCTCCTCGAGCACGGCTACTACGCCAGCGCGGTGCGCGTCACCGACCGGCTCGCGGTGGCCATCACCACCGACGGCGTCGGCTCCAAGCTGCTCGTGGCCGAGGAGATGGGCAAGCTCGACACCATCGGCATCGACTGCGTCGCGATGAACGTCAACGACCTCATCTGCGTCGGGGCGGAGCCGATCTGCATGGTGGACTACATCGCCCTGGAGCGGCTCAACCCGGGCGTCCTGGAACAGGTGGCGCGTGGTCTGCTCGAAGGGGCACGGCAGGCCAACATCTCGATTCCCGGCGGGGAGACGGCGCAGCTGCCCGAGATCATCCGCGGCAAGGCGCCGGGCAAGGGGCTCGACCTGGCGGGCACCGCCATCGGCCTCGTGGAGATCGACAAGATCAACACAGGCCGGGGCGTCGCCCCGGGGCAGCTGGTGGTGGGCCTCGCCAGCACCGGTCTGCACAGCAACGGCTTCAGCCTCGCGCGGCGCGCGCTCTTTTCGTCCGGCAAGCTCTCCGTCGCGAGCCGCGTGCAGGAGCTGGGCCGAACCGTGGGCGAGGAGCTGCTGGTGCCGACCCGCATCTACGTGCGCGAGATCGTGGAGATGCTCCAGAGCGGCCTCGGGATCAAGGCGATGCTCCACATCACCGGCGACGGGCTCTTGAACCTGCCGCGGGTGCAGGCGCCGGTGGCCTGGGAGCTCGATGCGCTGCCCCCCCACCCCCCCATTTTCGACCTGATCCGCGAGTGCGGCGGCGTGGAGTGGGCCGAGATGTACCGCACCTTCAACATGGGCGTCGGGTTCTGCCTCGTGCTGGAAGAACGGGACGTCGACGCGGCCTGCCGCATCGCGCGCAAGCACGGCTCCATCCCGCAGGTCATCGGGCGCGTGGTCGGCGGCCCCGCGGGGGAGGTGCGGCTCACCCGGCAGCGCCTCGTCGCGCGGGAGGCGGGCTTCGTCCCGGTCTGACGCGTGGAGGAGCGCGTCCCCCGGCGACGGTTCCTGCGCCAGCCGCTCGGGCTGGCCGGCCTCGCCGCGATCCTCTTCGGCGTCGTCGCCCCGCTGGTCGAGATGCTTTTCGGCGCGCGCGGCAGGCGCGCGGGCGGATGGCGCGGGGTCGCGCGGCTCGACGCCCTGCAGGAAGGCGCGCCGGTCCCCTTCGCGTTCGACGTGCGCGCAGGATGGCGCACGAGCAAGGCGCAGGGGTTCCTGGTGCGGCGCGGCGACGGCGTCGCGGCGTTCCGCGCGGAGTGCACGCATCTAGGCTGCCGCGTGCGTCCCCAGGGAGGCGAGTTCCGCTGCCCCTGCCACGGCGGCGCCTTCGGCCTGGACGGCGCGCCGCTGCGCGGGCCGGTCACGCGCCCCCTCGACCGGCTGGAGGCGCGGGTGGTGGACGGCCGCGTCGAGGTCAAGTCGTGACCGACAGGCCGCGACGCGTTCCGGGCCCGAACCCCGACCGCTGGCCCTGCTTCGGGATCATGGCCCTCGCCGTCGCCGCAATGGGTCTTCTGGGCGGCCTTCTGCTCGCGTTCTTCTACGCGCCCACGCTGGAGGAGGCGCACGCCTCCGTCGCGGCTCTCGGCGGCCGGCTGCTCCGATCCTCCCACCACTGGTGCGGCACGTTGGCGCTGGTTCTTTGCGCGCTCCACGGCCTTCGGCTCTTCTGGCACGGCTGCCACCGGCCGCCGCGCCACCTTCTCTGGCTCTGCGGGCTCGGCATCTTCCTTACGCTCCTCGGGTTCGCCTACACCGGCTACCTCCTGGCCGGCGACGAGCGCGCATTGACCGGGATCCAGGTGATGGCGGGGGTGGCCGGCTCGATCCCGCTCCTCGGAGCGCCGCTCCGCGCGTGGATCCTCGGCGGCGACGTGGTCTCGAGCGCCACCCTCGTTCGGCTCTACGCGGTTCACGCGCACCTGCTTCCTCTCGCGCTCTTCGGATTCACGGCGGGCTTTCTCCTCCTGCGCGCGCGGCTCGGGCCCGCCGGGCCCTACGACGAGCGCGCGCCGCCCACGCCGGAAGCGCGCGAGCGCTCGCTCGCGCGGGACTCCTATGCCGCGATCGCGGCGTGCGCCGCGGCCCTCCTCCTGGGCCTCCTCCTTCCCGCGCAGCTCGGCCCCGCCCCCGACCCGAGCTTCGCCACATCGCCCGACGCACGCCCGGAGTGGTTCTTCCTCTGGATCAACCAGCTGCTGCGCGAGTGGCCGGGCGGCGCCTTCCTTCCCGCGGTCCTCCTGCCCACGGTCCTGCTCGCCGCGGCGGCGCTCCTGCCCTGGATCGGGAGAGGACGCTCCCCGCACACGCGCAAGCTCGAGGTGCTCGCCGTCGCCCTTGTCGTCAGCTGGATGGGACACCTCACCTACAAGGCGCTTGCACAGGAGCCGGCGGAACCCGCGGCCCCGGACCTGCCGGCTGGGCTGGAAGATGGCGATCTGGAGGAGCGGGCGCGGGAGGTGATGCTCAGATTCAAGTGCGCGGGCTGTCACATCATCGATGGCGAGGAGGGGGGCGGGGAGAGCGGCCCCCCTCTCGATCGCGAGGGATTCGCGGAGCTCTACACGGAGCATTACTTTCGCAAGAAGGTGGCCGACCCGATCGCGTTCTGGGATGCGACCGGGATGCGCTACAGCCCCGCGCGGCTCAAGCCGACGCCGGAGGAGCTGGAGACGCTGGCGCGCTGGTTCTACGCCGGGGAGCCGGAAGCTCCGAGGTAGGCGCGGAGACGCAGGAAGAGGTCCGCCGCCGCTTCGCGCTCCAGCCAGGGGTAGTGCCCGCACCGCTCCCACTGGGGGAAGGCGAGGCGGGGCAGGAGCGAGTCGCGGATCCCCGCGCAGCCGGCGTGCCGGGCGCGCCGGCGCCTCCGTGGAGGAGCCGGAGGAGCAGGACGATGGGACCGGTAGTTCCGCAGCTCCGGACCCGCACTCGCGCCCCTGGCTTAGAGCCTATCCGCAATCCCGGCTACATTCGGCCGGCTGCGCGGGCCGATCGCTTCGCCTCTCCTCCATCGCCGTAGTTCTCCAATACGGCTTCGTCGTCGCGGCTCGCGCTCGGCCCGCTCGC
>JBQTIG010000090.1:0-8447 GCA_052388375.1 Planctomycetaceae bacterium | reverse complement strand
TGCCGGGGGTGGTTGTAGTCCTGCCGGTCCGCGCCGCGCTCCAGGCGGTCGCGGCCGCCCCCCCCCACCCCCCCGGAGTGGTGGGGCTGGCGCGCCACCTAAACCGGCGGGTCGGCGCCGCTCGACTCGCGGTAGCCCGCGTGATCGAACCCCTCGCCCTCGTCGGTCACCACCACGGTGATGCGCTCGGCGTCGAGCAGCATCTCGATGTCGATGGCGAGCTGCGGGTCCTCCCGCGAGCCGTGGATCTCGGCGTTGCGCACCGCCTCGCGGAAGGCGGTCGTGAGGCCCACCAAGGGATCCCCCCGGAACCCGGCGTCCTTGAAGAAGGCGTCGCCGAGGTCGAAGGCGCGCAGGATCTCGCTCTCCTGGGCGGGAAGCCGGAGGTGGAGCTGGCGCTCGAAGATCGCCCCCTCCTCGCTCGAGCGGGCCAGGACCTGGTCCACGGAACGGAGGAAGGGATGCACGGCGATCGGTTCGCAAACGGCCATGTCGCTCAGAACGATCAGCCGGACCGGATGGTCGAGATTCTCGACGCGCGTGTGGAGGGTGACCACCGGCACCGGGTTGGTGCGCCAGGAGCCCTTGATGCGCGCGACGAGGTCGTCGCGCTCGGGGAGCGTGTGGTCGCAGACGAGCAGATAGGGTCGGGCGCCCTCGAGGAGCGCCTCGCAGGCGCCCATCGACTCGGCGCGCTGCACCTGCCAGCCCAGCTTGCTGAAGTGCTCCGCGAGGATCTCCGCGAAGGTCCCCTGGCGCGGCATCACGAGGAGGATGGCCGCGATGCGCTGCGTCGCGAGGCGATCGCGCAGCTCGCCGATGGCATGGACGTCCAGGCGCGTGCGCGCCGGCGCGATCTCGGCGAAACGGCCGCCTTCGTCGCGGCGGATGCGCGCGGGCTCCACCACCACGCCCAGATCGAGGAGGCCGCCCAGATCGACGCGCTCGCCGCACAGAAGCGACTCCTTGAGCGTGTCGAGGAAGGCGGCGACGACGGCGATGGCCGTCTCTTCGCTCAAGCCCGTACGCGCCGCGGCACGCTGCGCGAGGGTCTCGCGCGTCACCGCGGCGACCGTTTTCTCTCTGTGCGTGATCACATCCGTACCGCCGCCCCTGCGCGAGTCATCCAAGGACGCCTGCGATCTCGAAGTCGATCGACCGCTTTCGGGCGGCGCCCCTATCCGTAACAACCGGAAAGGAACCGCCCGGGCGCCGGGGGGCAAGCGAGACGGCGAAGAGAAGAACCAGGCCGGCAGGGAGTCGAGGATGACGGCGACAAACAGAAGGATTCAAGAGGGCGTAGGGAGGATCGCCGCCTCCGTTGCTCCGAGTGGATTCGTCCCACGTTGCCACGCCCGAGCGCCTCGGGCTGGAACCATTCGTCTTGTTTGAGAGCGGTGCAGGAGCACCGGGGAACCCGCACACCTAGAGCCTCTTCAGCGCAGGCAAGGGTACCGGGGGCTCCCGCGCCGTCAAGAGGAATTCCACAAAATCTTGTGGGATTTCGTCAGATACCCCCCCACCAGTCTAGTAGCGGGCGAGCACATAGGCATCATCGGCAGTACCGAAGTTGCCGTCCGGGCCGGGAGCCTGCACCAGCCCCCAGGTCGCGCCGACGGGCACCACGGGCTGCCCCGCCCCGAGCCGCTGGAACGGGAGGCCCAGGGGGAGGGCCGTCGCATCCCGCGAAGCCCCCAAGGCGCGCACCGAGAAAACCAGGAGCTCCTCGTCCCCGGTGCCGTAGGCGCGATCGAGGCCGGGGCCGACGGCGAAGACGCGGGAGCCGTCAGCGGCGGGGAGGCCCGCCTGGGTGAAGAAGGGTACCGTCGCAAAGGAGGTCGTGGCGCCGTCCGCGGCGATCCTGCGCGCCTCATCGTCCCCGCCCCCTCCGACGAGATCGATGCCCGGGCCGATCATGACCACCTCACTCGACTCCAGCCCCGCGAGGAGCGGCAACCCAGGGGCGGCGACGCTCAACGAAGCCGACGTCGCCGCGTCGACATAGATAAGGACGCGGTCGTCCAGGTTTCCGGCGGTCGCATCCGGCCCGGAGCTGGCGAGAACGACCCCCGCGCCGCCGAGTCGCACGGCGTGGCGCAGCGCGCCCATTCCCAGGGGGAGCCCGAGGGGGCGGGAGGTCCGAGCCAAGGCGCCGCCCGCGAAGGTGTAGACCTCGAGGGTGTCGTCCGCGGTGCCGGGAACGCCGTTGGGCCCGGCGGAGGGCACGATCGCCCGGGTGGCCGAGAGCACGATCGCGCGCTGGGTGGGCGACGGCGCAGGCGCGAAGTGGCCCGGCGTGGCCGCGAGCCACGGGAGCGGGGAGACGAGGACCATCACGTCGTCGGCGTCCCCCGGCAGGGCGTTTCCTCCGGCGGTGACGAGAAACATCGAGGTGCCATCCGCCGACTGCGGGATGGAGCACGAGCCGGGGCCCGTCCGGTCGAGCGGCCCGACCACGGTCATCCCTCCGATGATGGGCGCCGTGCCGACGAGCTGCATCGCGACCACGACGTCGTCCGCGGTGCCCAGGAGGCCATCCGCCCCGGCGGCGCCGAAGGCGACGAGATCCGGCCCGAGCGCAGCGACGGGGGCGGTATTCAGGACGAAGGGCGGCAGATCGGCGATGACCGGCCCGCTGATCAGCGTGTCCAGGAGCACGGCGCGGTCGTCCGCCGTCGCGGCCGCGCCGTCCGGCCCGACGGAGTAGACGCAGGCGGTGTCCCCGTCGAGCACGGCCGGAATGGAATTGAGGGCGCTCAGGAACCCGACCGGGATGTTGGTGGGCCGGCGGAGAGCCTGCGCCGCCGGGGTGGAGGGCGGGCCGGAGAGCAGCACGACCTCGTCGTCGGCATCGCCCCAGATCCCGTTCGCGCCGGGGAAGCAGAGGAGAGCGTGGCCGTCCGCCAGCCGCATCGGGCGCGAAGCGCCGCCGATGGCCTGGAAGGGCACCGGCACGAAGAGGGGCGCCGACCAGGAATAGGCGACCGGATTGAGGACGTCGAGCACGGGGCCGACCCCAGGCGTGACCGTCACGGCCAGAGGCCCGGCGGGCGGTGCGCCCGGAGCGAGCGGCGCGCGTCCCGTGATGCTGCTGCCGTCCGCGGAGAGGAGGCCGGGCACGCTCCCGATGCCGGCGAAACTCACCTGCACGGTGCCCGGGCCGGAGAGGCCGAAGCTCGTGGCGTTGATCGTGAAATCCTCGGCGCCCGTGGGCGTGAAGAGGGCGGGCGAAATGTTCGCCAGCGCCGGCGTGTCCATGTAGGTGAAGGCGTTGGCGAGGCTGCGGGTGCCCGCCTGGAAGGTGGAGACGGAGACGCTCACCGTCTGGGGGACGCCCAGGGGGGCCGGGGGGATCACCGCGCGGAGCGTGAAGTCGTCCACCACCGTGAGCGCGCTCGCGGCCGATCCGCCGAACGTGACCTGGGTGAAGAGGACGTCGAGGAAGCTGACGCCATGGATCGTCACCTCCTGTCCACCAAGCAGGCCTACGACGCTGTTGGGGCTGACGCTCGTCACGTTGAAGGTCGTGAGGAGCGGGCCTCCGCCGCCCCCGCCCCCGCACGAGGCGCAGAGGAGCAGCGCGCAAAACAGAGCGGGCGCGGCCCGCCGCGCTAGATGACTCGACATGTAACCCTCCCAAGATCCGCGGCTGGCACGTGACCCGCGGTGGCAGGCAGCCTGCCCCTTGAAGAGTACGGCTCGATTTCCGCGGGGCATGACCCGGATCCCAACTCCTTGCGGGTCAATGTCTTGGATCGGGATGCCGGCCCGGAGCTGCATTCTGCCGATAGCGGGAGGAGTGCGGCTGGGCTTCATCCATCTGACCGGCCCCCGGCGCGGGGCCCGCGAGTTCTTCGACGAGCCCGTGATCCAGATCGGGACGGCGGCGGGCGCCCAGGTCTGCGTCGACGGCGCCGCGGGAGTGGAGCCCTTCCATGCCCAGGTGCTCATGGAGGAGGAGGGCCCGCGCCTCGTCCCCCGTGCCCCCCTCCGCCTGAACCACCGCCCGGCGGGCGCCGCCCTGCTCGCCGACGGCGATCTCCTCGAGATCGGCTCCGACACCTCGCTCCGCATCCAGTTGGGGCGCACCGCCCCGCGCCGCGCCGGAACCCTCGCCTGGCGCGCGTTCCTGGCCGGCGCGGCGACGGCGGCGATCCTCCTCGGCGCGACCTACGCGCTGCATCTGCGCGGGCGCATGGATGAGGAGACGGGGCGGCAGGAGGCGGCGCTCCAGGCGCGCGACCGCCGGATCGCTTCGCTCTCGGCGGCGGTCGACTCCCTCGAGATCCGTTCCGCGAAGAAACAGGATGTCGAGGCGCGCGTCGGCGAGGTGCAGCGCGCCATGGCTGCGGTCGAGACGACGGTCCTGGCGCGACTCGGGTCCGAGGTGGAGCGAAGCGTGGGTCGCAACCCGGAGATCGCCGCGGCCGTGGCCGCCGCGCGCCGCCTGGAGTCGATGGACGAGGCGGTGGGACGGATCATCACCCGGCTGGGCAAGTCGGTCTGCGTCATCCAGGGCTCGCTCGCCTTCGGCCGCGAGCGCGACGGCGAGTGGCACTTCCTGCGTCACATCGAGGCGGAGACCGCCGCCACGCTCCAGGTGGAGGAGGACAAGCTCCCGTTGACTCTCGACGGCGAGGGCCGGCTCTTCCAGATCGACTACACGGGAACCGGGTTCCTCGCCGCAGCGGACGGGCGGGTCGTGACGAGCCGCCACATCGCGGAGCCCTGGTGGCGCAGCGAGGCGGCGGCGCCCCTGTTGGAAGGGGGGTACACGCCGCGCCTGCTCTACCTGCGCGCCTATTTCCCGGGCAGCGCGACGCCCGTGCAATTCCTCCCCGAGCGGACGCGCGTCTCCCCGCACGCCGACGTGGCGGTCCTGGGGTTCCTGCCCGGCGGCCCGCTTCCCGACTCCTTGCCCCTCGCCGCGCCGGACGAGGTGGCCGTGGGCCGCCGCGTCGTGCTGCTGGGCTATCCGTCCGGACTGAGCGCGCTCATCGCCAAGTCCGAGGACGCGCTGGCGGACGAGCTGGCGGCCACCGAGTCGATCGACCCGATGCAACTGTTGGATGACCTCGCCGCGCGCGGCATGGTGCGGCCGCTCCCCACCCAGGGCAGCATCGGCGACTTGCTGAAGGACAAGGTGATCTACGACGCCGAAACCGCCGTGGGCGGTTCCGGCGGCCCCGTCCTCGACCTCGAAGGCCGCGTCGTGGCCGTCAACTACGGCCTGCTCAAGGCATTCCGCGGCGCCAACTTCGGCGTCCCCGTCTCCTTCGCGCGGGCGCTGCTGGCGGAGTGACCCGCCGCCTCGCGGCGGCGGAGGGCGTACGGAGCCAGGACAAAACCGCCGGAATCGTATCGAATCGGATACACCGCGCGGGTGGCTGCCGGTCGCCTCCAGATTCGGCGGTGCGGCTGAAGGAAGTTGGCGGCCTCCCGCAGTCGGCCTGCGAATCCGGCTGGGCCCTGAGCCGAGGGTGCTGCCGACGCCATCTTCGCTCGCCCATGCCGCCGAGCGATCTCGAGAGATCGAACCTGAGCTGGGCCATGCGCAAGTTCAGCTGCCCACGTGTATCCCTAGCGATACATTTCCGGCGGTTTTGTCCTGGCTCCGTACTTCCAGCGCTCTACGCGCCGGGTCGGCATCGGGTCTCCGGCCATCACCGGCGAGTCGCGCGAGAAGGTGTCCCACCGGCAGCCGGGGGAAGCGCGCATCACAATCCTCAATTCCTGGACCTGTCCGTCGGCCCGCACCTCGAAGTCGCGCCAAGCCGGTTCGTAGCCGGGACGGTACGCCTCGATGCGGTAGGAGCCTGCCTTCATGCCCGTGAGGAGGAGCGGCTCGCTGTCGCCCAGCCCCGGAATCCTCAGGAACAGGCCTGAGATCGTGAGCGTGCCGGTTGCGACGGAGAATTCGTAGCGGGTCTGCACCGGAGCACCGGCGCTTCCAAGGCGCAGGCCTACGTCGCCAAGCGGTAGGCTGCGCTCATCGATGGGCTGAATGCGGATCGCTCCACCCACAAGGCGAAGGACCCCGCGCGCCGTGGCGCTCGCGTTCACTTCCAATTCGATCGGTGCAACACGCGCGGCGAACATCGACCCGGACTCGATCCGGTACCGTCCACACGGAACGGCTGCGTACGCGGACTCTCCCCCAGGCCCGATGCGCATGTTAAGCGCGAAGCAGTCCTTGATGAGCCGCGCTCCGCGCGTCGGTGGAGGCGTCTGATCACTTTCGCCTCCGGCGGGGGACAGAGTGACCGGAATCGACGCGCCGCTCACGGGGAAACCGGACGAGTCCACGAGCGAGAGCTCGATCCCTCCGGTGGGCTTGATCGGTTCGAGTGCCACCTCGGCGTACGCTAGCTCAGCCGTGGCAGGGGCCGGCACAATCTTGACCTCGACCGGCCCATACCCTTCGGCCGAGACGCGAAGTGTCGCTTGCTTCTCGCCCTCCATGGGCCAAGCGTGCGGCACCAAGAGCTCCACGTGGGCGCCTGGAGCGACTGCGGCTGGGGAGAGGTCGATGGAGCGCCCGTTCGTGACGAGGACTCTTCCATCCCCCCTCACCTCGTGCGGAGGCGTGCTGAACCACTCCTCCGGCGCCAGGTGAATCGTCGCATGCAAGACGGGGAGGCCGGTCACGCGATCGACCGCCCGAATCGCGGCGACGGCCAGAGGCAACAGGGTGATCACCAGTTCTCGACTACTGGCGGGCGCGATGACGCTTCTCTCCCTGTGGAAGGCATGGGGCATGCTGTTCTCGACAGTCTCCTCGCGCCACGCCCGAATCCAAGAGAAGGGCGCCACGATGAGCCCCTCCTCAACGATTTCGATGAAGTACTCCCCTTCGCTGAGGCCCTCGAAGAGGAAGCGCCCGTCATCGTCCGATGCGCAAGTCTGGCAGGATGCCCCTGCGCCGGGAAAGACGTCTGCACGGGCGCACGCCACGCTGGCGCCGATGCCGCGCGCCACGAGTCGCACTCTTTGGACAGGCGGGCCGCCGTCCCCAAGAACGACGATCCCGGCGATCGACTTCCCGCTCCGCAGGACGATCTCGAGCGGCGCAAGGGCATCGGGCGCAACGGTCACGAAGGCGCTGCAATAGCGCGGATGCCGTGCGAGGACGACAAGTTCGCCCGTTGCCTCGAGCGAAGCGCGCGACAGCTCGAAACGTCCGTCGTCGCCCGTAAGCCCGAATCGACGACGGCACAGGACGAACTCCGGGAGCTCGGCGCTGTCTGCTTCCCGTCGGAGCAGCGCTACGTACGCGCCGCGAATCGGGGCACGCGTTTCATTGACGACGATGCCTCGCACGTCACCTGGTGGAAGCGTCTGGTCTCGGGGTGGGCCGACCAGGGTAAGCCCAGGATGCGCCGCCACCCGCTCCTCGAGACGGAAGACGGGCGGCACTCTCGATGCCCTCGATCCGGTTCCGCCGCGTCGGCTCATCCAGTTTCTTGCGCCAACAAAGACCACCCCTACTAGGCACAGGAGCAGCACTCCACACAGTGCCGCGCGGCGCCGCTTGGCCCACGGATCCGGCCCATTGGAAGGCGTGCGGATCACGTTCCAGCCTCCCATGCCGGGAGGGCAAGCAGCGCGAGAACGACGCCATTCACGATGAGCTCCACCGCGGGTGGGATCTCGATCCACCCTCCGTAGCAGCCGCACCTCTGCGTGGACCCCGTCACGAACTGCAGGACGATGAATAGGCTGGAGAGCGCCAGGAATCCCGAGGCAAGCTGCACCCCTATGGCACGAGTGCGACGCACCATCATCAGAATGCCAAGTGTCGATTCGACGGCAGCCACGAGCACGGCAAACGCTTTCCAGTCGAACAACAGCCCCTGCCAGGAGCGGTGCGGAATCGCCTTGCCGACGGCTGCCAGCACGAAGAACCAGCCGCAAAGACCCGCGATTCCCGCGCGTACGATCCCATGGCGCACGGCTGCTTGACAGTTCATCTATGGCCTAGGGCGAGTCGCCATCTCTACGGGTGGATCATGCAGTCGCACTCCCAACCATGCATCGTTGGATTCGTGTACTCGATGAAGTGTAACCAGCAGTAAGGAGTCCCAGGCGGGCACTGGTCGGGATTGAGGCAAGCAGTGCCGATCACGCCCGCCTCCCAGGCATAGCCGACGTTGCATTCGGAGACTTGGCCGTCGCATAGGCAGGTGATCATGTTGACTGTTCCGGTCGGGGTCTGCACGGCAACGGTTGCGACCGTGCAGGGATTCGGGCACTGGAAGCGGTCGCACATTACCGTGACAGACGGACCGTAGCCCCCTCCCGGAAGTGGCATTGCCTTGACCAGCGTATGACAATTCCCGCCGCGGTTCGCCGAGGCCAGCGGCACGATCGACACCAGCACCAAGGCCAGCCCGGCTGCAATCTGCAAGCCCCTCGTGGTTCTTCCCATGCGTGTGTTCCTCCACAGT
>JBQTIG010000089.1:0-28501 GCA_052388375.1 Planctomycetaceae bacterium | reverse complement strand
GGTGTTTCCCGGGGGTTTGGCGGTGGCTCTGGGGGCGCGCGGGCTGTTTGGTGGTGGCTCCCGCCCCCCCCATGTCCGGGGGGGTCGGGGGGCTCGGCATCTACCTCATGGAGCGCTGCGCGGACCGGCTGGAATACAACGACCGCGGAAACCGCGTCACGATCACGAAGCTGCGCGGCGCGGGGGAAGGGCGCCGTGCAACATGATCTCGTCTTGCGCGCGGAACCGGCCCGCGACGGCGTAGCTACGCTGCATCTCGCGGGTGTGATCGACGCCCACACCCTCGACCGGTTCGAATCGAGCCTCGCCCAGGCGGCCGCATCGGGCGTTCGCTCCCTCCTTCTCGATTGCGACGAGCTGCACTACGTCAATTCCGCCGGCTTCGGCGAGCTCATCCGCTACAGCGACCGGTTCAACGAGAAGGGCGGATCGCTGGTCCTGGCCCGGGTCCCGCCGAAAGTGGGCGTGATCCTCGAGATGCTCGGGCTCAAGAGCGTCATCCCGATCCATGCCTCCCTGGAAGAGGCGCGCGCCGAGGCTTCCCGCGCGCTTCCCCTCGTCCCGGCGCCCGCCGCGCTCCCCGCCCCCCTACCCGGGCCTCCGCGGCCGGTCGCTCCCGCGGCGCGGGCCCCGGTGAACGAGATCGTGGCGGACGAACGCGTCGTCGTCTGCGCCTGCTGCGACGCACGCATGCGCGTGGGCGGCCAGGGCCGATGGCTCTGCGCCGCCTGCGGCGCGCCCTTCAGCCTCACGAAAGAGGGGGGCGTAACCTTCGACTGGTCGCGCTCGGATGCCGACGGGATCCACCTCACCCTCGAGGTCACGCCGCGCAATCTCGCCGGCCTTGCGGGGCTCATCGAGGGGATCCTCATGGAGCGGCGCGTGCCGCATGCGCGGATGCGGCGCCTCTCGCGGGAGGCGGCGCATGTCTGTCACCTCGTGGCCACCCACGCCTTCGGGGATGCGGCGCGCGGGCCGCTCCATCTGCTCGCGCTCTCGGGGCCGCAGCGTCTCCATGTGCGGGTGGTGGAACGCGGTCGTGCGCTCGGCGAGGAGGCTGCCCGGGTCTTCGCCGGACAGTCGCGTCTCTTCCTCGACTTCCGTTACACCTCTCTTCCGAGCGGGGTCAACGTGACGGAGTTCGCCTTCGCCTACGCAGGGGCGGGGGTGTTCGTGGCATGAAGGCGGGACACCGTCCTCCGAGGCAGGAGGGCTCGTACGCCGCGGTTGCGGGGGGTGCGGTGACCCGCGAGAGGCTGCGCGACGCGGCGGCGCGGGAAGGGCGCGATGGCTCCCCGCTGGTCCGGGCGCTCCTGGCGCGCAGCTTGCCTGCCACCAGTGAGCTGGCGCGCTCCTACGAGTCCCACGGGGGCATCGGCCGGATCGGCTCCTCCCCTCTCAAACCCTCCGCGGCGGCGCTGCGCCTGCTCGACCCGGAGCTGTTGCGGCGCCACCGCTGCCTCCCGCTCGAGCTCTTCGAGGAGCTCTGCCTCCTCGCGGTGGATCTGCCCTCGGCGACGGAGGCGGTGACGGCCGTCCGCCGGGCGCTCGGACGCGACATCGTGCCGGTGGTGGCCCCGCGCCCCTCCCTCGATCGAGCCCTGGCGACGCTCGCTCCCCCTTCCCGGGCGGTCGCCGCCCCGCTGCCCAAGAGTGGAATTCGCCTCCACGATCGGTTCCGTTCGCTCGCCATGGACGGCGATCTCATGGACGCGCTCCCCGGGTCGGAGGATACGCCGTGCCGCTGATCGGGCGCGGGACCGATCCCGCCGGCCGCGCCGGTCAGGCTGCGTTCGCCGCCTCCTCCGCCACCGCGCTCTACACTGCCGCCGCCTTCGGGGCGCTGCTCTTTTCGGGCGTGAAGGCTTCGGACGCCTGCCTCTTGGCGGCGTGCGGGGGTGTGCTTGTCGCCTATCTGGCGGGGCGGCTGGTGCAGCGCAACGAGCTGCGGGAGAAGCGGCGCAAGATTCTCCTGGCGCAACTCGAGAGCATGCAGGCGAGGGCGTCGGCGCCGCCCGAGCCCAACGAACCCGCCACGGAACCCCAGTCGGAGCAGGGGCGGGAGACGCGTCAGAGCCGGGAGATCCAGGCTGCGCTCCTTCCCGGCGCCCCGCCTACCCTCCCGGGGTACCACGTGGAGGCCTCCTACGACCCCTGCGGGACTCTCGGGGGCGACTTTTACGACTTTCGACCCATGCCCGACGGGCGGCTCCTCATCACCATGGGCGACGTGTCGGGAAAGGGCCCGGCGGGCGCCATCGTGATGGCGATGGTGCAGACCCTCTTCCGTCAAAACAGCGGCCGGGCCTTGGGGCCCCGCGACCTCCTCATCCGTGTGAACGAGGGGTTTGCGGGGACGCTGGGGAAGGGTGTCTTCGTGACCACCCTGGCGGCCTTGCTCGATCCGGAACGCCACACCATCACCCTGGCCGGGGCGGGCCACCACCCGGTCCTCCTGCTCAACCCCAGAGAGCGGCGCTCCACCCTGGTGGGCGCCCGGGGGGCGGCCCTTGGGGTGGTTGGGGGGCAACGGTTCGCGGAATCCGTGGTGGAGACGGCCATCGATCTGGGGGTGGGCGAGTCGCTCCTGCTCTACACCGACGGGGCGACCGACGGGATGGACGGGCTGGCGACGGGGACGGGGGAGCACCGGTTCCGCGCCGCCGCCGCCGCCGCCGTGCTCCCCGGCCCCCGGGGGGCGCTCGACCGGCTCAAGGCCGATCTGTGGCAAGGGGGAGGGCGGCGGGACGACACCACCCTGGTCCTGGTTGCAAGGGTCGGGGGGACCGTGGCGGCGGGCACGGGGGTGGGGCTCACCCTTTCGAGGACCGAAACCGATCTGAGGGTCTAGAAGGGGTCTTTCGGGACTTCGTCCAAAAAACAGATCACTTGATGTTTATTTGATTGAACGTTATCACTGGCATCTAACGAGAATGACGGGTGCCCGTCGAGGGGTGGAGAGCCCTGCGATGGTCCCGTTGCGACAGAACCGGATTCAGGTCGAGCCAGGGTTGCCCCTCGCCCGAGGGTCGTAAAACGACACCTTCACTCCATACCATTACCCTATTCTCAGACTGTTCCCCCTGGCTCGACTCCTTCCCCAAGCAGCCGCCTCCGGCAACCGATCTCGCCTCGCCGCCGTGACGCCGACGATCCTCTTCGATATCGACGGCACCCTGCTTTCCTTCCACGGCATCGGCCGCAAGGCGATGCAACAGGCGATGGAGGAGGTGTGGGGGATCCCGCGCGCGCTGGAGGGCATCTCCTTCGCGGGCAGCACCGATGGGCTCGTGGCGCGGGAGGTGGGGGGCGCTCGCCCGCGCGAGGCGATGTGGGCGCGCTATCTCGACAACCTGGAGCGGATGGTCGGGGCGATGGCCGCGCCGGACCCGCACGCCGGCTGCGCGGCGCTGCTCGACGAGCTGGGGCGCCGCGGGGCGCGGCTTGGACTCCTCACCGGAAACCTCCGCGGCGGCGCGATCATCAAGCTGCGCGCGGTCGGGCTCCTGGAGCACTTCGATCTCGCGATTTCCGGGTTCGCGGAGGACGGGGATCCGCGCGACGAGGTGGCGGCGGCTGCGCGGCGGCGATGCGACGGCGCGCCCGTGGTCGTCGTCGGGGATACGGTGGCCGACGTCACGTGCGCCCGCCACATCGGCGCGCGGGTGCTCGCGGTCCTGACGGGGGTCCACGGCGAGGCGGAGTTGAGCGCGGCGGGGCCCGACCTGATCGTGAACGATCTCACCGCAACGGAGGCCCTCGCCGCCTGGCTGCTCGGGCAGCCCTGACGAAGGCGCGCACGCGGGCGCGGTCCACTTCGGCCGCGGTCCTTCCCCCCTTCTTGAGCGCCGTCCCCACGATCACCGCGTCGGCGTGGCGCAACACGGCGGCCACCGAGGCGCGGGTGACCCCCGAGCCGGCCAGGAGAAACGCGCGCGGAAGCGCCTCGCGCACGGTGCGCAACTCGTCGGGGTCGGTGGGGGCTCCGGTCGCCTCGCCCGAGAGGATGACGCCGTCCGCCCCGGCCCGCTCCAGGAGGTCACAGGCGGCCTGGAGGACGCTTCCGGCGAAAAGCGGGCGGCCGTGCTTGACGTGCGCGTCGGCCAGGATTCCCGCCTCGCAGCCGAGGGCCGCCCGGGCGCGGAGCGTCTCGGCGGCCCTCCCTTCGAGGAGCCCCTGGTCGGTCGCCACGACCCCGGCATGGACGTTGACGCGAACGAAGGAGGCGCCGGTGGCGACGGCGACGCCGAGGGCGGCTGCCGCGTCGTTGCGCAGCGCGTTGACGCCGAAGGGGAGGCGCACGGCATCGCGCACCTCCGCCGCGCAAACCGCGAGTGCGGCGACGCTCTCCGGCGGGAGCGACTCCTTGAAGAAGGGGGCGTCGCCGTAGTTCTCCACGATGACCGCATCGACGCCGCCCGCTTGATAGGCGCGCGCGTCGGCGACCGCGCGGCGCACCACCCGCGCCATCCCGCCGGCGTGCCGCGGACTGCCGGGAAGCGGGAGCAGATGGACGACGCCGATGACGGGGCCCGGACGCTGCATGCCCCCATCCTAGGCGGCCCGCGCTTGCCGCGGAAGGGCGCCGCGCCCACAATGCGGCCCATGTTCCGCCTGCGCCCCGCACTTTGGGCCGCCGCCCTCTTCCTCACCCTCGGCACCGAGCGCGCCGCCCTCGACGCCGGCATGCCCGAGCGCTCCGCCCGCGTGGTGAGCTACACGATCCGCGCGCGCCTCGTGCCGCAGATCCGCACCGTGCAGGGCTCCATGGATCTCTTGTGGCGCAACGCCTCCGGCGCACCGGTCGACCACCTCTACGTCCACCTCTATCTGAATGCGTTCAAGGACAAGGAGTCCACCTTCCTGCGCGAGACCCGCGGCGACCACCGCGGCGAGGAGTGGGACGCGGCCTACCCCGGCTCCCTCACCGTACGCTCCATGCGCACGGCGGACGGCAAGGAGCTCTGGACCGACGCCACCCGTGCCTTCGAGGCGCCCGACGACGGCAACGAGAAGGACGCGACGCTGGCGCGGGTGCAGCTCCCCGGCCCGATCGCCCCGGGCGAGACGCTCCAGCTCGCCGTGGAGTTCGAAAGCCTCCTGCCCCGCGTCTCGGCGCGCACCGGTTGGGCCGGCGACCCCGACGAGCCCCTCGACCTCTTCTTCATGGTGGCGCAGTGGTTCCCCAAGGTCGCCGCCCTGAAGATCGCCCCCGACGGCGCCCCCTCCTGGAACCGCCACCAGTTCCACGGGACGACGGAGTTCTTCGCCGACTACGGCAGCTACCAGGTGGAGATCACCGTCCCGCGCAATTTCGTGGTGGGCGCCACGGGCGCGCGGACCAACAGCGTCGCCAACGCCGACGAGACGGTGACCTACGTCCACCGGCAGGAAGACGTGCACGACTTCGCCTGGTGCGCGTCGCCCCACTTCGTGGAGAAGAGCTATCGCTGGGACCTCGAGGAGTTCCTGCGCGCCGCCCCGATGGGGGAGGCGATCCGCGGGGTACTGGAGCGCGCGGCCAAGAATCGCGGCGTGGCGCGCGAATCGATCCAGGCCCCGCCGGTCCAGGTGCGCTTCCTGCTCCAGAAGGACCACGTCGAGCTCCTCGACCGGTTGCAGTGGTCGACCGGCGCCGCGCTGGCCTGTTTCGGGATCTGGTACGGGGCCTATCCCTACGAGACGCTCACCGTGGTCGATCCTCCGGACGGGGGCGGGGGCGCGGGCGGCATGGAGTACCCCACCCTCGTCACCACCTGGTGCAACCGTCTCGCCCCCTCCTTCGACTGGAGCATGGAGAGCGTCACGGTGCACGAGTTCGGCCACCAGCACTTCTACGGCCTCCTGGGAAGCAATGAGTTCGAAGAGGCGTGGCTGGACGAGGGCCTGACCAGTTTCGGCGAAGCGCGCACGATGGAAGAGTCCTACGGCGCCTGGACCGCCAACACCCGCTACGGCCTCTTCCGCACGCCGCAGTTCCGCCCCTTTGCGGCCCCGAAGGTGTTCGGCCGGCTGAGCAGTCTCCTGCGCTTTCCCGCGTGGCTGGGCAAGATCCCCAAACCCTGGAGCGAGCCCGAAGAGCTGCTGCCGGTGCCGGAGGAGGAGGGGCTCTTCGCCTACCTGCGGGACATGCCCTTCCTCCACCTCCCCTCGGGCATGAAGGTGCCGCAGCCGCTTTGGGAGCGCCGTGGCGTCCTCTCCACCCGCAGCGAGGACGCGATGGTCGCCTCGGGCTGGCACTTCGCGCGCGACGACGACTACTGGGTCAACAGCTACGACAAGCCCGTGCTGCTCCTCTACTGCCTGCGCGGGCTGATGGGGGAGGAGGCGTTCGACCGCGCGATGTACGCCTATTGCGAACGGCATCGGTTCGGACACCCCACCACGGCCGACTTCGTGAAGAGCATGACGGAGGGGGGCGGGGAGGCGGTGGAGGGGTTCCTGCGCGCGATGACGGACACCGCCGCGATGCTCGACGTGGCCGTTCTCGAGGCCAGCAACCGGGAGCTGCCCGACAAGAGCTTCGAGTGGACGGTGAAGGTCCAGCGCCGCGGCACGATCCCGGTCCCGGTGGAGATCTGGGCCGAGGCGGAAGGGGGCGGGGAGCGGCTGCTCCTGGAGACCTGGCGCGGCGCGCCCCGGGAGACCACGCGCACGCTCCAGGTCCGCAGGGAGAAGCGGCTCGCGGCGGTGCGGCTCGGGCCCTCCTGGCTGCGCAACATCGACAAAGAGGTGAGCAACGACGCGCTCCGCGCGGACAAGAGCGCCGATACGCGGGCCGCCACGGCGCTCGCGGTGCAGTGGACCTTCTTCGTGGAGGAGGCCGTGCGCGCCTACGCCGGGGTGGCGCGATGAGGAGTCTGGGCGCCGCCTTGGTCGTCGGCCTCAAGGCGCCGTGGGAGCGGCGGGGGCTCGCCGCGCTCCTCTGGCTCGCGCGGCTGCTGCCGATCCTCCTTGTCTTCACGCTGCCCGTCTACGATGCGGCGCGGGCGGCGAGCGCGTACCACCCCGACGCGCCCCTGCTTCTCGATCCCGGCGCGGACGCGAGCGGTTTCGCCTTCGCCTGGATGAGCGACTTTTCGCGCAGCGGCCTCGGGCGCGCCTCCGAGACGCTCTTCTGGCTCATCCTGCTCGCCTGGACGATCACCACGTTCCTCGCCGGCGGCATCACGCGCCGCCTCCTCCCCGGCGACGGCCCCCGCAGCCCCCTCACCCTCGATTGCGCGCGGTTTTTCGGCCGCTTCATGCGCCTCGCCTTCCTCTTCCTCCTTCTCGCCTACGCGCTCGATGTCTGGGTGAACACCCTGCTGCTCCCATCGCACGAGAAGGCGGTCCTGAAGGAGCACACCGAAGGGTTGCGGATCGAGCGGTCGATCCTGCGGGGCCTGGTCCTGCTTACGTTGCTCCACATCCTGGGGGCGGTCCATTCCTACGCGCGCATCGATCTCGTGCTGAACGACCGCCGCTCGGCGTTCGTTGCCTTCCTGCGTGGGCTCGTGACGCTGCTCGTCCGGCTGCCCTCGCTCTTCCTCCTGGAGGTGGCGCTGCTGCTCGCCTCCGGGGCCGCCGTTCTTCTGGCCTGGTTCGTGACGCGGCGCCTCGTGGTCGCCGGCAGCGCTTCGGGGGTGCTGGCGATCGGCGTCTCCCTCGGGCTCATGGCGTTCGCCTCGTTCCTGCGCACCGGGCTGGAGCTGGGGGTGCTCGCGGCGCGCTGCCGGCTCCTCGCCCCGCGCGGCGAGGAGTCCCGCGATGAGACGGCGTTCCCCCCCTCGCTCCTGGTCGCGGAAGGCGGCCCGGCGGAGTAGCGGGTCAAGTCCGCGCCCCGGCCGCGCCGATGGGAGTCGGGCGGTTGTTGGCGCGATGAATTCCCAGCAGAGGGGCACCCAGGTCCTCCAGGGGAGGATCGTCTATGTCGGGCCTGCGGGAGCGGGCACGACCACGACCCTTTCGTGCCTCCACGGGCTGCTCGATCCCGACGGCCGCACGCGCCTCTACAGTCTGGTGGCGCCGGACGGGCGCACCCTCTTTTTCGACCTGCTCGCGCTGGAGGACTTCCCGTTCGCCGGGGAACGGCTGCGCCCCATGGTGCTCGGCCTGCCCGGGGGGCCCGAGCGCCTCGACGTGCGGCGCGCCGGCCTCGCCGCCGCCGACGCGGTGGTGTTCGTCGCGGACTCCGCGCGGGCGTCCCTCGATGCGACGGCCGCCGCCTACCGCGAGGTGGAGTCGCTCCTGCGCGAGGCGGGGCAGCTCGTGAAGCCGGTCCTGGCCTTCAACCGGCAGGACGTCGACGATCTGGTCTCGACCAGCGGGATCCTCCAGGCGATCGGGCGCGCGGGCTCGGCGGCGTTCACGACGGTGGCGACCACCGGCGCGGGGCTGCTGGACTGCTTCGGGGAGGCGATGCGCCGTCTCCTCGCGCGCGTCGGGACGCGCCACGGCCTTTCGGACGCCGACGCCCTGGCCGCGCTTCCGGGTCGCTACCTTGTCGGGGGGCCGCGCGAACGTCGCGGCGCCCCTTCGCGCGCCCTCGAGGAGCGCCGCTTCACCATCGTCGTCCCGGAGACTGCGGGGGACGAGTGCGCATCCGCCGTCGAGGCGCAGATCGCGCTGGCGAACCACCACGCCCGCGCGGACGACGCCAACCGGCTCCTCGAGGAGCGCAACCGCGAGCTCATGGCCATCAACCGCGTGGGGCGTTCGCTCCTCACCTCGATGGATCCGGACAACCTGCTGGTCGTGCTGCTCGACTCCACCGCCGACTTGCTGCGCGCCAGCCACGCCAGCTGCGTCATTTTCGATCCCGGCGAGAAGGGGAAGATGCTCACCCACGTGACCGGGTTCGGGCGCGACCCGGCTCTCGGTCTCGCCCGGGAGCCGGCGCAGGAGTTCTTGCGTCTCTTGGCCGATTCCGACGCGCCGGTCCCGCTCTCCAAGGACCGCAATCCCCAGCTTCTCGCCTCGCTGCGCCTCGTGGACGGGCGCGTCGAGCGTGCGCTCTTCGCTCCGGTGAAGAACGGGGAGAAGCTCGCGGGCTGGATGGGGATCTACTGCTTCGGCGACGAGCCCTTTCCCGGGACGCAGGGGATCCTCTTCTACTCCTCCATCAGCCGACTTGCGGCTCTCGGGCTGGAGAAGATCGCGCTCCTGCAGGCGGCGCGGCGGGTCCAGACGGGCCTCGAGGCGGAGGTCAAGGACCGCACCAGCAAGCTCGAGATGGCGAACGCGAAAATCCGCGCGCTCAACCGCGGCCTCGAGGCGCGGGTGGCGGAGCGGACGCGGGCGCTGGAGGATGCCAACCGTGCCCTGCGCGAGGCGCGCGCGGCGGCGGTCCACTCGGCGCGGCTCACCGGCATGGGGCGGCTCGCCGCCTCCTTTGCCCACGAGGTGAACAACCCGCTCTCGGGGCTGCACGCCAACCTCGCCTTCATGCGCGACGGCCTCGACGAACTGCGGGCGCGCCTCGCGGTCGTGCGCCCGGAGATCGCGGACGGCCTGAAGGCGATCAGCGAGTACCGCCAAGCCATCGACGAGTCCCTCCAGGCCGCCGCGCGCATCTCGGGCATCATCGCGAGCCTCAAGCGATTCGGCGGCGAGGGGGCCGAATCCCGCTTCTCGCTCAACGCCTCCGTCGCCGACGCCGTGACGCTTCTCGAGGAGAGGCTGCGCGGCTGCGCGGAGCTGGATCTTCGCCTGGGCGTGCTCGGCGACCTGCGCGGCGACGCCAAGGAGATGAGCCACATGGTGCTCGCGCTCCTCACCAACGCCGTGGAGGCGGTGGAGCGGACGGGGAAACGGGGTTCCATCGTCGTGACCACCTTCTGCGTGGGCGAGCGGGTCACGCTCACGATCAAGGACAGCGGCGCCGGCGTCGACGCTTCGGTGCAGGCGCGCATGTTCGAGCCGTTCGTCTCGACGAAGGAAGGGGAGCCCTGCGCCGGGCTGGGGTTGCACGCCGCCTACGTCGCGCTGCAGCGCCTTGGCGGGGAGATCCGGCTGGCGGGCAAGGCCGGGCAGGGCACGACGGTGACGGTGGAGTTGCCCCTGCCGGCCGAGGTGCCCGCGTGAGTGGCCCCATCCGGGTGCTGCTGGTGGATGACGAGCCGCTGATCCTCTCGAGCCTGCGGCGGCTGCTCCTGCGCGACGACTTCGAGGTCACGACCTGCGCCTCGGGCGCGGACGGCGTGGCGCGAATCACGGAGACCGTCTTCGACCTCGTCGTCTCCGACTACATGATGCCGGCCATGAACGGGCTCGAGTTCCTGGAGCAGGTGCGCCAGCGCCTTCCCCGCGCCGCCCGCGTGCTCCTGTCGGCGCAAGCGGACAAGACGCTCGTGGAGCGCGCGCTCGATTCGGGCCTGCTGCATCTCGCACTGCGCAAGCCCTGGGAGAACGCCGCGCTCGTCGCCGCGCTACGCCAGGTGGTGCGCGCGGTGCAGCCGGCGTAGGCAGGGGCCTGGGCGGGCCCGTTTCGGTCTCTCTTGCTCCGGCGCCTCCCCGCGCCGGCCACCGCGCGAGTACCCACAACCGCGCGATGGTGCCCGCGACTGCGGCACCACTGCCGCACCTAGCCGCTGTAACCCATTTCTTCCCAAAGAGTTCGGGCGCCCGAAGGCCTGACAGTCAACGGCGGCGGCGTTTGGCAGCGCGCCAGGCGGCGAGGTCTTCGGGGGAGTGGAATTCGATGCTGGTGGCGCTCTTGGGGTCCTGCCACTCGCACTCGCCGGGGTCGTACTCCTTGCAGACGGCGGGGCGGGTCTCGTAGATGTCGCAGCGGTTGTCGGGCAGCAGGTTGCGGCAGCGCGTCTCGAAGCAGATGTGCCAGGTGTTGCCCGCCTTGTAGATGGAGATCCCCTCGTGGCTCAAGTACCAGCGCCAGTCGTCGAAGTCGCGCACGGTGCGGGGCGCCTCGATGGGTAACGCCACGTAGCGGCAGCAACGCGCGCCGCAGAGTTTGGTGCACTGCTTCAGCCAGTCGGGGCGGCCGTCGCGGAGGAGGGGGGTCTTGGGGGGAGGACGGCGTGCCATCGCGGTCCAGCTTACCGGCGCCTGCGACGTCTGCGTCGCGCGACGGGCGCGTCGGAAGCTGCCGCGCCCCCCGCCCCCCCTTTGCGCGTCACCAGGCCATCCAAGGTCGCGATCAGTTCGGCGAGGTCGGGCCGCTCCTCGGGGGCTCGGGCCGTGCACTCCTCCACTAGCTCCTGCACCGCAGGCTGGAGGAAGGGCTGCGCGCGCTTGATGGAGGGAAACTCCGACCGCAGATGGGCGCGCGCCACCTCTTGGGGAGTCCCCGGCTCGAAGGGGGGGCGACCCGCCAGCATGTGGAAGAGGAGCGCACCGATCTGGTAGACCGGCGTCTTCGGCCCGATGGCGTCCTCTCCCGCGAGCTGCTCGGGCGCCACGTACTGGGGGTCCTGCGCGAGGCGTCCCTTGAGCGCGGCCTGCTCCGCCAAGGGGATCGCCATGCGGAAGAGGGCGAGCCGGCAGCCGCCATCCTCCAGGACCTGGATGAATCCGGGCGAGACGTTCTTGTGGGCGAGACCCGCCGCGTCGAGGTAGGCGAGACCCGAGGCGATGCCCCGCGCGAGACGGAGCGAGCGCTCCTGGCCGAGGGGTTTGCCCGGCGCGAGGAGGTCCTGGACCGTGGGACCGATGAAGCGCTCGGTCACGAGCACGAGTGCAGGGGACAGGATGGTGTCGAGCACCTTGACGAGGTTGGGGTGGACCAGCTTCGTGAGCCGCTCGATCTCCTGGCGGAACTCCGCCAGCGCCCCGGCGTGCTCCTCGAGCTGTGGCCGCAGCACCTTGAGGGTCACCTTGCGGCCCAGGCTCTGCTGTTCGGCATCGAACCAGAGGCCGATGGAGTCCTCGCCGACCTGACGGCGGAGGCGGTAGCCCGGGATCTGGACGGTGACGGGCAGATCTCCGGTGGTGCTCAGGTCGAAGGGGCCGGACACGACGCCGATTCTACGTGGCGCGGCGAGGCTTGGCGTTAGAGTGTTGGGCTCGCATGATCCGGGTACGCGGGCTCTGCAAGAGCTACACGGTGCACACCAAGGAGCCCGGGCTCTTGGGCTCGGTGCGGGGGCTTTTTCACCGCCGCCACGTCGTGAAAGAGGCGGTACGGAGCGTATCCCTCGATGTGCGCGAGGGGGAGATCGTCGGCCTCGTGGGCCCCAACGGCGCCGGGAAGACGACGCTCGTGAAGATGCTGGCCGGGATCATCCACCCGACCTCGGGGGAGGCGGAGGTGCTGGGGTTCCGCCCTTGGGAGCGCGACAACCGCTTCCGGAGCAGGATCGCGCTCATCATGGGCCAGAAGGCGCAGCTCTGGTGGGACCTTCCGGCCGCGGACTGCTTCCTGCTCCTGAAGGAGATCTACCGGATCCCGCAGCAGGACTACGCCGCGAATCTCGACTACCTCTCCACGCTGCTGGAGGTGCGCGGGCAGCTCACGACCCCGATCCGCCGCCTCTCCCTCGGCGAGCGAATGAAGATGGAGCTCATCGCCGCCCTCCTCCACCGGCCTAGGGTGGTCTTCCTGGACGAGCCGACCATCGGGCTGGACCTGAGCGCCCAGCGCGCCATGCGCGACTTCCTCCTGCAGTACCGGCGCGACTACCGCCCCGCCATGATCCTCACCAGCCACTACATGGAGGATATCGAGCGGCTCTGCGAGCGCATCGTCATCATCCGCGACGGGGAGTTCGTCTACGACGGGCTGCTCGCCAGCGTGGTGGAGCGCTACGCCGACCACAAGGTGATCACCGCGCACCTCCGCAAGGGGGAGGTGCCGCCCCGGCCGGTCCCCGCCCTGGAGGCGGTGGGCCGGGTCGTGGAGTGCACCGATCTGGTCGTGCGAGTGCAGGTGGCGCGGGGCAGCGTCCCCGCCGCCGCGGCGGCGCTTCTCGAGCACTACCCCGTGGCCGATCTGGCCATCGAGGAGCCGGACATCGGCACCATCATCGAGCGGATCTTCCGCGAACGCGGCGAGAAGACGCGGTGAGGGCGCGGCTCTTCCTCCAGATCGCCTCGGTGGAGGCGCGCCGGCGCATGAGCTACCGCGTGGATTTCTGGATCACCTCGGCGCTGGGGTTTCTCGTGGAGTTCGGCGCGCTCTATTTCCTCTGGCGGGCGATGTTCCTCAGCGCGCCGCAGATGGGCGGCTGGACCTTCGAGGCGGTGATCCTCTACCAGGTCGCCGTGGTCCTCCTGGGCAAACTTGTGCGTGGGCCGGAGTTCGAGGGGGTCATCTCGCAAGACATCTACGAAGGCGGGCTCAACCGCTATCTCGTCTATCCTCTCGGCTATCTCCGGTTCAAGTACGCCCAGCACGTCGGCTCGCTCCTCCCGGCGGCGCTTCAGCTCGTGCTCTTCGGGGGCTGGTTCCTGCTCTTCCTGGATCCGCCCGAGGGGAGCGGCGTCACCCCGGGCAGCCTCGCCATGGCGCTCGGCGCGGTGGCGGCGGGCAACCTCCTCCACTTCCTCATGAGCTTTCCGCTCCAGGCGGTGGCCTTCTGGGCCGACAACGTCTGGAGCCTCACCGTCGCCATGCGCCTCGTCACCGCGCTCCTGGGCGGCGTCATGGTGCCCCTGGCGCTCTTCCCCGGATGGGCCCGCGACCTGCTCGCCTGGACGCCGTTCCCATCCCTGTTCGCACTCCCCGCCGAGACGCTCCTTGGCCGCGTCGGGGCGGCGGAATGGGCGCGCGGGCTTCTCGTGGGGCTCGCGTGGTGTGCGGCCTTCGCGGCGGCGGGGCGCGCCGTCTGGCGGCGCGGCGATCTCCAGTACTCGGGAGTGGGCATCTGATGCGCCGCTACCTGCGCCTCTACGGCTGCTTCGTGCGCTTCTCCTTCAGCCGCGCGATGGAGTTCCGCCTCGACTTCTTCTTCCGCATCTTCATGGACCTGGTCTGGAACGCCGTGCACCTCGGGTTTCTCTGGCTCCTCTTCCGCCACACGCCGCTCCTTGGAGGGCTCGACTTCGACCAGGGGATCGTCTTCGCGGCCAGCTTCTTCCTCATCGACGCCCTCCACATGACGCTCTTCTCCAACAACATGTGGTGGTTTCCCACGCTCGTGAATCGCGGCGACCTGGACTACTACCTCATCCGCCCGGTCTCGCCGCTCTTCTTCCTGAGCCTGCGCGACTTCGCCGCAAACTCCTTCGTCAATCTCCTCGCCGCGTCGGGCATCATGGCCTGGGCGCTCGCGCGCTACCCCGGCAGCCTCTCCCCCGGCCCCCTCTTCCTCTTTTTCGCGCTGCTGGCCTGCGGCCTCCTGCTCCACTACTGCCTCAACCTCCTCTTCCTGCTGCCGGTCTTCTGGCTGCATTCCGCGAGTGGAACGCGCGAGATCTTCTTCACGCTCTCCCGCTACTCCCAAAAGCCGCACAAGATCTACAGCGGCATCGTGCTGCGCCTGCTGGTCACCGCGCTTCCCTTCGCGCTCATCGCCTCCTTTCCCGTGCAGGCCCTCTTCCACGGCGCCGACCTCGCGCTCGTCGCGCACGTCCTGGCGGTGGTGGTGGGGCTCTTCGCCCTGCTCCTCCTGGCGTGGAAGCGGGGTCTGGCCGCCTATGCCTCGGCTTCCTCTTGATCGGTGTACCCTGTCCGGACCTGGAGGCGCGATGGAGACGAACATGAACGAGAAGGTCGCCCTGGTGACCGGGGGCTCCTCGGGCATCGGGCGCGCGATCGCGGAGGCGTTCCGGGCGGCGGGCGCGCGCGTGGCGATCACCGGCCGGCGCGAGACGGAGCTGCACGCCGCCGCCGCGGCGATCGGCGCTCTGCCCCTGCCGGGGGATGTGCGCGACGCCGGTCACGCGCGCCGGGCGGTGGACGCGTGCGTGGAGCAGTTCGGCCGGCTCACGACGCTGGTGAACAACGCCGGCGTGATCGGGACCGGCACGACCGCCGACACGACGCCGGAGGAGTGGGACCGGGTGATGGGGATCAACCTGCGGGGAACCGTCGTCGTTTCGCGGGCGGCTCTGCCCGCGCTGCGGAAGGCGGGGAGGGGGGCGGGGGCGTCGATCCTCAATCTCTCGTCGGTGGCGGGGGCGCGACCCTACGCCGCCGTCACCGCCTACTGCGTGAGCAAGGCGGCGGTGGACATGTTCACGCGCTGCCTTGCCCTGGAGGTGGCGCCGGATGCGATTCGCGTGAACGCGCTCGCGCCGGGGGTCGTCGTGACCAACCTGCACCGCGCGGGCAACGCCGTGGCGGACTACCCGGCCTTCCTGGAGAGGAGTAAGGAGACGCATCCCCTCGGATTCGTGGGGGAGTCGCGCGACATCGCCGCCTTCGCGCTCTACCTCTGTTCGGACGCGGCGCGCTGGGTCACCGGCGGCATCTTCCCCATCGACGGGGGCCGCGCCCTCGCCTCCGCCCGGTAGGAACGCGCCTTGTCCCTCAACCCGCTCCGCTGGATCGCCCATCTCGCCGAGGCGTTGCCGGTCTATCTCGCCGCGGCGTTCTTCTGCCTGCTGCCGCGCCGGCTCGCGCACCACATCGGGCGCCGCCTCGGCTTCTACGCCTACTTCGTGTGGGGTCGCGCCCGCCGCGTAGCGCTGGAAAACGTGAAGCTGGTGCTGGGGCTGGAGGGGCGCGAGGCGTCCCGGGTGGCGCGGGACTCCATGAAGTCGGCGGGGGCGGCCATCGCCGATCTGCTCCGCGCGCCGCGCATGCGGCGGCGGATCGCCCGGCGCGACCTCGAAATCCCCGAGGAGACTTGGAGAGCGATCGACGCGATCCGGCGCGGCGGGAAAGGCGCGGTCTTTGCCTGCTCGCACTTCGGAAACTGGGAGTTCGCCAACCTCTCGGGGCCTTACAGCGCCTTGCCGCCCACGACGGTGGTCATCCGCCCGGTCCCCAACCCCCTCCTGGGCCCCGCGCTGTTTTGGTTCCGCAGCCGCACCGGACAAATGCTCATCCTGCGCAGCGGCGCCGCCCTGGAGTGCATGCAGCGGGTGCGCGAGGGGGAGTGCTGCGCCATCACCTTCGACCTGCCGGTACCCCCGGACGCCGGGGCGGCGCCGGTGGACTTCTTCGGGCTCCCCACCTACACGACCCTCGGTGTCGGGTACGTGGCGGCCATGACCCGCGCGCCGGTCTATCTCGTGCACGTGCTGCGCCTCGCGGGGTGCCGCTACCGGCTGGTCTTTCGCGGGCCGCTGGAGGCGCCCATCGGAGAGACGCTCAAGGCGACCGCCCTCGCCACGACCCGACTTGTCTCCCAAGCCCTCGAGCAGGCGATCCGCGAAGCCCCCGGCCAATGGGCCTGGTGGCTCAAACGCTGGCGCATCCGGCCGACGGGCGCCAAGGCGACCTTCCCCTCCTACTCCGTGGACGAACGCTACCTCTGGCCCACCGGCAAACCCCCCACCCGCGACTGATTCGAGTTGCATTGCAAGTCCGGAGGCGTCGGAACCCGTTGGGAGGAAAGTGGTTATGGCGGTGAGGTGCGCCAGCGGTGGCGCGGCCGCCGCCAGCGCCGGGGGGGCCGGGGCGCGGCGGAGCGGGCCCTGGGGGCGACCGTGCCGGCAAGGGTTGGCGGAGGGGGCGGGATTCGAACCCGCGGTCCCAGTAATTACCGAGACAACAGATTAGCAATCTGCCGCATTCGACCGCTCTGCCACCCCTCCGCGGTGATCGGTGGGATCGAAGCGGCCAAGCCTAACCGCCCTCTGGGGGGTGGTCAACGCGCGACTCTGGCTCCCTCGACCTCGGGGCTGCGAGCAGCCCCATCTTCTCCAGTCGGTAGCGGATCTGGTCGCGCGACATCCCCAGCAGCGCCGCCGCCCGGCTCTGGTTGCCGCCCGCCCTCTCCAGGGCCTGCCGCACGAGGTCCTGCTCGACCTCGTCGAGGAGGATCCCCTCGGCAGGCAGGACGAACGGCCCCTGCAGAGCCGCCGCACTCCGCTCCTTGGCAAGCCGCGGCCGGTAGCCCGTCTCCAGCATCAGGTCGCGCGCGGCCAACCGCCGCGCGTGGGTGAACAGCATCGCCCGCTCGATCGTGTTGCGCAGCTCGCGCACATTCCCGGGCCAAGTGTGTTCCGTCAGGAGCGCTTTCGCATCCTCCTCGAGCCCCTCCACCGCGCGCCCGAACTCGTGGTTGAATTCGCGCACGATGGCCTCGGCGAGGGCCGGGATGTCGGCGGGGCGTTCCCGCAGGGCCGGGATGACGAGGGGCACGACCTTGAGCCGGTAGAGCAGATCCTCGCGGAACCGCCCCTCCTCGGCCGCGGTCTCGAGATCGCGGTGGGTGGCCGCGATGATCCGCACATCCACCGCGATCTTCTGCGTCCCGCCGACGCGATTGAAGCAGCGGTCCTCGATCACCCCCAGCAGTTTTCCCTGCAGCGCCCGCGGCATGTCCCCGATCTCGTCGAGGAACACGGTTCCCCCGTCCGCCGCCTCGAACACTCCGCGGCGGCGCGTCTTCGCATCGGTGAACGCCCCCTTCTCGTGCCCGAACAGCTCGGCCTCGAGGAGCGCCTCCGGGATGGCCGAGCAGGTCACCTTCAGGAAGGGGCGCGTGGCGCGCGCCGACGCGTAGTGGATGGAGCTCGCGAGGATTCCCTTGCCGGTGCCGCTCTCGCCGAGCAGCAGGATCGTCGCCGCCCGCGACGTCGCCACGATCTGCGCCTGCGCCACCACGCGCTGCATCGCCGCATCCGCCGCGATGACGCCCTTGAACGAGAAACGCTCCGCGTTGCGACGCTGCTCCTCCTCGGCGTGACGGAGCACGCGGCTGGTGTCGAGCGCCTGGCGCACGATCACCGAGAGCGCCTCCGGATTGAAGGGCTTCTCGACGTAGGAGTAGGCGCCCATCCGCATGGCGCGCACCGCAGACTCGACCGACCCGTGTCCCGTCATGACGATGATCGGGGTCTCCGGCCACTGCGCGCGAACGTTGGGCAAGATGTCGATCCCGTTCCCGTCGGGCAGGTGCAGGTCGAGGAGGACGAGGGAGGGGGGCGGGGCGGCGAGACGGGTACGCAGGGAAGCAAGGGAGCCGAAGGACTCGGACGGGTAGCCCTCCGCGAGCAGTTGTGCCTTCAGCGTCCGCTCGATGAGCGGCTCATCGTCGACGATGAGGACCGTTTCCCGCAACGGCCCAGGCTTTCCAGGGGCCATCAGTCTTCCCTAGCAGGGATCCCAATGCCTTCGCGTGAAGGCGTCCCGCGCATAGGCTAGCACGGCGCCGGGGAGGAACGCAACGTCAATCGGCGCCCCCCGGTAGACTCGAAGCCTTGGCGACGTTGTTGGCCGTGACCGCGCATCCCGACGACGAGTCCTTCATCTTCGGCGGGGCCTTGGCGATGCACGCGCGAGGCGGAGGACGCAGCGTGCTGCTCTGCCTCACCGACGGCCAGGCGGGGCGCACCGGGGGCGTGACCACCCCGGACCGCCTCGGGGAGACCCGCAGGGAAGAGCTTCGGCGCGCGGCCCGAGTGCTCGGCATCCCGGAGCTGATCACGCCCGGACTCATGGACGGTGCGCTCGACGCGTACGGCGACGGGGCGGGATCCGCCCTCGTGAGTGAGGTTGCGGCGAGGGTGGGAGCGCGGACCCTCCTCACCTTCGGTCCCGAAGGGGCGAGCGGCCACGCCGACCACCGCGCCTGCTGGCGCTGGACCCTCGCCGCCGCGGGCGGGCGCCGGCTCTACGCCTCCACCTTCCCCCCAAACCTCGAGATCCCGCGGCGTGCGGGTCCCGGTCTCCCCGTGACCACGGTGGTGGATGTCTCCGCGCTGGGCGACGCCAAGCGGCGCGCCTTCCTGGAGCACCGCACCCAGATCGACCACCTCGAGCTCTTCGACCGCGTTCTTTCCGCCTCCGGCGGGGCGGAGTACTACCACCGGGTTCTGCCGCCCTGGCCCCCCGGTGCCCCCCTGGAATCGAGCCTGGACTCGCCGCCCTAGCCTTCGCTCTCGGCCCGCTGCTGCCGCACCAGGATGCGCTGGAAGATCGTCGTGAGGGTGTTCGCCGCCTCGGCCAGATAGAGCCGCACCATCCCGATCGTCGTCGTGTCGTCGAAGACCACCGAGAGGATCGTGCGGTTGCCGACGAGGGTCACCTGGATGTTCTTCCGCTTGCCCTGATGGAACAGGTTGAGGAAGGTGTCCTCGCCCATGATGACCGCCATCTGGCGGGTCGCCGCGAAGGCGCCGGCCACCAGGCCGCAGATGGAGTCCACGTCGATGCGGTCGTCGACCCCCTCGCGGGTGATGAGGTGGCCGTCCTTGTCCACCAGGAAGGCTGCGCTCGCCTTGGCGCGAGCCAGGAAGGCGCGGAGCGTGGCGTTGATCTCCGCCATCTCCTCGCGATAGAAGTGCAGGCGGTCCCTGCGAAGTTCCTCATCTGATTTCTGCGTCATGGGGCCAGGCATGGGGCTTTCTCCTAAAGCAAAACGAACACGAGGTAACCGATCGTGGCAACGGTGACGAAGGCGAGCGTCGACCCCGCGACCAGGCTGGCGGGGGGAATCTGTTGGCGAGCGAGGTGGGCGCGCAGGCCGCGCCGGCGACGATCGGTCACCGGCTGCGCATCGCGCTCCTCGGGAATGCGGGAGGCGCGCCGCGGCGCCCCCGCGATATGAGCGTCCCACCCGCCGTCTTCCTCGGCGGGCTCGGAAGGCGGGAGAGGGGGGCGGGGGCAGTGCAGCTGCTTGGGCGGCCCCACGAGGACGCGGCGGCCGAGGTCTTGGGGCTCCGGCTCGGGATCGATCCTCGGAGGCGGCGGGCGAACCGCTCGGCGCGGCGCTTCGACGGCCTTCGAGGGAGACTCCTTGGCGGTTTCGGCGGCCGGGACGCTCTCCTCGACCGGCGTCTCGGGCGCGAGCGGCGCGCGCGTGTGCCAGCGCGGCCTCTGGACGGGCGGCGCGCTGGGCTCTTCCGCGACGCGGGAGTCCGATGCCGGGGCGGGGAGGTCCTCCACGGAGTGGAAATCGTCGAATCGCGAGCCGGCAGGGGAGGCGATCGGGGCGATCGAGACCACGCCGCCCTCCTGCGCGACCCCCGCGTAGGCGAGGACCGGCTCCTCCTCGACGACCGCGGCCGGAGCCTCTATGGTGCGCGCACTGGAGGCGCCGGCGTGGGCCATGGCGGGGGAGACGGCAGGGGCGACGGTCGCCGATGCGACGGCCGCGGGAGCGACGGCCGCGGGCAGGCGCATGGTGCTGGCCACGTTCTCCAGCACCGCCTGGGTGATCGCCTTGAGCGTCGCGAAGACGCCGGTTCCCTGGGAGGCGACCGCCGGGAAGCTCCGGTGGCGGCCCGGGTTCAGCTCCCGCTCCAGCTCGTCCTCGGGCATCGCGTCGGCCGCGTCGCTCTTGTTCCACTGGAAGACGATCGGCAGCTCGTCGAGGCCGCGTCCGAGATGGCCCAGGTTCTCGCGCAGGTTCTCCACCGCGGCGATGTTGTCGGCGAGACGGTTCCGCGAGCTGTCGGCCACGAACACCACCGCATCGACCCCTTCGAGCACCAGGATGCGCAGCGCGTTGTGGCGCTCGATCCAGGGGACCGCGTAGAGGTGCACCCGGGTCTTGGTACCCGCGACGACCCCTAGATCGAGCGGCAGGAAATCGAAGAAAAGCGTCCGCTCCGCATCGGTGGCGATGGACGTAAGCGCTCCCCGCACGTGGGCGGGTGCCTTCTCGTGGATCATGCGCAGATTCGCGGTCTTCCCCGAGCACGAAGGCCCGTAGTAGACGACCTTGCACTGCACTTCGCCCTTGGCGAAGTTGATCTGGACCATCGCGCCTTTCCTGAGTTCCGGCCGCCCCCCCGGTGGGACGGCGTGTGCAGTCCCTATCGGCCGGATCGGGCGCCGTGTGTAGCCGGAACCAGCCCGCGCAAAGGGCTGAAGCGCAAGGGGTTGCGCGCGCGTGTCGAGCCGGCTGGACGGTTCCGAGGGGGGGCGGGGGGGCTAGTGGTCTGTCTGAATACTCCATCTGGCTTCGCCCGGCTGCGCGGGCCGCCTGCTTCGCCGCTCGTCCATCGCCCTATCTGGGGTCAATACTGCTTCGGACTCGCGGCTCGCCAGCAGCCCGCTCGCTCGGGCTCGGGCCGACGATGGAATATTCAAACGGGCCCTAGTGGTCTCCGGAGAAGTGGAGGAAGGTGCCCTCGTTCTCCTCCGCGAGGCGCCGCAGGTAGTTCAGGTCGACCCCCGTATTGCCCATGGCGATGACGTGCACGCGGAGCCGCGCGAAGCGGTTGCGCTCCCGGAGCCAGCCGAGCAGCTCGTCCGCCTTGGTGATCTCGCCGTCGGTGGGGGTTCCGTCGGTGAGGAAGAAGATCGTGTCCGGGGTGTCGCCGAATTCGGGGGCCCACCCCCCCGCGCCCCCCCTCATCTGGAGGATCTCCTTGAGCGCGTCGTAGTGGTTGGTCTGCCCGCCGATCGCGGCGTTGCGGATGGCGGAGATCGCGCTGTCCTTGGTGGTTTGGGCGGCCGGGACCGGCGCGTCCTTCCAGGAGCGCACCTTGTCGTTGAAGAAGACGAGGTTGAAGCGGGTGCGGGGATCGAGTTCCGTGATCGACTGGGTCAGCTCCTCGCGGCACACTTCGATGCGCGACGTGCCCTGGTAGGTGCGGCCGAGTTTCTCCTGGATGCCCTGGGAGACGCGGAAGCCCTGCTCCATGGACTGGGAGATGTCGAGCACGTAGCCGACCGCCTTCGCGTACAGCTTGATGCCGTAATAGGTGTTGGGCGGCTCCTTTTCCTGCACCACCGTGCGGGTCTCGCCCGCCTCCGCTTCCGGCTCGGGGATCTCGCGCCCCTCCTTCTCGAGCTGCTCCCGCATCTTTTCGTCGAGCTCGCGGAACCGCTTCTCGCGCCCCCACCAGCGGGTCCACTTCTCGGTGTCCCACTCCTCCTTGTCCATCCCGGTGAGCGCCTTGAGCGCCTGGCGGATGTCGTCGTGGATGCGCCCACCCTCGCGATCGAGGCGCGCGATGAGGGTGTCGACCGCGGCGGTGTTGCCGAGAGCCTTGAAGGCGGCGCAGGTGGCGGTTTTCACCTGCCAGGCGCGGCTCCCCAGGTTGGATTCGAAGAGCGGCACCGTCTGCCCCGCTTCAGTGCCGAATGCAGCGAGCGCGTCCATGGCGGCGATGCGCACCTTCGGCTCGCCGTCCGATCCGGCGATCTGGCCGATCCGGACGATGGACTCCTTGTCCTGGAGCTGCGCGAGCGAGCGGGCGGCGTTGGCCCGCGCGAGCCAGAAGCCGTCGGAGAGCGCTCTTCCGAGGAGGTCGCGGGCGGGCTGGTGGCGCGCCTCGCCGAACATCCGCAGGAGCGCGGCTCGCCCCAGCTTCCCCGCCCTCTCGTACCCTTCGCCGCGCATCCAGGCCAGCACCTCCTCGTCGGTGGTGCGCGAGAGGACGAGGGAGATCACTTCGCGCACGCGATCGGAATCGCGACCGTCCACCAGGGAGATGAGGAGGCGCGCGGTCTTGATGTTCTGGCAGCGCTCCAGCCCGCGGATCTTGCCCGCGAGGAGCGCGAGATCGGTCTCGCTCCCGATGTCGCCGAGCTCCCGGGAAGAGGCGGCATCGGCATCGACCTCGTTGCTCTTCTCTTTCGCACTCGCCTCCACGTCGCCGCGCTTGCCGAGCACGCGCTCCCGCCACCGGTCGTCGACGTACTCGGGCGCCTGTCCGAAGGCCTCCTTGAAGGCCGCGCGCGGCTCCATCGCCTTGCGGAGCAGCTGGACGAGCCGCACGAAAGCTTCGCGCTCCTCCCGCAGGAAGATATCGAAGTAGGACCAGGAGCGGACGTGCAGGTCGTAGGTCATCGTCTTGGCGGTGGCGGCCTGGAGCATGCGCTCCACAGGGTCGTTGGAGGGCCCGCGGGAGGCGATGCCGCGCGCCCGCCCCTCCCAGTTCTTGCCGCTCCCGCTCACCGTGATGCCTTCGTAGGCGCAGTAGGTGGAGAAGTCCCTGGCGCGGGGGTGGAGCTTGCTGAGCCAGTGAGCGGCGCCGCGGAACAGCCACTGCGGCAGGTGCTTTTCGCTCACCTCGCCTCCCGCGTAGCTGGAGATGCAGAGGTGGCCGATCATGTGGCGGCAGGTGAAGTGGAGGTCGTCGTCGTCGCGGCCGGAAATGGCGAAGCCGTTCCCCGCCAGCCCCCCGGCGAGCCCCCCCCGCCCCGACCCATAGAGCAGATTGGTGTCCTGGTTGCCGAAATAGACCTTCGAGAACTGCCGCCGCGTGCCGTCGGATTCCACGATCACCATGACCGACCGGCCGCTCGCCACGCCGCCGAAGTGGTCCTCGAAGTCCTTGCGTGCCTGCTCGGCGCGCTGGAGGTAGAGGTGCATCAACTCGTGCTTGGTGACGTAGCGCGGCGACCCGCGTTCGGTGGCGATCTTGACGCCGCGCAGGTCGGTCACGATCACGTACCGCCCCGACATCGCCATCTCGACGGCTTTCCCGCCGATGCTCTTCTGGTTCTTCACCTCCTCGAGGATCGAGGCCATGCCGGGATCGCGGCACTCCGCCGCTTCGCCGTGGCACTCGGGGCAGTTCTTCCAGTTGGGGAAGGGGCAGCACTTGTCCTCGAGGCAGAGCGAGCAGCTGATCCCCCAGGAGGCGGCATGGCGCCGCAGGAAGCAGCCCATGCGCGGCGACTGCCAGCAGGGGTCGTTCCACGCCTTGGGGGGGTTCTCGTGGGGCGCGCCCAGGCAGGCGGCGCAGGGGTCGGGATCGGCGGGGGCGGAGGAGGGGCAGCGGAGCTGGTGGTAGCAGGCCTTCCCCTGGTTGCAGGTGCACTCCTTCCCCTGCCCCGGGGAGCGGGGGGCCGAGAGGGCGAGCAGGAGCGCGACGCATACGATGCGGAGGATCACGGGCTACTTGAGTATACGCGCCCCATGGATCGCGCTTTGCGTGGATCGCGGTGGTGTCTTGTGCTAGCTTGGGTCCGGTTCAGCGACCCACCGGGTGGGCTTGTGGAGCCGGGAATCCCATGAGCGGAGTGGCGACCCTGATCCTCGCGGGGGGGCGGGGGGACCGGCTGCGGCCCCTCACGATCCGCCGCGCGAAACCCGCGATTCCCTTCGCGGGAAGGGCGCTCATCGACTTCACCCTGGAGAACTGCCTCCGCTCCGGAGTGCGGCGGCCGATCGTGCTGACGCAGTACCTGGCGGGCACCGTCGCCCGCCATCTCGAGCGGCGCTGGGCCCGGAGTCCGCTGGCGCCCAGCGCGCTCTCCTCCGCCGACCTCGGGTGCACCTTCCGCGGCACCGCCGATGCCGCGCGAGCGGCGCTCCCCGTCATCGGACGCGCGCGCACGCTCCTCGTCCTCGCGGGGGACCACGTCTACGGGATGGACTATCGCAGCCTCCTCCGCGCCCATCTCGCCTCCGGCGCGCACGCCACGCTTTCCGCCGTCGCTGTGCCCTGCGAGACGGCTCGCGGGCTGGGGGTGCTGGCGATGGGGGAGGCGGGACGCGTGGAGGCCTTCGCGGAGAAGCCCGCGCATCCCCCCGCACTCTCCGGGCGCCCTGGTCGTTGCCTCGCCAGCATGGGCATCTACGCGTTCGACGCGCGCGCGCTGGCTGGCTGGCTCGGCGACCACCCCGACGCGATCGACTTCGGGCGCGATCTCCTTCCGGGCATGCTCGCGGAGGGGCGTCGCGTCGACGCGCGCGAATTCCCGGGCTACTGGCGCGACATCGCCGACCTCGACGCCTATCACGCGGCGCACATGGATCGCACCCAGGGCCGGTCGTTTCTCGGCGCCGGCGTGACTCTCGAGCCGGGCGCGACCGTGTCGGAGTGCGTCCTTTGCGACGACGTGCGGGTGGAAGGCGGGGCGCGGCTGCACCGCGTCGTGGCGGCGGAGGGGACCCACTTCGCGGCGGACTTCGAGTCCGACGCGAGTTGGGGCGAGCGTTCGCCGGGCGGCGTCCTTGCCGCCGGATGGAGCGTCGTGCCTTCCAGGCGAGATGCCCCCGCCCCCCTCCCCGCGCCTCTCTCGTAGAGGCATCTGATACCCTTGCCCGCTCGCATGGTCCGGGTCCTCCACGTTGCCATGGAATGCATCCCCTTTTCCAAGGTGGGGGGGATGGCGGATGTGGTGGGCTCCCTGCCCGCGGCCTTGCGGGGGTTGGGCCACGAGTGCACGGTCCTCACCCCGCACTACCCGCAAATCACCCAGCAGACGCCGGGCAAGGAACTGGCCGCGTTCCGCGTGAAGGTTGGGGATGCGTTCCATGCGGTGCGGCTCCTGGAGGGCGGAGACGGGGTGGTGCTGGTGGACCAGCCGACCGCCTTCGACCGCGCCGGGATCTACAGCGATCCGCGCACCGGCGAGGGGTATGGCGACAGTCTCTTCCGTTGTTTGGTGCTCCAGCAGGCGGCGCGGGAGGCGTTGCGCTCCGGCGCCCTCGGGGCGGAGGTGGTCCATTGCCACGACAACCACACCGGCCTCCTGCCTGCCTACCTCAAGGACGACGGTGGCCCCAAATCGCTCCTCACCATCCACAACCTTGCCTTTCAGGGGCGGTACGGCGGGAAGGACTTTTGGCTCACGGGCCTCGCCCCGTCCCGGTTCTACGGCCACGCCCCCTTCGAGTTCCACGGGGACCTCTCGCTCCTCAAGGCGGGCATCCTCCACGCGGACCTCGTGACCACGGTCAGCCCCAGCTACGCGGCGGAGATCGTCAAGCCGGAGCACGGCTTCGGGCTCGACGGCGTGCTGCGCTCCATCGGCGACAAGCTCTCCGGCGTCCTGAACGGCGTCGACACCAAGGTCTGGAACCCGGCGACCGACGCGCTGATCCCCAAGACCTACACCGCGCGCGGGCTCTCCGGGAAGGAGGCCTGCCGGGCGGGGCTGCGCGCTCGGCTGGGGCTCGAGGCCGATCCCAAAGCGCCGATCTGCGGGATCGTCACCCGCGTGACCCACCAGAAGGGGGTCGACCTGGTCGCGGGCGTCCTCCCTTGGCTGATGCGGCGCGGCGCGCAACTGGCGCTCCTCGGGAGCGGCGACGGCGCGATCCTCGATCTCTTCCGCGGCGCGCAGGGGCGCTGGCCGGGCCGAGTCGCCTGCATCGAAGGATACGACGAGGCGCTCTCGCATCTCGTCTACGCCGGGGGCGATCTCTACCTCATGCCTTCGCGCTTCGAGCCCTGCGGGCTGAGCCAGCTCTTCGCCATGATCTACGGCGCCGTGCCGGTGGCGACCAAGACGGGAGGGCTCATCGACACGGTCCTGCCCTTCGACGACGACCATCCCGACGGCACCGGCGTGCTGGCGCACTGGGCCACGAGCGAGTCGTTCCAGGGAGCGCTCGACTATGCGCTCACGCTCTGGGAGCAGCCGCAGAAGTTCCTCAAGGTGCGGCGCAACGGCATGAAGAGGGACTTTTCCTGGGACGGGTCGGCGAAGGCGTATGCCGCGCTCTAC
This sequence comes from Planctomycetaceae bacterium, assembly GCA_052388375.1. Lineage (GTDB taxonomy): Bacteria > Planctomycetota > PLA2 > PLA2 > PLA2 > JBQTIG01. The sequence goes on along the minus strand of JBQTIG010000089.1, from coordinate 2,091 downwards.
GAAAGGCTCGCCAAGGCGTGACCGTTCTCGCCGCAGATGTCGGGGGCACCTCGATCCGCGCGGCGCGAATCGACAGCGAAGGGCGCATCCTCGACCGGCGCAGCGGCGCGACGCCGCAGGACCCGCGGGAAGCGATCGCGCTCCTGCGGCGGTTCTGGGAGGAGCTGGGGTGGGGGGCGGGGAGGGCGATGGTCATCGCCGGAGGGATCTCCGCCGCGACCGGCGAGATCACGCAGTCTCCCAATCTCAAGCGGTGGGAGGGGCTGCGCCCCGGCCCCGAGTTGGATTGCCGTGTGCTCAACGACGCCAACGGCGCCGCGCTCGGGGAGATCTGGAAGGGCGCGCTGCGCGGGAGACGCTCCGCGCTCCTGGTGACTCTGGGGACGGGGGTGGGGGGCGGCCTCGTCCTGGAGGGGGCGCTCTGGGAGGGGCGCGACGGCTCCGCCGGCGAGATCGGCCACACGGCAATCGATCCCGATGGGCCGCCCTGCGGCTGCGGCGCGCGGGGATGCCTGGAGATCTACGCCAGCGCGACGGCGGTGGCGCGCGCCGCGGGAAGCGCGGACGCCGAGGCCGCCGCGGAGGCCGCGCGCAGGGGGGCCGCGCGCGCCGTCGCCGCGTTCGGCCGCGCGGGCTGGGCGCTCGGCATCGCCTTCGCCAACGTCGCCAACCTGCTCAACGTGGAGGCGTTCTGCCTGGGCGGAGGAATGGCGGCGGCGCTCGATCTGCTCCTGCCGACGCTCCGGGCCCAATTGGACGCCCGCGCCTTCCGCCTCGCCCGGGAAGGGCTCGCCATCCTGCCCGCCGCCCTGGGCAATGACGCCGGACTCCTGGGCGCGGCCTGGGCCGCGCTGCAGGTGTAGTCCCCCGCCCCCCTCTTCCGCTTCTCTTCAGGACATGACGCGAAAACTCCTCATGCTTTGCGCCGCGCTCTTCTGCGCGGCGCTGCCCTCCCTGGCCGTCGAGGCTGCGGGAATCCCCAGCAGCGAGATGAACTACAGCGCCGCGACGCAAGCGGAGTCGCAATGGTGCTGGGCCGCCTGCATCCAGATGGTGCTCAAGCGCCACGGGGTGGAGATGGACCAGTCCACCATCGTGGAGCGCACCTACGGGCGCGATCCCTTCGGGCGGCTGCCCGATTGGCCCGCGAGCTTCGAGGTCATCACGCGCAATCTCAACGGCTGGGGCTTCGATCAGCTCGGGCGGCGCTATACGCTTTCGTCGCGGTTCGGCCGCGGCGCGCCGCCCGCCGCGATGCTCGTGGCGGAGATGAAGGCGCGGCGGCCGGTGATCCTCGCCTACCAATCGGGGCCCACGAGCGGCCACGCCGTGGTCTGCACCGGCGTGACCTACACGGAGACCGCGGGCGGCGTGATGATCCATAGCATCGTGGTGCGCGACCCGTCGCCCATCAGCGCCGCCGCCGGGGCGCGCGGCCGCGTGGAATACGATGCCGCCGCCATGGCGCGTCTCATCACCGGATATTGGACGGTTTCGGTGCAGTTGGGCGAGGAGAGCGCGGCGCCCGAACGAGCCACCGCCGACAAGCCGTGCGACTGCCCACGCTGCCGCGATGCCGCGAAGGCCGAGGCGCGGGCGGAGCGTGAGCCGGCTGTCGAGGAGGAGTACGCCGAGGAGCGCTACGAGCGCGACGGCTCCGAGTGGGACGCCGACTCCGACTCCGACGCCGTCGCCTGGCCCGCCGAATGCGCCACCTGCTCCGGCAACGCCTTCGTCCGCTGCCCCGCCGGCCCCTGCGCCGCCTGCGGCTGGTCCAACTCCGTCCTCTGCCCGCGCTGCTTTCCCGCTCCCCGGATTTGCATTGCAAATCCCGGGCAGGCGCAACTGCGTGGCTTGTAAGGATGTACAACGACGAGGTGCGCCATCGCTGGCGCAGTGGGCGTGTGAGGGAGCCCCGGAATGTGGCGCCCGAACGGTGCGCTTAGCCTGCGCTGCGGCCGGTCGTCCCCGTCATGAGGTCCGTCCGGACCGACGTCTGGCGCGTCGTATGGCGGAGGAGGCAGGATTCGAACCGCACGCGTAGTCCCGGGGATCGCACGGGGGCGGTGAGGGAGCCACTGAATGTGGCTC
>JBQTIG010000088.1:0-28341 GCA_052388375.1 Planctomycetaceae bacterium | reverse complement strand
ATCCCGATCGTCAGCTTGGTATCCTCTTGCATGGCCGGTCTCCTTCCTTGGGCCACACGAGCCCGTCGAGCACGACTGCAGACCTCAACGGTACTGCGATGAAGGGACCGGCCTTCTCATCCCATCTATCCGAAAACCCGGCGTCAACACCGAGGCCGAGCGAGCGGGCCGAGCGCGAGCCGCGACGACGAAGCCGTATTGGCGAACTACGGCGATGGAGGAGAGGCGAAGCGCTCGGCCCGCGCAGCCGGCCGAATGGAGCCTGGTTTTCGGATAGGCTCTCAACCGAGGATTCGCGCCTTGTGCTCGCGAAGCCGGGCGCACGCCTCGCGGGTCTCCTCGAAGGAGGGCACCAGGGCGAACCGGACATGCCCCTCACCCGGGTTGGTCCCGTCCGCGCAGGCGTCGGAGAGCCACGCCCCCGGCGTGCAGACCACCGCGATCTCCCGCTCCAGGAGCCGCTCGGCGAATTCCACGGAACGGACGCCGGGCGGGAGGCGCTGCCAGAGATAGATGGCCGCCGCGGGGCGGCAGTCGGGCAGGCCCATGGCAACGAAGGTGTCCGCGAGGAGGTCACGCTTCCTGCGGTACGCCTGCCGGGCCTCCGCCACGTGGGTCTCGTCGGCCAATGCCGCCACGGCAGCGTCCTGGAGGAAAGTGGGGGTGCCGGAGTCGATGTTGGTCTTCACTTTGCGGAAGGCGGCGATGGCAGAGGCGTCGCCAGCGGTCCAACCGACCCGCCAGCCGGTCATGGCGCTACGCTTGCTCATGCTCTGGAACGAGACCACCCCTTCGAGGCCGAACTCCAGGATCGAGCGTGGAGCCGCGGGGCCGAAATAGAGTTCCGTGTAGGCTTCGTCGTTCACGACCAGGATGCCGCGCGCCCGTCCCCATGCCGCGGCGCGCTCGAGGAAGGAGGCCGGCGCGATGGCGCCGCTGGGCGAATTGGGGTAGTTCAACCAGAGGATGCGCGCCCGGGCGGCCAGCTCTTCCGGGATCGCGTCGAGGTCGGGAAGAAAGCCGGTTTCCCTCCGCAGGGGCAGGAAGTAGGGAGTGCCCCCCGCGAACGAGGTCCCTCGGGCGTAGGGCGGATAGCCGGGCGCGGGGCAGAGCACGACGTCGCCGGGATTCACGAAGGCGAGGGGGAAGTGGAAGATCCCCTCCTTGCTCCCGATGGTGCTCGTGATCTCGGTGGCGGAATTCAGCGAGACGCCGAAGCGGCGGTGCATCCAGGCCGCCACGGCTTCGCGATAGGAGGCGTCGCCGATGTAGGAGGGATAGCCCGAGGCGGCGCGTTCGTCCATCGCCGCGCGCCCGCGCTCCCGCACCAGCGCGGGGGTCGGGAGGGTCGGGTCGCCCACGCCGAAGTCGATGGGGGAGGCGCCCGCCTCCTTCAGGGCGCGCACCTTCTCGTCGATGACGGCGAACGGGTAGGCGGGCAGCGTGCGGACCCGGGCGGCGACGGGCGTCGGCATGGCGCCATCCTATCGCCCCGTACAATAGGCGCGATGACTCCGCTCCGCATCCTGCTGCTCGTCGCGTTCTTCGCGCCGCACCTGCGCGCGCAGGAGGAGGACCTTCCCCCCGACGAGGCCGAGGATCTCGCCGCGATGTACGTCGGGCGGGGCGAGGAGAGCCTGCGCCAGGGAAACTACGACGAGGCGAGGCTCCGCTTCCAGAAAGCGCTGCGCCGCGACGCCGGGAACCGCGCTGCCCGACTCGGGATCGTGGCGGCGCATCGGGCGCAGGGGGCGTACGGACCGGCGGAGACCGTGCTGCAGGAGATGCTCGGGACGCAGGCCGGGGACCGCGAGGCGACGCTGGCTCTCGCCGAGCTCGAATTCCTGCGCGGGCGCACGACTTCGGCCCGCGACCTGGCTCGCGCCGTCGTGGACAAGGGGGTCGAGGGGCCCGATCTGACCGGATTGGCCGCCCGCTCGCTGCTGGCCGCCGCGCTCGCCTCCGCCGGCAAGCGAGAGGAGGCGCGCGGCGTTCTCGACTTCTTCCTCACCTACTACGAGGGTCGCTACGCGGCCCTCGCGAAGGCCGCGGAGGAGAGCGAGGCGCTTCGGGCGGATCCGCGCCAGGCGCGGCCGCTCGCCGCGGAGATGACGCTGGTGGCGCGCGCGCTACGCCAGTACGTCGAATTGAGCCCGCTCGACTACGACTTCGCCAACAACGCCAAGGAGCTGCTCGACTTCGCCAAAGAGCGTCTCGATCCGGAACTCTGGGAGGCCTGGATCGAGTCGGTGCGCGTGACGCGGCTCGAGCGCCAGCGCGCCATCGTCGGGGCGCGGCGCGCCCTGCGCTTCATGGAGAACCGCAATCCGGAGCTGGCCGACCTCTACGTGGAGGTCGCGAAGTCGCTCCTGATCGGATTCGGCAACGAAGCGGAGGCGCGGCGGCTCGCCGAGACCGCGCTCCGCGTCCACCCCGCCCAGACCGAGGCGCGCGCCATCGTGGCGCAGATCGCCCTGGAGGACAACGAGTACGACGTCGCCGATGAGCAATTGAGCCAGGGGCTCGCCACCAACCCGAGGCACCGCTCCCTTCTCGCCCTCAAGGCGACGCTCGCCCTGCTCGTCTCGGGGGAAGCGGCCTTCGAGAAGGGCATGCAGGAGGTGCTGGCCATCGACCCCACCTTCGGCGAGGGCTACTACCTGGCAGGGCTCGTCGTCGCCTCGCGCCAGCGGCGGTACGATCGCGCGGCGCAATTCCTGCGCAAGGCCGTCGACCTCGACCCGGCGCACTTCGAGGCGCACGCAGCCCTCGGCATCTTCCTGGCGAATCTGGGGCGAGCGGAGGAGGCCCGCGACGCCTTGGCGAAGTCGCAGGCGCTCTTCCCCCTCAGCCATCCGATGCGGGACAATTTCAAGCAGGTCTTGGAGTACGTCACCGGCACGCTCACCGATCTGCGTACCGAACACTTCGTGGTGCGCATGGACCCCTCGGAGCACGCGATCCTCGGCGCCTACCTGCCGCAGCTGCTGGAAGAGTGCTGGGCCGACATGACGAAGCGCTACGGCTTCGTGCCCGAGATCCCGGTGCTCGTGGAGGTCTTCCGGAAGGCGGACGACTTCTCCGTGCGCACGATCGGGCTGCCCGGCATCCCGGCGCTGGGCGCCTGCTTCGGAGGCCTCATCACCCTCGACTCGCCCCAGGCGCTCCCGCCCGGCCAGTTCCTCTGGGCCTCCACCGCCCGCCACGAGTTCGCCCATGTCATCTCCCTCCAGCTGAGCGGCGGGCAGGTGCCGCGCTGGTTCACGGAGGGGCTGAGCGTCCTGGAGGAGGCGCCCCTCGACACCGGATGGGGGCTCGACGAGGACTTCGAGCGGATGGTCTTCGACGCCTATCACACCGCCTCGCTGCCGCCCATCGCGCGCTTCGACGCGCTCTTCCGCACCGGCCAGGTCGCCTACGCCTATCACGTCGGCGGGCTCATGCTCGCCTTCCTGAAGGAGCGGTCCGGCGAGGAGGGCATCGTCAAGGCGCTGCGCCTCTACGGCCGTGACCGACCCATGCGCGAGGTGTTCGAGAATTCGTTCGACCTCAAGCTCGAGGAGTTCGACCGCCTCTTTCGCGAATACGTCGGCGCGCGCATCGCGGCCTACCGCCGCGTTCCCGACTACCGCGGGGTGCTGCCGGCCCTGCGGCAAGCGGCGCTGCAGGACGCCACCGACGGCGCAACGCTCCTCAAGATCGCCTGGGCCTACTTCCAGGCTGGCCAAAACGTCGACGCCGGAGTCTGGCTCGACCGCGCCGCAGCCCAACTGCCGCCCGGCGACACCGGGTCGATGCTCCTTCGCGCGTTGCTCTACCTGAGGTCCGAGCGCCGCGATCGCGCGCGCCCGTTGCTGGAGAAGTTTTTCGAGGCTGGCGGCGAGGATTTCGACGCCCGCCTCGTCATGGCCTCGTTCGCGGCGCAGGACCAGGAGGGCGAGGCCTACGAGGCGCACCTCAAGAAGGCGAAGGAGTGTTTCCCGCCGCGCGTGGGACCGCAGAGCCCCTACACGCTCCTCCAGCAGTTCTACGCGGCGCAGGCGCGCCCCGACGACGCGCTGCGGGAGATGGAGGAGCACGCGCGCTTCGCCTCGACCAATCTCGGGCTCCGGCTTCAGCTGGACGCCGAGTACCGCCGGCGCGGCCGCAACGAGGACGCCATCCGCGTGCTCGAGGAGGCGCTGCGCATCACCCTCTTCCACCCCCAGATCCACCAGTCCCTCGTGTCGCTCTATCGTGAGGCGGGCCGTCCGCAGGACGCTCTGCGTTCCGCGCGCTGCAGGGTAAGATTGCTCCCCGACGAGGCCCCGGTCGAGATGCGGGTGGACCTGTGGCTGGACCTCGCCGAAGTCGCGAAGGAGGCCGGACAGCGCGAAGAGGCGCTCAAGGCGCTTGAAGAGGCGACGCAGCAGGCGGCCGACCGGGCGGAAGAATTCCCCCGGATCGGGGAGGTGAAGAAACAACTCGAAGGGCCGTGAGGGGCCGGAAACCATGGCTCCCGACAACGACAAGCCGCTCGCGCGGCTGCAGGCCCTGCTCGAGGCGGAGGGCGCGGCGCACCTCCTGCGCGGTGCGAGGCTGGAACCGGGGACGTCCCGGGATGGGCCCGCCCTCCGCGTCGCCGGCACCTTCGCCCGCAGCCGCCTGGAGGGACGCTACTCCGCCTGTGTGCGGGAAGCCCTGGGCGCTTCCGCGCGGCTCGTGAGTGACGATCCTCCTCCCGTGCGGGGCAAGACCGATCGCATCCGCCTCGGGAAGGGCAACGAGTTCGCGGCGCGGATGGTGCGGGCGGCGGTGGAGGGCAGCGAGCCGCTCGCCCCGCTCCTCCTGCTCTACGGCCCGGCGGCGTCGGGAAAGAGCACCCTCCTGCGCTGGGCGGAAGGGCTCGCGGCGGGTCGCGCCTTCCGCCTCGATCTCGCCACCCTCATCGCCGGGAAGAGCCGCTACCTCATGCCGCGCAAGAAGCTGGTCCTGATCGACGGCCTGGAAACCCTTGCGGGGAAACCGGGGGCACAGCGAACGCTTTGTCTCCTCCTGGATGGCGTGGCCGACCGGGGGGGGCGTTGCATCGCCTCCCTCCGCGGCCACCCGCGGGAATGTCCCGGCCTCGAGAGTACGCTCGCCTGCCGCCTTCTGGGAGCCGTGCTCGTGCCGGTGGAGGCGGTTCCCGCCCGGGGCAGCGCTCCGCCCCCGCTCCCCTCCCTGGATCCGGCATCGCTCCTCCATCGCCTCAAGGACGCCGCGGCCGGAGCGTTTCGCGTGGAGCGATCGCTCCTCGATCGCTCGACCAAGCGCCGCGGGATCGTGGAGGCGAAGCGTGCGGTGATCGCCGAGGCGTCGCGTCACGGTCTTCCCCGGTCGGAGATCGCCGCCTCCCTTGGCATCAAGTCGTCGCGCACCCTCCAGGAGGCCTGCCGCTGGGTCGCCTCGCGGAGCGGCCGCGACGCGCGTTTCGCCGCCCTGGTGCGCGCGGTGGGCCGCGTCCTCCCCAAGCCCTAGACTGGCGGCCATGCCGGGGCGGTTCATCGTCTTCGAGGGTCCGGACGGGGCTGGCAAGACCACCCAGGCCGCGCGCCTCGCCCGCCGGCGAGAGGAGCGCGGCGAGGAGGTGCTGCTGGTGCGGGAACCGGGAGGGACGCCGGCCGGGGAGGCGATCCGCGACCTGATCCTGGCGCCGGAGACCGATCTCGTGCCGCTCACGGAGATGCTCCTCTACCAGGCGGCGCGGGCGCAGCTCGTCACGGCGGTGCTCCGGCCGGCTCTGGAGTCGGGCAAGACCGTCATCCTGGACCGCTACGCCTACTCCACCCTCGCCTACCAGGGCTACGGACTGAGGCTGGCCATCGAGGAGGTGCGGGCGGTCACCCGCGTCTCCACCGGCGGCCTCGAACCGGAGCGGGTTCTGTTCCTCGACCTGCCTCCCGAGATCGGCCTGCATCGCGTGACGGGGGCGCGCGACCGCATCGAGTCGCGCCCCCTCGACTATCACCGGCGGGTGCGGGAAGGCTTCCTGGCGGAGGCGCGACGCCTGGGCGCACGAGCGGTCGTCCTGGATGCCACCGCCTCGGCGGATCATCTCGCCGCCGAGATCGATCGCCTCCTGGAGCGGACCTAGGTGCCGCCCTCCGGCGTGGCGCGTCCTTTCGCCCCCGTGGTGGGGCAGGAGGCCGCGGTGGCCGCGCTCTCCTCCCTGCTCCGCCGGGGTGGGGGCGAGGGGGCGACGCTGCTCTGGGGCCCGAAGGGGGTCGGACGGTTCCTCCTCGCCCACCGCGCCGCCTGCGCGATCCTGGGCGACACGCCCGGCTCACTCGCCCGGGCCGAGGGGTTCCACCATGCCGACCTCCATGTCGTCGAGCCGGGGGAGGGGATCGAGGGCGTGCGCGCCGCGCGGGAGGCGATGTCCCGCCGCGCGGTGGAGGGCCCGCGTCCCGTCCTCCTCCTGCGCGACGCCGACCGGCTTCACATCGAGGCGCTCAACGCGCTGCTCAAGACGCTGGAGGAGCCCCCTGCCGGCGCCGCGGTGATCCTGGTCGTCGAAAGCCCTGACAGCCTGCCCGCCACGGTGGCCTCCCGCTGCGCCCGGGTACGGGCACGGCTCCTCGATCGCGCCTCGATGGCCGAGGTGCTCCGCCGCAACGGATGCGAGCCGGATGCCGCCGCGGATGCCGAAGGCTCCCCCGGGCGCGCCCTCTACCAGAAGGAGGCGGGGGTCCGGGAGTCGGTCGCCAGCCTGCTCCCCTTGCTCCAGGGGCGGGAGCGCGACCCCCTCGGCGAGGCGGAAAAGCTGTCCCGCGCGCGCGGGGGGGAAAAGCCCGCGGACCTGCGGCGCCGGTTCGGGGAGGTCCTCCGCGTGGCGGCCGCGCGGCTGCGGCGGGAGCTGCCAGGCTCCGAGGCGACGGTGCGCGCCCTGCTGGAGGGGCTCGGATCGCTGTACGCCAACGCGAATCCGGGTATCGTCATGGCGCACCTCGTGGTGCAACGATGGGTGCGACACGGCAACTGACCGCCACGGTTCGGCACGGCTGCAACAGCTGCCGCACCGGCTGCAAGACGACCGCCGTCCCCGATGCGAAGAGGGGGGACAAGCTGGTGGTCCAGACCGAGCGCGGTCTTGAGTACGCCCTCGTCCTGACCGACCCCGCCGAAGCGGCGACGGGCTCCATCCCCGTCGGCGCCGAGGCGGTCCGCCATGCGACGCGTGCCGACCTGGCGCTCCAGGAGGAGCTGGATGCCGGCTCCCGCTCCACGGAGTTCCGCCATTGCCAGGCGTTGGTCGAAAAACTCAAACTGCCCATGAAGCTCGTGCGCGTCGAGAGGATCCTCGGCGGAGGTCGCCTCACGTTCTACTTCTTCTCCGAGGAGCGCGTCGACTTCCGAGACCTCGTGCGGGAGTTGGCGCGCGAGTACCACATGCGGATCGAGCTGAAGCAGATCGGCGCGCGGGACGAGGCGAAGCTCCTGGGGGACGTGTCGTTCTGCGGTCGCGAGCTGTGCTGCTCCTCCTGGATCCGCGACATGAAGCCGGTCACGATGAAGATGGCCAAGAACCAAAAGTCGACCCTCGATCCGAGCAAGATCTCGGGCATGTGCGGCCGGCTCCTCTGCTGTCTGCGCTACGAAGACGAGGTCTACACCGAGCTGCGCAAGGAGTTGCCTCCTCGCGGGACCCGGGTGCGCATTCTGTCGACCGAGGCCTTGGGGGTGGTGCTCAACGGCGAGGTGTTGACCCAAAAGTGCCTGATCCTCCTCGACCGTGGGGGGACGGGCTCGTTCCCGGTCTCCGACCTCGAACGCGAGGGGGGCCCGGGGGTCGCGCAGGGGCGCCCGAGTCCCCCCCGCCAACCTCCCGCTCCGGGAGCGGCCGGTTCCTCGGAGCCCCTTCCCCCGACCTCCGGTTAAAGTAACAGGTCGCACCGGCCGTTAGGACTAGCAGGAGGCCGGTTCGGGTCCATGTCGGCGGAGAAGAGCGACTCGATACTCAGGATCGTGCGTCGCGACGGGCGCTACAGCCCGCAGGCGTACTATTTCATCTTCGACGCGCTCGACTACACCATCCAGCGCATGAAGAAGGTGCGGCACGTCACCGGCCGCGAACTCCTGGAGGGGATCCGCCTCTACGCCACCGAGCACTTCGGCTTCCTGGCCCGGACCGTGCTCGCGGAGTGGGGGGTGAACGAGACCTCCGATTTCGGCGAACTCGTCTTCAACCTGGTCGAGGCGGGCCTCCTGTCGCGCACCGACAGCGACACCAAGAGCGATTTCCAGGGCATCTACGAGTTCGGCGAAGCGTTCGACCGCGAGTTCAAGAGCTCCCTCAAGGACGTCAAGCTCGCTCCCTAGGCGCCTTCCCCGCGACCCCCGGCCAGGCCGCAACGAGACCGTGATGCCCCGCCCCCGGCCCGTTGCGCCGGAAGGAGTGGAGGAGCCCCTTCGCCTCGAAGGTACAGAGGTCCGACACCTCGATGGAGCCGGGGGGGATGCCCGCCTCCTCCAGGAAGCGTGCGTTCGCCCCGGGCAGATCGAAGTGCAGGCGGCCCTCCTTGGCGAACACATGGCCCGAAGCCCAGGCGCGGCTGCGCAGGAACGCCACCGGAACCTCGGGGCCCACGGGGTAGTTCCGGGCGGAAATCGTCGGGCCCACCGCCGCGCGGCACTCTCCGGGACGCGTGCCGTAAGCCCCCACCATCGCCTTCACCAGGTTGACGACGATGCCCCGGGCCGAGCCGCGCCAGCCCGCATGGGCGACACCCACGGCACGGCGCACTGGGTCGGCTACGACGACCAGGGAGCAGTCGGCGGCCCTGAGGAGCAGCGGCTGGCCCGGCACGTCGGTCACTAGGCCGTCGGCCTCCGGGGGGTGCGCCGGCCTGCGGCGATGCACCTCGAGCACGGTGGCGTGGTGGACCTGGCGCGGGGTCACCGCCCGGGCCGCGTCCAGGCCGAGGGCGTTCAGGAACCGCGCGCTCTGTGCCGAATCGCGGACATCGAGCGGCAGGGTGGAGATCGCGCACAGGAGCCCGAGCTCTTCCAGCGACGGAAAGACGAGGAGCCGGAGCCCCTCCCGGTCGACGATCCTCACTCCTCGGAATGTTCGGCGATCGAGCGGTATTCCGGGAGTTCGCTCGGGTCGACGCTGAGCCGCGACAACACCTCCTCCACGCCCCGCCGCAGGACGAAGTCGTCCGAGAGATCGCCCCGGATGTCCTCGCCGATGTTGTTGGCCACCTCCCGTCGCACTTCGATGCGGAGCGCGCGACGGAACTCCTGCCGGGTGAGGCGCGTACGCGACGCGGCGTAGAACTCCTCGAACCCCGGGTAGCGCGAAGGATCGCGCCCATCCTCGTAGGCGAGTTCGCGGAAGCGCTCCTGGTGCTCGGCCCAGCGCGACCGCACGTAGTCGCGGAGCGTGCCGGCCAACTGAAGCTCCTGGATCTCGGCGATGTGGCTCGCGAGGAGCTTCGGCTGCTGGAGAGCCAGATCCGGGACGACTCCTCCCTCCCAGAGGAACCCGCCGTCCCTCGCCACCCGCTCCCGGGTGAAGTTCTTCCCGCTCGGCAGATAGTAGCGCGCCACCGTCACGCGCACCGCGGCGCCGTAGTCGTACTGGCCGTTTCGGTTGAGATCCTCGAACCGCTCCGGGCCGTTCCAGACCGTGTCCCCGTTGGCGTCCTCGAACTTCTCGTTCGCGTCCCACGTGCCGTTGCCGTTCGTGTCCTGCCAGGTCTCCCCTTCGTCCCATCGCCCGTTGGGCCGCGGCAAGTCGCTGAAGGATTCGCCGGGGTCCCACCGGCCATTGCGGTTGGCATCCGCGAAGGGCTCCCCCGGGTCGTACTCGCCGTTGCGGCGCGGCTCGTCGATGTAAGGCTCCCCCGGCCAGGAGGCGAGGTCGCGCTTGTACTGGACCGTGCCCTTGCCGAAGGAGGGCTCGCCCAGGACGAGGGCGTCGACGTAGCGGTCCTTCGCCTCGGTGAGGGCCGACCTCGTGGAGTAGTGCTGCAGCACCCCCGACATCAGCTCGGCCCCCGAGGCGCTCCGTTCATTGATGAGGACGGAGATGGGGTAGCGGCGCTCGCGATCGGGGACGCCCGCCACGTGGGACTCGGCGCGCACCATGCGTCCCGAGACGGTGCAAATGAGGTCGCCCCGCTTCAGGAAGGGGGTGAGGCACTGCTTGACGGTGTGCAGGGATCCGCCCGGATTCCAGCGCAGGTCGATGACCAGACCCCGGAGCCCCTCCGCCTCAAGGGACTTCAGCTCTTTTTCGAACTGGACTCCGGTCTCCTCCCCGAAGCTCGCGATCTCGATGTAGCCGATCTTTCCGGGGAGCATGCGCTTGAGCACCGTGGGGAGCACGATGGTCGCGCGAATGACCGGCACGTCCTTCGTCGCGCTCCAGCCCTCCCGGAGAATCGTGAGGACCACCGTGGTGCCCGGCGGGCCCTTGACCTGTTTGATGATCTCTTCCGTCTTTCGCCCCTCGGTAGGCACGCCGTTCACCGCGACGATGCTGTCGCCGGTGCGAATGTCGGCCTTCCAGGCCGGGCCGCCGAAGAAGGGCCGCGCGATGCGGAAATCGTCCTTCACGTTGGTGTCGATGAGCGCGCCGATCCCGCCGTAGTGCGGGTTGAACTGGGTGTTCCACTCCCGGTGCTCGTCGGGGTCCATGAAGGCGGTGTGCGGGTCGGTGGGGAGCTCGAGCATGCCGCGCGCCGCGCGTAACCTCAGCTCCTCCAGGGACGTCGGGGTCTTGGCGTCATAGATCGTCTCGAGGAGCGACTGGATCTCGTCCAGATGCGCCCACGTGCCTTTGCCGTCCTGTATCGGGGGCGGGGCCACGGCGCCCCCGTCCTCGCGCGCGGCGATGCGATCGAGTGTCTTCTTGTAGAGCAGCTTGTCATGAAGGGCCGCCGCGAGCTGCCCACGCTCGGTGGGCTCCCGCGCCAGCTCTCGCAGGGTCTCCAGGACACCCGGCGAGTCGGCGTCGCCGATCTCCGCCAGGGCGATCGCGCCCGCCGCCTTCAATTCGGAATCGGACGCCTTCAGGACCTCGCGGAGGGTGTCCTTTGCCTTCTGGCTGCGGGGGGTGCCGAGCCTCCAGAGCGCCCTTGCCGCCGCGATCTTGACGCGAGCGTCGAGCGCGTCGAGGAGCTCGAGCAGGACCTCCTCGGCATCCGGCTCGCCCGACTGCCCGAGCAGATCGATGGCGAGGATACGGGTGCCGGCCTCGATCCGCTCGTCCTCCGCCAGCTTCGCCAGCTCCGCCGCCGCGTAGGCGGTGTTGTCCAGCTCGAGCAGGGCACGGAGGGCGCAGAGGCGGGCTTCCGGCGTGGCGGACGGAACCGCCTGACGGATCGCGCGCGCCGCGGCGGGCCCCATGGCAACCAACTCCTGGGAGCGCTGCCAGATGCGGGCGGCGGTGGCCTCCTTGAGCGAAACCAGGATCTCTTGGATGCGAATCTCGCGGACCGACTCGGGGCCGTCGGCCCGGCCGTCGGATCCGGTGAGTGCGACGAGGGTCAAGAGGGCGCAAAGGCCCGGGGTCGATCGTGTCATGCCATGCTCCGGAGGTGTGTCGCTTGCGGGCGCCTCACCCAAGTATACGGCTCCCCGGCACCTCTCGGCCGCGCCGGGGCGGCTTCATGGACTTGCGGGCCTCCGGTGGCTACACTGCGGCGTTCCGCCACCATGGCCAAGCTGACCCATCTCGACGACACGGGCCGCGCCCGGATGGTGGACCTCACCGCGAAGGGGGAGACGGCGCGTCGCGCCGTGGCCAGCTGCCTCATCCGGATGGGGCCGGAGGCCGCGCGCACCTTGAAGGAGGGGACGTCAGCCAAAGGGGACGTGCTGGCGGCGGCGCGGATCGCCGGCATCCAGGCAGGGAAGCAGACGAGCCAGCTCATCCCCCTATGCCACCCCGTCCGCACCACCCACCTCTCCGTGGACGCGGGATTCACCGGGGAGTCCACCCTGGAACTCCGCGCCGAGGCTGCCGGGGTCGACCGCACCGGGATGGAGATGGAGGCGATGGTCGCGGCGGCCGTGGCCGCCCTCACGGTGTACGACATGCTCAAGGCGGTGGACCGGGGCATGACCATCGGCGACCTCCGGCTGCTGGAGAAGAGCGGCGGCAAGAGCGGGGACTGGCGGAGGGCCGGGCCGTGACCTGTGTCGCCGTGGTCGGAGCCACAGGGGTGGTGGGGCGGGAGATGCTCGCGGTGCTCGCCCAGCGCGCCTTCCCCGTGGGGGAGTTGCGCCTGCTCGCCTCGCCGCGCTCCGCCGGCACGGGCCTTTCGGCCTTCGGCAGCCAGCACGAGGTGCGGCAGGCCACCCCCGAGGCGTTCCGTGGGGTGGACCTGGCGCTCTTCAGCGCCGGCTCCGAGGTCTCCAAGGCGTTGGCTCCCGGGGCCCGGCGGGCGGGGGCGCTCGTGGTGGACAACTCGAGCGCATTCCGGATGGACCCCAAGTGCCCCCTGGTCGTGCCCGAATTGAACGGCGATGAGCTGGCGCGGCACTCCGGCATCGTCGCCAACCCCAACTGCTCCACGATCCTGCTCTGCATGGCGCTGGCCCCGCTGCATGCGCGGGCGGCCCTGCGCCGCGTGGTGGTCTGCTCCTACCAGGCGGTTTCGGGCGCGGGCGCGCAGGCCCTCGAGGAGCTGAGGCTCCAGGAACGGGCGGACGCGGAAGGGCGCGGGCCCGTGTCGCGGGTCTTCCCCAAGGTGATCGCCCACAACGTGATCCCCTGGGTGCAGGGGCTTTTGCCCGACGGCTACAGCACCGAGGAGACCAAGGTGCGCGACGAGACGCGCCGCATCCTGCGCCTCCCCCAGCTGCCGATCTCCGCCACCTGCGTGCGCGTGCCGGTCCTGCGGGCGCACTCGGAGGCGGTGCACGTCGAGTTGGAGCGGGTCCTGGAGCCGGCGGAGGCCGCCGCCGCCTGGGAAGCGGCGAGCGGCGTGAAGTACTGGAGGGAGGGGTTCCCGACGCCGCGCGAAGCGGCGGGAACCGATGAAGTCCACGTGGGGAGGGTGCGTCTCGACCGGGCCTTCGAGGCCGGGCTCGCCCTTTGGTGCGTCATGGATCAACTGCGGAAGGGGGCGGCGCTCAATGCCGTCCAGATCGCGGAGCGCGCGCTCGGCGTCGGTGCGTGCGCCTGATGGAGGGCTGGATGGACGTCAAGGACCTGAAGAAGATCGTCACGCTCATGAACGAGAACGGGCTCGTCGAGATCGAGATCGAGGAGGAGGGCAAGCGGCTCCGCCTGCGCAAGGCGGAAGCGCCCGGGGCGGTCGCCGCGGCGGCCGGGCCGGCTCCGGCGCCGGGGGAGGGCGCGGCAGCCGCCGCGGCCGCCCCGGCAGCGGACCCGAGCCTGCACACCATCACGGCGCCGATGGTGGGGACCTTCTACCGCTCGCCCTCCCCCGAGGCGGAGTCCTACGCCGAGGTCGGCAGGACGGTGACGACGGATAGCGTCGTCTGCATCCTCGAGGCGATGAAGGTGATGAACGAAATCAAGGCGGACTGCAGCGGTGAGATCGTCAAGGTCTGCGCGCAGAACGGGGAGGCGGTCGAGTTCGGGCAAGCGCTCTTTCTCGTCCGACGCGCGTAGGCGCCAGTCCCGTGTTCCAGCGCATCCTCGTCGCCAATCGCGGAGAAATCGCCCTGCGCGTGCTCCGCGCTTGCCGCGAAATGGGCATCGACACCGTCGCCGTCTACAGCCGCGCCGACGCCGACGCCCCCTACCTCGCGCTGGCCAACGAGCGCATCTGCATCGGCCCCGCCCCGAGCGTCGCCTCCTACCTCTCGGTGCCCAGCCTCATCAGCGCCGCGGAGGTGACCGACGCCGACGCGATCCATCCCGGCTACGGCTTCCTGAGCGAGAACGCGGATTTCGCCCAGACCTGCCGCGACCACGGGATCGAGTTCATCGGGCCGCCCGCGAGCGCCATGCGCCGCCTGGGCGACAAGGCTTCCGCGCGCTCGATGGCCATCGAGAGCAAGGTGCCCATCGTGCCGGGGAGCGAAGGGCTCCTGACCAGCGACAAGGAGGCGGTCGAGATCGCCCAGCGAATCGGCTACCCGGTCCTCATCAAGGCGTCGGCGGGGGGCGGGGGCCGGGGGATGCGCGTGGCCAACAACCAGATGAGCCTCGCGAACGCCTTCCATCAGGCGCGCGCCGAGGCGGAAAAGGCCTTCGGGGAGCCGGGGGTCTACCTCGAGAAGTACCTCGAGCGTCCGCGCCACGTCGAGATCCAGATTCTGGCGGATTCCCACGGAAACGTCGTGCACCTGGGGGAGCGGGAGTGCAGCGTCCAGCGGCGGCACCAGAAGCTCCTCGAGGAGTCCCCTTCTCCCGTCCTGTCCGACTCGATGCGGAAGGCGATGGGGCGGGCCGCCGTGAAGCTGGCGAAGGCGGCGGGCTACGAGGGCGCCGGGACGGTGGAGTTCCTCGTGGCGCAGCGGCAGTTCTACTTCATCGAGGTCAATGCGCGGATCCAGGTGGAGCATCCCGTGACCGAATCGGTGACCGGGCTCGATCTCATCAAGGAACAGATCCGGATCGCCGCCGGCGAAAAGCTCTCGGTGGGACAGGGCGACATCCGCTGGACGGGCCACGCCGTCGAGGCCCGCATCAACGCGGAGGACCCGGCCCGCGGCTTCGCCCCTTCGCCGGGGCGCATCACGCGCCTGATCCTCCCCGGGGGCCCCGGGGTGAGGGTGGACACCCACATCTGCGCCGGCTACCTGGTGCCTCCGAACTACGACTCGCTGCTCGCCAAGCTCATCGTCCATGGCAAGGACCGTCCCTCCGCGCTCAATACCATGCGCCGCGCGTTGGACGAGTTCGTGGTGGAGGGGATCAAGACGACGATCCCCATCCACCAGGAGATCGTGCGCAACTCCTTTTTCCAGAAAGGCGACTACGACACCGGCTTCGTCGAGGAGTTCCTCTCGGGCTGAGGCGCCCGGCGTCCCGCCCCCGGCCGCGCTGGCCGGCCGCCGCCGCAAGTTCTTGCCGTGCAAAGGGTTCTGCCACTCGCGTTCGCGGTTCCTTGACTTCCCGGCCGGAAACCACTACAAACCCGCCGTCTGAATTCGGGGCGAACCGCGCCGGGCGCCGCGCACCGGCAGGGGGCAGATGACAAAGTACTTCATTACCGGGGGTGCCGGGTTCATCGGCCTCAACCTCGTCCATCACCTGAGTGCCGGGGGCGAGAAGATCCTCCTCTTCGACGACTTCTCCACCGGCCGGAAGAAGTTCCTTCGCGATCTCCCCAAGGAGGTCAAGGTCCAGGAAGGGAGCGTCATGGACCTGAAGGAGCTCAAGAAGTGCATGAAGAACTGCGAGTATGTCATCCATCTCGCAGGCCAGGCCTCGGTGCCGAAATCGGTCAAAGACCCGGTGCACACCGCCGAGCTGAACATCCTCGGCACGCTGAATACGCTGATCGCGGCGCGCGACGCCAAGGTGAAGCGCCTCCTCTACGTGGGCTCGGCCTGTGCCTACGGCGAGAGCCCGTCCCTCCCGAAGCTGGAGACGATGGCGAACAATCCGCTCAGCCCCTACGGCGTGAGCACGATCGCCGCCGAGCACTATTGCCGCGTCTTCTTCACCACCTACGGGCTCCCGGCGGTGATCCTGCGCGCCTTCAACGTCTACGGCCCGTTGCAGGATCCTTCCGGAGTCCACGCCGCGGTGATCCCGAAGTTCGTCACGACGCTGCTGGAGGGCAAGGCGCCGATCATCAGCGGCGACGGGAAGCAGAGCCGCGACTTCGTCCACGTCTCGGACCTCGTCGACGCGGTGAAATCCGCCTGCGTCGCCCCCAAGGCGGAGGGCGAGGTGTTCAACATCGCGAGCGGAAGCCGCATCACCGTCAACGGGCTCGTGAACATGCTCAATGGCCTCCTCGGCAAGGAGATCCAGCCCAAGTACGAGGAGGCGCACCCCGGCGACATCCGGCACAGCCTGGCCGACATCACCCGCGCCCAGGAGATGCTCGGGTTCCGCCCTCGTGTCAGCATCCTCGACGGGCTGCGGACGACGCTTGAGTGGTACCGCAAGGGGAGCTAGGCGGTCGGCGGGGAGGGGCACCGGGGCTGCCGCGCGTCCTCGTCACCGGGGCGGGGGGCCTTCTGGGCCGGGCCATAGGGCGCACGTGGGAGGGGGCCGCCGAGCTGGTCCTGTGTGATCGCGCCGGCCTCGACGTCACCGACGCGGAGGGGGTGCGCGACGCGCTGGATCGCCACCGGCCCGACGTCGTGCTCAATACTGCGGCCTTCACGGACGTGGACGACGCGGAGCGCGATCCCGAAGGCGCGGAGCGCCTCAACCACGGCGCCTGCAGGCTCCTGGCGGCGGCCTGCGCCCGGCGCGGCATCCTGCTCATCGCGATCAGCTCGGACTACGTCTTCGATGGATCCTCGACGCGGCCCTACCACGAGGAGGACCCCCAGAACCCGCTGAGTGTCTACGGAAAGACCAAGCAGCGCGGCGAGGACGCGGTGCGCGCCGCAGGGGTGCCGCATCTCGTCGTGCGCGCCCAGGCGCTCTACGGGCCGGGGCGCCCCAGCCTCGTGACCCGGCTGCTCGCGATGGAGGATCCCGCGCAGGAAATCCGCGTGGTCAACGATCGCACCAGTCAGCCGACCTTCGTGGACCACTTCGCCCGGGGCGTGCTCACCCTCTGGCGACGCGGCGCCCAGGGCACGTTCCATGTCGCCAACACGGGGCCCATGAGCTGGTACGGGTTCGCCCTCCTGGTGCGGGAAGAGACCGGGCTGCCCCGTGGCCAGGTGAAGACGATCGGCAGCCGTGAACGCGGGGAGGTGGCGGCCCGGCCGCCCTACAGCGCCCTGGACACCGGGCGCTTCGCAGGGGTGGCGGGGCGGCCCATGGCGACGGTTCGGGAGGGGCTCCGGGAGTACCTCGCGGGGCTCGGGGTGACGCGGGCATGACGCCGGAACCGCAGGGTGGCGCGCGCATGGTGCGGCTCGGTTGCCTCGGCTACGGCGCCTGGGGGCGCAATGTCGCCCGGGTGGCGCACGCCACACCGGGAGCCAGGCTCGTGGTCGTGGGCGAGATCGATCCGCGCCGCCGCGCGGAGGCGCGGGAGCGGCTGCCCGGGGTCGACGTGGCGGAGGAGCACGAGGCGGTGCTCGCCCGTTCCGACGTGGATGCCGTCCTCCTGGCGACCCACGCCTCCAGCCACGCCGATCTCGTGGAGGCGTGCGCGCGAGCGGGGAAGCATGTCCTGGTCGAGAAGCCCCTCGCGCTCGATCCCGCGGCGGCGCGGAGGGCCGCGGCCGCGGCGAAGCGAGCGGGCGTCCTGCTGCAGGTCGGCCACCTCCTCCGCTACCACCCCGCGGTGGAGCTCCTCTTCCGCGTCGCCCGGGAGGAGTTGGGGCGCATCCGCTGCGTCGCGTGCCAGCGCCTCAACTTCGGCGCGCTGCGCAGCGACGAGAACGTCCTCTTCAGCCTCGGACCGCACGACCTCTCGGTCATGCTGGCGCTTTTCGGAGCGCCACCGATCTCCGTGGCCGCCCACGGCGCCGCCTTCGTGCGCGAAGGGGTCGAGGATCTCGCCTTCCTCACGCTCCGCTTCGCCGACGGGGGGCTGGGCTCGGTGGCGCTGAGCTGGCTCGACCCGCACAAGGTGCGCCGCATCACCGTGGTGGGGGAGCGCAAGATGGCGGTCTTCGACGACATGGAGCCGCGCGAGAAGGTGCGGATCTACGACCAGAGCGTCGAGACGCCGCCGGGCTACGCCATCTACGGCGAGAACCTCTCCCTCCGATTCGGCGACATCCGCGTGCCCGCCTTCCCGGCCCACGAGCCCCTCTCGGTCGCGATCGCCCACTTCGTGCGGTGCGTGGCGACCGGCGAGCCGCCGCGCACCGGCGCCGCCGAGGGAATCGCGGTCGTGGATGTGCTGGCCGCGGCGCAGCAGTCCCTGAGGGCCGGGGGCATCCCGGTCTCCCTGGGAGGATGAGCGGATGAGCGGCAGGATCCCCCTCGTCGATCTGGCGGCCCAGCACGCCGCGATCCGCCCGGAACTCGAGGCCGCCTGGCGCGAGATCCTCGAAACGGGGTCGTTCGTTCTGGGCGAACCCGCCGCCCGATTCGAGCGCGCCTTCGCCGCCTTCGTGGGCGCGCCCCACGCCATCGGCATGAACAGCGGCACCGACGCGCTCATCCTGATGCTGGAGGAGATCCGCCGCCGTCACGGACCGGGGGAGGTGGTGACCACGCCCTTCAGCTTCTTCGCCACCGCGGAGGCGATCGAGCAGGCGGGCCTCGTGACGCGCTTCGCCGACATCGACGCGGCTACCTTCCTTCTCGATCCCGCGGCCGCGGCGGCCGCCGCGGGTCCCAAGACCGTAGCGATCCTCCCGGTCCACCTCTTCGGGGCCTGCGCCGACATGGATGCGCTCGCCTCCGCGCGGCGGCCGCTGCTCGAGGACGCCGCACAGGCGGTGGGGGCCACCTACAAAAGTCGCCAGGCGGGCTCCCTTGGTCTGGCAGGCGCCTTCAGCTTCTACCCGACCAAGAACCTCGCCGCCGCCGGCGACGCCGGGGCGGTTACGACCGCGGACGCAGAGTTCGCCGAGCGGATGCGCAGCCTGCGCGCGCACGGCGAGGTGAAGGGGCAGGGCGGGCGCTCCTACCACCACGCGGTGATCGGGCACAACTCCAGGCTCGACGGCATCCAGGCGGCGGTCCTGACCGTGAAGCTGCGCCATTGGGCGGCCTGGCAGGCGGCGCGCGAGGCGCACGCCGCCTTCTACGACGAGGCTCTCGCGGGCCTGGATGGCCTCACGCCGCCGCCCCGCGCCCCGTTCGGCCGCCACGTCTATCACCAGTACGTCGTGCGCGCGCAGCGCCGCGACGCACTCAAGGCGCACCTCGAAGAGCGCGGCATCGAGAGCCGCGTCTTCTATCCCATTCCGCTCCATCTCCAGCCTGCGCTGGCCCATCGCGGGGGGCGCGCCGGCGCGTTCCCCGTGGCGGAGCGGGCCGCCGCGGAGGTCCTCTCCCTCCCGGTGCACCCCCTGCTGTCGGAAACGCAGCGCGACCGCGTCGCGGAAGCGGTGCGTCTCTTCTACGGCGCCCGCTGACGATTTTTCGCGACGTGCGGGAGGGGGGCGGGGCCCGGCCTCGCCCGGGGATGGGCGGGCGTCGAACGGTCCCCGGTTTGCGATGGCGTAGTCTCGCATGGAACGCCGCCGCGATCCTCGACATCTCCTGCGCTACCCGTTCTCGCTCCGCTGTCTCACCACGAAGCAGGTGATCGACGGCCAGCGCACCGAAGACATCAGCGCCTCGGGTCTGCGCTTCGAGCCGCGGGTGGGCGGCAGGCTGGCGGCGGGCGATCCGGTCGAGGTGAAGGTCCTGGCGCGGGTGGAGCTCCCGGCGCCGCACAACCTGCTCGTGCTCGCGGCTCGCGCGCGCGTGGTGCGTTCCGCGGCCGGGATGATCGCCCTCGCGTTCGACGGCCCGCTCGCGGTCTGAGCTAGAAGACCTCGCCCTTCCGCCGGCCGCCCCGCTTGATCTCCAGGAGCCCGTACTTCCGCATCTTGTTGAAGAGCGTGGTCCGGTTGATGTCGAGGAGACGGGCCGCCTTCTGGCGATTCCAGTTCACCGCCGAGAGCATGGAGGAGATGATCTCCTTCTCCGGGCCCTCGAGCGCCTGCTTGAGCGGCATGACCGTGCGCCCGTCGGGGCGGAAGTCGGGCAGGGCGGCTCCGTTGCCCCCCTCGTCGTGGCCTCCCACCTCGAAGGCGAAGTCCTCGGGGCGCAGTTCCGTCCCTTTCGCGAGGACCACCGCGCGCTCGATTGCGTTCTCGAGTTCCCGCACGTTTCCGGGCCAAGGGTAGCGCACCAGGAGGCTCATCGCCTCGTCGCTGAGGCGGTCGAACCTCTTCTCGTTCTCCTCGGAATAGCGCACGAGGAAGTGGTCGGCCAGGAGCGGGATGTCTCCGGGACGCTCCCGGAGGGGCGGGATCTCGATCCGCACCACGTTGATGCGGTGGTAGAGGTCCTCACGGAAGGCGCCGCGCTCCACCGCATCCTTGAGGTCGATGTTGGTGGCGAGGATGACGCGCACGTCCACGCTGACCTGTTCGTCGTCGCCGACCCGTTCGAAGCGCCTCTCCTGCAGGATGCGCAGGAGCTTCACCTGGAAGGCGGCGGAGGCCACCGCGATCTCGTCCAGGAAGATCGTCCCGGTGTCGGCGCGCAGGAACTTGCCGAGCCGGTCGGCGTCGGCGCCGGTGAAGGCGCCCTTCTTGTGGCCGAAGAGCTCGCTCTCGAGGAGCGACTCCGGCAGCGCGCCGCAGTTCACTTCCACGAAGGGCGCCTCGCGGCGGGGCGAGGCGTAGTGGATCGCCCGCGCGATGAGGCTCTTGCCGGTCCCGCTCTCTCCGGTGATGAGCACGGTCGCCCGGGTCGCCGCGACCGTCGCGAGCGTCTCGTAGATCTTCCGCATGCGATGGTCGGAACCGATGAGGCTCTCCAGCTTCAAGGAGCGGTTGAGCTGGCGCTTGAGCCGCTCGTTCTCCTCGGTGAGGCGGCGCCGCTTGAGCGCGCGCTCGATGGTGAGGATGATCTCCTCGTCGATCACCGGCTTGGTGACATAGTCCTCGGCCCCCTCGCGCATGGCGCGGACGGCCGACTCGATGCTGCCGTACCCGGTGAGCATCACCACGACGGGACTCGGGTCGAGGGAGCGCGTCTGCTTCAAGAGCTCGAACCCGTCCATCCCGGGCATGTTCACGTCGGTGAGGAGGAGATCGATCTCCGGCACCTCGCGAAGCCGGCGCAGGGCCCGGCCCGCATCGGTCTCGACCGCCACGTCATACGCGCGTCCCTTGAGGAACACCGCGAGGGAATCGGCGACGAGGGGATCGTCGTCGACGATGAGGATCTTGCCCCGGTTCATGCGTTCGCTCCCTGCAGCGAGGGGGCGCCCCGGGCGTCCGCTCCCAACGGGAGCGCGACCGTGACCGTGGTGCCCACACCCTTCTGGCTCTCCAGGCGGATCGTGCCGCCGCAACGCTCGACGATCCGCGCGGAGATCGGCAGGCCGAGGCCCGTGCCCTTGCCCACCTCCTTGGTCGTGAAGAACGGCTCGAAGACGCGCCGGAGGTTCTCCGGCGGGATGCCGCACCCGTTGTCCGTCACCGTGACCTCGAACGTCTCCTCGGTGCGCGTCACCCGGACGCCCACGCGTCCGCGCGCTCCGCGGCCCTCCACGGCATCGAGGGCGTTCTTGATGAGATTCACGAACACCTGGAAGAGGGCGCGCTGCGCCTTCAGGTCGACGTAGGGGTTCTCCAGGACGATCTCGGGCCCGACGCGGCCTCCGGGCGCAAGCGTCCGGACCACCTCCTCGAGCATGGTCCTCAGCCCCTCCGCCTCGTTCTCCAAGACCACGTTGCGCGAGAAGGTGAGGAGCTGCCGTACGATCCCGGCCATGCGGCTCAGCCCGCTCAGCGCGCGCTCGAGATACTGCGCCAGCTCGCCATGCTCCTTCTCGATTCCCTCGTGGGTGAGGCGCACGTAGCGACAGACGCCGTCGAGGGGGTTGTTGAGCTCGTGGGCCACGCCCGAGGCGAGGCGGCCGATCATGGCGAGCCGCTCCGAGAGATCGAGCCGGCTCTGGAGCTCGCGGTTGCCCCGCGTGAGGCGGCCGTGCTCGAGCGCCTTGGTCGCCACCGCGGCCAACTCCTCGGGGGGGACGGGGTAGGCGAGGACGTGGAAGGCGCCCTGCCGCATGAGCGCGACGGTCTCTCCCACCCCGGGATTCGCGCAGAGCGCCACCGCCACGCAGTCCGGATGGAGCGTCCGCAGCTGCGCGAGGAGGGCCCCGCTCCCCCCGGTGCTCTCCTCGAGGACGACCACGGCGGCCGGCTCTCGGGCCAGGGAGTCCAGGGCATCGGCGGCCGACCCGGCGACGCGGACCGCGTGGCCGTGGCGGCGCATCGCCGCCGCGAGCCGCTCGCGCTCCTCGCGCTCGGCCACGGCGATGAGGATGGATTCACCCTGGTTCCGGCCCATGCGTTCCCTGCTTCCGCTCTCTGGACGCAGTCCTATCGACATCGAGGTCGAAGTTCTTGAACGCCGGAACCGCGAAACGCTTCCGACGCACGTGCTGGAAAGACAGGGACTTACGAACGTCGCCCTTGCGCGGTGGGCGGAGCGAGGGTAAGGTCATCCGCCGCGATGAACGTCCTTCTGGCCGACGACGAGCGGAGCATCGCGATCACCCTACGGGACGACCTCCGGGCGGCGGGCCACAAGGTGACGGTTGCCGAGGACGGCCGGGTGGCGCTGGGGCACCTCCAGGCGCAGAAGTTCGACCTGCTCATCACCGACATCCGCATGCCCGGCCTGGACGGGATCCACCTGCTCAAGCAGGCCCGGGAACTCGACGGCGCGCTCGACGTGATCGTCATCACCGGCCACGGCACGATCGCGACGGCGGTCGAGGCGATCCGTCACGGCGCCTACGACTACGTGCTGAAGCCCTTCCTGAACGAGGACCTGCTGCGGCGCGTGGCGACCCTGGGGGAGTTCCGCCGCCTGAAAATCGAGAACGCGGCCCTGCGGTCGCAACTGGGCGCCGACTGCGCCCGGTCGCGCATCATCGGCGAGAGCGAGCCGATGCGGAAGATCCTCGAGGTCGTGCGAACGATCGCGGAGAGCGACGAGGACGTGCTTCTCGAGGGGGAGACCGGAACCGGCAAGGAGCTGGTGGCCAAGCTCATCCACGATCTCTCCCCGCGCCGGGAGGGGCCGTTCGTGGTGCTCTCCTGCTCGGCCTTTCCGCGCACGCTGCTCGAGGACGAGGTGTTCGGGCACGAGAAGGGGGCCTTCACCGACGCCCGCACCCTCAAGAAGGGGCGCTTCGAGCGAGCCAACGGCGGCACGCTCTTCCTCGACGACATCGACGACATGGCTCTCGAAACGCAGGTCAAGCTGCTCCGCGTGCTCCAGGAGCGGACGCTGGAACGGCTGGGCGGGGTGTCGACGATCCGCCTCGACGTGCGCGTGGTCACCGCCACGAAGATCGACCTCGCCTCCTCCGTGGAGGACGGCGAGTTCCGCGAGGACCTCTACCACCGCATCAACATCATCCCGGTGAAGCTCCCTCCCCTGCGGGAGCGGCACGGGGACGTGCCGGTGCTGCTCGAGCACTTCCTGCGCACCTACGGCAAGGGCCGCGCCTTTTCCGTGGACGACCGGACGCGCGAGCGGCTGGCCGCACACTCCTGGCCGGGAAACGTGCGCGAACTGGAGAACGCGGTGCGGCGGGCCATCGCGATGGCGGGAGCGGGAACGGTCCTCTCCGCGGAGCATCTTCTCCTCCCGGCGCCCCAGAGGGGACGGGAGGAGCCCGAGGGGGCGGAGGCCCCGGTGGATCGGGCCTTACGGGACGTGGTGCGCGATGCCGAGACCGCCCACATCCGCCGGGTCTTGAAACACGCGCACAATCACCGGGCGAACGCCGCGCGCCTCCTCGGGATCTCGCGCAAGAACCTCTGGGAGAAGATGCGCGACCTCGGGATCACGGACGTCGAAACGTGAGCGACGCGGACTACTTCCTCTCCGACGTGCATCTCGCTCCCGAGCGGCCCGCGGTGGCGCTCCGCTTCCTGCGATTCCTCGACTTCGCCAGCGTGGACGCGCGACGCCTCTTCCTCCTCGGGGACATCTTCGACCTCTGGGTTGGCCCCAAGCAGGCGCGGCTACCCTACGTGCAGCCCGCGCTGGCCAGGCTCCGGCGACTCACGGCCGCCGGGATCGAGGTGCACTACCTCGCCGGGAACCGCGACTTCAACTTCGACGCACGCGTCAACGGGGGCCCGCCGCCGCGGAAGCTCCCCGAATTCATGACGGTGGAGACCGCGGGCCGCCGGCTCCTGGTGACCCATGGCGACCTCCTCTGCACCGGGGACAAAGCCTACCGCCGCGCCCGGATCATCGGGCGCTCGAGGCCGGTCCGCTACGCCTTCGGCGCCATGCCCCTTGGCCTCGCGACCTTCCTGAGCCGGGGGTATCGCCGGCTGAGCGAACGGGTGGTGGCCGCCAAACCGCGGCGCGAGATCGCCATCGATTTCGCCCGGGTGCGCAGCCTCCTCCAGGGCCATGACGTCGTGGTGAGCGGTCATGTCCACCGCGGGGCGCGCTATCGGGTGGACCTGGGCGGAGGCCGCCAGGGGGAGTTCATCACCCTGGGCGACTGGCTGCGCGAGGGCATCTACCTCGTCGCGAGGGGCGACGTCCTGAGCCTGCGGCGCTTCTCCTGACGCCGAGGTCCGGGCCCTGCTGGCGGGAACTTGCCCCCCCGGCGTATACTGCATGGCTTGCTCCGCCGAGGGCGATCGTGATCCCGGAGTTCGTCGTGGCCATCGACGGCCCCGCCGGGGCCGGCAAGACCACGGTCGCGCGGCGGTTGGCGGCGCGGCTCAGCGGCTTCCGGGTCCTGGACACCGGGGCGATGTACCGCGCGGTCACCGCCTACCTGCGGCGGCTTGACATGTTGGACGCGTCCGAAGAGGAGATGGCCGCTGCCGCCGAGGGCCTTGCCTGGGAGGGAGGGGTCGCGCGGGTGCACGGCATCGACGCCACCGGGGAGATCCGCAGCCCGCAGGTGACCGCCGAGGTGAGCCGCGTGGCCGCCCTCCCGAAGGTGCGGCGGGTCGTGCAGCGCAAGCAGCGCGAACAGACCGGGCGGATCGTCGTGGAGGGCCGCGACATCGGCTCGGTGGTGTTCCCCGGGGCCCAGGTGAAGATCTACCTCGACGCGTCGCTGGAAGAGCGCGCCAGCCGGCGGCACCGGGAGGACCCTACGCTGCCCGGGGCGGAGGTGGCCCGCAGCATCGAGCGGCGCGATCGGATGGACAGCGAGCGGGGCGACAGCCCCCTCTGCCAGGCCGACGGCGCGGTGCGGATCGATACGACCCGCCTCACCATCGACGAAGTGGTGGAGCGGATCGCGGCGCTCGTGGAGCGCCGTTGCAACCAGGGCGGCGGCCCGGGGTGACCCCAAGACCCGGGCAACGCGGTACGGCCCCCGCGCAGGATCAGGAAAGGAACGAGGCATGGTACGAGGAATCGACGTCGTACGGAAATACGACCTCTCCTCCGAGGAACTCGAGCAGAAGGTCGCGCAGACCTTCGCCGAGGTGCAGCAGGAGGAGATGGCGGGCAAGTACGAGGAGTCGGTCCGGGACTTCGAGGAGGGCACCCTGCTCAAGGGCAAGGTCCTCAACGTGGTCAACGGCGAGGTGATCGTCGACATCGGCTACAAGTCCGAGGGCGTGATCCCGCTCCAGGAGTTCGGAGCGAACGCCGACGTGGACATCGGCGACGAGATCGAAGTCCTCCTGGACGAGATCGAGGACGAGACCGGGATGATCCGGCTCTCCAAGCGCAAGGCGGACCGCATCCGCGCCTGGAACGAGATCCTGACCACCCACAAGGAGGGGGATGTCGTCCGGGGCATGGTGCAGCGCAAGATCAAGGGCGGGTTGCTCGTGGACATCTCCGGTGTCCCCGTCTTCCTGCCCGCCAGCCAGGTGGCGCTGCGTCGCACCAGCGACATCAGCGAGTTCATCGGGCAGGAGATCGAGGCGCGCATCATCAAGATCGATGAACAGCGCATGAACATCGTCGTGTCGCGGCGCAAGCTCGTCGAGGAGCAGCGCGAGGCGGCGAAGAAGAAGCTCCTCAACGACCTCCAGGAGGGCGAGGTCCGCCACGGCGTCGTGAAGAACATCGCCGACTTCGGCGCCTTCGTCGACCTGGGCGGCATCGACGGATTGCTCCACATCACGGACATGTCCTGGACCCGCATCAACCACCCCTCGGAGGTGGTCTCCATCGACCAGGACGTGGAGGTGATGGTGCTGCGCGTCGACCGCGAGAAGGAGCGCATCGCCCTCGGGATCAAGCAGCGCCTCCCCTCCCCGTGGGAGGAGCTGGAGGAGCGGTACCCCGTCGGGAGCAAGGTGAAGGGCAAGGTCACCAACGTCATGTCCTACGGGGCCTTCGTCCAGCTCGAGAACGGGCTGGAGGGGCTCGTGCACGTTTCGGAGATGAGCTGGACCCGCAGGGTCAACCACCCCTCCGAGGTGGTCAAGGTGGACGACGAGGTCGAGGTGGTCATCCTCGAGATCTCCAAGGAGAAGCAGGAGATCAGCCTCGGGATGAAGCAAGCCGAGACCAACCCGTGGGACCTCGTGGAAGAGAAGTACCCGCCCGGGACCAACGTGGCGGGCGAGGTGAAGAACCTCACCAACTACGGCGCCTTCGTCGAGCTGGAGGAGGGGATCGACGGCCTCCTCCACGTCTCCGACATGTCCTGGACCAAGAAGATCAACCATCCCAGCGAGGTGGTCGACAAGGGCGATCACGTGAAGGCGGTCGTGCTGAGCGTGGACCGCGAGAAGAAGCGCGTCTCCCTCGGCATGAAGCAGCTGCTGGCCGATCCCTGGAAGACCGAGATCGCCGAACGCTACAAGGTAGGCGACCTGGTCGTCGGAACCGTGACCAAGATCACGAACTTCGGCGTCTTCGTGGAGCTGGAGGCGGATCTCGAGGGTCTGCTGCATGTCTCGGAGCTCTCGAGCAAGAAGGTGCAGAGCCCCGAGGAGGTCGTTGCGGTGGGGGACCAGGTCGAGGTGACCGTCCTCAAGGTCGACCCCGAGGAGCGCAAGATCGGCCTCAGCCTCATCGCCAGCGATGACGGCAGCGGCCCCAAGATCGTGCGGAAGAAGGCGGCCGAGGGCGCGAAGGCCGAGAAGATCGGGAAAGCCGAGAAAGCACCCAAGGCGGCCAAGGCCGCCAAGGGCGAGACGGCCGAGCCGCCGGAGACCGCCGTGGCCGGCGAAGCGGCCGAGAGTGCGGACGTGCCTGAGAAGGCTGAGAAGACCAGCAAGGCGGCGAAGGCTCCCAGGGCCGAGAAGGCGCCGAAGAGCGCGAAGAAGGCCAAGGCTTCCGCGGCAGAGGGGGAGGCCCGGCCGGCCGAGGGCCCGGAAGGGGACGAGGAGTCCAGCGAGGGGCCGTGACCGGCCAATGACCCGGAATCGATACGGAGGCGGCCCGATGGGTCGCCTCCGTCCTTTCCTGCTCCCGCTCCTTGCTCTCGTCCCTCTGGTCTGGGGCTGCGCGTCGAAGGGGGAGCCCAAGACGGGGCGCGTGGAGGCGGACCGTCCCGTGGGCCCCAGCTACGCCGAACCGCTCATGCCGGCCGCCTGGTTCGTGGCCGAGGTCGAGGCGGCGGAGCGGGAGCGCGCGGAGGGGGACTTCCGCGCGGCCGCCGATCGCGTCGAGCGTGCCCTGCGTCAACGCCCGCGTCCCGACGTCGCCGAGGCCCTGCGCGAGCTCAAGCGCCGGGTCCTCCAGGAGGCCCTGGAGATGCCGACCCTCGTGGGGCGGCTGGAGGCCGTGCAGGACACGATCCTCTTCGACGAGCCGGTGCGCTTACGTCTGGTGCTCGAGAACCGGAGCGGCCACGAGGTGCGCGCCCCGGCCAGCTGGTGGATGACCACCGGGGCGGTGATCTCCCTGGTGCTCGAACGGCGCGACGTCGACACGCGCGCTCAGGTCACCACCGACCGGCGCTCGCTGCACCTCCGCCTCACCAAAGACATCGACCTTCCCCCCGGCGCGGTCTTCGAGCAGGAGATCTCCCTCGACGCGTCCCTCAATCCGGCCAGCGTGGACGGGATCCGCTCCTTCGCGATCCGAGGGGTGTTTCGCCCGCCCTACCTGGAGGTGGGGGGGGTCCGGCGCGTCGATCCGATCCGCCTGCGAGCGGCCACGCTGCGCGTCTTTCGCCCCAACTACGAGCACCTCGCGGACGATCCCGTGGCGCGGATCGGGCAGGCAGTGGAGAAGCGGGCCCCCGCTCACCTCTTGACGGCGGCCGCGCTGGTGCCGGAGGGGCGCAGGCGGGAGGCGGTGGACCTGCTCGTCGCCGCCCTCCGCGGCGATTCGCCCTTCGACCTGACCCTGTTCGCCGCCCTGGAACTCCTCACGGCGGTGGAGATGGGACGGGATGCCGCGGCCTGGCACACCTGGTGGCCTCGCGTCCGGGAGACCTACTTCGACCCGCCGCCGGAGCGCCCCGACCCCGCGGTGCCGGTCTTTACGGACCGTTGACGGCTAGACCGAAGTTCCAAGCCCGAGAAGCGCTAAGCCCTTGTGGTGCAGGGGCCTGCGACGAATCCGCGCGTCACGTTCGTGTCTACACCGGGATCGACTCGAGCAGGTCGAGCGCCCGCTTCTGCTTGTCGTTGGCCTCGGTGACGAGCGCGAAGGTGGGCTCG
>JBQTIG010000087.1:0-54767 GCA_052388375.1 Planctomycetaceae bacterium | reverse complement strand
AACGCAGGCGGCCGCGGCGGCCGCGGCCGCCGCGGCGAAGCCGGCCGCGGAGCCCGCCGCGCCGGCGCCTGCCGCCCCCGCCCCCCCCGCCGCGCCTCCTGCACCGCCCGCGCCGCCCGCGCCGCCCAAGGAGGGTGGGCCGGCGTGACCGCGCGCGAGGCGATCGCCGCGCGCCTGCCCGACGCCGTCCTGGAGGCGGTCGACACGGGCGCGCAGCCCTTTTTGCGCATCAAGCCGGAGCGCATCGTCGAGGCGGCGCGCGCGCTGCGCGAGGCGTGCGGCGCGCAGATGCTCCACCTGGTGAGCGGAGTCGACTATGCCGACCGGATGGAGGTCGTCTACCACTTCGCCAAGATGGACCCGCCGGCGGCGATGTTCTGCCTCAAGGTGACGCTCCCCCGCGACAAGCCGGAGCTGCCGACGCTGGCCGGCGAGTGGAAGAGCGCCGACTGGATGGAGCGCGAGACCTGGGATCTCGTCGGCATCCGCTTCCTCGGCCACCCGCACCCCTATCGCATCCTCCTGCCGGAGGACTGGGAGGGGCACCCGCTCCGCAAGGACTACGTGTTCCCCACCGAGTACCACGGGATCGACTGCACGAAATGACGACCACGATCCAGGGGGTGAGATTCGACGAAGGCGAGCGCGCCGCGCCGGTGCTGCCTCGTGACATCCAGACGGAGGAGATGGTCTTCAACATGGGGCCGCAGCACCCCTCCACCCACGGCGTGCTGCGCGTGGTGGTGAAGACCGACGGCGAGGTGGTGCTCGACTGCCAGCCGCTCATCGGGAATCTGCACCGCTGCGCCGAGAAGATCCTCGAGAACCTCACCTATGTGCAGGGCCTCCCCTACGTGGACCGCATGGACTACCTGGGGGCCCTCAACAACGAGTTGGGGCTGGCGCTTGCGGTGGAGAAGGCGTCGGCGATCGAGGTGCCGAAGCGGGCGCAGTACCTGCGCGTGGTGATGTGCGAGATCAACCGCGCCATCAGCCACCTCTTCGCGGCGGGGCAGTTCGGCCTCGACATGGGCGCGTTCACCCCGTTTCTCTACATGTTCCGCGAGCGCGAGGAGGGGATCCTGCTCCTGAACGAGGTGACCGGGGGCCGCCTCCTCTACCACTACATCCGGTACGGCGGCGTCACCCGCGACGTCACCGACGAGTGGCGCAAGAAGGTGTTGGCCTGGTGCGACGTGGTCGCGTCGCACATGGACGAGTACAACAACCTGCTCACCTACAACCACATCTTCGTCAACCGGAGCGCCGGCGTGGCGGTCCTCGACAAGGAGACCTGCCTCGCCTACGGCTGCACCGGCCCGATCCTGCGCGCCGCGGGGGTGAACCGCGACACGCGCAAGGACATGCCCTACTCCTCCTATGGGGACTTCAAGTTCGAGGTGCCCGTAGGGCCCTTCGAGCGGGGAATCCTGGGGTGCGCCTGGACCCGCCACCGGCAGCGGCTGCTGGAGATCGAGCAGAGCCTCTCGATCATCCGCCAGGCGCTGACGAATCTCCCGGCCGGCGAGTTCACCAACGCCAAGATCTCCCGCGGCTGGAAGGCGCCCCCGGGGGAGGCCTACGCCGTGACCGAGGCGCCGCGCGGCGAGTTGGGGTTCTACTTCATCAGCGACGGGGGCAAGAACCCCTATCGCGTGAAGACCCGCGGGCCTTCGTTCTGCAACATCTCGGTGATCACCGCCGTGGCGCGCGGCCTCCTCATCGGCGATTTCATCGCCCTCATCGGGTCGGTGGACATCACGCTGGGAGAGGTGGACCGGTGATCGGCGAGACCGTACCGCTGAGCCGCCACCTCGGGGACTGGGTCGCGGGCCTCCTCGGGCTGCCCGCCGGGTGGCCGTTCCAGGCCCTCGGCATGCTGCTGGCGGCCAGCATCGTCCTGCTGCTAGTCGTCACGCCGGTGGGGCTCGGCGGCGTCTACCTGGAGCGAAAGCTGGCGGGGCGGATGCAGAACCGCCGCGGTCCGAACCGGGTGGGTCCCTACGGCCTGCTCCAGTCGCTGGCGGACGGAGTGAAGCTCCTCGCCAAGGAGGACATCATCCACCGCGGCGCGGATGTCGCCCTCTTCCGCTTCGCCCCCTACATCGTCTTCCTCGCCGCCTTCGCGGGGTTCGTCGTGCTGCCCTACGCCCCGGGCATCGTGGCGGCCGACCTCGACGTCGGCGTCTTCTTCTTCCTGAGCCTCATCGCCCTCGAGACCATCGGCATCGTGATGGCGGGATGGTCCTCCAATAACAAGTGGAGCCTCTTGGGATCGATGCGCGAAGTGGCCCAGGTGGTGAGCTACGAACTGCCCCTCGCCATCGCCGCGATGTGCCCGGTCCTCGCGGCGGGGACCATGTCCGTCGTCGGCATCACCGAGTTCCAGGCGGGGCACCTGTTCCACTGGATGATTTTCAAGAACGGCATCTACGCCGTCGCCATGGTGCCCGCCTTCCTCATCTTCTACACCGCGGGCCTCGCGGCGGCGAAGCGGGCGCCCTTCGACCTGCCCGAGGCGGAGTCGGAGCTGACCGCGGGGTTCCATACCGAGTATTCGGGCATGAGGTTCGGGATGTTCTTCCTCCCCGAGTACGCCCTGATGCTCTCCCTCAGCGCGGTGACCACCTCGCTCTTCCTGGGCGGCTACCACGATCCGGTGGGGCTCTCCGGGCCGGGCGGCGCCTTCGAGGGAAGCTTCTGGTGGTGCTTCTTCTGGTTCTTCCTGAAGACCTCGGTGCTCTTCCTCTCGCAGATCGCGCTCCGCTGGACCCTGCCGCGCCTGCGCGTCGACCAGGTCATGTACCTCTGCTGGAAGGTGCTCCTGCCGGCCAGCATGGTCTGCCTCGTCGTGACCGCGGCGCTGAGGTTGGTCGGATGATGAAGCCCCTCGCCACCTGGGCCGCCAACGTCTGGAGCGGCCTCAAGACGACGCTGATCGGGCTCAAGATCACGCTGCCCTACATCCTCCGGAAGCCCTACACGCTGCAGTATCCCGAAGAGCTGCCCGACCTTCCCGCGACGGAGCGCGGGCTGCACAACTTCGAGATCGACAAGTGCATCGCGTGCGACCAGTGCGCCAAGATCTGCCCGGTGGACTGCATCACCATCGAAGCGGAGGCGAAGGGAAAGCACGCCCGGCTCCTCAAGTTCGAAATCGACTACACCAAGTGCCTCTTCTGCGCGCTTTGCTGCGAGCCCTGCCCGACGGAGTGCATCCACATGGGCCCCACCTTCGACCTGGTGGGCTACACCCGCGACGAGGTGATCATCGACTACGCCGACCGCGAGAACCCGCGCACCTGGAGCGGCAACGAGAAGATCCCCTACCCCCTGGCGAGCTACATCCGGAAGTGACGCGATGAGCGCCGAGCCCCTTCTCTTCTGGCTTTTCGCCGCCTGCGCGGTGGCGGGGGGGCTCATGGCCGTCCTGCTCCCGCGGATCGTGCACGCGGTCTTCAGCCTGCTTCTCTGCTTCGTCGGCGTGGCCTGCGTCTACGCGGTCGCCGGGGCGGATTTCCTCGCCATCGTGCAGCTCGTCGTCTACGTGGGCGGCGTGCTCGTCCTCATGGCCTTCGGCATCCTGCTCACCGGCCGCACCGCCGAGGCGCTGGGGGTCAAGGAGGCGCGGAACCGCAAGGTCGGCGTGGTGCTCGCCGTGGCGATCTTCGGCGGCCTCTGGGCGGCGATCACGAAGAGCCAGGGATTCAAGGTGGGGGGCATCGCGGCCGGCGAGCCGACGTCGGATGGCCTGGGCAAGCTGCTCCTGACCGACTACATCGTGCCCTTCGAGTTCGCCTCGCTGCTCCTGCTCGTGGCGCTCGTGGGCGCGGCCTATCTGGTACGGAGGCCGGGACGATGACCATCGGGCTCTACCACTACCTCGGGCTGGGCGCGGCGCTCTTCGCGATCGGGATCGCGGGGGTGGTGACGCGCCGCAACGCAATCGGGCTCCTCATCGGCGTGGAGCTGATGCTCAACGCCGCCAACATCAACCTCGTCGGCTTCAGCCGCTACGTCGGCGGGCTCGACGCGCAGGTCTTCGCCCTCTTCGTGATCGTGCTCGCGGCGGCGGAGGCGGCGGTCGCGCTCGCTATCATCCTGCAGCTCTTCGACAAGCGCAGCGACGTGGACGTCGACCGGGCCAACACGCTGAAAGGGTAGCGGTGCACGAGCTCCCGGCCTACGTTCCCTGGATCGTGCTGGCGCCCGCGCTGGCGGGGCTGCTCCAGAACTTCCTCGGGGAGCGTCTCCCCCGCCGCGGCGACTGGCTCGTGATCGCCGGCATGGGGGTCTCCCTCCTGCTCTCCATCGTGACCATGCTCTCCTGGGCGGCGCTCCCCGCCGGGAGCGCCTTCGCGGCGAGCTGGTCCTGGATCGATCTCGGGGGCGGGGCCGTCTTCCCGATCCGCTTCATCGTGGACGGCCTCACCGCCGCCATGCTCTGCGTGGTCACGCTGGTCGCCTTCCTCGTCTACCTCTTCTCCACGGGGTATATGAAGGGCGATCCGCGCTACCACCGGTTCTTTTTCTGGCTCGCCTTCTTCGCCGTCTCGATGCTCCTCCTGGTGCTCGCGGACGACCTCCTCATCCTCTTCATCGGGTGGGAGCTGGTCGGCCTCTGCTCCTACAAGCTCATCGGGTTCTGGAGCCAGGACCTGGCCAACGCCGAGGCGGCCAAGAAGGCCTTCATCACCACGCGCATCGGCGACGTGGGGATGCTGATCGGCATCCTGCTCCTCTACAACGGCTGCGGGACGCTCTCGCTCCAGGGCATCTTCGAGGCGGTCGCCGAGGGGAAGATGGGCGACACCGCGCTCACCTGGGCCGGGATCGGGCTCTTCTTCGGCGCGGCGGGCAAGTCCGCGCAGTTCCCGCTCCATGTCTGGCTGCCCGACGCCATGGCGGGCCCGACGCCGGTGAGCGCGCTCATCCACGCCGCAACCATGGTCGCCGCAGGCGTCTACCTCTCCGCGCGGATGTTCCCGATCTTCACGCCCACCGCTCTCAGCTTCATTGCCTGGACCGGCGGGATCACGGCGCTCCTAGCGGCGGTCATCGCCGACACCCAGACCGACATCCAGAAGGTCCTGGCCTACTCGACGATCAGCCAGCTCGGCTACATGATCCTCGGGGTGGGGGTCGGGGCGCCCTGGGCGGCGATGTTCCATCTCTGCACCCACGCGATGTTCAAGGCGTGCTTGTTCCTCGGTTCCGGCTCGGTCATCCACGCGATGCACCATGCCCAGGAGCTGAAGGACATGGGCGGGTTGCGCCGCAAGATGCCGGTGACGTTCTGGACCTTCGTCGTCTCGACGCTGGCCCTGGCGGGAATCCCGCTCACGAGCGGCTTCCTGAGCAAGGACGCCATCCTGGCCCAGGCGCTCCATGTCACGCCGTTCCTCTTCTGGATCGGCCTTGCCGCGGCGTTCCTCACCGCCTTCTACATGACGCGCATGGTCTGGCTCTGTTTCATGGGCAAGCCGCGCAACGAGCACAAGGTCGAGCACGCCCATGAGTCGCCCTGGGTCATGACCCTTCCCCTGGTGATCCTCGCGCTGCTCTCGTTGGGCCCGCTCTACCTCGGCTTCAGCGAGAAGTTCTTCCGCACCCCCGCCTACCACGCCTCCTTCCCGCGCACCGAGCAGGTGCGCGAGGCCTACGTTGCGGCGGGGGAGGCCGTGCCCGCGGAACACCACACCTGGCTCTTCATCCTGGGGGCCGTGGGCGTCGCCGTCGGCGGGATCCTCGCGGGTGTCGCGGTCTTCCGCTCCGGCCGGCGCGACCAGGACACCGTGCTCCTCCCCGCCCCCCTCCATGAACTGGCCAAGGGGAAGTACTACCTCGACGAGTTCTACCTGGAGGGCTTCATCGGCGCCTGGAACCGGGTCTCCAACGCCAGCGCCTCTCTCGACGCACGCTTCGTGGACGGCGCCGTGAACGGCGTCGGGGCAGTCTCCCTCGCGGTGGGGGAGATCAGCGGCGACGCCGACCAGCTCGTGGTGGACGGCGCCGTCAACCTCACCGCCGACCTCACCTCGGCGCTGGGCGCGGTCGCCTCCACGGCCCAGACCGGCCGGGTGCGCCACTATCTAACCGCCGCGATCGGCGCCACGGCAGCGGCCCTGCTGCTCCTTCTCCTCCTCTAAGGCGAAACGATGAATGCGCTGACCCTCGCCATCTTCCTGCCGATGCTCGGCCTGCTGGGGATCCTCTTCACCAAGAAGGAGAACCCGGGACAGGCGCGCGCCATCGGGTTCTTCACGATCCTCGTCACGTTCGTCTACTGCACGATCATCGCGGCGCAGTGCTTCGGCACGCCGCCGGCGGGGGGCGACTACCACTACAGCACCAAGGCGCTCTGGATCGACCTGGGTGGGTCGTTCCAGGTGCACTACGCCATCGGCGTGGACGGGCTGTCGGGGATGCTGATCTTCCTGACCGGCCTTCTGGGCGTCTGCGCGGCGCTCGCCTCCTGGAAGATCAAAGAGGGGGTGAAGGGCTACTGGTGCATGTTCCTGCTCCTCCACACCGGAGTGATCGGGACCTTCGCGGCCCTCGACCTCTTCCTCTTCTACGTCTTCTGGGAAGTCATGCTGCTCCCGATGTACTTCCTCATCGGGGTCTGGGGCGGCCCGCGGCGCGTCTACAGCGCCATCAAGTTCTTCCTCTACACGCTCTTCGGGTCGATCTTCCTGCTGGCGGGCATCCTGGTCGTCTATTTCGCGCTCACCGCGAAGGGATCCGGCTTTGCGGGCAACCCCTTCAGCATTCCGGAGATCACGGCGTTCGCGAAGAGCGCCGCGGCCCAAGGCAACATCCTCCATGTTTTCGGCGCCAACGCCCACACCATCGCCACCCTGGTCTTTTGGGGCATGTTCGTCGCCTTCGCGATCAAGGTGCCGGTCTTCCCGTTCCATACCTGGCTGCCCGACGCCCACGTCGAGGCGCCCACGCCCATCTCCGTCATCCTGGCCGGAATCCTCCTCAAATTGGGCGGCTACGGGATGCTGCGCATCAACTTCCCCTTCTTCGGGGAGATCCTGCAGGAGCAGGCGTTCTGGATCGGGCTTCTGGGCCTCATCAACATCGTCTACGGCGCGTTCGTGGCGATGGCGCAGACCGACTTCAAGCGGCTCGTCGCCTACTCG
Organism: Planctomycetaceae bacterium; assembly: GCA_052388375.1. Lineage (GTDB taxonomy): Bacteria > Planctomycetota > PLA2 > PLA2 > PLA2 > JBQTIG01. The sequence continues at coordinate 47,616 of JBQTIG010000087.1, read as the reverse complement.
TCGGTCTCCCACATGGGCTTCTGCCTCCTCGGCTTCGCGGCGATGACGCGGGAGGGGCTCAACGGCGCCATCCTGCAGCTCTTCAACCACGGCACGATCAGCGGCCTGCTCTTCTTGATGGTGGGCGTGGTCTACGACCGTGCCCACCATCGCGACCTGGGGCGATTCGGCGGCTTGCTATGGAAGATGCCGGTCTACGCTGCGGTCTCCGGCATCGCGATCTTCGCCTCCCTGGGCCTGCCCGGCCTGAGCGGCTTCATCGGGGAGTTCCTCGTCTTCGTCGGCTCGTTCAACTCCACCTTCTACGCCGGGGCGAAGCTCGTCACGGTCCTCGCCACCATCGGTCTCGTGGTGACGGCCGCCTATTACCTGCGCGCGCTCCAGAAGGTGTTCCTGGGCCAAACCAACCCCGCCTGCGCCCAGTTCCCCGACGCCGACAAGCGGGAGCTCTGGTCCATGCTGCCCCTGCTGATGCCGACCATCCTCTTCGGGATCTGGCCCGCCCCCCTCATCGACCTGATCAGCGGCTTCGTGGCCACGATGGTGAAGTGACGGCATGGCGATGCTCGCGGCCCTGACCATCCCCGACCTCTCGGGTCTGTTCGGCAACTTCCTCGGCGAGGTGCTGCTCGCGCTCGCGATCCCGACGCTGCTCCTGGCGGATCTCTTCAGCGCGCGCGAACGGCGCCCGATGGTGGCCGGCGCGCTCGCCCTGGCCGCCCTGGTGGGCGCCTTCTTCTTCGTGCTGGTGCAGCCTGCCGCGGAGTCCGCGGTGGTGGGCAAGCTCCTGCGCGCCGACGGCCTCGCCAAGGCGTTCCGCATCGTCGCGGTTCTCACCGGCATGGTCGGCGCGGTCGCGGCGCTGCGCGGCGGGGACGCCGGGACCCATCGCACGGAATTCTTCGTGCTGCTGCTCACGGCGGTCCTGGGCGCCTGCGTCACCGCGGCGGCCAACGACATGGTGCTCCTCTACCTGGCCATCGAGACGCTCTCCATCGCGGGGTACCTGCTCGCCGGCTTCAAGCGCAACGACCTGCAGGCGTCGGAGGCGGCGCTCAAGTACGTGATCTTCGGCGCGATCTCGTCGGGCATGATGCTCTACGGGCTCAGCATCCTCTACGGCTTTTCGGGCACGACGATGCTGAGCGGCGAGGCCTCCCTGGTCACCGCCGTCTCGAGCGCGTCCGGCTCGCCCGCCTTCGTGGTGGCGGTGGTGATGGTCTTCGCCGGGCTCGCCTACAAGATCGCGGCGGCCCCCTTCCAGTTCTGGTGCCCCGATGTCTACCAAGGGGCGCCCACGTCGGTCGCCGGGTTCCTGGCGGTGGCGGGGAAGGGGGCGGGGTTCGCCGCGCTCCTGCGCTTCGTGAGCGCGGCCACCGCGGGCGGGAGCCCGCTCACCCCGGCGCTGGCGTCGAGCAATGACACGGTGCGGCTGGTGCTGGTGATCATGGCGATCGCGACCATGACGATCGGAAACGTGGCCGCGCTGCGCCAGAGCAACGCCAAGCGGCTGCTGGCCTACAGCGCGATCGCCCACGCGGGCTACCTCCTCATGGGGGTAAGCGTCCTGTCGAGCGTCGGCGCCGCCGCCATCGTCTTCTACATGGCGGTCTACCTCTTCATGACGCTGGGCGCCTTCTTCCTGGTGGCCCTGGTGGAGCGGGAGACCGGGTCCTGCGAGCTGGACGCCTTCGAGGGCCTCGGGTTCCGCTCGCCGCTCTTCGCCCTATGCGTCGCGGTGATCATGGTGGGCCTCACCGGCCTGCCGCCCACCGGCGGGTTCGTGGGGAAGTTCTTCCTCTTCATGGAGGTCTTCGCCTACGGAGGCGACCACGACTCCAGCCTCTTTCTCTGGTTCGGCGTGATCGGCCTCCTCAACGGCGTCGTCTCCCTCGCCTACTACGCCCGGTTCCTGAAGGCGATGTATCTGGCCGAGCCGGACCGGAACGTGGGCGGCGCCCTGGCCCTCAGCCGCTCCGACCGCGGGCTCGCGGTCGCGTTGTGCGTGCCGATCCTCCTCTTCGGCATCTTCTTCGAGTCGCTCTACGACAAGGCGGTGGCGCTGGCGGGGAGGGTGTTCTGATGAGCGCCGCGACCCGCGTCGCCTTCCTGAGCCGCGTGCTGCACGGCACCGTCAACTCCGTCGTCCAGTACATCGAGATCTCCACCCCCTACGTGCCGCCCGACTGCAGGGAGCACCTCGCGACCGTGAGGAAGATCCGCGACGAACAGGCGCACCAGGCGCACGAGCTGACCGCGTTGATCCAGGGCATGGACTCGGTGCCGTCGGTCGGCGCGTTCCCCTACTGGAACATCGATCTCAACTACCTCGACCTGCGATTCATGGCGGGGTTCGCGGCGCGCCACGAGGCGGGAGTGATCGCCGAGATGGAGGGCGGGCTCGACCAGCTCCGCCAGGACGGCCTCGCCTACAGCGCCGTGCGCCGGATGCTTCTCGCCAAGCGGGACCATCTGGCCCTCCTCGAAGCGATCGCCAAGAAGCCGGAGAAGCCGAGGCCCGCGGCCGCGCCGACCGCCAAGCCCGCGGCGGCAGCCACCGCGAAGCCGGCCGCGGGGGCGACGCCGCCGGCCAAGCCCGCGCAGGGCGGCGGCGCCGCGAGCGCGGCCCCGGGACCGGGCGCCTAGGGTCTGTCTGAATACTCCATCCGGCTTCGCTCGGCTGCGCGGGCCGCTGGCTTCGCCGCTCGTCCATCGCCGTATTTGGGGTCAATACGGCTTCGGACTCGCGGTTCGCCAGCAGCCCGCTCGATCGGGCTCGGGCCGACGATGGAGTATTCAGACAGGCCCTAGCGCCGGCGCGGCGGTGCTAGACTGCCTCGCCGCATGAAGCGACCTGCAGGGGGCGGGGAGAAGCGCTACCGGCTCAAGAGCCGCGTCCTGCGCATCCGCGCGGCGCCCGGCGTCCATCCGGTGGATGACGCGCTCTTCGAACCGGTCCACCGGATCCCGGTGCGCAAGGGAGAACGGGTCCTGGACCTCGGCTGCGGCACCGGACTCTACGGCCTCGCGGCGGCGTTCTTGGGGGCCGGCGAGGTGGTGCTGACCGACATCGATGCGCGCGCGGTGGCCTGCGCCCGGGCCAACGCCCGCCGCAACGGGATCCGCAACGCGCGGTTCGCCACGGGCGATTTCCTCCTGCCGGTGGCAGGGGAGCGGTTCGACGTGATCTGCGCCCAGCTGCCCCAGACCCCGGCCCCCTCCTGCTTCAGCCTCGCGAAGTGGGGCGGGCCCCTCGGCACCGACCACCTCGACCGGCTCTTGCGCGAGGCGCCCGCGCACCTTCGTCCCGCAGGACGGCTCTACCTCCTCCTCATCGACCTCGCCGACTCGGAGCGCTTCCTGCGCCGTGCGCGACGACGCTTCACCGTCCGCACGGTACACGCCTCCCGCCGGGCCTTTTCGCCCGACGAGTACGAGGCCTATCTTCCCGGCCTCTTCGCCTATCTGGACGGTCTCCGCCGCCGCGGTCGCGCGCGGTTCGCGCGCGGATGGTTCCGGCGGCGGTTCGTGGTGGCGACGCTGCGGGGCTAGGGGTTGCGGGCGAGCCAGCGGTCGGCGGCCCGCGCGTACTCGAAGGCGGTGGGGCAGTCGCGCGCCAGTTCGCCGAAGGTTGCGCGGGCCTTGTCCATCGCGCGCTTCCGCACCGCCGCCCAGGCGTCGCGCGAGAGCTTCGACGCCTCGGCAATCTCCCGCTTGCGGCGGATCTCGAGGGCCCGCAGTGCGGGCTGCGCCGACGGCACCCGCGCCCAGCGCTCCACGAAGTCGTAGAGCTCCGCCTGCCAGCCGGGCCCCGGCTCGCGTTTGGAGCCCAGCACCTCCGCCCAGGGCGTGGCCTGCTCGGCGCCCGCGGCGAGGATACGTTCGCGCAGCGCGTCGGTTGCGGCGCGGGCAGCCTTCCGGTCGCGGGCCGCCTCGACGCAGAAGAGCGCGTCGGATCCCCGCCCCTCGCCCAGGAAGCGCTCCGCCGCCGCGAGGAGCTCCGCGGGATCCTCGGAGGTGGTCGCGTAGAGCCAATCGATGGCCTCTTTCACGGGGCCGAGGAGGAACATGTGGTTGAGCTGCTTGGGGTGGTAGTAGCGCAGGCGCGGCCACTCCGCATCGAGAAAGATCTGGAAGGCGAAGTCGGAGAGCTCGACGTCCACCACCGGATCCGCCTCGCCATGGATGAGCGCGAACGCCGGCCCCGGTTTGCCCTTTCGGTTCGCCGCCGCCTTGGGGTCGCAGCCCTTCAGCAAGCCGCCGGCAAACGCGCACCCCCCCGCGAACCGCTCCGGGAGCTTCGTGAGCAGCAGCATCGTGAAGTAGGCGCCCTGGCTGTGGCCCCCGACGTAGACCGGCCCCAGCTTCATCCGTGACTCGAGATCCTCGAGGGTCTTGAGCACCGGCTTGGGGTCGTAGTCGAAGTTGTAGACCCAGTCCCGGACCTTCCCGTTGCCGTTCACGCCGACCAGGATCTCGTTCTTGCCGTACTCCAACGACTTGAGCGAGTCGACGTAGGCCTTCCCGTTCATGTTGGAGCCGTGCAGCCAGAGGAGTACGCGGGTGGGCTGCTTGGCATCGTGGCCGGGCGGGAGCGCGATCCAGTAGGTCGCCCCCTTGCAGGAGACCAGATGGGCGGCCCCGTCGGCCGCCACCTCCTTGAGCGCACGCGCGGCAGGTTCGGGCTCGTCGGCGAGGAGGGGGGCCGCGAGGAGCGCAAGGAGGACCTGGACGCGCATCGCGTTACTCTCCCGCAGCGCGCCGAGGCGCGCAACCGCCTTGTGACGCGCCGCTTACATCCCGGAAATTCGCGAGGCCGATTCCGCGGGCCGAGAGCGCGTGGATCAGCGCGGGGTCGCAGAGCGTGGCCCTCTCCCGTTCGCGCCCAGCCAGCGCGGAAAAGGCGACTGAGGCGGAATCGCAGCCGCCGGGATGGGTCACCAGCTCCACGATCCCGCCCCGCGCCTGCGCGAGCAGCGCCAGGAGATCGGGAACTCCGTACCCCTCCCTGAGGTCCAGGCCGGTCACGCAATCGGCCCGCCGATAGCGGGAAAAGCCGAGCGCCTCGGCGCGCGCCGCGAGCTCGGGGATGTGCTGGAGGGGGGCGGGGCAGGTGGCGTCGCGGCCCGGAACGCGGACCCAGGCGCCGGGAGGCACGACTGCGAGCAGCGCCTCCGCGATGCCGGGGTGGAGGTGGGCGTGGTTGTGACCGTCGACATGGGTGGGCTTCAGGCCAAAGGAGGCGCACCGCTCCAGCTGCGCCTCGAGCTCGCGGCGCGCCTCCCTGGTGTCGAGGAGACCGGCGCGCGCCCTCCGCAGCAGCTCCTCCTTGCCGAGAAAGCGACCGTCCCTGCCGGCCAGGGTGGCGTGCCCCTTCACCAGGGGGACCCCCTCGGTGAAATTGGCGTGGAGGCCCACCCCCAGCCCCTCCAGGCGGCGGGCGCGCTCCGCGAACTCCGCCGCCGCCGGAAACCCCACCAGGAGCGAGGCGCTGCGCACCACGCCGCGCCGCGCCGCATCGAGGATCCCCTCGTTGCGCGCGCGGTCCACCCCCGCGTCGTCGGCGTTGACCACCAGGATCACGCGATGCTCCCGAGGCGCAGGGCGAGAGGGGCGAGGCGGTGGCGGCGCGCGGCGGAGGCGAGGATCGAGGCGAGCAGACGGCGGCCGTCGAGCCCCGCGAGCTCCGCGGCGAGCCGGAACTCCGTGCCGGGCTCGACGCTGGGACGGACGTTCGCCTCCAGGAAGCGCGGGATGCCATCCTCGGGGAGCCGCAGATCGAACCGGGCATAGTCGCGGAGGCCGAGGGCCCGGAACGCGCGCAGGGAATCGCGTGCGATGCGGCGCGCCGCGGGGGGGGAGATCACGGCGCGCGATCGGGTGGGCTCCCTGCCTGTCCGCCACTTGCGCGCGCCGTCGTAGGTCGCGCCCGCCCGGATCGCCACCTCGACCGGCGGGAGGACCATGGGGCGCCCACTCCGTTCGATCACGCCGACCGCCAGCTCGCGCCCCTCGACATACTCTTCGGCGAGGAGCGTGCCGTCCCCCTGGGCGAGATAGGTGCGGGCGACGCGTTGCAACTCCCGCATCGTGCGCACGAGGGTGACGCCGCGGCTGCCGTGTTCGAAGGGGCGCTTGAGGATCGCGGGCAGCTCCACGTCCTCTTTCCCCGTGCGCAGCAGTCGGGCGCGGGGCATCCGCAGGCGCGCCGCTTCGAGACGGACTCGCGCCTCGATCTTGTCGTCGCAGACCTGTGCAGCCGCCGCCCCGGAGCCGACGAGCTTTCCGCCCCAGGACTCGACCACGTGGCGCACCAGGGGCCGAAGCGCGCCGAAGCCAAGGTAGGTATCGACGTGCTCGGCCACGAGCAGCGCCCCCTGGATCTCGTCCCGGGCGGCGAAGAGCTCCTCCACCGGCACGGGAAGCGTGCGGAGGCCGAGGCGGGGCGCCCCCGCGAGGAAGAACTCGTGGCACCGGCAGGGCGAGGCGCGCGTGTGGACGATAACCAGCGTGGGACGGCGCGTCCGGGTCACGGCCTGTCCGCCAGCCAGAGCTCGGTGCGATAGACGAGGTTCGCGAAGCCGTCGGAGCGCGCATGGGCCAGGTGGAGATCGCGCAGCGCCGCCATGAGCCGCTCGTGGGCGGCGCCGGAGCGCGGCACGTAGGAGGCGCTCATGGCGCGACCGAGCAGCCCTCCCGAGTCAAGGCGCTGTTCGTGCCGGAAGAGCAGCAGCCGCAGTCCGCAGAAGAAACGGCGCACGACCGCCTCCTCGGTGAACTGCCGCCCCGCGAGGTCCTTGTCGGGGCCCGCCGCTTCGCGCACCAGCCGCCCGTAGGCCGCGGTGAACTCCTCCTCCTCGTCGCGCACGTTCCAGAGGAGCGCGAGGCGCCCTCCCGGGGCGAGGATGCGCTGGAACTCTGTGAGCGCGGCGCCCGGCTCGAACCAGTGGAACGACTGCGCGCAGAGCACCAGGTGCACCGCCGCGTCGGGGAGCCCGGTCGCCTCGGCGCTTCCCTCTCGCCACTCGATCGCGCCGCGCGCCGGGGGCGCGGCGGCGGCGCGCATCCCGGCATTCGGTTCGACCGCGAAGACGCGCAGGCCGCGCTCCGCGAGAGGACGGGAGGCGGCGCCGGTCCCCGCCCCGATGTCGGCGACCGCGCAGCCGCGCGGAAGCCCGGAGAGCATCGCGTCGAACGCCTCGCGCGGATAGTCGGGCCGGTAGCGCGCATACTCCTCCGCGCGCACGTGGAAGCGGGCGATGGGATCGCGCTGGTGGAGGGGCCGGCCCATGGACCTATGGGATACGATACCGCCCCGCCCCTCCCATGCGAACGCTCTCCCTCATCGGCCACGTCGAGGAGGCCCATGCCCTGATCCTCGGCGGCGGAGGGCCCGCCGATCTGGTGTTCCGCGATTTCTTCCGCGCGCGACGCTATCTGGGAGCCACCGACCGCCGATTCGTGGCGGAGACGGTCTACGCGCTCCTGCGTCACCGGTTCCTCGTGGAGTCCGTCGACGTACGGCTCCCCGCCCAGATCGTCGCCCTGGACGCCCGGGGCAAGCTCCCGATCGCGCGCACGGACCTCCTCGTCTCGGCCGCCGAGGCGATGGCGACCGATCCCCGCGAGGTCGAAGCGGTCGCCCGCAGCGCCCGGGAGCTCCAGGGTCCCGCCGATCCGCCCGCCGCCCGGATCGCCTTCCACCACTCGCTTCCCGCCTGGCTGGCGGCGCGCCTCGTCGAGGAGTACGGGGCGGACGAAGCGGAGCGGCTCGCCGCGGCGCTCAACGAACCGGCGCCCATGGCGCTGCGCGCCAACACGCTCCTCAACCGCCGCGACGAGCTGCTCGCCCGCCTGCCCGGCGAGGGCATCGCCGCCCGGCCGGGCGCCACCGCCCCCGACGCGCTGGTCCTGGAGCGGCGCATCAACGTCTTCTCGAGCCCGTCGTTTCTCGCGGGCCGGTTCGAGGTGCAGGACGAGGGCAGCCAGATGGTTTCCGTCACCCTCGACCCGCGCCCGGGCGCGCGCATCCTCGACGCCTGCGCCGGGGCAGGAGGCAAGACGCTGCATCTCGCCGCGCTCCTGCGCGGCAAGGGGGAGGTCTTCGCATACGAACCCTCCGCGCGCCGTCGCGAGGAGCTGCGGCGGCGCGTGCGCCGATCCACGGCGCAGAACGTGCGCATCCTGGACGATGCCGGGGCGGTTGGGGGGGGCATGGACGCGGTCCTGGTGGACGCGCCCTGCTCGGGCACAGGCACGCTGCGGCGCAACCCATTCCTCAAGAGCAACCTCTCCCCGGAAGACATCGCGCGCCATGCCGCGGAGCAGCTCGCGATCCTGCGCCAGTGGGCGCCCTTCGCGAAGCCCGGCGGGCTCCTGGCCTATGTGACCTGTTCGCTCCTGCGCGAGGAGAACGAGGCGGTGGTGGAGGCGTTCCTGCGCGACGGCGGGTATGCCCCCGCCGCCCCCTCGCGCGTCCTACTCCCGCACCTGCACGGGACCGACGGCTTTTTCATCGCGCTTCTGCGCCGCCTTCCGGCGCCGGGCGCTCCAGGCGTGGAAGACGATGGGTAGGAAGCTGAGCAGGATCACCAGGAGGATCGCCTTTTCGAGATTGCGCTGGACCCAGCCGACCCGGCCCACGAAGAAGCCGAGCAGAGTCATGGAGAGCACCCAGCCGATCCCGCCGAACACGTTGAAGGCGACGAAGCGGCGGTAATTCATGTCGGCGGCGCCCGCGACCACGGGCGCGAAGGTGCGCACGATGGGGAGGAAGCGCGCGAGGAGGATCGTCTTGCCGCCGTGCTTCTCGTAGAACGCGTGGGCGGCGTGGAGGTGGTCGCGCCGGAAGAACCGGCTGTCCGGCCGGTTGAAGATGGCCGGTCCCGCCCTGCGGCCGATCCAGTAGCCCACGGTGTCGCCGACGATGGCGGCGGAGATGAGGAGCAGGTTGAGCCAGACGAGCGGCAGGAGGCTCCCGCCGGCCGGGCTGGCCAGGAATCCGGCGATGAAGAGGAGGCTGTCGCCGGGGAGGAAGAAGCCGATGAGGAGCCCGGTCTCGACGAAGACGATTCCCGTCAGGACGGGCAGCCCCCCCCAGGCGATGAGCGACTTGAGCCCCTCCGGCGTGGAGATGAGCTGCCAGAGGTCTCGGAGGAGGTCCATGGGGCTGTGCAAAGAATCGGCGCGAGCGGGTCGGTCCTGTAGGATCGCCGGGGGATGGATTTCGACAAGCTCTGGAACTACGCCAAGCCGCAGGAGAGCGAGGCGCGATTCCGCGAGGCGCTCGAGAGCCTGACGGGGCCCCGCAGGCTGGAGCTGCTCACGCAGATCGCGCGCGCCCAGGGGCTGCAGCGCCGGTTCGAGGAGGCCCACGCAACGCTGGATCGGGTGGAGCGCGACCTCCCCGGCGCGGGGGCCGCCGCGCGCATCCGCTGCCTGCTGGAGCGCGGGCGGGTGTTCAACTCGTCCCAGGAGATCGAGCGGGCGCGGCCGCTCTTCCTCAAAGCCTACGAGCAGGCCGTGGCTGCGGGGGAGGAGTTCCATGCCGTAGACGCCGCGCACATGGTGGCGATCGTGGAGAGGGGGGCGGGGGCGCTGGAGTGGAACCTGAAGGCGCTCGCGGCGGCGGAGGCGGCGACGGACGAGCGCGCGCGCGGATGGCGGGGTTCGCTCTACAACAACATCGGGTGGACCTGGCACGACGCGAAGGATTACGGCAAGGCGCTGGAGATGTTCGAAAAGGCGCTCGCCTGGCGGCGCACGAAGGGCCCGCCGCGGGAGGTGCGCACCGCGCGCTGGTGCGTGGCCCGCGTCCACCGCTCCTTGGGCCGGCTCGAGGAGGCGCTGCGCACGCAGCTCGAGCTCCGGGACGAGATCGAGGCCGCCGGCGAGCCGGCGGACGGATTCGTCCTCGAGGAGATCGCCGAATGCCTGCTCGCCCTCGGCCGTCCGGACGAAGCCCGCCCGAACTTCCGCCGCGCCCACGACCTGCTCGCCCAGGACGCCTGGTTCGTCGCCCAAGAGCCGGCCCGGCTGGAGCGGCTGCGAACGCAGGCGGCGAGCTGATCGCGCGCGGCGCGTCAGCGCTCGCCGCCGTCGCGGCACGCGTCCAGCGCGCGGGCGACGGCGGAACGGACGGCGCTGCTCGGGTCCTTGCGGGCCACGAGCAGCTCGGGGACCGCGGGAGCGGCGACGGGTCCCAACTCCTCGAGGCACAAGGCCGCCTCTTCGCGGACTCCGGCGTCGGCGTGGCGCAGCGCCTCGGCGAAGACGGCCACCGCCTCGCCCTCCGCGGCGCCGATGGCGACGAGCGCCCGGGCCGCGGCGAGGCGCGTGTCGGCCTCCTCGCCGCGCAGCAAGGCGCGCAGGGCGGGGACCGCGACCGCGCCGCCCGGTCCGAGGACTCCCAGGGCCTCCGCGAGCCAGATGCGCACGAAGCCTGTCTCGCGTCCGAGCGCGTCCGCCAGCAGGCGCGCGGCGTCGACGGCCCCCGCCCCCCTCCCCGCGACTCCCAAGGCCCACGCGGCGCGCGCGCGCACCTCCTCGTGGGCGTCCCGGAGGAGCGGCTCCAGCGCCGGCACGGCCTCGGGGCTGCGCGCCGCGATGTTGCCCAGCGAGAGTGCCGCGGCCTGCCGCGCCCGCCAGTCGGGGTGATCCAACAGCGTCCGCACCAGGGGGAGCGCCGGAGCGCCGATGCGGCCGAGCGCATCCGCCGCGGTCACGCGCAGATCCGCGTCCTCGTGCACGAGCGCGCGCAGGAGCGACGGAACGGTGTCGCGCGCGCCGGAGCCCGCCTCGCCCAGCGCCCAGATCGCCGCCATGCGGACGCGCTTGGACTTGTCCTTGAGCCGGCGGATGAGCGCGGGCACCGCCGCCTGCGCGGCCAGCCCCTGCTCGCCGAGCCGCTCCGCCGCGGCGCGCCGCGCGGCCGCGCGGCGATGCTCCAGATCGCCCACCAGCGCTTCGAGGGGCGGCGCGCCGATCTCCACGGCGGCGATTCTACATCATGCCGAGTTGCAACTTGGCGCCCTCCGACATCTTGGAGGGGTCCCAGGGCGGGTCCCAGACGAGATTGACCTTCGCCGACGAGATGCCCGGCGTGTCCGCAACGCGCCGCTCCACTTCGTAGGGCAGCGTCCCCGCCACCGGACAGGCGGGGGAGGTGAGCGTCATCGTCACGACCACGGCGCACGCGGCGTCGATCTCGATGCCGTAGACCATGCCCATGTCGTAGATGTTGACCGGGATCTCGGGATCGAAGACCGTGCGCATCGCCTCGACGACCCGTCCCTTCAGCTCCTCGGGCGTGGGGGCGGCCCCGGGGAGGGGCGAATCCTTGGGGAGGGGGGCGGGGGCCGTGGGGTCGCTCATCGCGTTACTCCGTGGAGACCGCCTCGCTCTTCTTGTCGAGGGCGGCGTGGAAGGTGTGCCAGGGCAGCGTGGCGCACTTCACCCGCACCGGGAAATCGCGCACGCCCGCGAACACCGCGAGCTTCTTGAGCCGCGCGGCATCGGGCGCGCTCGGCCCGGTGAGCATGGCATGGAATCCCCGGAAGAGAGCCTCGGCCTCGGCGAGGCTCTTTCCCTTGAGCGCTTCGGTCATGAGGGAGGCCGACGCGGTGGAGATGGCGCAGCCGGTGCCGAGAAAGGAGACGTCGCGCACGGTGTCTCCCAGGACCTCGACGAAGACCTGGAGCCGGTCGCCGCAGAGCGGGTTGTGGCCCAACGCTTCATGGCTGGCGCGCTCCAGCCGCTTGCAATTGCGCGGCTGGCGGCCGTGGTCCAGGATCAGCTCCTGGTAGAGCTCGCGCAGGTCGCTCATCCGCGGAGAATGCCGATCGCCTTCCGGAGCGCGTCCACCAGCGCATCCAGGTCGGCGGGAGTGTTGTAGACGCCGAAGGAGGCGCGCGCGGTGGCGGGCACGCCGAACCGGTCCATCACCGGCTGGGTGCAGTGGTGGCCGGTGCGGATCGCCACCCCCTCGCTGTCGACGATGGTGCCGATGTCGTGGGGGTGGATGCCCTCGAGGACGAAGCTCGCCACCGCCGCCTTCTCCCGGGCCGTGCCGATCCGGCGCAGCCCTTCCACTTCGCCCAGCGCCTTCGTCGCGTAGTCGAGGAGCGCGGCCTCGTGGGCCGTCACCGCCCCGCGTCCGAGGGAGAGGAGGAAGTCGATCGCCGCGCCGAGGCCGATCGCGCCGGCGATGTCGGGGGTGCCCGCCTCGAACTTCCAGGGGAGCACGTTGTAGAGGGTCTTTTCGAAGGTGACGCTGCGGATCATGTCGCCGCCGCCCTGCCAGGGGGGCATCGCCTCCAGGAGCTCCTCCTTGCCGTAGAGGACGCCGATGCCGGTCGGCCCGTAGAGCTTGTGGCCCGAGAAGGCGTAGAAATCGCAATCGAGGGCGCGGAGGTCGACCTCGAGGTGGGAAACCGCCTGCGCGCCGTCGAGGAGGACGAGGGCGCCCGCGGCGTGGGCCGCCTCCACGATGCGTCGCACCGGATTGACGGTGCCGAGGGAGTTCGAGACGTGCACCGCCGCCACGAGGCGCGTGCGCGGGCCGAGCCGCGCGGCGAACGCCTCCCAGTCCAGCTCCCCCTCGTCGGTGATCGGGGCGACGACGAGCCGGGCGCCCCGTTCCTCGCAGATCATCTGCCAGGGGACGATGTTGCTGTGGTGCTCCATGCCGGTGAGCAGCACCTCGTCCCCGGCGGCGAGGCTCTTGCGCCCCCACGCCTGGGCGACGAGGTTGATTCCCTCCGTGGTCCCGCGGGTGAAGAGGATCTCCCGGCTCTTCTCCGCGTTCAGGAACCGCTGCACCTTCGCGCGCGCCGCCTCGAACGCCTCCGTCGCCGCCTGGCTGAGCCAATGGACGCCGCGATGGATGTTGCTGTTGCGCTCCTCGTAGAAGGCGCGCAGGGCGTCGAGGACCGCCCGGGGCTTCTGCGTGGTCGCCGCGCTGTCGAGGTAGACCAGCGGGCGGCCGTGGACCGTGCGGCCCAGGATGGGAAACTGCGCCCGCACCCGGGCGACGTCGAGGGCGGGGGGCGCCGCGACCCGGCTCATGCGCGCTCCTCCGTGAGGAGAAGCCGGGCGTCGAACATCCGCACCAGCCACTCCCGCGCGGGCTGCACCCGCACCCGCTCCGTGACCTCGTGGGCGAAGGCGCCGACGAGCATCGTGCGCGCCGCCGCGGCGTCGATGCCGCGCGCCTGCAGGTAGAAGAGGGCGTCGGCGTCCAGGCGGCCGATCGTGGCCCCGTGGGTGCACTTCACGTCGTTGGCGTAGATCTCGAGCTGCGGCTTGGTGTCGATGACCGCCTCGCGCGACAGCAGCAGATTCGCGTTGGACTGCTTGGCGTCCGTCTTCTGGGCGCCCGGGTGGACATGGATGCGGCCATGGAACACGGCGCTCGCGCGGCCCGTCAGGATGCCCTTGTAGACCTCGCGGCTCGACCCGTTCGGCTTTCGGTGCTCGATCCCCGTGTGGCAGTCGACGTGGGTCGAGCCGCCCGCGAGGTAGAGGCCGTCGAGGATCGCGTTCGCCCCCTCGCCGTCGAGGATGGCCCAGGCATCGTTGCGGCTGAGCGCGGCGCCGAAGAGGAAGGCGCGCGCGGCGTAGTTGGTTTCGCGCTCCTGGCGGGAGTGGACGGAGGAGACATGGAACGCGCGCGGCCCCTCCGCCTGGATCCGGACGTGCTCGAGGGAGGCATTCGCCCCGGCGACCACTTCGGTGACGGCGTTGGTGAGGCCCGCCCCCGCCCCGCTCCCCGCATAGACCTCCACCACGGAGGCGTGGCTCGACTCGCCCGCAAGGAAGAGGTTTCGCGGGTGGGTCACGACCGGCGTGGCGCCGTTGCTCGAGAGGTGGAGGATGTAGATGGGCTCGGGAAGACAGCAGCCGCGCGGGAGGTGGAGGAAGGCGCCGTCGGCGAAGAAGGCGGCGTTGAGCGCGCCGAACGCGCCCTGGCTGCGGTCGGCGGAGGCGGCGAGGTGCGGCTCCAGCAGGGCCGGGGAGCGGCGCAGCGCGCCGGCGAGGCTTCCCGCGAAGGAGCCGGCCGGCATGAGCGTCGCCTGCGAGAGCGTGGGGACGAAGTGGCCGTCGCAAAATACGAGTCGCGCGCAGGAGGCGCCCGAAGGCAGGAAGGTCGCCACCGCGGCGGCATTCGGCGTCGCGCCGGGCATCCCGGGACGGAACGGCGTGGCGACGAGGGGCGCGACGTTCGTGTAGCGCCAGTCCTCGTCCGCGGTGGTCGGGAAGCCGGTGTCGGCGAAGCGCTCGAGGGCGTCGCGCCGGAGCTTGCCCAGCCATTCGGGGCCGGCCAGCGTTCCCTCGATCTCCTGGAATCCGCGCCGATAGTGCGCGACCGCAGCTCCGGTCATCGCCCCGCCTTCCCCGCCGCGGGCTCCTTCTCGAGCCAGGCGTAGCCCTCGGCCTCGAGCTTGAGCGCGAGCTGCTTGCCGCCCGACTTGACGATGCGCCCCTCCGCGATCACGTGCACGAAATCGGGGACGATGTACTCGAGCAGGCGCTGGTAGTGCGTCACCACGACGAAGGCGCGGTCGGGGGACCGGAGCGAGTTGACGCCGTTCGCCACGATCTTGAGCGCGTCGATGTCGAGGCCGGAATCGGTCTCGTCGAGGACCGCCAGCAGGGGCTCCAGCACCGCCATCTGGAAGATCTCGTTGCGTTTCTTCTCGCCGCCGCTGAACCCGACGTTGACCGGCCGCGCCAGGAATGCCTCGTCCATGTCGAGGAGCTTCATCTTCTCCCGGGCCAGCCCGAGGAAGTCGACGGCGTCGACCGGATCCTCGCCGCGGGCCTTCCTGAGCGCGTTGAGTCCGGTGCGCAGGAAGTAGGCGTTGTTGACGCCGGGGATCTCGACGGGGTACTGGAACGCGAGGAAGAGCCCCTTGCAGGCGCGCTCCTCGGGATCCAGTTCCAGGAGGTCTTGGCCCCGGTAGGTGACCGTGCCTTGGGTCACGTCGTAGCTGTCGCGGCCCGCGAGCACCTGGGCCAGGGTGCTTTTCCCCGACCCGTTGGGCCCCATGATGGCGTGCACTTCGCCCGCCTTCACCGTCAAGTCGATGCCGCGCAAGATCGGCTTTCCGCCGGCCGACGCGTGCAGATCCCGGATTTCGAGCATGCGTTCCTTCCTACCTACCCCACGCTTCCTTCGAGGCTGATGCCCAGGAGCTTTTGCGCCTCTACGGCGAACTCCATCGGGAGCTCCCGAAACACCTCCTTGCAGAAGCCGTTCACGATCATGCCGACCGCGTCCTCGTTGCTGAGGCCGCGCTGGTTGCAATAGAAAATCTGGTCCTCCCCGATCTTGCTCGTGGAGGCCTCGTGTTCCACTTGGGCGGTCTCGTTGCGCACCTCCAGATAGGGGAACGTGTGCGCGCCGCACTCGTCGCCCATGAGCATCGAGTCGCACTGGCTGTAGTTGCGCGCGCCCTCGGCGTTCTTGAGGATCTTCACGAGGCCGCGGTAGGTGTTCTGGCCGCGACCGGCGCTGATGCCCTTGCTCACGATGGTGCTCTTCGTGTTCTTTCCGATGTGGATCATCTTCGTGCCGGTGTCCGCCTGCTGCCGGTTGGCCGTGACCGCGACCGAGTAGAACTCGCCCACCGACTCGTCCCCCTGCAGGATGCAGCTCGGGTACTTCCAAGTGATGGCGGAGCCGGTCTCCACTTGGGTCCAGCTGATCTTGGAGCGGAAGCCGCGGCAGGCGCCACGCTTGGTGACGAAGTTGTAGATGCCGCCCTTCCCCTCCTTGTCCCCGGGGTACCAGTTCTGGACGGTGCTGTACTTGATCTGCGCGCGATCGAGGGCGACCAGCTCGACCACGGCGGCGTGGAGCTGGTTCTGGTCGCGCTTGGGGGCGGTGCAGCCCTCCAGGTAGCTGACGGTGGCGCCCTCCTCCGCCACGATGAGCGTCCGCTCGAATTGGCCGGTGTTGGCGGCGTTGATCCGGAAGTAGGTGGAGAGCTCCATCGGGCAGCGCACGCCCTTGGGGATGTAGACGAACGAGCCGTCGGAGAAGACGGCGCTGTTGAGGGCGGCGAAGAAGTTGTCGGTGGGAGGCACCACCGAGCCGAGGTAGCGGCGCACCAATTCGGGGTGCTCGCGCACCGCCTCCGAGAAGGAGCAGAAGACGATGCCCAGCTCGTGCAGCTTCCCCTTGTAGGTGGTGGCCACGCTCACGCTGTCGAAGACCGCGTCCACCGCCACACCGGCCAGCAGTTCCTGCTCCTTGAGGGGGATGCCGAGCTTGGCGTAGGTCTTCAAGAGCTCGGGATCCACCTCGTCGAGGCTCTTGGGCCCCTCCTTGCCCTGCTTCGGCGCCGCGTAGTAGCTGATGGCCTGATAGTCGATGGGAGGGTAGTGGACGTTGTGCCACTTCGGCTCCGCCATCGTGCTCCAGTGACGGAACGCCTTGAGCCGCCACTGGAGCAGCCAGTCGGGCTCCCCCTTGAACGCGGAGATGGCCCGCACGACCTCCTCGTTCAGGCCGGGAGGCAGGCTCTCCTGCTCGATGGGCGTGGTGAAGCCCCACTTGTATTCGCGCTCGGCCAGGTCCTGAAGGGTCTGGTCCGTCGTCGTCGGTTCGCTCATCGCTCCCTCCTAGCCCACCTTCGCGGGTTCGCGACGGCCCGGCCGGGCCTTGAGCGCGAAGCCGTGGGTGAGCGCGTGGGTCATCTCCGAGAGTGCGATCCCGGAGAGCGCCGTCCGGATCGCGCCGTTGATCCTGTTCCAGTTGCTGCGCACCGGGCAACTGCGTTCGATGCCGCACTCCTCCGCCTCGTCGTCGAGGCACTCCGTGATCGCGATGGGGCCCTCGATCGCTTCGATGATCTGCGCCACCGTGATGCGCCCGGCGGGACGCGCCAGCGCGTAGCCCCCCTTCACCCCGCGGTGGGAGCGGAGGAGCCCGGCGCGCGCCAGCGCCTTGAGGATCTTGCTCACCATCGGGAGCGGCACCTGCGTCTGCACCGACAGGTCGCGCGCATTGCGCAGCTCCCCGGTCTCCCCGACCACGAAGGCGGAAAGGAGGACGATTCCGTAGTCGGACTGGCGGGTGATGCGGATCATCGGCACCTCTCTTGAATCAAGACCAACTCGGTCCTCTATTAAAGAGTACGACGGTGGTACGGATTCCGCAAGTTTCGGCGGGGAGGTCGGGAGGGGGGCGGGGGGCGCCGCGGGACCCCACGCCGGCGGAGGGACGGTGGACGATCGGAGCGGCGCGCGCGGGCTACTTCCAGGCCAGGTCGACTTCGCCCGGGCGTGCCTCGCCGGCGAGCGCCTCCACGCGGGCGACGATCGCCTTGGCCAGGGCGGCAAACGCCTTGCCCGGGATGCTCTCCGGCGCCTCGGCGACGACGGGGCGGCCGCCGTCCCCTCCGGGGGGGATCGCCTCGTCCAAGGGGAGGCTTCCCAGGAGCGGCACGCCGAACCGGTCCGCGCCGCGCCTCCCCGCCCCCTCCAGGAAGATCGGCGTGTTCTTGCCGCAGTGGCGGCAGGTGAACCCGGCCATGTTCTCCACCACGCCCAAGAGCGGGACCTTGAGCTGCTGGAACATGCTCATCGCCTTCAGGACGTCGAGCAGCGCCACGTCCTGCGGCGTCGTGACGACGACGGCGCCGGAGAGCGGCACCTTCTGCGCGAGGCTGATCGCCGCGTCGCCGGTGCCGGGCGGCAGATCGACGATCATGTAGTCCAGCTCGCCCCAGGCGACGCCGGTCAGCAGCTGTTCCACCATCTTGCCGACCATGGGTCCGCGCCAGATGACGCCCGACGCCTGGTCGGGGGGCATGAGGAAGGCGATGGAGATGATCCGGATGCCGTGCCGCTCGGCGGGAAGGACGCGCCGCTGCGCATCGGCCTGCGCCTTGTGCTCCTGCGTGCCGGTCATGATGGCCGCGCTCGGGCCGTAGACGTCGGCATCCAGGAGGCCGGTGCGGTAGCCTAGCTTGCCCAGCGCGACGGCCAGGTTGACCGCGACGGTCGACTTTCCGACGCCCCCCTTGCCCGCGCCGACCGCCACCACGTGCTTCACGCCGCGCAGCGGGTTGACCGGTTCCGGCGCTTCCGAGGAGGCGGGCTTGACGTAGGAGACCAGGACTTCGGCGACCCCCTTCAGCGTCTTGACCCGGCGCTTCACCTCCTCCGCGAAGCGCATCTTCTCCGCCGTCGCGACCTCCGCGGCGACCGTGATGGTCACGCGCCCATCCGCCACCTTCGCCTCCACCACCTGGTCGGGCTTGAGGATGTCGGTCAAGACGTTGCGGGCATTCTCGAGATTGAACGGGATCGCCATCAGATCGTGACCTCCGGGCCCGCGGCGAAATCGTCGTCGTCCCGCACGATCCGGCAGGCCGCCATGAGGGGATCGTGCTCGAAAAAAAGGATCCAGCCGCCGTCCGCCGCCGCGGAGAAGAGGCGCGTCTTCTCCTCCAGCGTGACGAGGGGGCGGTTGTCGTACCCCATGATCCAGGGCAGGCGCAGGTGGCTCGTCGTGGGGGCGAGATCCGCCAGATAGAGCAGCGTCGTCCCGCCGCCGGAGACCTTCACCACCTGCATCGCGTCGGTGTGGCCCATGAGCGGCTCCACCTCGATCCCCTTCGCGAGGCGCGACGGTCCGTCGTGCAGCACGAGGAGGCCCGCCCGCTCGAGCGGCAGGAAATCGGCGGGGCGAAAGCTGGCGCGATCCTTGGGGAGCGGCGCCTGCGCGTATTCCCAGTGCGCGCGCTGGACGTGGTGGCGCGCCTTGGGGAAGACGATCGAGCCGTCCCGACGCGTCGATCCGCCGCCGTGGTCGAAGTGGAAATGGGTGAGAACGACGTCGGTGACGCGGGCGGGGTCGAACCCCGCTCCGCGCAACGCCTGGTCGGGGAGCATTGCGCGCACGTCGTAGATGCGGTTCTCCTTCTCGCCGAATTTCTCCCCGATGCCGGTGTCGACGAGAAAGGTGCGCTCCTTTCCGGCGACGAGGAGGAGCCGCAGGGCGAGCGGGATCCTGTGCTTGTCGTCGGGGGGATTGCCGCGCTGCCAGAGCGCGCGCGGCACCACGCCGAACATCGCCCCGCCGTCGAGCGCGAAGGTGCCCGAAAGGATGGCGTGACAGGTGTAGGGGCCGGCGGCGAGCATGCAGGTGCCCGGGGCATCGTGACAGCGTAGTCCAGCTTCCCGGGCCGCTCAGCGCGGGTCGGGCTCGGGCGGCTTCATCTTGATGATGATGCGGCGGGGCTTGTGCGTGTACGCCCCGCTGGGGAGGCGCTCGCCGCTGAACTTCACGCCGTGTACGTCCATGCGGCGATGCTCCTGGTCGGGGGGGGGGCGGCCGGAGCCGCCCAGCCGGAGGCGCGGCCGTGCGATCAGGAGGCAGAGCGCGGCGCAGAGCAGCAGGGCCACGATGCGTTCCGGGTGCTCCAGCAACCCCATCCCACAAGGTCTTTCGGCAGGCTGGGCCCGCTTCCTGAGCGGGCCGGGAGGGGCCTGCGCTAACCTACGCGGATGCGGGTGGCGGGGCGCTTCCTCGTGGTGGTGGCCGGCTTCTATCTGATCCTGGCCGGCCTCGCCTACTTCTTCCAGCGGCGGCTCCAGTACTTTCCCGACACCGCCGACCCCGCCCTTCCGGCCGGGAACGACACCCTCGGAGTGGAGCCGGTGCTGCTCCGCGCTTCCGACGGCGTGAGTCTCAAGGCGTGGCACTGGCCGGGCCAGCGGCGTCCCACTCTCCTGCTCCTGCACGGCAACGCGGGCCATCGGGGCCATCGCCTCGGCTGGATGGCCGAACTCCACGCGCTCGGCTACGGCTCCTTCCTCCTCGACTACCGCGGCTACGGCGGAAGCGGCGGCTCGCCCACCGAGGCGGGACTCCTGCGCGATGCGGAGGCCGCCGCGCGCTGGCTCGCGGAGAGGGAGTTGGGGCCGGTCGTCTATCTGGGGGAATCCATCGGCTGCAGCGTCGCCATCACGCTCGCCGCGCAGAGGCCGCCCGCGGGGCTCCTGCTCCACGGAGGCGCCCTCTCCCTGGCGGAGGTGGCGCAGCGCGCCTATCCGTTCCTCCCCGTGGGGCTCCTGATGAAGGACCGCTTCGACGTGCGCGGGGTCCTGGCGAGGGTCTCCTGTCCCGCCCTCTTCTGCCACGGCGACCGGGACACCATCGTTCCGCCCGATCTTGGGCGGGCGCTCTACGAGGCGTACGCGGGCCCCAAGGAGTGGTTCGCGGTTCCGGGGGCGGGCCACAACGACCTCATCGACGCCGGTGGCGCCGACTACTATCGACGGGTCGAGGCGTTCCTGCGGCAGCTTGCCCCTTGACAGCGGGGCACCGATCCCGAGCATGGGCCGGGATGAAGAGCGCCCTGCGAGGAATCCTCCCCGCCCCCCTCCTCGCCCTCATGTTCCTCGCGTCTTCCGCGCGGCCCGCGGCCGCAGAAGACACGGCCGAGGACTGGAAGAAGAAGAGCGAGGAGCTGGAGGGACGCGTGCGCTCCCTGGAGGACGATCGCGCGTCGCGCCGCGCCCTCGACGAGGAGGAGTCCCTCGGGTTGGGGATCGTGCTCACGCGGGGAAAAGTGCGCGGAACGCTCCAGATCTTCGGGGACGCGGGGGCGCAGTGGCAAAACCCGGCCAACCCCGATCGAGGCGAGACCTCGTTCTTCCTTGGGGGCGTGAACATCTTCGGCACGGCGCAGGTGGGCGACCACTTCCACGTCCTGAGCGAGACCGTGATCAAGACCCGCGAGGACGCCTCCTCCGATCGCGTGATCTTCGACCAGGAGCGGCTCTCCGCGGCCTGGATCTTCAACGACCATCTCTACGTGAAGCTCGGGCTGGACCACGGGCCGGTTTCGCGCTGGAACCACCTCTTCCACCATGGGCGCTGGCTCGAGACCACCATCGACCGGCCCCTGCTCGCCCGGTTCGAGACCTCCGGCGGGATCCTCCCCATGCACAACACCGGAATCGAGGTGGGGGGACGCCACCTCGCCGAGTGCGGGCCGATCAATTACGTCTTCATCCTCTCCAACGGGCGGGGCCGCAGCGCCGAGGATCCCCAGAAGATCTCGGATCGCAACGATGCCAAGGCGCTCGAGCTCGGCATCGGATTCGCGCCGCGCGTGGTCGAAGGGCTGCACGTGGGCGTCCACGTCCGCTACGACGAACTGCCCGCAGATCCGTCGGTGGCGGCGCGCATGCGGCCCATCGTCGAGATCATCCTGGGGGGCCACGCGCAGTTGCGCACCGGGCCTTGGGAGTTCTTCCTGGAGTTCGTCCTCATCGAGAACGACGATCGCACGAGCGGGTCCACCTTCTCGCACACCTCCGGCTACCTGCAGGCGGCCTACCAGGTGCGCGAACGATGGACCGCCTACATGCGGATCGATTTCCGTCAGATGGAGTCGGGGGACCCCTACTTCATGACCCTCGGGCGCGATTTGGACCGATGGGAGATCGTGGTGGGGGTGCGCCACGAGCTGACCAGCAACGCGGCGCTCAAGCTCGAAGTCTCGTTCGGGGAGTTCGAGGAGCGCGCCACCGGCGGCACGGTCTCCGAGGCCTGGTACACTAGGTTCGGCATCCAGGTTTCCTGGGTGTTTTGATGGGCGATCCGGACTTGCGTTCCCTCCTCCTCCTTCCGCTCCTCGCACTTGCCATCGGCGTAGCCCGCGCCGAGGAGGGAGCGGCCCAGCCTCGCGCCGTCGTCCTGGCGGTGATCGTGCATCCCAAGAACCCGGTCTCCGACATCTCGTTCAGCGAGCTGCGCGCGATGCTCAAGCTGGAGCGCCAGTTCTGGCCCAACGGGCGCCGCGCGGTGCTCTACTTGAGGCCCGGCGAGACCGACGAGAGCAACGTGCTCCTGGAAAAGATCTACAAGATGACCCACGAACAGCTCCAGAAGTACTGGGTGGGCAAGCTCTTCTCCGGGGAGATCCCCGCCAAGCCCTCCTACGTCCCGACCGCCGAGGCGGCGGGTTCTCGCGTGAGCGTGCAGGAGGGGGCCATCTCCATCGTGCTGGCCGGCGCGGTGCCCAAGGAGGTGAAGGTCCTGACGATCGACAAGAAGAAGGTCGACGACAAGGAGTACGCGCTTACCGGCGTCATCGAGCCGCAGAGCGCGCCGTAGCCGCGCGGAGGGCGGCGCGCGCGTAGCCCGCGCTACTCCGCCCGCCACACCTTGACGGTGTGATCCAAGGAGCCGGAGACGATGCGCGTGCCGTCCGCACTCCATGCCAGCGAAGTCACCCACCCCTTGTGGGCGGGGATCGTGAGCAGCGGCTCGGAGGAGGCGAGGTCCCAGACCCGCACCGTCTTGTCGAAGCTCCCGCTGGCGAGTCGGGAGCCGTCCGGACTGAAGGCGAGGCAGGAGATGGCGCCGGCGTGCCCCCGAAGCGTGGCGAGCGTCGCCCCGGTGGCGGGATCCCAGAGTCGGATCGTCTGGTCGGCCGACCCCGAGGCCAAGCGACCGGAGGGGCCGAACGCCACCGAGGTCACGGAGTCGCCGTGGCCCTCCAGAACGCGCTGCAGCTCGCCGTCCGAGGGACTCCAGAGCCGCACCGTGCGATCGAAGGACGCGGTCGCGACGCCGGCGCCGCCCGCCGCGAAGGCGACCGCGGCGACGCGCTGGGCGTGGCCGGCGAGCACGAAGGTGCACTCCCCGGTGCGCGTCGCCCAGAGTCGGGCGGTGTTGTCGGCCGAGCCGGTGGCGAGCAGCGATCCGTCCGGAGCGAAGGCGAGGGAGGTCACCGACGCCTCGTGCCCGACGAGCGCGCGCAGCAGGGCGCCGCTCTTCGCGTCGAAGAGCCGGCCGGTGGAATCCTCCTCGCCGCCCGAGGCGAGCAGGCTCCCGTCGGGCGAGTAGGCCACGGCGTTGACTCCGCCCCCGATTCCGGCGATCGCCTTGCGCTCCTCGCCCGTCGCCATGTCCCGGATGCGGATGGTGCCGTCGAGGGATGAGCCCGAGGCGAGGCTCTCCCCTCCCGGCGCGAGCGCGACCGACGTGATGTAGTCCTCGCCCGAATCGATCACCAGGACCGCGCCTCCCGCGCCGGCGTCCCAGAGGCGCACGCTGCGGTCGGCGGATGCCGAAACGATCCTGGCCCCGTGCGCGTCGAACCGGGCGCAGCGCACCGCGCCGGAGTGGCCCAGGAGCACGCGGAGCGGCGCGCCGTCGGGGACGGCCCACAAGCGGACCGTCGAGTCGTACGAGGCGGTGACGAGCCGTTCGCCGGAGGCGTCGAAGTCCACGGAAAAGACGGGATCGGAGTGGCCGGCGAGGATCGCGACCGGCGCGCCGTTGCCGGCGCTCCAGAGCCGGGCGGTGGTGTCGAGGGACGCACTGGCCAGGAGGGTGCCGTCGGGGGAGAAGGCGAGGGAGGTGATGCGGCCCTCGTGCCCCGCGATCTTCGCGACGGCGTTCAGGGTTGTCGCATCGCGCAGCTCGACGACATCCTCGACGGCGATCGCCACGAGCTCGCCGGAAGGGGCGAAGGCGACGGCCTCCACCGGCCGGCCCAGCTCGGCGGCTTGCGCGACGAGTTGATAGCCCGCGGCATCCCAGACGCGCATCGATTCGTCGGCCGAGCCGGTGACGATGCGCTTTCCGTCCGCGCTGAAGGCGAGCGCGTTCACCGCGCCCTCGTGGCCCGCCAGCGCGCCGAGGAGGCGGCCCGTACTCGCGTCCCAAATGCGCACCAGGTTGTCGCGAGCGGCGGCGGCGAGCCGGGACCCATCCGGACTGAAGGCGAGCGCGGTCACCGCATCCGTCGTCCCGGGGAAGCGGAACGCCTCCTGGCCCGTCGCCGGGTCCCAGAGACGCACCGTCGAGTCCTCTCCGCAGGAGGCGAGGCGCGTTCCGCCGGGCTCGAAGGCGGCTCCGGTCACCGCCCCCTCGTGGCCGCGCAGGCTGAGCCGGCTCGAATCGGCCTTGCCGTGGAGGTAGCGCCACTCCCACCCGCGCAGCGCGGGCGGGCAGGACTCGAGGCGCAGGAGCGCTTCGCGCGCGGCGTTCGTCCGGAGGCTGGCGTCCGCCGCCACGATGTTGGCCACGTAGCTCTGCCGCATCGCCCGGGACTCGTTGACGAGCGCCTCCGACTCGCTCGCGAGCGCCTTGCGTTCGTTCTCCTCGGCGCGGGAGCGTGCCCGCTCGATCTGCTCCTGCGCCGATCTGAGCTCGCGCACCTGCGCCCTCTGCTGCCACGCGAAGATCGCGGTCCCGCCCACGGCGAGGAGCAGGAGCCCCGCGATCGCGGCCGCGGTGCCTTTGTTGCGCGAGACCCACTTGCGGAACTCGGCCACCGCGCCGGTCTCGTAGGCGCGCACGACGCGCCCCTCGAGGTAGGCGCGGAGGTCTTCGGAAAGCTCCTCCATGCTCGGGTACCGATCCGCGAGCTCGCGGGCCATCGCCTTCTCGCAGATCGCCGCCAGCTCGCCGGGAACCGTGGCATCGAGCGCATGGACGGCGTCGGGGGGCCCGCCCATGAGCCGTTGCAACACCTCGTAGCCCGTCGTGCGCGTCCCGGGCTTCACGTAGGGCATCTGCCCCGTGAGGAGGCGGTAGAGCAGCGCCCCGACCGCGTAGACATCCGCGCGCTGATCCAGCTCCTCGATCCGCCCGGCGGCCTGCTCCGGCGGCATGTAGGCCGGCGTGCCGACGACGGTGCCGTCCATCGTCATGACGGGGGAGCCGGAGATCTGCGCCGCCACCTCGCGGCGATCGGTCCGGACACGCGTCATGGAGGCGTCGGGGGCGATGCGCAAGTCGCGCGGGTCGCGGCGGCCCATCACCTTGGCCAGCCCCCAATCCATCACATAGGTCTCGCCGAACTTCCCCACCATGATGTTGGCGGGCTTGAGATCCCTGTGGAGGACCCCCTTGCTGTGGGCGTAGGCCATCGCCTCGCAGACCTTGAGCAGGACGCCGAGGGCGCGCGTGCGGGTCCAGCCCTCCTCGCCCTTGCGCGCCAGGTCGAAGATCTCCTCCAGGTTGCGTCCCTTCACCATTCGCATCGTGAAAAAGACGCGCCCGCCCCCGTCGACGCCGATCTCGTGCACGGGGACCACGCCGGGATGGTCGAGCTGGCCCGTAATCTGCGCCTCTTCAAGAAAGCGGCTCAGGTACTCCGTGTCCGCGACCGGCGTGTCGGCGGACGAATTGGCGTCCACCTTCCCCAGGATCACCTTCATGGCGAGGGTGCGCCGCAGGTCCTGATCCCACACCTTGAGGATGACGCCCATGCCGCCGCGGGCCACCTCCCCCTGCAACAAGTAGCGCGGCAGCTGCGGCACCTGCGCGGCGAGCCGCTGGAGCTTCTGCCGCACCGCCGAGTCGAGATCCTTGGGGGGTTCCGGTTCGAGGGAAACCCCCTCGTCCCCCCCTTCCGCCAGCTTCTTCCCGACATACTGGCGGATCGAGCGGCGCCCGCTCTCCCGCGCCTCCGTCCAGCGCGCATGGAGGATGCGCAGGAGCTTCTCCTGTTCCGGTCGCTGGGCGCAGTAGGCGTCGAAATCGATCGCCTCGCCCTGGTCGAGGAGCGCCAACCAGCGCGCAAACGCCGCCTCCGCCTCCGCCACCGCGCGCGCTTCCATGGCGGAAGTATGCGCGAGGGTGGTGGGGATGCCAAGTGTAGGATGAGGCCATGCGCGCCTGGCTGGCGCTGCTCCTGGCGTTTCCCGCGAGTGCGGGCGACGCGCCGGGGCGCCGCCCCTACTTCCGCATCACGGTCCTGGACGAGGCGACGGGGCGCGGAGTGCCGCTCGTCACCCTCACGACCACTGGCGGGATCGCGCACGTCACGGACAGCAACGGCATCGTGGCGTTCCACGAGCCGGGGCTCATGGGACGGGAGCTCTTCTTCTTCGTGGAGAGCCACGGGTACGAATTCCCCAAAGACGGGTTCGGGATGGCGGGAAAGACGCTCCGCGCCGTGGAAGGGGGTTCGGCGGAGTTGAAGGTTCGCCGGCTCAATCTCGCGGAGCGGCTCTATCGCACCACCGGGGGCGGGGTCTATCGCGACAGCGTGCTCTTGGGGCTCGCGACCCCCGTGAAGGAGCCGCTCCTCAATGGCCTCGTGGTCGGCCAGGATTCGACCGTGGCGGCGGTCTACCGCGGCGCGATCCGCTGGTTCTGGGGCGATACGTCCCGCCCCGCCTACCCTCTCGGCAACTTCGCCGTCTCCGGCGCCGTCTCGCGCCTGCCCGGTCAGAGTGGCCTCGACCCTGCCCGCGGGATCGACTTCCGCTACTTCACCGGCGAGGACGGGTTCAGCCGTCCCATGTGCGCCGTGGAGGGGCCGGGGCCCAAGTGGATCGACGCGCTCATGGTGCTGAAGGACGCCTCGGGCGCCGAGCGTCTCGTGGCGGCGTTCGTTCGCGTGAAGACGCTGGCGGAGATGCACGAGCGGGGACTCGTCGTCTACGACGACGCCAGGGAGCTCTTCGTCCCACTGAAGCGCTTCGCGCTCAACGACCCGCTCTATCCCCATGGCCACCCGGTGCGCGTGCGCGTGGAGGGCAAGGACTGGTTCTACTTCGGCCGCCCGTTCCCCGGCGTCGCTGTGCGGGCCGACTGGGCGTCCATCCAGGATCCCGCGGCCTACGAAACGCTCGACAAGGGCGGGGCGCCCGAGAGCGTCGCGCTCAAGGACGTCGAGACGGGTCGGACGGTGCGTCCCCACGGCGGCTCCGTGGCCTGGAATGCCTATCGCGAACGATGGATCGCCGTCCTGCTGGAGAGCGGCGGCAGTTCGCCCCTGGGCGAGATCTGGTACGCGGAGGCGGACACCGTCACCGGTCCCTGGGTCTACGCGCGCAAGATCGTGACCCACACCCGCATGAGCTTCTACAACCCGGTGCACCACCCCTTTCTCGATGGCGAGGGTGGGCGCTTCATCTACTTCGAGGGGACCTACACCCACACCTTTTCCGGGAACCCGGAGCGCACGCCGCGCTACGACTACAACCAGATCGTTTACCGGCTCGATCTCGCGGACCCGCGTCTTGCGCTTCCGGTTCCGGTCTACCGGCTGCGCGGCGGGGAGCTGCGCACCCGAGCCGGTCTGCGGGGGGCGTGGGGGGAGGTGCGGGAGGTCGCCTTCTTCGCCCACGAGCGCCCCCTCGAGGGATTCGTCCCCTCCGCCGACGGCGCCTACCACGTCTCGCCCGTGGAACGCCCGGGACTGGTGCGCCGAGACGACGGCTGGGTCTGGCCCGCCCCAGTCTCCCTCCCTCCTCTCAAACCCGCCGCGCTGCCCCGCTAGCAGCAACAGCAGTACGGTGCCAGGACAAAACCGCCGGAAATGTATCGCTTGCGATACACATTCAATGCAGAGAATTGGGGTGGTCTAGGGGGCCATCGGGCTGTTCGTTGGCCGGAGATGCTCGTACACAACGACGTCCAAGGGGCATCCGTCCTTACACCGCGCGGAAGGTGCCTCGATGCGACCGTTCAGGGCCAGTTGCCCCGAGGATTTCTCCACGGCTGCCAAGCTCTATCCGCGAGGTGTATCCCACTCGAGACAATTCCGGCGGTTTTGTCCTGGCTCCGTACCCCCGAGACAATTCCGGCGGTTTTGTCCTGGCTCCGTACCCCGCCTAGGCGTCGAGGAGGTTGTGCAGGGCCGTCTCGGCCTCCGCTTCGCGGCCTTGGGGGACGGGGACGCGCACTTCGTTGGTGGTGCTGCCGTGCCGCGTGCGCACCTCGAAGCTGAAGACGATCCTCGATGGCGAGCCGCGTTCGAGGACGGCTCCCGTGAGGCTGCGGCCGATGCCCTGGAACGGCCAATAGCGGCCCGCGAGGTAGAGGCCGTTGTGTCCCAGGAAGCACTCCCGCGCGGCTGACGCCATGCCGGCGAGCGCGCGGCGCTGCAGCGCGCGCACGCCGAAGGCGACCCCGAGTCCCGCGACCGCCGCGAGCATGCCTGCGGCGCCGAAGTGGAGCAGCGCGCTGTCGCCGAGGCGCATCCGGTCCTCCCAGGCGAGGCCCGCCGGGAGCCCCACGCAGAGAAGCGCCAGCAGCGCACTGAGGAGGGGCAGCCAGCGTCCCCGGCGACTCTCGCTTTCCACGAACTGCTCCCACTCCCGCGCCGTGTAGGTCCAGTGCGCGTGGAACGTGCCGCTGCCGATGGCATCGAGTTCGACCCTGCTCCGGCGCGACTGCCTCACGAGGATGGCGGCGCTCAGGCCGAAGATGAACGCGACCGTGAGCCCGAGGACGGGGAAGAGCAAGCCGACCGTGCCCCCGATCGGGAAGGCGGCGCAGGGAACGAGCGCCAAGAGCGCCACCTTGCCGAGCAGGACCGCGGGACTGCGGAACGGCAGGGTGCGCGTAGCGAAGGACATGGGCAGGAATTCTAGCCGACCGCGACCCGACCCTTCGCGCGCGGCGGCACCCGCTCCTCCGGCGTGAGGATGCCGAGATAGTTGAGCGGGTCGGCGGGCGAGACGAGCGCGGGCGGGCCGGGCCGCTCGCCCCGCCGGATCGCGCGCAGGAGCGGGACCGCCTCGGGCAGCGCGTACTGCTCGCAATCAAAGCCAGCCACGAAGCGCCCCCCGCGCACCTCGCCGCGCAGCTCGAGGGTGCGGAGGGCGCGCAGCAGCTTGCCGAAGGGAAGCGGCTGGCGTTCGCGCAGGAGCGTCTTGCGGAAGACGACGCCGGTGCGCTCCATGAGCCGCCGCGCGACAAACTCGGCGATCTCGGGGGTGGGGGCGGGGAAGGGGTCACGCCGCAGAAGACTCCAGCGGCCCGCCGTCAGGAGCGGATGGCGCCGGCGCGAGGGCGGCGCCAGCAACATGCGGAGCGCGCCCACGGAGTCGGACGTGGCGAGCCCGCGCGCGACCAGCTCCTGGAGCCCCGCCTCCACCTGCGCCGGCAGGATCCCCGCCCCCCTTCCGATCTCCTGCAGGAAGACCGCGCCGCGCGCCGCGAGGAGCTCCTGCACCTGCCGCGCGGTGCCGCCCGGCGCCTCCTGCGGCGCGTCGGCCAGGCCGAGCCAGTGCTCGGAGTCCTCGCGCGGCCAGAAGCAGAGGGGCGCGGAGCGCACCGCGCAGGCGCCGGAGCCCCAGAGCCGTCCCCAGACGAACTCCCCGGAAAGCGTTGCGGCGTCCAACCACTCGCGCCGGTAGCCCTGCACGCGCGCCGGGAGGATGGCGCCCTCCCATGCCGTCGCCGGCGCCTCGAAGCCCGCGAGCTGGCGCAGCACCGCGGCGACGCCGGCGGGGCCCATGAGGCGGCTTCCCTCGGCGGCGTGCTGCCAATGCAGGAGGAAGCGGAGGAAATCGGCGGCGCTCACCGGCTGGATCTCGCGGCGCAATCCCTCCAGGGTGGCGCGCTGGATGCGCGCCAGGAGACGCCGATCGCACCACGCCTCCCGGCCTTCGATGCGCACGCGCAGGACGCAGCCCTCCCGCTCCAGCGCGGCCAGCAGCGGATCGTCCGATACGACGGGACCGAGCGCCTCCATCCGGCCACGCAGCATCGCGAGAGGATCGCGAGTCGACTCCGCGGCGAGCCAGCGACCGCCCTCGAGCGTCACCCGGCCCTGCGCCCGCAACTCCTCGAGCCAGGCGCGCCAAGGCGCCGCCTCCTCCTCGGTGACGTAGCCGATCCAGCCGAGCGCCTCGTGCGCCTCCTCGGCGTCGCGGGGCGCGGGCCAAGCCTCCTCCCGCACGCGTCGCACAGCCTCGGGGGCGAGCGCGCCCACGGTGTCGAGCAGCTCCGGCGCGAGGGTGCGGCGCTGGAGCACCGCGTGCGTGCGCCGCTCCTCGAGGGGGGCGTCGTCCAGGAAGGCGTAGGGCTGCGCGGACAAGATCCCGCGGGCGAAAGTGGAGGGCTCCGCCGTGTCGACGGCGACGCGCTCGATGCTGCCCTCCTCGAGATCGCGCAGCAGGTCCAGCAGCCCGTCCAGATCCATCGCCTCGTGGAGGCAGTCGAGCACCGTCTGCCGCACAAGCGGCTGCTCCATGGGCACGGGCAGGTCTCCCGGCGGCAGCGTCTCGCCGCAGGCGACCGCCTCGGGGAAGGCGCGGGCGAGGAGATCCTGCGCGCGCATGCGCTGGAAGAGGAGCGGGATCGGCTTGCCCTGGCGCGTGCGCTCCACGAGCAGCGCCCGCGTCGCGTTCCAGCGCCAGCGCGTCTCGAACATGGGCTGCGCCAGGAGCGCCTGCACGAGCACCTCCTTGGCCGTGGCTGAGCGCAGGTAGTCGAAGACCTCCGCGAGGGGAAAGTTGTGCTGCGGCCCGAGGCTCAGCACGATCGCCTCCTCGTTCGCCGCCGCCTGCAGCTCGAAGCCGAAGGAGCGGCAGAAGCGCTTGCGCAGCGCGAGGCCGAAGGCGCGGTTGATCCGTCCGCCGAAGGGGCTGTGGACGACGAGCTGCATTCCGCCACCCTCGTCGAAGAACCGTTCGAGCACGAGCCGGCGCTGGGTCGGGACGGCCCCGAGGACGCGCCGGCCCTCCGCGACGTACTCGCGCAACGAGTCCGCCGCAGCTTCCGGCAGGCCCTCCAGGCCCCGCCCCTCCGCGATCTCCTCGCGCATCGCGGCGATGAGGGAGGAGAGTTCGGGCGTGCGCGAGGGAGCCTCGCCGAGCCAGAAGGGAAGGGTGGGGGGGGCGCCCTTGGCGTCCGCCACGCGCACAATGCCGGGCTCGATGCGCAGGATACGCCAACTGTGCGTGCCCAACTGCACGATGTCCCCCCGCTGGGACTCGATGGCGAAGTCCTCGTTGAGCGAGCCGACGCGCGTGCCCTCGGGCTCCAGGAGGACTTGGTAGTCGCCGGTGTCGGGGATGGCGCCCCCGGAGACCAGCACGGGGAGGCGCGCGCGCCGCGTGGCGCGGAGCTTGCCCTGCACGCCGTCGCGGTGCAGCAGGGCGTAGCGGCCCTGCGCGTGGAGCGCAACCACGGAGTCGAACTCCTCGCGCGTGAGCTCGCGGTAGGGCCAGGCGCGGCGGAACGCCTCGAACAGCCTCGACTCCTCCCACGACTCCGGCACGCACTCCGCGACGATCTGCTGCGCGAGGATGTCGAGGGGGGCGCGGGGATGCGGCGTGGAGTCGAGCAGACCCTCCCTCACGGCGCGCAGGAGCGCCGCCGCCTCCGCAAGCTCGTCGAGGGTGAGCGGGAAGATGCGCCCCTTGGGCACGCGGCCGACGCCGTGGCCCGCGCGCCCCATCCGCTGCAGGAAAGTCGCGATGGAGCGCGCGGCGCCGATCTGCACCGCGAGATCCACATCCCCGATGTCGATGCCCAACTCCAGGGAGGCGGTGGCCACGAGCGCCTTGAGCCGCCCCTCTTTCAGGTGCCGTTCCGCCTCCAGGCGCCGCTCCTTCGAGAGGCTCCCGTGGTGGCAGGCCACGAGTCCGGCGGGGAGGCGCTCCTGCAGCCGCGCCGCGAGCCGCTCCGCCATCCGGCGGGTGTTGACGAAGAGGAGCGTGCTCGTATGCTCCTCGATGAGCGCGCCGAGTCGCACGTAGATCTCCTCCCATTGCTCATGGGAGCAGACCTGCCGCAGCGGCGAGGGGGGCACCTCCACCGCGAGGTCGAGAGCGCGCAGGTGGCCGGCGTCCACGATCGCCGTCGCGCGCCCCGCCCCCGACAGGAACGATCCCATGGCCTCCAGCGGCCGCTGCGTGGCCGACAGCCCGATGCGCTGGAAGGGCCCCGAGAGCGCCTCCAGCCGCTCCAGGCTGAGGCTCAGGTGCGATCCCCGCTTGTCGCGCGCCAGGGCGTGGATCTCGTCTACGATCACCGTCTTCACGCCGCGGAGCATGCGGCGCCCGCCGTCGCTCGTGAGGAGGATGTAGAACGACTCCGGCGTCGTGACCAGGATGTGGGGCGGCGTGCGGGTCATCCGGGCGCGCTCCCTCGCGGGGGTGTCCCCGCTCCGCACCATCACGCTCAGTTCCGGAAGCGCGGGATCCAGGGCGTGCATCTCCTCAAGCGGCCCGAGGAGGTTTTTCTCGACGTCGTTGGCGAGCGCTTTGAGCGGGCTCAGGTAGAGGATCGTCGTGGAGGGGGGCGGGGGCGCGCGGAGCAGGCAGTCGAGGGCCCAGAGGAACGCCGCCAGCGTCTTGCCGGTGCCGGTGGGCGCGGCGATGAGGACATTGCCGCCTTCGCGGATGCGCGGCCAACCCTGGCGCTGGGCGGGAGTGGGCTCCCCGAACCGTCCGGCGAACCAGCGCCGCACCGCGGGACAGAACAGGTCCAGGGACACCCCTGGAGGATACCGCGCTACGGCCTCTTCAGGAGCGGCAGGTAGGCGCCCACCGCGGCGAGGAGGCCCGCCGCGAGCAGACCGATTCCGAGCGTCGTCGCCGCCACCATGCCCAGGCTCACGGCCAGATGGCAGGCGAGCAGCTGGCCCGTCACTCCGGCGCAGAGAAGGGCGCGGCGCCCGCGCTGCTCCTCGCGTCGCCGGGACGCGAGCGAGGAGAGGAGGATGGAGATGCCCACGAGGAGCGCCACGCCGCCGGGGTGGCGCGTGGCGACCGCGTTGAGGTAGAGCGACGCGAGCAGGAGCGAGGGCCACGCGACTGCGAGCGCGCCGCCCGCTTGGCGCAGACTCAGCCGGTGGCTGCCGAGCAGCCGCGCCGCGAGGGGGGCGAGGAGGAGCGCGTAGGCGGCGATCAGCGCGTAGGCGCCGTCCACCACCCGGAGCCAGGTGTCGATGCGGGGGGGGTGGAACGCCAGGCCGCCCAGCGCCGCGGCAGGCGGGCCGAGGAGCAGCGCGCCGAGGCTGACGACGAGGCAGGGCTGGGCCCAGGAGAGACGCCGCCGTCTCTCGAGGAACGCCGCGAGGGGAAGGAGCCCGGCCGGGGGGAGCAGCAGCGCGCCGGGCAGCGCGGGGTGCGCCAGGGAGCCGCGCATCGCTTCGATCCCCGCGAGCCACCCGAAGGAGAGGAACGCCGCGGCGCACCAGGCGAACAGCCGCGCCGGCGCAAGCCCCAGGGCGAAGAGCGAGAGAAGAGCCCCTCCGCCCGCCGCCACCGCGCACTGCGCAGCGCTGAACTCCGTCCCCCAGAGGAACGGAGTCCCGGCCAGATGACCCTGCGGCGGGAGGAGGGAGAACATTCCGAGGAAACCGGCGAAGGCTGCGCCGAAGAGGAGGGGCACGGCGGCGGCCTGCTCGCGCTTCAGCCGGGCGTGAAGCCCGGTGAGGAGCAGGAGGAGGGAGGCGGCGCAAGGAAGCAGGCGAAGCGGCGTGGAGCCGCTCGCGCCCGCGGCGGCCGAGAGAAGCGCGCCGAGGGCCACGAAGGCGCCGGCGGTCCAGGCGACGACGCTTCGTGCGTCGACGTGACGGGCCTCCAGGATGGGGTGCTCCTCGCGCTCGCAGAGCCCGCGCAGCAGCGCCTCGTGGCGGTCCGCCTCGACCGGCGTGGCCTGCCGTTGCTTCACCCAGACGCGCATCGCCCCAAGATGGTCCTGTGTCAGGCGGCGCAGCCTGTCGTGGAGG
This sequence comes from Planctomycetaceae bacterium, assembly GCA_052388375.1. Lineage (GTDB taxonomy): Bacteria > Planctomycetota > PLA2 > PLA2 > PLA2 > JBQTIG01. The sequence continues at coordinate 14,155 of JBQTIG010000087.1, read as the reverse complement.
AGGGCGGGACGCAGGCGCACCGGTCGGCCAGCCGCGGCGCGAGCCAGCTCCTCCTCGACCACGGCGGCCGCGGGCCGCGCGCGGGGGTTGAGCGAGAGGCAGGCGAGGCAGATCGCGTCCAGTTCGGGGGGCAGGGTGGCGTCGAGGCAGGAGGGAGCGGCCGGCTCGGCGGCGGCTAGGGCATGGGCCAGCTCACGCGTGGACGCACCCCGGAAGGGCGGCTTGCCGGCGAGGATCGCGTAGAGGAGGCTCCCCAGGGAGAAGATGTCCCCGGAGCGGCTCGACCCGCGCCAAGCAGCCTGCTCGGGGGAACAGAACGGGTGCAGAGCGGGGGGGAACTCCAGCTCGCCGCGGAGGCTCGCGGGGAAGAGGGCATCGGGAAGGCCGGGATCGCTGAGCAGAACCTCGCCGGCCGGCGTCACCAGCACGTTGCCCGGCTTGAGGTTCCCATGCGTGCGCCCCCCCTCGTGGAGGCGCGCCACGGCCCGCGCCGCCGCGCGCAGGTGCGCGAGTTTTCCGGAGAGCGGGAGGCCCGCGCAGGCCTCGTCGAGGGAGCGACCCTCCACGAAGGGGCGCAGCAGCACCGCATGCTGGCCCGCGTCCAGGATGGAGTCCACCGCCAGGAGGGCGGCGTCCGGCGCGCCGGGGCCCTCGCCTGCATGCTGCAGAACGCGTCCGCGCTGGCCCTCGAAGAGCGAGGCCGGCAGGAAGCGCGCGACGTGCCGGCTGCCCGTCGTCTTGTGGAACGCCAGGAAGGTCGCGCCGAGCGCGCGTTCGGCCAGCGGCCTCTCCAGGATGAAACCGGGCAGCTGCGGGAGGGCCGCGGCCGCCTCCTCCGCGTCCCCGGGTTCCGCGAGCTCTTTCGCTTCCTCGAGCTGCTCGAGTTCCTCGAGGAGAGCCGGCTCCGCGCCCACGCCGTCCAGCTCCTCGATCCCGAGGGAGAGGACCGAATCCGCCTCCCCCAGGGGCTCCTGCTCAGGCTGGGGATCCATCGCGACCTCCGCCGCCGTACGCGCGAACTCGTCCGCGGTGGAGATGATGCGCGGGGCGGACGGTTCGTCCACCCGGATGACAATGCGGTCGGGCCGCGGCGGCGGCTCCTCCTCCCCGGGCATGTTGGCCAGGGCGATGTCGATTCCCTGAAAGACCGCTTCCTGAAGAGGCTCCGGAACACGCCGGACGAACTCCTCCAGGTCGGGCTCCCAGCCTTCGTCGAGGAGGCGGAGGAACTCGGCCACGAACGCCCCCGGCTCAGCGATCGTGTGCGCAGCCTCGGAAATCGACTCGCCCCGGGACACGGAGTGCATGCCAAACCTCCCTCTTACCGCTAGGGAGACTACCCTTGGCCGGTCTCCCCGGTAGCCCGGGGAGCCTCTCGCACCCGCGGCCGTCCCAAGAGGAGACACCGGGACTCGGGAGGGAGGGGGGGTCATACCGATCCTAGGAGGGGGCGCACAAGGCACCGTGGGTGATGCGAAGGAAACCACCACAGACGTCGCCATCGTGGGAGCCGGCCTGGGAGGATCCACCCTCGCGGCAGCCCTGGGGGCGCGGGGCGTCCGCGTGGTGCTGCTGGATCCTCGCGCGGTCTACCCCGAGTGCTTCAAGGCCGAGAAGGTCGAACCGGACCAGGCCGTGCTGCTGCGCAAGCTCGGCCTCATGGAGGCGATGTCGCCGGCGCTCACCCGCATCCATGAGATCACGAGCGCCAGCCGGGCAGGCGTGTTCGAGCGGCGCAAGATCGAGCAGTACGGCGCCCTCTATCACGACATGGTGAACCAGATCCGGCGTCATCTGCCGAGCTCCGTCGACTACCGCCCGACGCGGGCGCGCGAAGTCTCGGCCTCGGACGAGCTCCAGCAGGTGACGCTGGAAGAGGGCGCCGTGGTCACGGCAAGGCTCGTGGTGCTCGCGAACGGGGGGTCGAAGCGACTGGCGAAGCAGCTCGGGCTGCAGCGCGAGGAGATCTCGCTCCGCCACTCCCTCACCGTCGGATTCGACGTGGCGCGCCGGGACGGCGCCGGTTTCGCGTTCGACGCGCTCACCTACTACCCGCGGGGCGTCGCGACCGGGATCGGCTGCCTCAGCCTCTTTCCCGTGGAGCGTCGGATGCGCGCGAACCTGTTCACCTACCTGGATCCCGCGGGTCCGTGGGTCAAGGAGTTCCAGGACGCACCGGCGCAGCGGCTCCGCCGCAGCCTGCCGGGGCTCGATTCCTTCCTGGGGGAGTTCGATGTGACGGGGAAGGTCGAGTGGGGACGCATCGATCTCTACCGGGCGACGGGCCACGTGCGCTCGGGAGTGGTGCTGATCGGGGATGCGTTCCAGGGAGTCTGTCCGATCACCGGGACCGGCCTCAGCAAGGTGCTGTGCGATGTGGCGGTGCTCGCCCTCGATTGCCTCCCCCGCTGGCTCGCCACACCCGGCATGGGCGCGGAGAAGATCGCCGCCTTCTACGACCACCCCTGCAAGAAAGAAGTCGACGCGCACTCCCTTGGCTCGGCCCTCTACTCCAAGGAGCTGGCCCTCAACCCCTCCTGGAAGTGGCGTCTGCGCGCGTTTCGGGACCGCTGGACCCGCCGCGCGAAGCTCTACTTGAGGTTGACGAGATAGCTGACGGCTTGAGGCCCTTCCCGCCAGTACTCGATGAGCTCGAGTTGGGGGTTGCGCGCGAGCCACTCCCCGCAGGCACGTTGCTCGCCGCACTTCGGGCTTCCCTTGAACCGGAACCAGTCGTGGAAGATCAGGATCGATCCCTGGCCCACGAGGTCGGTGAGGAAGTCGAGCACGGGCACCGTCGACTCGTAGAGATCGCAGTCGATCATCACGATCGCAGCGCGGCGCAGTCCGGCCTTCGCCTTCGCTTCCGCGGTGAGGGATTTGTCGTAGAACCCCTTCACGACGACGATGTCGTCGGGAGCGACGCCGCCCTTCGTGACGTTGCGCCGGAACTGCTCCTCGCTGCAGGAATAGCCTCCGGTGCCGTAGTCGACGTGGCGGGCGGTCTCTCCCGCGGGGAGCCCTTCGAAGGAGTCGAAGGCGAAAAACCGGGGGCGCTGAGCGCGCCACCGCTCGTACTCCCCGCCCTTGTAGCCCATCGCGGCGTGCTTGGCCCGCTGGCGTTGGATTGCGTGATACGCGGTCGTGAAGGAGTCCCCCTCGTAGACGCCGAATTCCAGGTAGTCCCCCTCCACCTGATTCCAGGTGGTGAAGGAGGCGGCGGTGTAGAGGCAGCCGTGGGTTCCCGTGTAGCTCCCTTCCCCCAGGGGCGGCAGCATGAGGAAGCGCCTCGCGGCGAGACGAACCGGGTGGAGGAGCCGCTTGAGAAGTCGTTTCGACATGGAGGGGGTGCGGGGGCCGTAGGCGCCGGCACTCCCCGTAACATCGGAGGATTCTCAGGGGGACCGCACCCCGGGCGGGCCCGCGGCCGTGGGCAGGAACGGCGTCCATCAGGGGGACGTGCGCTCATTCGAGTGCGCTCGCTCCCATGCGCCGTTTGCGGGCTTGCCCGCGGGCCTCGTGGCGATGCGTCGCCGAGAGGTCGAGCCGAGGGAAGGGTCCGCCCCCCCCTCGCCGGCTCCGGGGTTGCCGGAAACCTCGCGTGCGGGAGCCCGGTTTCGGGCCACCTCCCCCCCCTGTTCCGTCATGGAATTGCCGTGCCCCGACTGGCGCTTCTGCTCGTCTCCTCGGCGGTCCTCTGCGCCGCAGTGGAGCCGGAACCGGCCTCCTACTATCTGCGGGAGCTCCGTCCCTTCGGGCTCGAGGTGGATGGGGTCACGCCCCTCATTCTATCGCCCCTCGCGCAGGAGAAGATCCCAATCACCTGCCCCGAGAGGCTGGTGGTCTGCACCAGCCCGGTCGGGGGCAGGGGGCGCGTGGTGCCATTCCTGAAGGCGTTGGGGGAGGTCACGTTTCCCAAGGGCGCGCCCGAAGGCCTCGTGCAGAGCGTCGAGGCAAAGATCGAGCGGATCTGGCGTGCCATCGAGGCTGGCGCGACGAGGGAGCTCGCGGGCCCGCCGGTGCGCGTCTTCTTCAAGCACTATCCGCGCGAACCTTCGGAGATGGGCGGCGCGAGGGCGATCACGCTGCACGCGACGCTCTACTCCGTACCCGACCTCTTCCTGGACATGGGCTCGACGGCCATCAGCCACGATCTCGCGGAGTTGGCGCGCGCCCCGGCGGTGCCGGGTCTGATTCTCGACATCCGCAAGACCTGGCGGATCACGCCGCAAGGCCCCCGTCTGATCGAAGCCTCCATCGAGGTCACCGAGGATGTGCACAACGCCCTGCGCGGTCCCGGGCTCTGCCAGCTCCTGCAGGACCCCTCAGTCTCCGCCGTCGCCGCGGATGCGGGGGCGATCATGCACTTCGAGCTCTATCACGGCGAGCGGTGGGGAATGCTCTGGATCGACCGCGCCGTAACGGGTCCGGTGGATGGTTGGGCGCGCGCCTATCACATCCCCTACGACGCCGACCGGACGTCGAGCCTGGAGACGGAGCCCCTGCCCGCGCCGGTCGTCGCGCGCCTCCTCGAGCTGGTGGGCCGCGCCTAGCCGAATCATTCAAGAGGCTCGCGGTTCTGGGCCGTCCGCGACGTCGATCTCTGCATCGCTCGTCGTCGCAGTGGCCCTTGGCCACAGCTTCCTCCTCGCTCCTGGATCTCGACGTCGCGTCCCGGCCCAGAACGAGTGGCCGGAATGTTCGAACGTGGCTCTTGCCGAGCAGCACTACGCTGGTTCGGCCGACTCGTGGCCGATTCGCGCGATCCTCATGAGTAATGCGGGCTAGTCGCGCACGATCCGCGGCGTGATGAAGATCACGAGATTCTGATCCTCACTGAAGTTCTTTCGGCTCGAAAACAAGTCTCCGAGAAGGGGGATCTTGCTGAGAATCGGCAGCCCCGGCTCAGGCTCCGAAGTGCCCCGGGCGAGGAGGCCGCCAATCACGGCCGTCTTCCCATCGGGGATCGTGAGGAGCGTACTGTTGCGACTCCGTTGGAGGAGGGGAATCAAGACATTCGACGGGTTTCCGTCGACGTCGAACTGCGTCGGATGCGGCACCGTGACGCCCAGGGAGCCCAGCCGAAGATCGATTCCGATGTCGTTGCCGAGCGACTTGGCGGTCACCTCCAGGATGACGCCGGCGATGGCCACCTGGGGGGGCGGGTTCAGCTTCTCGAGTTCGCGTCTCATCTCCGGCGTCAGTTCGTCCAGATTGGCGATGACATCCTCGACCAGGTAGGCGAATCGCTGGCCGCTGAATCCGCAGGTCGTGGGGGCGATCAGCCCACGGTTGCGCCCGTCGCTGACGAGCAGATCGTAGAGGGCGCCCGCCTCGAGGTCGTCGTCGTAGATGTCGTAGGCTACGCGGGACCCTCCGAGGCCCGCATCCTGGGGCGGCAGATTCTGGACGTTCAGGCCCTCAGGGAGGCCGGAAGGCAGCTCATACGCCCCTGGAGCGAAGTCGACGCCTCCGAAGAAGGGGAGCATCGGATAGACGTGCACGTCGCCGAAAGGGAACGTGCCGTCCGTCACGATCGCGCCGAGGAAGCTGTCCGTCCTGTGTCCCATGGGGACGAGGTGATGGACGCCGGGCACGCCTCCGATCACCGCGGTGTCCACCACGCGGTCCCCATCCGTGCAGGTCGTGGACCCCGCGTTCCTCCCGGTGTCGGTGAGGATCTCCGCGAACATCGGGAACTCGACCCCAAGTTGCTCCAGGGCGTCGCGGTTGACCCCGACGAGGCGCGCCTCGACCTTGATCTGCAGCGGAAAGGATTCCAAGGTTCCCGCGCGTGCGGCCGGCGCGGCCGGCGGGAAGTCGAGGACGATGCACCCGTCCTGTCCGCGGTGGCACGCCGCACCCAATAGCCCTAGAAGCGCAAGACTCGCCGCTCGCATCGATCACCTCCCTCATTGGCCAATTCTAGCCAGGGTGGGGTTCCGGCCGCCACCCCCCGTCGCGGCGGAGAAGGGCATGGCCGAAGTCGGCGAAATCGGTTGAAATAAGAGGGCTCCGATCCCTCCTATCAGGAGCAGGAGCCCGCGCATGGCCAACCTCCAATTCATCGCGATCTCCGGGGACTTCGATGAAGCCTCGATCGCGAGGCATGGCAAGAAGGTGGAGGCCGCGCTCCAGGCGGGAACCAGGAAGATCGTGCTCAACCTGAAGGGCGTGCGATTCGTGGACTCCTCCGCCCTCGGGTTCCTGGTGGAGACCCAGAGGAAGCTCAAGGAGGGGGGCGGGGGGCTGGCGGTTTCGGAGCCGTCGAAGTTCGTGCGCGGCGTCATCGCCTCGCTTGGCTTGGACCGGGTGTTCGGCGTGTTCGCCAACGACGAGGAGGCGCGGAGCCGGCTCGAAGGGCCTTGACCCCGCTTCCCCCGCGCCGCCGGGTGAGGTAACGTCCCTCGCGCCATGCCTCAAGCGCTCCTCGACCCCTGGCCCTGGTACGTGGCCGGCCCGTTGATCGGACTCTTCGTGCCCCTCCTCCTGCTCGTGGGGGGGAAGGAGTTCGGGATCTCGGTCAATCTCCGCCACCTCTGCGCGGCGCTCCTCCCCGGACGCGCCGAGTTCTTCCGGTACGACTGGAGGGGGAGCGGCGCCTGGAATCTCACGTTCGTGGCCGGAGTGACGCTCGGGGGATCCCTCGCGGGGATCTGCCTGGGGAACGCGGCGCCCGTCGCGATCTCGGCCGCCACGCGCTCGGATCTCGGCGCTCTGGGACTCGCCGACTTCTCGGGCTGGGCGCCCGCGAGCCTCTTTTCCTGGGCCGCGCTGGGAAGTGCGCCCGGGTTGCTCCTGATCGTGGGAGGCGGGTTTCTCATCGGCTTCGGATCGAGGTACGCGGGAGGCTGCACCTCCGGCCATGCGATCACCGGGCTCGCCTGCCTCGAGCTGCCTTCCCTCGTGGCCGTGATCGGGTTCTTCGCGGGCGGGCTGGCCGCCACGCATCTGCTGCTTCCGGCGCTGCTGCCGGGGGTGCGGTCGTGAGCGGGGCGGCGGCGGAGATCGAGGCGCGTTCCGCGACGGCGGGGGAGCCCGCGCGCCGGGGGCTTCTTGTCTATCTGATCCTCGGTACGGCGTTCGGCGTCCTGCTGGTCAAGAGCGAGGTGGTCTCCTGGTGGCGCATCCAGGAGATGTTCCGCTTCCAGTCGTTCCACATGTACGGGATCATCGGATCCGCCGTGGTCGTGGCCGCGATCTCGGTCGCGCTCATGCGACGGTTGTTTCCCCGCACGCTCCGCGGGGAGCCGATCCGCATCCCGCGAAAGACCATGGGGAAGGGGGTGCGCTACATCGCCGGGGGCGCGATCTTCGGGTTGGGGTGGGGGCTCCTCGGGGCCTGCCCCGGGCCGATGTTCGCGCTCTTGGGCCACGGCATGACCGTCATGGCGGCGGCGATCGTGAGTGCCGTGGCGGGAACCTGGCTCTACGGGGCAGTGCGGCCGCGGCTTCCGCATTGACGCTCGCCGCTCAGTTCGATGACCCCTGAGTCTCGTCAGCCTCCTCCCGCTGCGCCCTTCGTGCTCCGCACCGACTTGCGGCCCGGCGACATCGGCTGGATCGTGCACCGCCACGGCGTCCTCTATGAGCAGGAACATGGGTGGGACGCGTCCTTCGATGCCTACGTCGCGGGCCCCCTCGCCGCCTTCGCCCGCTCCGCTTCCCCCCGGGATCGAATCTGGATCGCCGAGCGCGGCGGCAGGTTCGCGGGCTGCATCGCGATCGTGGGCGCCTCCCCCCGGCTGGCGCAGCTCCGCTGGTTTCTCGTCGAGCCCGCGGCGCGCAAGGCAGGGCTGGGCGCGCGCCTTCTGGGGGAGGCGGTGCGCTTCAGCCGGGAGGCGCGCTACGACGCGGTGTCGCTCTGGACCGTGCGCGCGCTCGCCGCCGCGGCCCGGCTCTACGAGGCGGCGGGATTCGTCCGGGTCGAGGAGCGGCCGGGCCGCCTCTGGGGCGTCGACCTCGTCGAGGAGCGGTACGAGCTTTCGCTCACAACCCGGTAGGCCTCACGAGCTCGCGCTTCGCGGCAGAATTGCCTGGCACGGTACCTGGAGCGTGTGCTAGGAGGGCGGGATGGACTTTCGAAAGCTGGGGATCCTGCTCGTGGCGGCCGCGGCCGCCTGCCGGGCGGGCGGCGAACGGGGGCCTGAGCGGATGGCGGGTTCGGATGCGCCCCCCACGGCGACTTCCGGCCTGCGGCGGATCAGTCTCCTCCTCGCGCGCCCCCTCGAGTGACTTCCATGAATCCAGGGCATCCAGCGTCTCCTGCGGCGCCTGGAGGGCGTCGAATCCGTCGAAGGCGACCTGTTGACTCGGTCCATCCGCGTGCTTCCTTCCAGGGAGCTTCCGGTGGACCTCGCGGCCGTGCCCCCCGCGGTCTGGCGCGCCGGCTTCCAAGTGCTGCGAATGCGGATCCTCGCCCGCGGCGCCTTCGAGGAGGAGGGCCGCCGCTTCCGCATTGAGGGCTGGTCCCGCTCCTTCGCCACCGCATGCGAGTCGGCCTCCGCCCCCGCCCCCCTCCCCTGCCTCATCGACGCCGAGGTCGTCGTCGAGGCAGGCGGCGAGCCGAAGCTCGTCCGTGCGCGGATCGCGGGCTAGGGACCGTCGGCGTAGAGCGCCGACACCTCCTCCGCGCTGAGCACCTTGGCGTAGATCCCCACCTCATCGACGGCGCCATCGAGATGCCACCACGTGCGGGTGAGCCCGAACATCGAGGTGCCGAACGCGAGGAGCTCGGGCGTTCTCACGGTGGGAAAGAACGCATAGGAGCTCGCGTCGGTCCCCGAGTTGTATCGGAGCGAGAGCTCCTTGCCGTCGAGATACGCTCGATGTCCGAACGGCCCGATCGTGACCGCGTAGTGGTACCACCGGCCCGCCTCGAGCGTCTCGAGGAAGGAGTCGAAGCAAAGGGCCGGGACCCCGCTCTTGAGAACCGTGAAGTAGATCTGCCGTTGCGCCGGATCGTCGAGGTTTCCGTGGCCCACGTAGATCTCGACGGCGTCGAAGTCCCAGTTCGTCGTGGAGGCGACCCCGGAGCCGTAGTGGAACAGAGGCATCGCGTCCGCGGTGCTGCCTCCGTTGACCACGGAGTCGTAGCGGAATCGCAGGGCGATGGATCCGTAGGCGAGGTCCTTCAGTTCCGCGGGTGGGAGCCCGAGGGTGTCGGCCACGACTACGGAATCGTCGATGCCGTCGAAGCGCAGGGCGCCGTCGAGCACGCCGGCCGTGGCGGTCGGCCCGCGGATCTCGCCGTGGTGGCCGTTCCCCGACGTGTCGTTCGCGCCGCTCGGGGCGAAGGTCCAGAGCGCCAGCGCATCGATCGGCGGAGGAGGGCGCGGCGGAAGGGGCGACGGGGGGGGCGGGGGCGGTAGGACGGGTGCGCCGCTCCGATAGAGCCGGAGGGTGCTGCGCGCCTCGCCGCCGGCCGACCTCACGAGGACGGCGATCTCGTGCCAGCCTGCCGGCCAGGCCGCGGCGTCGACGGCGAAGGTCCAGTCGGCCCCGCCCGCGGCGGGAGCGAACGGGCCGCCGTCCACCGAGACCTCGGCGGTCCCGCCCAACGCGCGCCCGATGAGGACGAACGGGGGCTGCACGGTGCTCCGGTCGAGTGGCGAGAGAATCGTCACGGCCACCGGGGTGGAGGTTCCCCCGGAGGAGCCGCAGCCGGCGATGGCCGCGAGGAGGGCGAGGAGAGGGACGGTGAAGCTGCGCATGCGTTCTCCCTTGGGAAACGGTTCGTTGCCAACTAACCTAAGGACGCCTGGGCGCGCTAGGGAGTGAGGATTCCTCGCTTGGAAAGCAAGTTGCCGGTGAGCGCCGCGGGGCCGCGGGCGCGCGCCGCTCAGCGCAGGGCCGCGTAGACCCGGTGAACGTCGTCGTGGCCGTCGATCGCCTCGAGGAAGGCCGCCACCACCGCGCGCTGATCGGGGGGCAGATCGATGGGCTCCTTGGCGACGTGGCCCATCTCCGAGGTGGTGACCGACCAGCCCGATTGCGTGAGGTTCTTGGTGACGGCGTCGAGATCGGCCCGCTCCGTGGTGAAACGGGCGCCGGTCTCCCCCTCGGCAACGCCCTCGAGCGGCTCCACATCTTGGGCGCCCGCCTCGATGGCGGCCTCCTCGATGTCGATTCCCGCGCCCGCGTGCGTGGCTTCGACGATGCCGACGTGCTGGAAGAGGAAGGCCACGCGTGCGCCGAGTTGACCACTCTTGAAGAGGACGCGCATCTCCGGAGCGGTGCGATTGCGGTTGTCGGTGAGGCACTCGACGATCACCGGGACGTTGAAGGGCGCGTAGCCCTCGTAGGTGACCAGATCGAGCTCCAGTTTCTCGTCGAGCAGTCCGGCGCCCTTCTTGATTGCGCGCTGGATCGTGTCGTTGGGCACCGACTGCTTGCGCGCCGCCTCCACCGCCACGGCGAGGCGGGCGTTCATGGCGGGGTCGGGCGCCCCGCTCTTGGCGGCGATCGCGATCTCGCGCGCCAGCTTGGAGAAGAGCTTGCCGCGCTTGGCGGCGTTGATCTCGCGGTTCTTCTGGAGCCACTGGCGTCCCACGGGTGTTCCTCGTCCGGACTCCGACAGAATACCGGGCTTTGCCAGCCGAGGGCAGTGCCCGGCTCACGGAGGGGTGTCGTGTAGGATGGCCGCGCATGCCCGGCCTCGAACGCGCCCTACCGGACGTGCGACCCCTCCGCAAGAGCCGGCGCCGCTACCGCGAGCTTCTCCGGCGCACGTTTGCCGTCGCCCTCCTGGCGCTCCCTGCGGCCTTCTTCTTCGACGCGGAGGCGACGATCCGGGTCAAGGCGGCGCCAGAGGGCGTGCTGCGCGCGCTTGTATACATCGGCGAGTGGGGCGACTGGCCCTTCCAGATGGGCTACGGGGCCCTCCTCCTCGCGGTCGCGCTTGCGGGCCGCCGCTTGCGCATGCAGCGCGTCGTGATCTGCATGCTCCTCGCCTCCTGCGTCGCCGCAGTGGTCTGCCACGGCATGAAGTGCCTGACCGGACGCACCCGCCCCTCGTTCCAGGAAGCTCCCCAGGGCTTTTATGGACCGTGGCGCGACGGGGAGCTGACCTTGAAGTCGCAGGGCTTCGCCTCCTTCCCGTCAGGGCACGCCTCTTCCTCCGCGGGGTTTCTGGCCGTCCTCTTCTTCGCCCGGGGGCGGTGGCCGCTCCTCGCCGCGCTCCTCATCCCGCTCGTGCCGCTGGCGCGCCTCTCCACGCGATCGCACCATCTGAGCGACGTCACCGCAGGCGTGCTGATCGGCCTCCTCTCGGCGGGGCTCGTCTGGTACCACATCTATCCGCGGTTGCGCGCGGGAATCGTCGGGTTCTTGCGCTTCCGCGCAAGACACTCGGGCTGAGCGGCGCGGGCGCCGCACCGCGCCCGGTTTCTATACACCCGGCGGAGGATTCCCCCGATCCTTCCGGCGTACGCACGCGTACGCAAGGCAAACCTCCAAAGGCAACACGCGGGAGATGAAGTCGTACCAGCTCGGGCTCTTCGCGAGATCGAGAAGGCCATCGCGCCGGGCGGCGGGTAGCGCCGGCCACCTGGACGGCCGTCCAGTTGCTCTTCCCCTCGTCCCGGTACGCAGGGTAGGGTGCGGGGGATGGCGGACGTGCTTGTAATCACCGGACCCTGCGGCGTCGGCAAGTCCACCGTCGCGTTCGAGTGCATGGAGATCCTCGCGGAGGAGGGAGTCGCCGCCGCGATGGTCGATGCGGAGCTGGCCTACTTCCACCCCAAGCCGGAGGGCGACCCGCACGGGTACGCCGTGGCCGAGGAGGTGCTACGCGGCGTGTGGCGCGTCTATGCGGCGGCGGGGCACGAACGGCTGCTGCTCGCGCGGGTCGTCGAGAACCAGGAGCAGCTGGGGATCGTCGAGCGCGCGGTGCCCGGCGCGCGGGTGCGGGTCGTGCGGCTCGTCGCGGCGCCGGAGACCGTGATCGGGCGCCTGCGCCGGCGCGAGATCGGCTCGGGTCTCGCGTGGCACATCCTGCGCAGCGCGGAGATCGCGGCGGCGACCCTGGGGGAACCGGTCGCCGCGGAAGGCGACGTCGCCGCGATCGCCCGCGAGGTTCTCGAGCGCGCCGGGTGGATCCCCACCACGCGATCCGCCCGCGCGACCTGAGTGCCGCGTGCCTTGCCCGGCGTGCTTCGCGCCCGCGTGACCGGTCCGTGACGGTTCTTTCCGACCGTGGGCTCCATGCGGATCCTCCCGTTCCTCCTGTTCCTCTCGTTGTCCACCCTGGCTGGCGATTCCGAAGTCGACGCGCTCGTGGACAAGCTCTTCGATTCCGATCCCGCGGTGCGGGCCAAGGCGCGCACTTCGCTCGTCGCGTTGGGCGAACCCGCGCTCACCCGCGTCCTGGCGCGCCTCGAGGCGCGCCAGGAAGGACCGACCGTCGTGCGCATCCATGGAGTTGCCGATCTCGAAGCCGAGGAGGTCTGGTGGGGGTTTCTCTTGCGTCAGCTGAAGACGATCGAGGGGGCCGAGCTCGTCGTCGGCACCGCTCCCTCCACGCTCATCGTCCGCGCGACGCCCGCCATCCAGGAGCGCGTCGAGCAGGAGCTGAGATCGTTGCGGGAGTTCCTGGGGCGGATCGTGAGCCTCAAGACGCGCCTGGTGCGCCTCACGAAGCACCTCGACGACGCGCGTGGCGCCGAGCGCCTCGCCAGCGCCGCGCTTCCCGCGTTCCTCGAGCGCCACGGAGCCGAATCGATCGCCGCGCCGCAGCTCGCCTGCCGCAATGGGCAGAAGGCGTCCATCACGATCACACGCGAGGTCGCCTACGTCGCCGACTTCGAACTCGATTCTGGGCGGGACGGTGCCCTGATCGTGGACCCGGTCGTGGAGAGCGTGACGGCCGGGGTGATCCTGCTGCTGCGTCCGGTCGCTGCGGCCGACGGATCCTCGATCCGGATCGCGATGAGCGTGCAAATCCATGAGTTGGACGAGCCGCTGGCGCGCCTCGAATTCCCGCTGCCTACGGGAACGAGCGCCGAGATCCAGGTGCCCGCGGGGCGCAAGACGGAGATCACGCGCGTGATCCGGTGCGACCGCGGGACCGTGACCATCGTCGAGCTCGGCGGCGATCGCCTCCTTCTTCTCGAGGCGGAACTGCTAGCGGGGGAAGTTGCCGAGCTCGTGAGGTAGACGTGTGCGGCGCGTCCTGTTCGAGGGCTCGTCGCCCGCAGTGGATCACGGATCGCGGATCAACCCGCGCCGTTGCCCCGCGAAGAGATGCGGCTCGTCCGTGAGGATCGGCTCCGACCGGGGCGGAGCTACGCGTCACGACCTCCTGGACATTCTTGACGAGTTCTCGTCACCAGGGACACCAGGCTACCGGACCCGCGGGCGCGTCGCAGGGGGCGCGGCTGGGCGAACGCTGCGCGTCAGGGAAGATGGGCGGATGGCAGGGACCCGCACGCAGCGGACGTAGGACCCCCGACTCCGCGCCCTCGTCCGGACCGCGGGGAACCTCACGCTCGCCACGCGGCTGGGCGCCCCCCGGTCCACCGCCGCCGGATGGCTAGGGTCGGCTCGGCGGCCCGTCGTCACGCTCCCCGGCGACAGCCCCGCGGAGGCGGACCTGCGCGCGGAGGGTGTGGCGCCGGCCCCGTCCTCGTCCCTCGCGCCCGCCGCAGGGGGGGTGGCTGGCGACCCCGGCCGGATTCGAACCGACGACCTGCGGTTTAGGAAACCGCAGATCATCCCGCCATCCAGGCGGGTTTTCGCGCACGAGTTGTCCAACGAGTCCAGGCAGTCCCATGAGTCCGGAAAGATGCGTAGCACCCTGCCGGGAACTCCCCGCCAGGGGGGCGGGGGGATCGTCGTGCCCGACGCGCGGTTTTCGCCGATGCGTAGCAGGATGCGTAGCACGCGGAGGCGCTGCAGATGCGGACGGGCATGCGCTTCCTGACCGGGCCCGCCGCCGATGGGCGCGGCCACGCGCACCTCCGCTGGACGCTTGTCCGTAAGCGTCCGGTCCTCTCCGTCTGGCGCGACGACGGCGCCCGGGTAGAAGGTGGGCGTGCTCGCGCTACGCCTGCGGACCCGCGGTCCGGGACGCGTCGCGCGCGGCCTTCCAGGCGCGCGGCGTGAGCTCGCGGGCGGAGGCCGTCGTGGTGCGGGAGAGGACGTCGCGGAAGTACTC